>NZ_AP017655.1:3156146-3767292 GCF_002355855.1 Sphingobium cloacae
CGCGATCGAGACGGGCCGGAACCAGATATTCCTGTCGGCTTCGAAGGCGCAGGCGCACCAGTTCCGATCCTACATCGTCAGTTTCGCGAAACTGGTCGGGGTGTCGCTGACCGGCGATCCCATGCTGATCACGTCCGACCTTCGCCCAGCGGAGGAAGCGGCGGCCGAACTGCATTTTCTGGGCACCAATTTCCGCACCGCGCAGGGCCGCCACGGCAATTTCTACTTTGACGAATTTTTCTGGGTCCATTCGTTCGAAGAATTGAACAAGGTCGCCTCTGGCATGGCGACCCACAAGAAGTGGCGCAAAACCTACTTTTCGACGCCGTCCAGCATCGCGCATCCCGCCTATCCCTATTGGACCGGCGAGCGGCGCAACCGGCGGCGCAAAAAGGCCGACCGTATCGAAATCGACGTCAGCCATGCCGCGTTGGCGATCGGCATGGTCGGGCCGGATCGTATCTGGCGCAACATCGTCAATATCCGCGATGCCGAAGCGGGCGGCTGCGACCTGTTCGACATCGAGGAGCTGGAAGACGAATATGCGCCCGACGAGTTCGCCAACCTGTTCCTATGCGAATTTGTCGACGACAGCCTGTCGGCCTTCAAGTTCAACGACCTGATCGCCTGCGGGTGCGACAGCCTGGTCGAATGGACCGATTTCAACATCGAGGCGGCGCGGCCATACGGCAATCGCTCAGTCTGGGCCGGTTACGATCCGCAGGAAAGCGAGGAGGGCGACAACGCCGCCCTTGTCATCGCCGCGCCGCCGCTGGTCGAGGGCGGACAGTTCCGCATCCTTGAGCGCCACCAGCTGCGCGGCCTCGATTTCGAGCAGCAGGTTGAATTCATCAAGGCCGTGCTGTCCCGATACAACTGCACCTATCTGGGCATCGACGCGCAGGGCGTCGGGGCTGGCGTCTATCAGCTGCTCGCCAAACCGGGAGCCATCCCCGGCTGTTCGGTCGTGAAGATCGAATATTCGCTCGATGTCAAAGCCCAGATGATCATGAAGGCGCAGAACGTCATCCGCCGCGCGCGCATCGCGTTCGATGCCGGAATGCTCGACATCGTTTCGGCCTTCGTGTCGATCAAGAAGACGCTGACCACCAGCGGCCGCAACGTCACGTTCAAGGCGGGGCGCGGCGGCAATGACGGCCATGCCGATCTGGCGTGGGCCACCATGCACATCCTGATGAACGAGCCGCTGGACGGCAAGGAAAAGCCCAAAGGGACAATGGAGATTCTATGAGCAAGCGCGCCCGCAAAATGAACCGCCGCGAAAGCCGCGAGGCCGCCGGCGGCGCGATCGTCGCGGCGAACGGCAATCGGTCGCATGTCGAAGCCTTCACCTTCGGCGACCCGGAACCCGTGCTGGATCGGGCGACCGTGCTGGATATGCTGGAATGCTGGCACAACCAGCGCTGGTATGAGCCGCCGCTGTCGCTGGACGGCCTCGCGCGGGCTTATCGCGTCAGCCCGCACCATTCGAGCGCGATCATGCTGAAGCGCAACATGCTGGCCGCCAGCCTCGACCCGACGCCCTACCTGTCGCGCCGCGCCTTCATGGCGGCGGTGCAGGATTATCTGGTGTTCGGCAATTTCTATTTCGAGGTGAAGCACAACCGCCTAGGCGATCCGCTGCGGCTCGATCATGCGCTTGCGAAATATGTGCGGCGCGGGGTGGAGGAGGGCAGCTATTGGTGGGTGCCGGGATATAAGAACGAAGTCGAATTTCCGCGCGGCCGCGTCATTCAGGTGGCGGCTCCTGATGTCAATCAGGAGATTTATGGCCTGCCCGAATATCTATCCGCCCTGCAATCGGCGCTGCTCAATGAAAGCGCGACCCTGTTCCGCCGCCGCTATTATCTGAACGGCAGTCATGCCGGTTTCATCCTCCATGCGACCGGGCAATTCACCGACGGCGACGTGGACGCGATCCGCGAAGCCATGCGGAAGTCCAAGGGACCGGGCAATTTCCGAAACCTGTTCGTCCACCAGCCGGAAGGGAAGGAAGGCGGCATCAAGGTCGTTCCGATCGCGGAGGTCGGCGCGAAGGATGAATTTCTGGGGATCAAGAACACGACGCGGGACGATGTTCTGGCCGCGCACCGGGTGCCGCCCCAGCTGCTGGGCATCATCCCCGCGAATGCAGGCGGCTTCGGCGATCCGGCCAAGGCGCTGGACAGCTTCCACGAACTGGAAATCGAACCGTTGCAGGCCGTCTGTCTCGAAGTGAACGAAAAGCTGGGCGTCGAAGCCGTCCGCTTCAAGGAGCGGGTGAAAGCCGCCGCCTGATCCATCGCCCGCCGACCGGCGTCAGGCCGGGAAGCGGGGGTGCGCCGCGCTGTCACGCGGTTCACCGGCGAAGCCTAAATTCGCCACGACCAAAGGCCACCCCGGCCTGTCCCGCCCCTCATCCGGGGTGGGCGATCAATGGAAGGCAAATGGTAAACATGACCCTAACCGCAGTTCGTTCTGTGTCCCCCGCCGCTGGCTATATCGGCGGCAAGCGCAATCTGGCGCGTCGGATCTGTGCGATCATCGATCGCATTCCCCATCTCAGCTATGCCGAGCCGTTCGTGGGCATGGGCGGCATTTTCCTGCGCCGCAGCCGCAAGCCGCAGGCCGAAGCGATCAATGACGTTTCGGGCGACGTGGCGACCCTCTTCCGTGTCCTTCAGGAGCATTATGCCTATTTCATCGACATGCTGCGCTTTCGCGTGGCGAGCAGGGCGGAATTCGATCGGCTGAAGGCGTTGCCGCCGGACCGGCTGACCGATCTGCAACGGGCGGCGCGGTTCCTCTATCTCCAGCGGCTTGCCTTCGGGGGGAAGGTCGAGGGGCGGAATTTCGGCGTGGATCGCAGGGCGGGCGCTCGATTCAACGTGACGAAGCTGGAACCGATGCTGGCCGACATTCATGAGCGGCTTTCGGGCGTCGTCATCGAGCAGCTGCCCTATGGCGAATTCATCCGGCGCTATGACGGCGAGGGCGCGCTGTTCTATCTCGATCCGCCCTATTGGGGCTGCGAAACCGATTATGGGCAGGATGTCTTCGCGCGCGAGGATTTCGAGCGACTGGCGGCCCAGCTGCGCGGCATCAAGGGCCGGTTCCTGATGTCGATCAACGACACGTCCGGAGTGCGCGAGACGTTCGCGGCCTTTCCCATGGTCGAAGCTTCGACCACCTACACGATCGGGCCGAAGGCCAAGGAAGTCGGCGAATTGATCGTCAGCAATTTCGCCATCGCATAGGCGAGGCGCGGGCGGCGGCTCAGGCCGCCGCCTCTATCCGCATCCGCAGGCCAAGCGCGGGCAGCACCTTCAGCATGGTCGCCAGCGTCGGATTGCCTTCCGGCCCCAGCGCGCGATAAAGCTGCTGCCGGTTGAGGCCGGTTTCCTTGGACAGTTCCACCATGCCATGCGCGCGGGCGACGATGCCGATAGCCTTGGCGATGATCTGGGCATCGCCGGTCGCGACGGCATCGGCCAGCAGTTCGGCCTGGTCCTCCGGTTCGGTCAGATATTGAGCCGCGTCGAAGCGGCTGAGTTCGATAGTCATGTGTCTGCCCTTCTCATATGGCGGCTCAGGGTATCTGGGCCGCCATGTCCTTTGCCCTTGCTATGTCCCGCTGCTGGGTGGACTTGTCGCCGCCCACCAGCAGGACGATCAGCCTGTTGCCCCGGCGGGTGAAATAGAGGCGGTATCCGGGGCCGAAGTCGATACGCGCTTCCGAAACGCCATCGCCCACCGATTTCACGTCGCCCATCAGGCCGAGTTCGAAGCGGGCGATGCGCCCCGCGATCTTCGACTTGGCCTTGCGGTCGCGAAGGCCGTCGAACCAGTCGGCGAAAGCGGGGGTTTGCTGCGTTTCCATGCTGTCGCTTATATGCGACGTATATCCGGATGTCAACATATAAACGACATATCGGAAGACGCATCGAGCATCAGTCGATGACCTGATCGGCGTTCGGAATAGACGCGATCAGGTCGGCCGTGCTGATGCTCCACGCGCGGGCCAGCGCATCCACTTCGGCGCGGGACACAGGGCCGCCATATTCGATCGCACTAAAGCGCTGGATCGGGATGCCCGTCAGGCGCGACAGCTTGGCCAGGGGCATGCATGCCTGCCGCTGCCACGCGCCGAACCAGCAGTCTCCGGTTCGGATCGCATGGGCCACCGGATGACCCTCCGACCAGCTGTCCAGATGGCGGACGAGGGGCCGTGCCCCCTTGTGACGGGATCGGCTCATCGCGCCTGCTCCTTCAGCTGTTGATCCCACGCCAGCGCGCCCAGCATATAGGGGCCTTCGTCGCGCCGCCCTTCGCGAATATCGCGCAGGAATTCCCGGTTATTGAGACCGCGCGTTTCCAGCGCCGTCGCCACGGCCTCCCGAATGTCGTCGATGCGTTCCATACTACCTCCGATAGATATGGAACATATGATGAACATACTTCGATTCGGTCAATCGGAAATCGGTGGCCGGACGACGCGGCCGCCGCCGTCGCGCAATAATCTTACAGGCCCAGCCAACCCCTGCCGGGCCGATCGGGCAGGCCGCGCCCATCCCCCCGGCCCCGACCCACGCCGATCCGGGCCTGCGCGCCGGGGCCGCCGCCGCCACCCCTCGCCGCGCGCTTTTCCCCCCGCCTCGCCCGCGCGCATTTTATGTCGGTTTTGATGCAGTGTTGAGATGTGGAGCCTGCCGGCTCAACGGCTGGGCCGAAAGCGCATCTCTAGGCGCAAAGGTTTGATGCAATTCGATGCAGCTACGGTGCCGCTGATGCGACAGGAGAGGGGAAGCGCGATCCCAACCTATGGTTCCCTCTGGGAAGCCATCGGTGACGCGCAAGCGGCACCGCTCCCCAACGGTGCGTCGGGAGTGCTTCGTGCCCTTTTCAGGCGGCGGTGGTGGCGGTCCCCTCAAATTGACGTCTGCCGAAGGCAGTCCATTCCCCCTTTTAATTTTTATACCGGGATAGTGTCGGAATTTCCGACTAGCGCTCGCTCGTTAAGATCGAACGTCTTTTCGAGAGCGTTAAGGGCATTGGATAAGGCGGGATCGTCAGGTGCCTTTTGGGGCTTGTTGAGGCTCTGTGGCGCCTTTCCATGCTTTTTGATAGCACGACGCTTGATTGCCGCCTTGAACGCCTCCCAGACGCGGCGTGGGGCCGATGGCAGATCAAAGTGGAATGCGTTGCTGATCTGCTCACGCTGGGGACCGGCCCGTCCGGCTGTTTCCGCCTTCACCGTGCGACGGACCCACTTGAGGCCGAGCCATTTGGCGAACCGCTTGCACGCTTCTATGGCCGTATCACGGTGGCATCCTGCGCGGTCGGCGATCTCCTGATAGCTGGGGTCGAGTCGGCCGGTCTTGAAGTCGATCAGCTTGAGGAAGTTCCAGAGGATGCGCCTGTCGCCGTCCTGCAGCCGATCCGACTCCTTGTATTTGGTGACGCGTTGATGGTGCAGAAGTTCGTCGAATGCCTGCATGACCGAACCGATCCAGTCCCATCCGTCGCGGACGGGCCGGAAAACATCCGCCCGGCGATCGTCAATGTCGTAGCTGTTGCGGCGTGGAGTGCGTTGACGGTCGGGGTTTTTGTGACCCGCGAAGGTGGAGGCGATGTTGCCAATCGAACGCGCGCTCATGCGTGCGCTCCAAGGAAATCGCAGAAATTGCTGGATTGTGTCTTGCGTTCGGCGAGCACATTATGCCCCTTAGAAACGCAAAGTCCCTGAGTTATCTTTTCGTTGGCGACCCCGACAGGATTCGAACCTGTGACCATTCGCTTAGAAGGCGAATGCTCTATCCAGCTGAGCTACGGGGCCGTCGCCGCGTTCGATAGCCGCGCTTGCGCCCGCGCGCAATCGCCTGCGGCATTTGCAATCCGCCGCCGGAACGATATGCATCCTGCATGAGCGACGGGATCAGGAAAATCGACGCGGCGGCGCTGGGCCAGCGGCCGCTGCGCTATTTCGATTTCTTCATGGCGGCCTTCGTCGCGATCCTCCTCCTCTCCAACCTCATCGGCGCGGCCAAGCTGTCGTCGCTGGGCGGCGTCACCTTCGGCGCGGGCATCCTCTTCTTTCCGCTGGGCTATGTGATCGGCGACGTGCTGACCGAAGTCTATGGCTATGCTCGCGCGCGCCGCTGCGTCTGGGCGGGGTTCGGCGCGATGCTGTTCATGGCGCTGATGAGCTGGGTCGTCGTCGCCCTCCCGCCGGCGCAGGGCTGGCCCGACCAGCAGGCTTATGAAGCCGTGTTCGGCAGCACATGGCGCATCGTCTTCGCCTCGCTCGCCGCTTTCTGGGCAGGCGAACTGGCGAACAGCTTCGTCCTCGCCAAGATGAAGGTCTGGACCAGGGGCAGGCATTTGTGGACCCGCACCATCGGATCGACCGTGGTGGGGCAGGGGGTGGACAGCCTGCTTTTCTACCCGCTCGCCTTCTACGGCCATTGGAGCACGGATCAGGTGCTGACGGTGATGGTCACCAACTGGGCGATGAAGGTCACATGGGAAGCCGTGCTCACCCCCGTCACCTATCTGGCCGTCAACACGCTGAAGCGTCGCGAAGGGCTCGATGTCTATGACGAGGGCACCGACTTCACCCCCTTCCGAACGCGCCTCTAGGGATAATCCGCCCGCACGAAATACAACCCGTCCGGCGGTGCATTGAGTCCCAGCGCCGCCCGGTCCCGCGCCTCCAGCGCGTCGCGCAGGTCGCCCACGCGCCACCGCCCCATGCCCACCATGGCCAGGCACCCCACCATCGATCGCACCTGATGATGCAGGAAGGACCGCGCCGCCGCATGGATCGCGATCCGGTCGCCGTCGCGCTCGACATCCAGCCGGTCCAGCGTCTTGACCGGACTCCCCGCCTGGCAATGGACCGACCGGAACGTCGTGAAGTCATGCCGCCCCAACAGAATCCGCGCCGCCTCCCGCATCGCGACTTCATCCAAGGGCTGGATCACCCGCCAGGCCAGCCCGCGCTCCCATGTCAGCGGCGCCCGCCGGTTGGCGATCCGATAGACATAGGACCGCCCCACGCAGGAAAAGCGCGCATGCCAATCCTCCGCCACCGCCTCGCACGCCAGCACCGCCACCGGATGAGGCCGCATCCGCGCATTCAAGGCTTCCATCAGCCGAAAGGGCATGATGTCCTTCGCGACATCGGCATGGCACCGCATCGCCAGCCCATGCACGCCCGCATCGGTCCGCCCCGCCGCATGGATCACGGCCCGCTCCCCCGTCACCGCAAGGATCGCCTCCTCGATCGTCTGCTGCACGCTCGGCCCATGCGCCTGCCGCTGCCACCCCATGAAGGGCCGCCCATCAAACTCCACGGTGAAGGCGAAGCGGGTCATGCGCCCGGGGGAGCAATCCGTTCGCCCGCGGGCATGTCGAACCCGCGCAGCAATTCTCCCGCCGACATCGCGCCCTTGCCCGCCCGCTGGATCAGCGTCGGCCGGATCGCGCCATGGCCGCAGCCGATCAGCAGGCTGTGGTCCAGCAGTTCGCCAGCCGCCCCGTCATGCTCCTCCACCTGTGCCGCCAGCACCCGGAACCGCTCCCCGCGATATTCGAAATATGCCCCTGGAAAGGGATTGAACGCCCGCACCTGCCGCTCGACCCGATGTGCGTCCTGCGAAAAGTCGATCCGTGCCTCCGCCTTGTCGATCTTCGCCGCATAGGTGATGCCCTCTTCCGGCTGGGCCACCGGTGGATGCAGCGACAGGTCGTCCAGCACCTCCACCATCAATTCCCCGCCCGCCAGCGCCAGTTCGTCAGTCAATTCCCCGGCGGTCTTGTCCTCGATCGGCGTCACATGCTTGGCGCGCATCGGCCCGGTATCCAGCCCCGCCTCCATGTCCATGATGGTAACGCCGCTCAGATTGTCGCCCGCCAATATCGCCCGCTGGATCGGCGCCGCCCCCCGCCAGCGCGGCAGCAGCGAGGCATGGATATTGAGGCATCCGAAACGCGGCGCCGCCAGCACCGCCTTGGGCAATATCAGCCCATAGGCCGCCACCACCGCCACATCGGCGTCGAGCGCCGAGAAAGCCTCCTGCACCGCCGCATCCTTCAGGCTCGCCGGCGTCCGCACCTCGATCTCCAACGCCTCGGCGCGGCTGTGCACGGGGGAGGGGCGCAGGGCCTTGCCCCGTCCGGCGGGACGCGGCGGCTGGCTATAGACCGCGACGATGTCATGCCCCGCCTGCCGCAGCGCATCCAGCGCCGGAACCGCGAAATTGGGAGTGCCCATATAGACGATACGCATGGCGGCCTTTTCATCTGGAGATTATGGATTTGCAAACCCGATGCGGCGGGCGGTCAAAGGGGTGGGGTCCAGATACCCACATCCGTTCGGGCCGAGCGAAGTCGAAGGGTCGGCCCGAACGGACGTGGCAATGTCCGCTCCCGCCGAAACCAGCCTTCGCCCCCTATTCCTCGGTCCGGAACAACACCGTCTCGCCCACCAGCAGGAACAGCAGGAACGGCGCCCATGCCGCGAGGAAGGGCGGATAGGCTCCCAGATTCCCCATGGCGAGCGAGAAATTATCCGCCACGAAATAGGCGAAGCCCAGCGCCATGCCCATGACCGCGCGGATGAACAACTGCCCCGAACGCGCCAGCCCGAATGCCGCCACGGACCCCAATATCGGCATCAATATGGCGGAAAGCGGCCCCGACAGCTTGTGCCACAAACTACCCTCCAGTTCCGCCGTGGGCCGCCCCGCATCGTGCAGGTCCGCGATGGCCGAGCGCAATTCGGTGAAGGTCAGCGCGTCGGGATCGACCTTGGCCAGCGTGAACTGCTCGGGCCGGATGTCGCGGCCGAAATGGACCGTGCCCAGTTCCTGCACCGTGCCCCGCGCCACGTCGAACTGCTGCGCGCCTTCCAGCACCCAATCCTTCGCGCGCGCGTCATAACGTCCCTTGGGCGCGCGCACGATGGTCGTCAGGCTGTTGCCCAGCCGGTTGTAGATATGGACGTTGCGCAGTTGCGTCGCCGTTCCCCGTCCCGCCACGATGGCCGCGTTGACGAGGTTGTTGCCGTCCAGCACCCAGGGGTTGGCCTTCACTCCGCTATCCTGCGGGATCGGGCCGTAATCGACGGCCTGCCACGCACTGAGCGCCGCCGTCGAGCGCGCCACCACCCGTTCGTTGAAGGCATAGCTGATGAGCGCCACGCCCAGCGCCGACGCGATCAGCGGCGCCAGGATCTGGTGCGCGGACAGGCCCGCGGCCTTCATCGAGATGATCTCGCTGTTCTGGTTGAGCGTCGCCAGCATGATGAGCGTGCCCAGCAGCACGGAAAATGGCAGGAATCGGGCAATGATCTGCGGCGCGCGCAGGCCGACATAATGCCAGAGCTGCGCGTCGCCATTGCCCGCATAGGCGAGGATGTCGCCCGATTCGCCCAGCAGGTCGAGCATCTGGAGCACCACCACCAGCATCGCCAGCACGGCGAGGGTGCGGGTGAAGAACAGCCGCGCCATGTAGAGGCTGATCTGGCGCGACGGGAAGAAATCGAACATCACGCCGCTCCCTCCGCTTCTGCGTCTTGTGACGTGGACCCGCCGTTGCGCCGGGTGCCCGTCGGCAGGATGCTCCGCAGCTTCTTGCCGATCTTGGCGAAGGCAAATTCCAGCGCGCCGATAGGCTGGCCGCCGGGCCGGTGCGCAATCACATGATACATCCAGAAGATCAGGGCCGCCGTCAACAGGAACGGCCCCCACAATGCGATGATCGGGTCGACCCGGCCCAGCGCCCCGACGCTTTCGCCATATTGGTTGATCTTGTGATAGGTCACGATGAACACGATGGAGAGGAACACGCCCAGCGCCGAAGTCGATCGCTTGGGCGGAATCGCGAAGGCCAGCGCGGCGAGCGGCAGGAGCATCATCATCACCACCTCCACCACGCGGAAATGGAAATTGGCGCGTACCTCGTTCCGCAGCTTTTGCGGCGTGGCGGGGTCATGGGCGATCTGGACCAGTTCGATGATCGTCTTTTCCCGGTCCACGTCGCGCCCGCGGAAACTCTCTATCTGGGGCAGGTCGATGGGCAGGTCGTGGCTGGAGAAGGAGAGGATTCGCGGCGTCTTATATTGGGGCGCATTGTTGACCAGCACGCCGTCGCGCAGGCGGAAGATGATGGTGTCCGGATCGTCCGTCGCCAGGAAGCTGCCCTGCGCCGCCGTCACCGCCAGC
Source organism: Sphingobium cloacae (assembly GCF_002355855.1). Lineage (NCBI taxonomy): Bacteria > Pseudomonadati > Pseudomonadota > Alphaproteobacteria > Sphingomonadales > Sphingobiaceae > Sphingobium > Sphingobium cloacae. The sequence goes on from NZ_AP017655.1 coordinate 3,166,373, forward strand.
GATTGCCCGTTCTTCCCTTCGGCCCGCACGAATATGCCCTGGAGGTTGCGCCCTTCGTCCAGGCTGCGCTCGATCCGCATGGTCATGCGCTTGCCCAGGCTCGTGAACTCGCCGACCTTGATCGACGCGCCCAGAGCGCCCGAGCGCAACTCGAACCGCAGCGCCTCATAGGCATGGCGCGACAGCGGCTGGACGAAGCCGACGATGCCCAGGTTCAGCACCGCCATGCCCATCGCGAACAGATAGGGCACCCGCAGCAGCCGCCCGTAGGACAGGCCCACCGCCCGCATCACGTCCAGTTCCGATGTCTGCGCCAGCTTGCGGAAAGCCAGCAATATCCCCAGCATCAACCCGATCGGAATGCCGAGCGAAAGATATTCCGGCAGCATGTTGGCCAGCATCCGCCACACGACGCTGACCGGCCCGCCTTCCGCCGCGACGAAGTCGAACAGGCTCAGCATCTTGTCCAGCACCAGCAGCATGGCGGCCACGACCAGCGTGCCCAGCATGGGCAGGGCGATCAGGCGGGCAAGGTATCGGTCGATGGCGGTCAGTTTCAATATGTCGTCGTCCCATCACCATGTTTTGGCCGCAAAGCCGGGCCATATCCGATTCAAGGAAAGTGGGGCGAACAGGGGCTCGCCGTCCGATCCGTTCGGGCGGCTATAGCTGCCAGGAGTGTATTGGTCATGTTGAAAGTTGTTGCAGGCCTGATGTCGGTGGGGGCCTTGTTCGCCGCTGCCCCGGCATGGGCCGGACATGGCGAGATCGGAAACGACATGGATTTGTGCGCCGCTTCGGCCAAGGGGCCCGCGGTGCTGATCGACGTGCGCGGCTTTGCCGCCGCGACCGGCAATGTGCGGCTGCAATCCTATCGGGCCACCCGCAATGCGTGGCTGACCAAGGGCGCGTGGATCAATCGCATCGAAACCGCGGCAAAGCCCAGCAACGGCGCCATGCGCTTCTGCATGCCGGTGCCGGAACCGGGCAGATATGGCATCGCCGTGCGCCACGACCGCGACGGAAACGGAAAGACCGACATCTCCCGCGACGGCGGCGGCTTTTCCAACAATCCGGGCATCAACATCTTCAACCTGGGCAAGCCCTCGGTCGACAAGGTGGCCTTCCAGGCCGGCCCGGGCGTGACCCGGATCACGATCAACCTCAAATATATGTGACGATATAGCCATGGTCCGCGTCGCGCTCCTGTCCAATCCCAAATCCACGGGCAACCGGCAGACCCTGCCGCGCGTGCGCAGCTATTGCGCCAGCAATCCCGACATCTTCCATTATGAGGTGGAGCATGTCGACCAGATCGGCCGGGCGTTGCAGACCATCGCCCGCGTCGATCCCGCCGTCATCGTCATCAACGGCGGTGACGGCACCGTGCAGACGGCGCTGACCGAACTCTATCAGGGCGCGCATTTCCAGGGCCGGGTGCCCCCCCATCGCGGTGCTGCCCAATGGCAAGACCAACCTGATCGCGCTCGACCTCGGCATCCATGGCGATCCGATCAAGGCGCTCGAAAGGATCGTGCAGATCGCGAAATCCGGCGTCGACGATCATGTCGTCGCGCGCGAGTTGATCGCGCTGTCGGACGGGCGGGCCGAAACGCGGCCGGTGCTGGGCATGTTCCTGGGCGGCGCGGGGCTGGCCGATTCGATCCTTTATTGCCGCAACCAGATCTATCCGCTGGGCCTGTCCAACGGGCTCAGCCATTTCCTGACGGCCATCGCCGTGCTGGTGTCGCTGCTGTTCGGCATCCGCGCCCGCTTCCTGCCGCCGTCGAGCAATCCTGTCCGCATCTCCCTCATCCGCGACGGCGAACTGGCGGGGCGCTTCTCCGTGCTGATCGTCACCACGCTGGAAAAGCTGCTGCTGGGCACCCGCACCGGCGAAAGCCAGCGCGGCAACATGAAGCTGATGGCCGTGGACCAGAGCCTTTCCGCCCTGCTCCGCCTCGGCTGGGCCAGCCTGTTTCGCCGTATGGGCAAGACCAAGATGCAGGGCATCCATCTGGAACAGGGCGACACCATCCGCATCGAAGGCGACCATAGCAGCGTCATCCTGGACGGCGAACTGTTCGAAGCCTCGGAGGGTCATCCCATCGTCCTGCGCTCGACCCAGCCGGTGCCGTTCCTGCGGCTGGCGGCATAAGAATCGCTCCGCTGGCGAACAGCGGAACGGCGGATTTGGGTGGGTTGCGGACGATCTGCTTTCCTCATTCCGTTCGCCCTGAGCGAAGTCGAAGGGCACGGCCGACCGTAGGGAGGCCCCTTCGCTCCGCTCAGTGGAGGGCTTCGGCAAGCTCCGCCCGAACGGGGTGAAGGAACGGCAACAACTGCCCGAAACCGCTCCCGGCCAACCCAACAAACCCCTTTTCCATCCGGCCGCCTTCCCCTTATGCTGCCCGCCTCATCAAGGGAGTTCCATTCATGCGTCATATGCTGACGGCCGTTCTGGCCGCGGTGAGCCTGCCCTCCGTCGCCAGCGCGCAAACGCCCGCGCCCGCCGCCGCCACGCCGCAACAAAGCGAGCTGGGCGCGGCGATTGCCGGTGACATGGACGGCCTCATGACGCTGTATCGCGACCTCCACGCCAATCCCGAACTGTCGGGGCAGGAAACCGCCACCGCGGCCAAACTCGCCCGCCGCCTCAAGGCGATGAAGTTCGACGTCACCGAAAAGGTCGGCGGCACCGGCGTCGTCGCGGTGATGAAGAACGGCTCCGGCCCGGTGCTGCTGATCCGCGCCGACATGGACGGCCTGCCCGTCACCGAGCAGACCGGCCTCCCCTTCGCGTCGAAGGTCCGCGCGAAGACGGCCGAAGGCACCGACACCGGCGTCATGCACGCCTGCGGCCACGACACGCACATGACCGCCTTCATCGAAACGGCCAAGCTCCTCTCCACCCGCAAGGACCAGTGGAAAGGCACGCTGGTCATGATCCTCCAGCCCGCCGAGGAAACCGGCAAGGGTGCGCGCGCGATGCTGGAGGACGGCCTCTACAACCGCTTCCCGCGCCCGACCCATGCCATCGCCTTCCACGACGCGGCCAATCTGGAAGCGGGGAAGATCGGCTATACGCCTGGCTACGCGCTCGCCAATGTGGACAGCATCGACATCACCGTGAAGGGCGTGGGCGGCCACGGCGCCTATCCGCAGACGACGAGGGACCCCATCGTGCTGGGCGCGCGCATCGTCACCACGCTGCAAACGCTGATCAGCCGCGAGCAGGACCCGCAGGACCCCGCCGTCGTCACCGTGGGCAGCTTCGAGGGCGGGACCAAGCACAATATCATTCCCGACGAGGCGAAGCTGCAACTCACCGTCCGCAGCTATTCCGACGAAACGCGCGCGAAGCTCATCAAGGGCATAGAGCGCATCGCGCGCGGCGAGGCGATCGCGGCGGGCATCCCGGACGACCGGATGCCGGCGGTTGCGGTGCAGGACGAATTTACCCCTTCCACCTACAATCCGCCCGAGTTCGCCGAACGGATGGCCGGCTTGCTGCAAGGTCATTTCCCGCAAGGCCAGGTGGTGAAGACCCCGGCGGTGATGGGCGGCGAGGATTTCGGCCGCTATTACCGGGCGGACAAGACGATCGACAGCTTCATCTTCTGGGTCGGCGGCGTCCCCGCCGACCGGATGACGCAGGCGGCGGCGGGCCAGCTTTCCCTCCCCTCGCTCCACAGCCCCTTCTGGGCCCCGCAAGCCGACAAGGTCGTCGCCACCGCCAGCGAGGCGCTGACCGTGATGGCGCTCGACATATTGAAGCGGGATTGAAGGGGGCAGGCGGCCGGTCCGCTCGCAACGCACCCCTCAGGAACGAATGGGCGTCCGTCTCGTTTAAGGAACGGCTGCGCGCCATGCAGAGCCGTCAGGCCGGCGTGCGGTGATCTGGAGAGAAAGGATGCCACATGATGAAACCCGCAACGATGGCGGGAGCGATGGCCTGCGCCATGCTTCTGGCCCCCCTGTCATTTCCCGCGTCTGCCCAGACGACGGAGGAAATCATCGTCACCGGGCGTTACGGAAAGGTGCCCGATAGCGTCCAGTCGCTTTCGCAGAATATCAGCTATGCCGATCTCGACCTCAGCACGAAGGCGGGCAAGGCGGAGCTGCGTCATCGTGTCGCGCTGACCGCCCGTTTTCTCTGCGACAGGCTGGGTGAACCGGAAGTGGCCTCACCTCCTGTACCTTCGTGCCGGGATGCGGCCACCAAGGATGCCCTGGAGCGGGTCGGAACGCTGGAAGCAGGGTTCGCGCCGCGGGGAACCGGCTGGGTCGCGCCCTCGCCGTGGGAAGCGCCTTATCCGGCCGAGTGGACCACCCGCTACCCCTGACGCGGCTTGACCCGTCGCAAGGGCTTCCCTCGCCGGAATGATGATCGCGCGAGGACGGCATGGGGCGCCGGCTAGACCGGCCGGTGCCCCATGCGCCATTTGGTGAAGAGATGCCGCATCAGCATCGCCGGGGGCATCCGCAGCCAGTGCGAGCGAAGATAGAAGGCAAAACGCAGCCCTTTGCGGGTCTCCCTCCCCCAACCGTCCCGTGCCAGCAACCGGGCGATGACGACCCGGTCCCACGCCGTCAGCCGCGCCCGCCTCTCCCCATAGAGCGCATCGGCCAACCGCCGCGCCTGCCGCACATGGCGCGAAAGGCCATGCCGCTCCGCCCGCGCCTCCAATGCCGCCGGATCGGCTTCGGCCAGCAGGCAATGCACGTCCCACAGGTTCCGCAAGCCTCCCGCCAGATCGCCGTCCGCCAGCAGATGCGCGACCGCATGGCACAGCCGGTCCTCCGCCGACAAAATATATAACCCATCGGCTATGGGAACGGCGTCCGCGACCATCGCCCCGGCATCCGGCGTCTGCCGCGCCGTCAGCGGCAGGACGGTATGATGCACGTCGATCATCCGGTCCCGCTCCCGGTGGATCATCGGCGGCAGTTCATGCATCCACTGGCGATAATAGGAATCGTCATAGGGGTCGGACTTCACCCACTCCCACCCCGCCAACATCAATCGCTTCTCCACCTCGTTCATGGAATCGCGCGGCACCAATATGTCGAGGTCGCCGATGAAGCGCCCTTCGCCCGCCTTCAGCCCCGCCGCCGCATAGGCGGTGCCCTTGAGCAACACGACCCGTATCCCCAACGGCTTCAACGCCGCCGCCGCCCGATCCGCTTCCCACAGCGCCTGCCGTGCCTCCCGCTCCGCGTCCAGCCGCACGTCGGCCAGCACCGGCCGCACCGCATCGGGCACCCGCCCGCCGCCGATCCGCAAGGCCAGGGTGCCGATCAGGCGCTCCGCCCGCGCCATGGCGATCAGCGCATTCCATGGCTCCGTCCCCAGCGCCTCCACGCTGCCCGGATCGCGCAAGGCTCGGACCAATAGCAGGGCGTTCACCGGCCCTTCTCCCACAAGCGCTCGACCATGGCGATGGCTTCGTCGCCGGAGGGGAAGTCCATGGCCAGCGCGGGCACCTGCGCCACGAATCGGGTCAGCGCGGCAAAGGCCGGCTCGCCTAGCGCCACATAATTGGTCGACGCCTGCGTCAGGCGCATGAACGTCTCGCCCTGTCCCACCGGACGAATGGCGGGCGCATGGCCAAAGCGCGGGAACAGCAGCAGCGCGGGCTGCCCTCCTTCCTCCATCCGTGCCACGGCATCGGATCGGGGCACCAGATGGCGGATGTCGCCCTTGGCCGTGCCCGCGAGCAGCGGCCCCATGCGCGCGAGGGGCACCTCTGCCGCGATGACATGGACAGCCCGGTTCTTGAGCGACACGAGGCGGGGGAAAGGCAATACGGCGCCCGTCTCCAGATCGAGCAGCGCGAACTCATCCCCCATCAGCCGCCAGCCACGCTCGCCCAGTTGCGCCGCCAGCGTGGACTTGCCCGACCCGGACTCGCCTGTCATGACGAGGATGCGCCCGTCCTTCTCCACGCTGGACGCATGCAGCAGCAGGTGCCGCCGCCAGCCCAGCGCCATTTGCAGGTTCATTCCCATTTCCGCCGCCAGCAAGCCATGGGCAAGGCTCATCGGCGCGGCGTCGGCCAGTCCATGATCGCCGGTGATGAAGATGGACGGACGCAGCCAGCGGCGCAGAAAGCGGACCGGCTCCAGCCGGACGGTGAAGTCGGCGATGGCGTCGGCGGGCGCAGGGTAGTCCGCATAAAGCTGCCCCAGCAATCGGATCGGCTCCGGCCAGGCCGACCCGATGCGGAATGTCGCGGGACCGATGCGAAGGGTGATGCGATGTTTCATGAAGCGAGGCGGATCAAGCCCAACGCGGCCATGCTGCTCAGATGCGCCGCGATTTCCGGCAGCGCGGCGTCGGCCGCTCCCAGATCGTAAACTCGTGAAAGGCGTCGAAGCACATCCCGCGCCGAAGCCGGATCGCCATCCTCCAGCGCCTCCAATATTTCCGGCACGGGGCTGATGACCATATGCGTCTGGCCGGAGGGACGGTGATAGAGCAGCACCATGTCGTCAAGGACGCGGGACAGGATGTTCCCTTTCCCTTCCCGGCGATATTGTTGGTCGACCGTCAAACCCTGTCCCCGATGATTGTCGCGCCGTCATAGCGCAAAGGGGTAAGCAGGTGCCTAACGCATATCGCCGGTCAGCGCGGCATCTGAAGCGAGGCGTAGCAGGTAAATCCGCTCGTCCCCGATTGCAGGCGGCGGATATAGTTCAGATATGCCTGATTCTGCTCATAGCCGGTGCCGGGCAAGGGCCTTCCGCGCAACGCCTGCTTCACCTGTTCCCCGGTATAGCTGCGCCCCGCCGCCGGAAAGGCTCCGGGCGTTCCGGCAGGCACTACCTGTCCGTTGGGGGCGATATAATTGCCCGCCCGCGCCTGATCCGGCACGGGAATGGTGCAGTTGAGCACGGACGCGGCCGTATTGGCGAGCGCGGGACGAATCGACACGATGGCGGATGCCGCGACCGCGCCGCCCATCAGCAATTGTCGCCGGGAGGCCATCGCTTCATCGGCTGCCGCTTCCCGCTCCTGCCGGGGATCGTCCTGTCCGCTCATGGGCTCGCTCATTCCGTCATGATCCGCTATCGCGCTTGCCAAAGCGTAAATTTTACGCGCTATGCCTAGCCATCGCAGCAAAAGCCCGAAGAATCCAGCGCGGTAACCATGAATCGACTGAGCATATCGCAGACCACGGCCTCCATCGCCATGCTGTTGCTGGGGACGGGCGGCGCGCTCCTGCTGGGCGCGTCGGCGCTGGCGATCGCCTTGCCCGTGCTGGCGGGGGTGATCGTCCTGCTGATCTGCGCCCGGGGAAGCGATCATGAAGTGGCCGGGGAAGATGCCGGAGCCCCCTCGCCATCGGCCGGGATGATCGGCGAGCCCGATTTTGCCGACCTGATGGAGGGAATCGCCGATCCGGTCCTGCTGCTGGAAAAGGGGCGCATCCTGCACGCCAATCGCGCCGCGCGGCTGTTGCTGGGCGCGCATATCGAAGGGGAGGACGCCCGCATCGCCATCCGCCATCCCGCCGCCGCCGAAAGATTGACCGACATGTCGGCCATGACGAAGGCGGACATGGTGGAACTGGTGGGGCTGGGCACGCGGGACCAGCGTTGGCAGATGCGGATCGCTCCGCTGGGCGCGACGGAGGAGATGCGGCGGCTGGTCCATCTGGTCGACCATAGCGGGGCCTATGCGGCGGAGCGGATGCGGGTCGATTTCGTCGCCAATGCCAGCCATGAGCTGCGCACGCCGCTCGCAGGCATATTGGGCTTCATCGAGACGCTGGTCGATCCGGAACTGGGCAAGGACGGCGAGACGCGGCAGCGCTTCCTGAAGATCATGGACGGCGAAGCGCGGCGGATGCAGCGGCTGATCGACGACCTCATATCCTTGTCGCGGATCGAGGCGGACAAATATCGCGCGCCCGACAGCGCGGTCGATCTTTCCGCGCTGGTGGCCGAAGTGGCGGGCGTGTTCCGCACCAGCCACGGGGAACGCGGGGCGGAGGTGGAGGCGCGCATCGATCCCGGCCTGCCGCCGGTGCGGGGGGACAGGGCGCAGCTTTCCCAGCTGCTCCACAACCTGATCGGCAATTCGGCCAAATATGGGCGGCCCGGCACGCCGATCCGCGTGACGCTGGGCGAAGGGCCGAGCGGGATGGCGCGGCTGACCGTGGAGGATGAGGGGGAAGGGATTCCGCCCGGCCACCTGCCGCGGCTGACGGAGCGCTTCTATCGCGTCGATTCGGGGCGCAGCCGCGCCATGGGGGGAACGGGGCTGGGACTGGCCATCGTCAAGCATATCGTGGAGCGGCATCGCGGGCGGATGGATATCGTCAGCACGGTGGGCAAGGGGACGAGCATATCGGTGCTGCTGCCCAAGGTTCCCGCTGGCGAAACCATGAACGAGATGGCGAGGGGATAGCGTTTTCCGGAAAGTCCTATCCTATCCTATTTTCGCGGGCTCCCGATGTTTTCGCGAGCTCCCGATGCCGTTGTCATGAAAATGAAACCTGCGTGTCACAAAGGCGCGATGAACCGCAGCTAGGCGCAGACCCATCGGGGGGCGGCGACCAGCGAATCGCGGCCTTTGCAATGACGGAGGTTTTCGTGAAGCATCTCGCTCTTTTCGCCGCGACGGCCGTGGCCGCGCTGACACTTTCGGGCTGCGGCGACCAGGGCGCCGGCGGCGGCGCGGGCGCCACCCGCGACCAGATCCGCGCGGTGGGTTCGTCCACCGTCTATCCCTTCGCCACGGCGGTCGCCGAGCTGTTCGTGCAGGGCAATCCGGGCATGAAGTCGCCCATCGTCGAATCGACCGGCACCGGCGGCGGCATGAAGCTGTTCTGCGCGGGCGTGGGCGCGCAATATCCCGACATCGCCGACGCGTCGCGCCGGATGAAGAAGGCCGAGTTCGAGATGTGCCAGCAGAACGGCGTCAAGGAGATCGTGGAGATCCAGGTCGGCGTCGACGGCCTTGCCTTCGCCGAATCGAAGAAGGGTCCGGGCTTCAAGCTGACGCCCAGGATCGTCTATGAGGCGCTGGCCGCCAATCCCTATGGCAAGGGCCCGAACAAGACGCAAAGCTGGAAGGATGTGGACCCCAGCCTGCCCGCCATCCCGATTTCCGTCTTCGGCCCGCCATCGACCAGCGGCACCCGCGACTCGCTCGCCGAGCTGATCCTGGAGAAGGGATGCCAGAGCGACGAGGCGATGAAGGCGCTCAAGGAAAAGAATGAGGACGAATACAAGGCCACCTGCACCCGCATCCGCGAGGACGGCAAATATGTGGATTCGGGCGAGAACGACAATCTGATCGTGCAGAAGCTGGGCGCGAATCCCAATGCGCTGGGCATTTTCGGCTTCAGCTTCCTGGAGGAGAACAAGGATACGCTGAAGGACGTGCCGATCAACGGCGTCGAGGCGACCTATGAGACGGTCTCGTCCGGCCAGTATCCGGGCGCCCGTCCGCTCTATATCTATGTCAAGAAGGCGCATATGCAGGCGGTTCCGGGCTTGCAGGCCTATCTGAACGCCTTCGCCGCGAACTGGGACCCCGATGGCGTGCTGACGAAGCGCGGCATGGTCGCATCACCCGAAGACGTGCGCAAGGCGAGCGGGGAAGCGGTGAAATCGCTGCCCACGCTGGACGGCGCGGCGCTGAAATAAGCGGACCCCCATGACCGGACCTGCAATCTTCCTGCTGCTGGCCGGCCTTGGCGCGATCGCCTGGGTCAGCGCCCGCGCCCGCGCGCTGCGGCTGCAAACCGTGGCGCGGGCGTCGGGGCGGCGCGACGCCGTGCATAGCCTGCCGGGCTATCATGGCTGGTATGTGGCGCTGTGGACGCTGATCCCGGCGGGCATCTTCCTCGCGATCTGGGCCAATGTGGCGCCCGGCCTCGTCACCCAGACGGTGCTGGCCGATCCGGCGGCGCAGAGCCTGCCCGCCGACGCCTTTTCCCGGTCCGCCCTGCTGGGCGAGGCGCGGAACATCGCGTCGGGGGCGCAGGCGGCGGCCTTCAACCCCGCCGCGCAGGCGCTGGTCGAACCCTATCGCGCGGCGATCCGCGAATATGGCATCATCGGCGTGGTGCTGGCGCTGGTGCTGGCCTTTGCGGGCGGCGCCTATGCCTTCACCCGGGTACGGCCCGATTTCCGGGCGCGCACGCGGGTCGAGCGGCTGGTGATGGCGACATTGCTGATCGCGTCGCTGCTGGCGATCGTGACCACGCTGGGCATCGTCGTGTCGCTGCTGTGGGAATCGATCCGCTTCTTTTCGATGGTGAACCCGATCGACTTCCTGTTCGGAACCAAGTGGAGCCCGCAATCGGCGGCGCTGGGCTATGGCAACAAGGATGCGTTCGGGGCGGTGCCGCTGTTCTGGGGCACGATCTTCATCGGCGCGATCATTGCCATGATCGTCGCGATCCCGCTCGGCCTGATGAGCGCCATCTATCTAACGCAATATGCGAGGCCCCAGGTCCGCAAGTGGATGAAACCCATCCTGGAGGTGCTGGCAGGCGTTCCGACCGTGGTCTACGGCTATTTCGCGGCGCTCACCATCGCGCCCGCCCTGCGCGACTTTGCCGTCGCCATCGGCATCCATGGCGCGAGTTCGGAAAGCGCGCTGGCGGCGGGGCTGGTGATGGGCGTGATGATCATTCCGTTCGTCTCCTCCATGGCGGACGACAGCATCGCCGCCGTGCCGCAATCCATGCGCGACGGCAGCCTGGCCATGGGCGCGACGACGAGCGAGACGATCCGCAAGGTGCTGATCCCCGCCGCGCTGCCCGGCGTGGTCGGCGGCGTCCTGCTGGCCGTCAGCCGCGCCATCGGCGAGACGATGATCGTGGTGATGGCGGCGGGGCTGGCGGCGAACCTGACGCTCAATCCCTTTGCCAGCGTGACGACGGTGACGACGCAGATCGTCCAGTTGCTGACCGGCGACCAGGAGTTCGACAGCGCCAAGACGCTGGCGGCCTTCGCGCTGGGGCTGGTGCTGTTCATCGTCACCCTGCTGCTCAACATCGTGGCCCTGCGGGTCGTGAAGAAATATCGCGAGGCTTACGAATGACCGTTGAACGCCTTCCCACCGACTGGAAGTCGGACGCGATGCAGAAGCGGATCGCGCGGCGCTATGCGGCCGAGCGGCGCTTCAAGTTCGCCGGCCTGTTCGCCGTGGCGCTGTCCGCCGCGTTCCTGGCCTTCCTGCTCTTCACCATGCTGGGGAACGGGTTGCGCGGGTTCACGCGGACGGAGATCGCCTTGCAGGTCGATTTCCCGGCATCGCCGCTGCTGCTCGATCCGGCCAATATCACCGATCAGGGGCTCGCCGGCGCGAACCTGCCCATGGTGACGAGCGAGGCCGCGAAGAAGGCGTTGGGGCCGGATGCCGACGCGCTGATCGCGCCGACCGCCTGGACGGCGGTCCGTAACGCGATCAAGGCCGATCCCAGGATTCTTGGCCGGACGGAGACGGTCCGCCTGCCCGCATCGACCGCCATCGACCTGGCCGCCAAGAGCAAGGGCACGCCCGAAGCCGAGGCCGCCGTGGCGCGGTTGAAGCAGCAGGGCGTGCTGTCGACGGGCTTCAACATGGGCTTCCTGACGGGGAGCGACGGCACCGATCCGACGCAGGTCGGTATCTGGGGCGCGTTCAAGGGGTCGCTGCTGACCATGCTGGTGACGCTGCTGCTGAGCTTTCCGGTGGGGGTCGCGACGGCGCTCTATCTGGAGGAATATGCGCGCAAGAACTGGATGACCGACATCATCGAGGTGTCGATCAACAATCTGGCCGCCGTGCCTTCGATCATCTTCGGCCTGCTGGGGCTGTCGATCTTCCTCAACTTCCTGCATCTGCCGCGATCGGCCGCTCTGGTGGGCGGCATGACGCTGGCGCTGATGACCATGCCGGTCATCGTCATCGCCGGGCGCAACGCGATCAAGTCCGTGCCGCCCAGCATCCGCGACGCGGCATTGGGCATCGGGGCCAGCCCCGTGCAGGTGGTGTTCCAGCATGTGCTGCCGCTGGCGCTGCCGGGCATCCTCACCGGCACGATCATCGGCATGGCGCGCGCGCTGGGCGAGACGGCGCCGCTGCTGATGATCGGGATGCGCGCCTTCATCGCGACGCCGCCGGGCGGGATATCCGATCCGGCGACGGTGCTGCCGGTGCAGATCTTCCTGTGGTCCGATGAAGTCTCCAAGGGCTTTGTCGAAAAAACCTCCGCCGCCATCATCGTGCTGCTGATATTCCTGCTCGCGATGAACGGCCTCGCCATCTACCTGCGCAACAAGTTCGAAAAACGGTGGTAAACATGATGCACGAACCGCAAACGCTGACCCCCGCCACCGAAACCAAGATGACGGCGCGCGACGTCAAGGTCTTCTATGGCGACAAGCAGGCTATCAAGGGCGTCTCCATCGACGTCGACATGGACCATGTGACCGCCTTCATCGGCCCGTCGGGCTGCGGCAAGTCCACTTTCCTGCGGACATTGAACCGCATGAACGACACGGTGGCGAGCGCCCGCGTCGAAGGCGCGATCACGCTGGACGGGGAGGACATCTATGCCCCCTCGATGGACGTGGTGCAGCTGCGCGCGCGGGTGGGGATGGTGTTCCAGAAGCCCAATCCCTTCCCCAAGTCGATCTATGAGAATATCGCCTATGGGCCGCGCATCCACGGGCTGGCGGCGGGCAAGGCCGACCTCGACGTGATCGTCGAGAAGTCGCTGCGGCGCGCGGGGCTGTGGGACGAGGTGAAGGACCGGCTGCATGACAGCGGGACGGCGCTTTCGGGGGGGCAGCAGCAGCGGCTCTGCATCGGGCGGGCCATCGCGGTGGAGCCGGAAGTGATCCTGATGGACGAGCCCTGCTCCGCGCTCGATCCCATCGCGACGGCGAAGATCGAGGAGCTGATCCACGAACTGCGCGGGCGCTACGCCATCGTGATCGTGACGCACAATATGCAGCAGGCGGCGCGCGTGTCGCAGCGGACGGCCTTCTTCCACCTGGGCGAACTGGTGGAATATGGCGTGACGTCCGACATCTTCACCAATCCGCGGCAGGAACGGACCAAGGATTACATCACCGGGCGTTATGGCTGACCGGCGCGGAAGAGAGACGAGACATGGCTGAACATACGATCAAGGCGTTCGACGAGGAAATCGACAAGCTGCGCGGCCTCATCGCCGAAATGGGCGGGCGCGCGGAAGCGGCCATCGAGAATGCGATGCTGGCGCTGCAACGGCACGACAAGGCGCTGGCCGCGCAGGTGGTCGCCGACGACAAGCGGATCGACGCCATCGAGGCGGAGGTGGAGAAGCTGGTGATCCAGGTCATTGCCCTGCGCGCCCCGATGGCGAACGACCTGCGCGACGTGATCGCCGCCTTGAAGATCGTGAGCGTGGTGGAGCGGATCGGCGACTATGCCAAGAACATCGCCAAGCGCGTGCCCTCCGTCGCCGCCAACAAGCGGACGCTGGAGCCGATCTCCCTCCTCCCTTCCATGGGGCAGGTCGCGGGCGAGATGGTGCATGATGCGCTGAACGCCTTCGCCGCGCGCGACGCCGACCTCGCCCTCGCGGTGATCGAGCGGGACACGGTGGTGGACGATTTCTACGACAGCGTGTTCCGCACGCTCGTCACCTACATGGTCGAAAATCCCAAGACGATCAGCGAATGCGCCCATCTGCTCTTCATCGCGAAGAATATCGAGCGGATCGGCGACCATGCCACCAACGTGGCCGAGATGGTCTATTACGCCGCGACCGGCCAGACCCTGCCCGACCGCGAACGCGGCGGCGCGCAGACGGCGGAGGACTGACCGGCATGGCAAGGGCCAAGATGCTGCTGGTCGAGGATGACGCTGCGCTCGCGGAACTGCTGATCTGGCATTTCAAGCGGGAGGATTTCGAGGTCGCCCATACCGTCGACGGCGAGGAAGCGCTGCTGATGGCGCAGGAGAATGTGCCGGACATCGTGCTGCTCGACTGGATGGTGGAAAGCCTGTCGGGGATCGAGGTGTGCCGCCGCCTGCGCCGCATGAACGGCACGGCCAACGTGCCCATCATCATGCTGACCGCCCGCGGCGAGGAAGAGGATCGCGTCCGGGGCCTGGAGACGGGCGCGGACGATTATGTGACCAAGCCCTTCTCCCCCCGCGAACTGGTGGCGCGGGTGGGCGCGGTGCTGCGGCGGGTGCGGCCCGCGCTGGCCGGCGAGACGCTGACCTTCGCGGATGTCGAGATGGACACGGTGGGGCACAAGGTCCGGCGCAGCGGGCAGGTGGTGCCGCTGGGGCCGACGGAGTTCCGCCTTTTGAAGCATTTCCTGGAGCATCCCGGCTGGGTCTTCTCGCGCGAGCGGCTGCTCGACAGCGTATGGGGGCAGGACAGCGACATCGAACTGCGGACCGTGGATGTGCATATCCGGCGGCTGCGCAAGGCGATCAACGGCGACGGAAAATATCAGGACATCATCCGCACGGTGCGCTCGGCGGGCTATGCGCTGGATACGGAAGGGGTCGGTTAGCTACCCTATCCATGGCAATGCAGACTGAGCGCCGTCCTGACCGCTCAATGCTTAGTGATAAGGTTCGCAAGCGATGCCGTCATCATCGCCATCCATATCGCTGCGATATCCCGGTTCACCACGATAGATAGGCGAGGTGCCTGCTGCGCGAGCATCGTTGCACCCGCCCCAACTGTCGCCGGGCTCAGGGGGCCTTGCCCGCGCCATCCCCGTGGCAACAGCAGCTTCATTGGCCTTCATTCCCATTGTCTGACGGCCATCCGCCGATAGCGCGACTGACCCGACACCTGCGGCCAACCCTATCACCATCGCTCCACCCAACAATAGACGAATATCCATAAAGCCCCGGCAAACTCCTTTGCCTGAAGCCTATGCGGTGGAAAGTTAAGTTCCGGTTGAAGGAAGGGTCCGAGCGGTCAGGCCGCCGCCTTCCGCGCCTTGTTCAGCTTCTTCATCAGCATGTCGCGTTTCAGGCGCGAAAGGTGGTCGATGAAGAGGACACCCTGCAAATGGTCCATCTCATGCTGGAGGCAGGTGGCGAGGAGGCCCTCAAGCCGTTCCTCGTGGATGCGGCCGTCGCGGTCCATCCAGCTGGCGCGGATGGAGGCGGGGCGCTCCACCTCGGCATATTGGTCGGGGACCGAGAGGCAGCCCTCATTGTAGATCGACAGGTCTTCCGAGCCTTCGAGGATTTCGGGGTTGATGAAGACCAGCGGCTTCTTGACCCCCGGCGCGCCTTCCTCGTCCGATTCGGGTTCCTGGAGGTCGATCACCAGCACGCGCTTGGGCATGCCGACCTGGATCGCGGCGAGGCCGATGCCCGGCGCATCGTACATCGTGTCGAACATGTCGTCGATCAGGCGCTGCAAATCGTCGTCGATCGCCTCCACGGGCGTCGAAATGGTACGCAGGCGCGGATCGGGCGCCTCAAGGATCGGAAGAATGGCCATGGGTCCAAAATAGTCGGATCGGCGGGCTTTTTCAAGCGACCGGACGGCGCGCGCGCAACGCCTGCGCCAATGTGCCTTCGTCGAGATAGTCCAGCTCTCCGCCGACCGGCACGCCATGGGCCAGTTGGGTGAGGCGGACGGGGAAGCGCTCCAGCCGTTCGGCGAGATAATGGGCGGTCGTCTGCCCTTCCAGCGTGGCGTTCATGGCGAGGACGACCTCATCGATGCTGCCCGCCTCCACGCGGGCGACGAGGGCGTCGATGCCGAGGTCTTCGGGGCGGATGCCTTCCAGCGCGGAGAGGCGGCCGCCCAGCACATGGAAGCGGCCGGGGAAGAGGCGCGACTTGTCGAGCGCCCAGAGGTCCGCCACATCCTCCACCACGCAGAGCGCGCGGGCGTCGCGGCGCGGATCGGCGCAGATGCCGCAGGGGTCCACCGTGTCGACATTGCCGCAGACATGGCATGTCACCAGCCGGTCGTTCACCGCGCCCAGCGCGCGCAACAGCGGTTCGAGCGCGGTTTCGCGCTTCTTGAGGAGGTGCAGCACGGCGCGGCGCGCGGAACGGGGACCAAGGCCCGGCAGGCGGGAAAGCGCCTGCGTCAGCGCATCGATCTCGGGAGAAGCCATGGAACGGAGATAAGGGCTTGCAAGTCGTGCAGACAAGAGGTTTGAGAGGCGTCCCTGGAAATGCGCGTAAAAGCGGGTTTGGGATGGCGGGTTCCGGCCAGGGGCGGACATTCCTTCATCCGTTCCGGCTGAGCGAAGTCGAAGCCTTCCACTGAGCGGAGCGAAGTGGCCTCCCTACGGTCGGCCGTGCCCTTCGACTTCGCTCAGCCCGAACGGAATGAAGAAAGCGGACCGTCGCCAATCCACCCAAAATGCGCTTCAGGCATCGCGCTCATCGCATGAAAAGGGCCGGAGCATCGCCCGGCCTTTCTCCTGTCCCGAGGATCGTTCAGCGCGCCATGGTGCTCCGGGCGATCTTGCCGACCAGCGGCAGCATCCCCCGGTAGTTGCCGCGATGATAGGGCGAATCGGTGTCCAGGGTCGCGATCAGGCGGCGGTGCGCCTGGCCCAGCGCATGATAGGGGACGCTGGGCAACAGGTGGTGCAGCGCGTGATAGCGCAGGCCCACCGGCGCCCAGATCGCCGCGAAAGGCGAGGGCGGCGGTACGTTCACCGAATCGAGATATTGCGCCGTCACGGTCATCGCCTCGCCCTCATTCTCCCAGAGATGGGCGACCAGCGTGCGAAGCTGGTTGAGGACGGTCATGCCCGAATGGACGGCCATGTAGACCAGCAGCGGCTTCCATCCCAGCAGGAACACGCTTCCGACCAGGGCCAGCGCAAAGACGCAGGCGCCCGCTTCCTGCCAGGCCCAGCGACGCGCGAAATCGCCTTCGGGCGCGCGGCGGCGATAGGCGGGGTTGATCGACAGCGCCGAATAACGCTCCCGCACCGCCCGGCGCAGCGGCGGGATGAGCAGCGACAGCGGCGTCAGCACGCCGAAACGCAGGATCAGCCCGACCGGCGCCAGCGCCGCGACGACGATGAACAGCGGGAGCGACCATGGCTTCATCAGCGCGAGCGGCAGATATTCCGGATCGTTCGCCGTGCCGTAGCGGGTGCGGGCATGGTGCTGGGTATGCACTTCCTCATACATGAAGGACGGGATCATCAGGGGAATGCCGACCAGCAGGTTCCATGCGGCATAAAAGCCCGGCAGCGCGCCTTCGCGCATATGCGTCAGTTCATGGATGAAGCTTGCCGCGCGATAGAGCGCCAGCATCGCGACGACGCCCGAAACCGCCGCCAGCGCTCCGTTGTCGAGCAGGATCGCGCCCGCCAGCGCGGCATAGCCCAGCAGCGCGGAAGCGAGGAAGTCGGGCCAGTAGATGGCGGGATTGGCGGTCGAAAGAGTGCGGGTCAATTCGGCGGCGGCGCGCAGCATCGCCGCGTCGTCCGCGATCGGCTTGCGGGCGTGCTTTTCCGCGGGGCGGTGCGCGGCGGCAAGGACGGGATCATGCACAGTCATGCGGATGTTCCTAAAGGGCAATTGCGCTGAGATCGTGGCAGCAACGTGACATATCCGCCCAGTTGCGGCTACCGCGCGACGTCCGGATTGACAATCGCCGTCCAAGCGCCGAACTGCTCCCTTCCTTTCAGCGAAAGCGGTCGGCCGTGGCATCTCATGATCTGGTGATTTCCCCCGTTTCTTCCAAGAGCGAATTGAAGGCTTTCGTCGACCTGCCGTGGCGGCTTTACGCCGACGATCCCCATTGGGTGCCGCCGCTCAAGAGCGAGGTCTACGGGATCATCACGCCGGGCAAGAATCCCTTTTTCGAACATGCCGAGGCGCAATATTTCCTCGCGCGGCGCGGGCAGAAGGTGGTCGGCCGCATTTCCGCCCATTTCGACCGGCTGGCGCTGGCCATGCCCGCCGAGCAGGGCATGGGGCCGGGCACGGGCAATTTCGGGCTGTTCGAGGCGGAAGATGCGGAGGTCGGCGCGGCCTTGATCCGCGCGGCGGAAGGCTGGCTGAAGGCGAAGGGCATGACCCGCGTGGTGGGGCCGCTCTCGCTGTCGATCTGGGAGGAGCCGGGGCTGCTGATCGAGGGATTCGATCATGCGCCGACCGTCATGATGGGGCATAACAGCCCCGCCTATCGGGGGATGATCGAGGGCGCGGGCTACAGTCCGGTCAAGCAGCTCAAGACCTATGAGCTCGACATCACGCAGGAATTTCCGCCGCTGATCCAGCGGATCGTGAGTTCCGGCGAGAAGAATGCGCGCATCCGCATCCGCAAGGTCGACAAGTCCAAATTCGACGAGGAAGCCGCGATCATCCTGCGCATCCTGAACGACGCCTGGGGGAATAATTGGGGCTTCGTGCCGATCACCGACCATGAGGTCGAGCATTTCGGCAAGCAGTTGAAGCCGATCGTGCGCGAAGACCTGATCATGATCGCCGAGCTGGAGGGGGAGCCGGTGGCGTTCATGATCACGCTCCCCGATCTCAACGAAGCGATCCGGCCGCTGAACGGCAAGCTGTTTCCGTTCGGCTGGGCCAAGCTGCTCTGGTGGCTGCGCCATCCCAGGGTCCGCACGATGCGCGTGCCCTTGATGGGCGTGGTGCAGAGGTTGCAGGCATCGCGCCTCGCCAGCCAGCTCGCCTTCATGATGATCGAATATATCCGCCGCAACGCGATCGCGCATTATGGCGCGAGCCGGGGCGAGATCGGCTGGGTGCTGGACGACAATCAGGGCATGAACGCGATCGCCGACGCCATCGAAAGCCGGGTGAACAAGGTCTATCAGATTTACGAAAAAGGGTTGTGACGGCTGATTTCGGGCGGGAGCGGGCATTCCATCTCCGTTCGGGCTGAGCCCTTCGACTTCGCTCAGGGTGAACGGAATGAGGAAAGCGGACTGTCCGCTATCCACCCGAGCCACCCGTGCAAAGCTTCATGACCGGAGGAACCGGGGGAATAAATGCCGCGCGCCAGCCATATGCGGGGCATGACGACCCCTTATGCCGACATCTATGCCGACATGCGTTCCTTCCATCGTTCCGGCTGCGCCGTCGCCCTTCGCGGGGCGCTGGGGCGGCCGTTGCGGGTGGCGCTGTTCTCGGGCAATTATGATTGCGTGCGTGATGGGGCCAATCAGGCGCTCAACAGGCTCGTCGCCTATCTGCTGGACAGGGTGGGCGCGCAGGTCCGCATCTATTCCCCCACAGCGCCGCGCAAGGCGTTCGCATCCGTCGGAGACATCCATTCGGTGCGCTCGCTCAGCATACCGGGCAGGCCGGAATATCGGCTCGCGCTGGGGCTGACCCGGGCCGCGCGCCATGATCTGGACGCCTTCGCGCCGGATGTGATCCATCTTTCAGCGCCCGATCTGCTGGGACGGCAGGTGCAGAAATATGCGCGGCGTCAGGGCATTCCGGTGGTCGCCAGCCTGCATACGCGGTTCGAAACCTATCTCGACTATTACCGGCTCGGCCTGTTGCGGCCCACGGTCATGCGCTATCTGGACCGCTTCTATGGCGAGAGCGACCGGATATTGGCGCCGACCCCGCCGATCGCGCAGGACATGGCGGCGCGCTTCGGCGACGGGAAGGTGACGATCTGGGGCCGGGGAGTCGACCCCGGCTCGTTCCGGCCGGGCCTGCGCGATGAAGGATTCCGGTCCGCCCGCGGCTATGCGCCGGAGGATGTGGTGCCGCTGTTCTTCGGGCGGCTGGTGCTGGAGAAGGGGCTGGGCGTTTTCGCCGGGGCCGTCGCGGAAATCCGCGCGCGGGGCCACGCCGTGCGGCCTCTGATCGTCGGGGAAGGACCGGCGCGCGGCTGGCTGGCGGAGCAGATGCCCAACGCCACCTTCATGGGCCATCTGGCGGGCGAGGCGTTGGGACGGGCCGTGGCGAGCGCCGACCTGCTGATCAATCCCAGCGTCACCGAAGCCTTCGGCAACGTCAATCTGGAGGCGATGGCGTCGGGCCTCTGCGTGGTTTCCGCCGATGTGCCCAGCGCGTCCGCGCTCATCGATCATGGCCGGACCGGATTGCTGGTCCCCGCCGCGCAGGTCAATGGCTATGTGGAGGCCGCCATCAGCCTGATGACGGACCCGGACAGGCGGCGCGCGATCGGAAGCGCTGCGGCGGAGGCGGCGGCGCGCCACCGCTGGGAGGATGTGCTGGAGGATGTCGCGGGCGCTTATTGCCATGTCCTTCACATCCCGCTTGCCGTGCCGGTGGAACAGGCGGCATGAAGGGCCCATGAGGAACAGGAGAAGCGACCATCCCGAAATGGCCGACGATCTGCGGGCCATGCGGCGCTATGCGCGGTCGCTGACCCGTGACGATCAGGATGCCGACGATGTGGTGCAGGACGCGCTGGTCCGCGCCATCGAACGGAGCGCGACCTATCAGCCCGAACGCCGCCGCCGCCCCTGGCTGCTCGCCATCGTCCACAATGTCTTCCTCTCGGCCAAGCGGCGCGAGGCGGCGGAGGCGCGGCGGGACAGCCGCTTTGCCGAGACGATGGTGGACCGGGTCGAGCCGGCGCAGGAGGAACATGCGCGGCTGGCGGAAATCGCCCGCGACTTCGCCGCGCTGCCGGAGGCGCACCGCGCGGTGCTGCACCTGATCGCGGTGGAAGGCCTCAGCTATCAGGAAGCGGCGGACGCGCTGGGGGTGCCGCTGGGCACGGTGATGTCGCGGCTCTGGCGGGCGCGGGCGGCGCTGCGGCAGGGCAGGGGAAGGCAGGACGGCTCGCCCGGCCTGCGGCTGGTTGGAGGACAGGATGGCTGACGATCCCACCGATCCGGAGATCAACGCCTATGTCGACGGTCAACTCGACCTGCCGCGGCGGTTCGCGGTGGAAACGCATCTGTCCCGGCATCCGGGGCGCGCGGCGCAGGTGATGGACGACCTGAGCGTCCGCAGCGCGCTCGCCCTGCTGATGCATGACGCCCGTCCCGTGGAGAGCGGGGAAGGCCGGACGAACGCGCGCCGCAGGCCGCTGTGGCGCCGCGCCATGCCGCTCGGCGCATCGGTCGCCGGGATCGCGGCGGCGGCGGCCGGCTTCATCGCCGCGACCGACAACCCGCCGGGCTATGTGAATTATGCCGTCACGTCCCACCGGATCGCCATGATGCGGGCGGTCATGGCGTCGCAGAACGAAACCCCGCATTTCGATTCGCAGGAGATCGCGCTGCGCACGCAGATCGCGATGCCCAAATTCCCGCAGGACTGGCATGTGACCGACGTGCAGCTTTTCCCCACGGACAAGGGCCCCGCCCTGCTGGTCGCGGTAAGGACCGATGGAGGCCAGACGCTTTCCGTCTTCGCCGTGCGGGAAAAGACCGACGCGCCCGAACGCCCCGATGCCATCCGCGAAGGCGAGCAGTCCGTCGCCTATTGGCGGCGCGGCGAGATGTCCTATGCCCTGACCGGCGAGGAGGAGCCCGGCGCGATCGACGCGACGGCCGAGGCGCTGGCGCGTCATTGGTCCTGACGAACGGGGCGGGGCTGCTCAGGCGCTGAACGCCGCCTCCGCCAGCGCCGCGCCATGGTCGCGGATGGCGCGGGGCCATGAGGCGCATTCGGTTTCGAACGCCTGCCGGTCCCTGGCATAGAGCGCGCGCATCGCCGCCTCATAGCCGGGCCGGTCGCCCGCCATCACGGTGAGGAAATGATAGGCCGCGTCCATGGCGGCGCGGGGCGACGGCCTGTCGACGCCGTCCTTGCGCGCCGTTTCCACCAGCCGCCGCAACGTGGCGGAGGCGCCGCCCGGTTGCGACGCCAGCCAGTCCCAGTGGCGGGGGAGCAGGGTCACTTCGCGCGGCTGCACACCCAGTTTCGGGCGGCCGCGCCCCCTGGGAGGCTCGACGGACGGGCCGCGCAGGTCGATGTCCACCTGCCGTCCGGTAGCATCGTCGAACAGCAGGATGTTCTGCGCGTTCTCGCCCATGGCGTTGAGCGCGGCGCGGATTTCCTCCTCTTCGCCGGTCGCGATCCATGTGTCGCCCGCAAAGGCCGTGAATGTGCGTGTCATGCCGAAAATCTCCTTCGGCACGCTATTTATTATCCGGGTTTAATTGAGTCAATATGATCCGGGTAAAATTATGTGATGGAGCAGGTTGATTAGGAGGTTGTCCCTGAGACCTTAGCTATGCTCCTGCCTTCAGGAGCATGATGCACTTGCTGATCGAAGTCGAAGGGCTCAGCCCGAACGGGGTGAGGGAATGGCAACAACGGGCCGAAAACCGCTATCTCCTCACCCGATCAGCCGCGCAACTCCACCCAGGTCGGGGCGTGGTCGCTGGCTTTTTCCCGGCCGCGGAATTCCTTGTCCACCTGCGCGTCGATCAGGCGATCGGCGGCGGCGGGGCTGAGCAGCAGATGGTCGATGCGGAAACCCGCGTCGCGGGGCCAGGCGTTCATCTGATAGTCCCAATAGGTCCACACGCCTCCGTCGGGATGGCGGCTGAGAATCGCGTCTGTCCATCCGTCGCCCAGCAGGCGGCGATAGGCGGCGCGGCTTTCCGGCTGCATCAGGGCGTCGTCGGCCATGGCCTTCACGGAATAGACGTCGCGGTCGCGGGGAATGACATTATAGTCGCCCGCGAGGATGGCGGGCACTTCCTCCGCCCAGATTTGCGCGGCGCGATCGCGCAGGCGCTTCATCCAGCGCAGCTTATAGTCGAATTTCGGGCCGGGCTGCGGATTGCCGTTGGGCAGGTAGAGGCTGGCGACCCGAACGCCCTTCACATCGGCTTCGATATAGCGGCTATGTTCGTCTTCCGGTTCGCCTTCCAGGCCGCGCCGGACCTCCACGGGTTTTTCCCCGCGCGCGAGGATCGCGACGCCGTTGAACCCCTTCTGA
Organism: Sphingobium cloacae; assembly: GCF_002355855.1. Classification (NCBI taxonomy): domain Bacteria; kingdom Pseudomonadati; phylum Pseudomonadota; class Alphaproteobacteria; order Sphingomonadales; family Sphingobiaceae; genus Sphingobium; species Sphingobium cloacae. The sequence goes on from NZ_AP017655.1 coordinate 3,189,238, forward strand.
CCGTGCCAGATGGCGCCATAGCCCGCGTCCTCGATGTCCTTGGCCGGGAAGGTCTCGTCGGAGGTCTTGATCTCCTGGAGGCAGGCGATGTCGGGCCGCGTTTCGTCCAGCCACTCCAGCAGGCGCGGCAGGCGCGCCTTGATCCCGTTGATGTTGAATGTGGCGATGCGCATGGGCGTGACTCCTCGCCAGCCTCCCTAGAGAGAAGGGACGCGCTTGGCTATCAGATCGAGAAACTGGTGCCGCAGCCGCAACCGGCGGTGGCGTTGGGATTGGTCACCTTGAACGCCGCGCCGCCAAGATCCGATACGAAATCGACCGCCGAACCGCGCACCAGGTCGATGCTGACATCGTCGACGACCAGCGTCACGCCGTCCCGCTCGGCCGTCACGTCGCCGGTCTCCACCATATCGGCGAGGCCGAAGCGATACTGGAAGCCGGAACAGCCGCCGCCTTCCACCGCAAGGCGCAGGATGGCGGGCTTGCCCTGTTTCGCGGCAATGGCGGCCACGCGGGCGGCGGCGGAAGACGTGAGATCGATGTCGGCCATGGGGTGTAGATAGGATCAAGCAAAAGGCCCGGCAAGTCGGGAGACGCCGGGCCTTGGGAAAGGGTCTGCGAAAGCGCGATCAGTCGGCCGCTTTTTCCTGCGCCTTGGTCGGGCCGCCCATGGCGATGGGAGGCTTGGTGTTCATCGCGATCAGATAGTCGGGACCGGCGACGAAGGGGATGGGATTGATGGCCTGTCCGTCGACGCGGACTTCATAATGGAGATGGCTGCCGGTCGAGCGGCCGGTCGAACCCATGAGGCCGATGACCTGGCCGCGCCGCACATAGCTGTTCGCGGCGACCAGCAGCTTCGACATATGGCCGTAGCGGGTTTCCATGCCCTGCCCGTGCGAGATCTGGACGAGATTGCCGTAACCGCTGGCCCAGCCGGACCGGCTGACGATACCGTCGGCGGTCGCATAGATCGGCGTGCCGATCGGACCGGGGATATCGATGCCCTTGTGCATCCGCGCGCGGCTGTTGAACGGATCGGAACGGACGCCGAAATTGGAGGTCAGCGACAGCTTCTCGACGGGACGGCCGGAGGGGATGTAGGCGGTGGACTTGGCATTGCCGTCCATCCGCTCGAGGCTGGCGAAGATGTTGGAGAAACCGACATCCGACGGGCCGAGCGGGCTGGTGTTGATTTCCGATGCGTCGCCATAGGGATCGTCATCGTTCGACGATGCGTGAGCCGGGGCGGCGGCGCACAGCGCGCCTGCGATGCCAGCTCCTCCCAGAAATTTCACTGCCCTGGCGGCAGATTGGAACAAACGCGATCCACGATCATTATTTGAACGAATTGACATGCCGACCCCGACTTTTCCCGGAGGCTTATTTGCCTCTCGGCCCTCTCCGTTTGATTTCAAGCGAACTCAATCACCCCGCGACGGATGCACAGTGCCCATCCCGGCTCATGTTGCAAGCGCGTCATAAAAATCCCGCGTTAAACCGGCTTGCCGCCGCGCCGAGTCGTTGAACGGTGGCTTAACGGGGCCACGAAAATGCCTTTTCACAAGGATTTGGTAATGATGGGCGGGGGATAACCCCATTCCTTCCGTCGTGGCGCAAAACCATTTCGTCCCGGCGGCGACATGGCGAATCTCATCTGTCATGATTCGCCCCAACATGCGCGCCGACGCAGAATCGCCGACGCTTTCGAAGCGTTCGATGGTGGCGGGGGTGATGTCGAGCGCGCGGGCTTCGAGCACCATGGGCACGATCGCGAGCCGGGCGAGGGCGTCGCCCGCCGTTTCGGTCGCCGCCTGCCACAGGCCGTCATGGGCCGGAAGCGCGCCATAGAAGCTGCCCATCTGCCGCAGCCGCCGGTCGAGCAGGGCGAAATGCATCGCTTCTTCCGCGCCAATCCGCATCCAGTCGCTTGTGAAGTCCGTCGGGAACGGCCCGCCGAAGCGGCCGATCAGGTCGAAGGCGAGGTCGATGGCGACGAATTCGATATGGGCGAGGGCATGGAGCATCGCGATCCGCGCGCGCTCAGACCCGATCTTTCCGCGCCGGGGCATTTTGTTGGGCGGGAGCAATTCGGGTGCGTCCGGGCGCGCGGGCCGGTCCGGCATGGGCGTGTCGAAGCGGTGCGTCAGCCTGCCGAGCCGCCATGCCCGCGCCACGGCCCGCGCCGCCATCAGCTTGCCGCGCGGATCGGGCGTCAGCAGCACATGGGCGCAGGCCGCGCCCACGCTGTCGATGGCGGCGGGCAGGATCAAAGCGCCTTCGCGGCCTCCAGCACCTCGGCGGCGTGGCCCTTCACCTTCACCTTGGGCCAGACGCGGGCGATCCTGCCGTCCGCGCCGATCAGGAAGGTGGACCGTTCGATCCCCATATATTTGCGGCCATAGAGCGATTTTTCGACCCATGTGCCGAAGGCTTCGCAGGCCGCGCCCGGCTCATCGGAGGCGAGGGTGACGGTCAGGCCATATTTGTCGGCGAACTTCCTGAGCTTGGCGGGCTTGTCCTTGGAAATGCCCACGATGGGCACGCCGAGCTTGCTGAAATCCGCGCCCAATTCGGTGAAATCCTTCGCCTCGCTGGTGCAGCCGGGCGTGTCCGCCTTGGGATAGAAATAGACGACCGCGGGCTTGCCCCGGTAGCGGGCGAGCGTGAAATCCGCGCCGTCCGCGTCCTTGAGCGCCACGTCGGGCGCGCTGTCGCCTTGTTCCAGCATCATGGCTTCTCCTCATATGGCGCGGCGAGCGCCTCCCATGCGTCGCGGACGCTTTGCCGCGCATGGGCGTAGCTGTCCAGCAGCGCGTCCCAGCTTTCCATGCCGCAGGCGCGCGCGACCAGCGCCCGGCTCGCCTCGCGCGGTTCGGTCGATTGGGGCGAGACGAGCCGCGACACGACCAGATAGCGGGTGATGAGGTCATGCGCGCCGATCAGGTCGCGGGGCAGATGCCCGGCCTCCACCAGTTCCGCGAGCGCCTTGCCCAGATCGGGGTTGAACGCCATGCCGTAGCGGAATTGCGAGATGTGGATCAGGAATTCGAGGTCCACAAGGCCGCCGGGCACCAGCTTCACGTCCATCTCGCCGACGGGGGGTTTATGCTTCGCGATGTCGGTGCGCATCTTCACCGCATGGCGCGCCAGATCGTCGAAATCGCGGGGGCGCTCCAGCGTTTCGGCGAGGATGGCGTTAAGCGCCGCCCGCGCTTGCGGCGACCCGAAGACGGGCCGCGCGCGGGTGAGGGCCAGATGCTCCCAATCCCACGCATCCTCCCGCTGATATTTGGCGAAGCTGTCGAGACTGACCGCCAGCAACCCCTGCGCGCCCGAAGGCCGCAGCCGCGTGTCCACCTCGTAAAGCGGGCCGGCGGCGGTGGCGACGGAAAGGGCGTTGGTGATCCGCTGACCCAGGCGATTGAAATATTGCGTCGCGCCCAGAGGCTTGGGACCGTCCGATTCCGCCATGAAATCGCCGGTGAAAAGATAGACGAGATCGAGGTCCGACGCATGGGTCAGCACGCCGCCGCCCATGCGGCCCAGCGCCAGGATGACCAGTTCGCCGCCCGGCACCTTGCCATGCTGTGCCTCGAACGCCGCGACGGTGGCCGCGCCCAGCGCGTCGATGGCGGCCTCCGCCACGCGGGCATAGCCGCGCCCGACCTCCAGCGGATCGCTGCCCCGCACGATCTGCGCGCCCAGCGCGAAGCGTCGGTCGTTAACACGCTGGCGCACCCGGTCGAGCAGGGTCTGGTAATCCTCGCCCGGTTCCAGATGCGCGAATTGCGCCGCCAATATGGCCGGTGGCGGCGGCGGATCGAAGGCGGTCGAATCGATGAGGCCGTCGAGCAGTTCCGCCCGCCGCCCGAGCGCGTCGGCGAGCGTGGGCGCGTGACTCAATATCTCCGCCAGCAATTCGACGAGGGCGGGGCGCGCGGCCAGCAGCTTGAAGAAGTTGATCGCGCTCGGCAGCCGCCCGATCATGTCGTCCAGCCGGTTGAGCGCCCGGTCCGGGTCCGGCGCCAGCGCCAGCGCGCGCATCAGGCCGGGCAGCAGTTCCTCCAGCGCCTCGCGCGCCGGGGCGCTGCGGAGCGCGCGGACGGTGCCGCCGCGCCAGCGGGTGACGCGGGCGAAGGGCGTTTCGACATCGGCAAAGCCCATTTCGGCAAGTTGCGCCTTCAACCGCTCCTCGTCATGGGACAGGCCCGCATCCTCCTGTTCCGGGGTCAGCCGGTCGTAATTGCGTCCGACCCACTCGACGTCCGGGCGCAGCAGGTCCAGCAGGGCTTCGCCGTTGGCAACGCCATGCAGCCGCGCCACATTGTCGAGCGCATCGGCCTGTTTGGGCAATTCATGGGTCTGGCGGTCCTCCACCATCTGCAACCGATGCTCGATGGTGCGGAAGAGGACATAGGCCTGATCCAGCCGCGCCGAGACTTCCGGATCGAACACGCCCTCCTGCGCCAGCGCCGCCAGCGCCTCCCGCGTGTTGCCGGACCGCAGCGCCGGATTGCGGCCGCCATGGATCAATTGATGCACCTGCGCGAAAAACTCCACCTCGCGGATGCCGCCGCGCCCGCGCTTGAGGTCATAGCCCGGACCGAAAGCCTGTCCCTGCGCATAATGGTCGCGGATGCGGCGCGAAATGTCGGTGATCGCGTCGATGGCCCCGAAATCGAGGCTCCGCCGCCAGACGAAGGGGCGGATCGCCTGCATGAAATAATCGCCCAGCGCGATGTCGCCCGCCGCCGGGCGCGCGCGGATGAAGGCGGCCTGTTCCCACCCCAGCGCGGTCGATTCATAATAGCCGATGGCCGCGTCCACCGGCAGCGCGATGGGCGTGGCTTCAGGCGAGGGACGCAGGCGCAGGTCGACGCGGAAGACATAGCCGTCGCCGTCGCGCGCCGTCAGCAATTCGCTTATCCGCCGCCCGATGCGGACGGCGGCGTCGGCCACATCCTCCCGCTCGCCATGGGGCAGGGTGGCGGGATCGTAGAGCAGGATCGGGTCGATGTCCGACGAGTAGTTCAGTTCCCGGCTGCCATGCTTGCCCAGCGCCAGCACGACGAAGCCGCGCGGCTCCGCATCGGGATAGCGTTCGGCCATGGCGGTGCGGAGCGTTTCCTCCAGCGCTTCGTCGGCGAAGTCGGACAGGGTGCGGGTCACCCGGTCGAGGCCCCATGCGCCCGACAGGTCCGCCGCCGCCGTCACCAGCGCCAATGCGCCGCGCCGCCGCCGCAGCGACCGGGCGATGTTGTCGTCGCCCTCCGCCACGGCGCGCGCCGCCGTCATGGCCGCGTCGAAATCGCCGGTCGCCAGCACTTCCGTCACCGCCGGAAAACGGTCCAGCAGGCGCGCCAGAAAGGGTGAATGCGCCCGGATGCGTGCCTGTGTCTCCGCCCAGTCTGTCACCATTCCGTCTCCCTTGGGCATGGCCTATCGCTTCGCCTTGCGACGAAATCCAGAAACTTTTGCGCACCCTGTCCGTTCTTAACCGCATGGACATGCATCGCAAAACGGCTGGCAGAACGGTGACGGACCTTGACGCAAGGTGCGGCCGGATCGTGACTGTCGCCCCTCCGTCTCCGGGCGAGGGGATCGGCAGGGCCTTGCATTCCGCCTATCGTTCCATCGTGCGGGAAGGTGTTCCGGACGATATGATGGCGCTCCTCGCGAAGCTTGATCGCCGTTAGGGCCGTAAGGCGTTTGGGGCCGCATCGCAGCGCTTTGTTTACCATTTTCCCCTAGCGTCCTGCGTTGCAGCTTTCGCGGGAAAGATGGTCGCATGGTCTATCATGGTCTATAAGGCATTTGCCGCCGCCACGCTGGTTTTGGCGCTTCTGGTCGGGGTGATGGCGGATCGCTTCGTGCCTGTCCGCGCGCCGGAGGGTGTCGCCGCTCCCATGCCCATGCCCATGTCCTTGCCGGTCGCGGAGGTCGCGACCGCCGCCTATGCCGACCCTTCCGAGGAGGATGCCGTGCCGCCGCCGGACATGCCGGCCGAAATGCCCGCTTTCGGACAGCCCATGATCGGCGCGGACACGCCCAGCCTCAGCCCCGGCCATGGCCTGCCCGAAGCCCCCGTTTCATCCATCGAAGCCGTGGAAGCCGAAAACGCGGGTTAAGCGCCCCGGCGGAAGGTGTCGCACTGGGCCGGATCGCCGCTGTCGAGGCCGCGCCGGAGCCATTCCATCCGCTGCGCGCTGCTCCCATGGGTGAAGCTTTCCGGCACCGGCCTTCGCCCGGCCGCCTTTTGCAACGTGTCGTCGCCGATGGACTGGGCCGCCTTCATGCCTTCTTCCAGATCGCCCGCTTCCATGAGGCCGGTGCGCTTGGCCCATATGCCGGCATAGCAGTCCGCCTGCAACTCGACGCGGACCTGCAACGCATTGCCTTCCGCCTCGCTGACGGCGCGCTGGCGCTGGTTCACCTGGCCCAGCGTGCCTTCCAGATCCTGCACATGATGGCCGACCTCATGCGCGATGACATAGGCCTGCGCGAAATCGCCCGGCGCGCCGAAACGGTCGCGCAACTCCGTGAAGAAATCCGTGTCCAGATAGACCTTCTGGTCGTTGGGGCAGTAGAATGGCCCCATCGCGCTCTGCGCCGCGCCGCAGCCCGACGTGCCGCTCTGCTTGTAGAAGGAGAGGATGGTGGGCTTGTAGGTCTGGCCGGATTCCTGGAAGACCTGGCCCCAGACGCGCTCGGTCGATCCCAGCACCTTGAGCGACCAGTGCTGGATGTCGGTCAGCTTGGCGGGATCGCTGCTGGCGGGCGCGCCCTGCTGCTGGGGGGCGATACCGCCACCGCCGCCGCCCAGCAGATTGAGCGGGTTGACCCCCATCACCGCCAGAATGATGAGCACCACGACGATACCGCCGCATCCGAAGCGGCTGCCGATCAGGGGCAGCAGCATGCCGAGCCCGCCGCCCAGTCCACCGCCGCCCAGGCCTCCAAAACCGCCTGAGCGGCCGTCCTGCACCTCGAAATTGGAGCTTTCCCGTTCGTCGTCCAGCCGCATCGCGTCCTCGTTCCCTGTGCGCTTGTTCCTGCCCACGCGCCCCTACGCCTAGTCGATTCGGGGAAGGGTGGGAACTGTCATGAAGGCCGTGAGGGGAAATCCGCTTCGATTCTGACAGGAGATTAAGTTGGAATGCCGCCTGCAAAAACTATATTGCACTGCGACATGGCCGACATCGAACCAGAAACCGCACACTCGCGCCCCCGGCGCCGCGCCGCGCCCCTGCCGCTTCCCCGGCAGGTCGCCTTGCTTTTGCAGGGAGGCGGGGCGCTCGGCTCCTTCCAGGCGGGCGTCTATGAACGGCTCGACGAGCTGGGAATCGACGTGACATGGGTCGCGGGCATCTCCATCGGCGCGGTCAACGCCGCGATCATCGCGGGCAATCCGCCGCATCGCCGGATGAGTCGCCTCAAGAAATTCTGGCGCACCGTGTCGGGGGGGATGCCCAATGTCATCCTGCCGGAAATCGACCATATCCGCGAGTTCGCGCATCTGATGGCGGCGGGCACGGTCGCGGCCTTCGGCGTGCCGGGCATGTTCCGCCCGCGCCTGTGGCCCGCGCCGCTGATGCCCGAGGGGACGGTGGGCGCGATCAGCTTCTATGACAGCGCGCCCTTGAAGGACCTGCTGGATGCCTGCGTCGATTGGGATCTGCTGAACGACGGGCCGGTGCGCCTGTCGGTCGGCGCGGTGGACGTGGAAAGCGGCAATTTCGCCTATTGGGACACGCGCGGCCCCGGCGGCAATTCGACCCGCATCGACGCGCGGCACATCATGGCGTCGGGCGCTCTGCCGCCCGGCCTGCCGCCGGTCGAGATCGACGGGCGCTGGTATTGGGATGGCGGCATCGTGTCCAACACGCCGCTCGCCCATGTGCTCGACCACCAGACGGACGACATGCTGGTGTTTCAGGTGGACCTGTTCCCCGCCGCCGGGCCGATGCCGCGGCAGATGACGGATGTCTATTCCCGCACCAAGGACATCCAATATTCCAGCCGCACCCGGCAGGTCACGGACCAGTATCTGCGCCTGCGCCGGGAACATGGCGCGATTCTCGCCCTGCTCGACAAGCTGCCGCCCGAATTGCGGGACGATCCCGACGCGCAGCGCCTGCGCAGCATGATGGACGGCGGATCGGTCAACATCGTCCACCTCATCTATCGCAGCCGCAACTGGGAAAGCGGGGCGAAGGACTTCGAATTTTCCCGCTCGACCCTGCTCGACCACTGGAGCCAGGGGCGCGAGGCGGTGGAGGAAGTGATGCACAAGGGCGACCTGATCGCCCGCAACATATTGGACGGCAAGAGCGCGACCTTCGACCTCGACGCCCCCGATCACCTCAAGGAGAAAAAGGCATGAGCAAGTCCCTTTCCGGCAAGACCGCCCTGATCACCGGCTCCACTTCGGGCATCGGACTGGCCTATGCCAAGGCGCTGGCGGGCGAGGGCGCGAATGTCGTCATCAACGGCTTTGGCGACGCGGACGCGATCGAGAAGGAACGGCAGGGGCTGGAGGCGCTGTCCGGCGCGAAGGCGATCTATTCCGGCCATGACCTGACCAAGGTCGACCAGATCGAGGCGATGATGAAGGAAGCGGCGGATGCCTTTGGCGGCGTCGACATCCTCATCAACAATGCCGGGATGCAGCATGTCGCGCCGGTCGAGGAGTTTCCGCTCGACAAATGGGATCTCATCATCGCGCTCAATCTCAACAGCGCCTTTCATACGACCCGGCTGGCCCTGCCTTATATGAAGGCGAAGAAATGGGGCCGCGTCATCCAGACCGCGAGCGCGCATTCGCTGGTCGCTTCGCCTTATAAGAGCGCCTATGTGACGGCCAAGCACGGCCTTGCTGGCTTCACCAAGACGGTGGCGCTGGAAACGGCGACCTTCGGCATCACCGCCAACTGCATTTCGCCCGGCTATGTCTGGACACCGCTGGTCGAGAACCAGATTCCCGACACGATGAAGGCGCGGAACATGACGCGCGAGCAGGTGATGAACGACGTTCTCCTCGCGGGTCAGCCGACCAAGCAGTTCGTGACGGTGGATCAGGTCGCGGCCATGGCGCTGTTCCTGTGCAGCGACGCCGCCGCCAACATCACCGGCGCGAATATGAGCGTCGACGGCGGCTGGACCGCGCAATAGGCGGCGGAGTCAGGAAGGCGCTCCTGCCGGTGCGGGAGCGCCTTCCTGACTAGCCCATGAAATCTTCTCCATCCCCCGCCTTCGTTAATGCCTTGGCGAAACGACCCCGCTATAGGGCGATGGACGGGCGCATTTTTTCGCGGGGCTTTCTCATCCATGTGCGGCATTATCGGGATCATCGGCAGGGACGACGTGGCGCAGCGGCTGGTGGATGGCCTCAAGCGGCTGGAATATCGCGGCTATGACAGCGCGGGCGTCGCCACCGTCCATGACGGGATGATCGACCGCCGCCGGGCCGAGGGGAAGCTGGTCAATCTGGTGAAGGAACTGGAGGAGGCGCCGCTTCCCGGCACGACCGGCATCGCGCATACCCGCTGGGCGACGCATGGCGCGCCGACCACCAGCAACGCGCATCCCCATGCGACGAAGGACGTCGCCCTCGTCCACAACGGCATCATCGAGAATTTCAAGCCGCTGCGCGAGGAACTGGAAGCGCGGGGCCGCACCTTCGACAGCCAGACCGACACGGAGGTCGTCGCCCATCTGGTGAGCGAACTGGTGGAGCAGGGGGCGTCCCCCCGAGAGGCCGTGGAAAAGGTCTTGCCCCGTCTGCATGGAGCCTTCGCGCTGGCGATCCTGTTCCGCAGCCATCCCGACATGCTGATCGGCGCGCGGCTGGGGTCGCCGCTGGTTGTGGGTTATGGCGATGGCGAAACCTATCTCGGTTCCGACGCGCTGGCGCTCGCGCCGCTGACGCAGCGCATCGCCTATCTGGAGGAGGGCGACTGGGTCATCGTGACGAAGGACGGCGCGGAGATTTTCGACAAGGACAATGTTCCGGTCGAGCGTCCCGTCACCATCTCCGGCGTGACGGGCGAGCTTATCTCCAAGGGCAATCATCGCCATTATATGCTCAAGGAGATTTACGAGCAGCCGGTGGTCGTGGCCCAGACGCTGAAATCCTATCTCCAACGGATGGAGGATCGGGTTTCGCTGCCGGTCCCCGATTTCGACCTGAGCGCCATCCGCCGCGTCACCATCGTCGCGTGCGGCACCAGCTTCTATGCGGGCATGGTCGCGAAATACTGGTTCGAGCAATTCGCCCGCGTTCCCGTCGACATCGACGTGGCGAGCGAGTTCCGTTATCGCGCGCCGGTGATGGAGGATGAGGGGCTGATGATCGTCATCAGCCAGTCGGGTGAGACGGCCGACACGCTCGCGGCGCTGCGCCATGCCCGTGTCGAAGGGCAGAAGATCGCCGCTGTCGTCAACGTGCCCACCAGTTCCATGGCGCGGGAGGCGGACCTGCTGCTCCCGACCCACGCCGGGCCGGAGATCGGCGTTGCCTCGACCAAGGCTTTCACCTGCCAGTTGGCGGTTCTGGCCGCCTTCGCCGCCAATCTCGCCCGCGCCAAGGGGCGGCTGGACGAGAAGGCGGAGAAGGAACTGGTCCGCCACCTCGCCGAAGCGCCTGCCGCGCTCAATGCCGCGCTGGCCTATGACGAATCCATCGAGTCGATGGCGCATCTGGTCGCCGGGGCGCGGGACGTGCTCTATCTGGGGCGCGGGCCGGATTATCCGCTGGCGCTGGAAGGGGCGCTCAAGCTCAAGGAAATCAGTTATATCCACGCCGAAGGCTATGCCGCGGGCGAGATGAAGCATGGTCCTATCGCGCTGATCGACGATCAGGTGCCGGTGATCGTCCTCGCGCCTAGCGGGCCGCTGTTCGAGAAGACCGTCAGCAATATGCAGGAAGTGCAGGCGCGGGGCGGCAAGGTGGTGCTGATTTCCGACTATGATGGCGTGGCGGCGGCGGGCGAGGGGTGCATCGCGACGATCACCATGCCCAAGGTCCATCCGCTCATCGCGCCGATGGTCTATGCCGTGCCGGTGCAGTTGCTCGCCTATCATGTGGCGGTGGCGAAGGGCACGGACGTCGATCAGCCGCGCAACCTTGCCAAGTCCGTCACGGTGGAGTGATCCGGCCCTGCCGCGCGAAGCGGTATCGGTCCCGGATCATGCTGTTGAAATAGCGTCCTTTTGAGGGTGCCGTGGCCAATCCTTCCGCAATATCGGCGGGCACGTCGAAATAGCTGTAGCGCTTGCCGCCGACGAACTGAACGTCCAGCCGCTGTTCGTCGGCATGATAGGCGAAGCGATGAATGGCGGTCGAGGGCATGTCCGCTATAATGCCCCGCGCACAGCGATGTTTCGCGAAGGAGAGTGCCATGGCCCATCGATTGGCGATCGTCGGGGGCGGCCCCGCAGGCATGATGGCGGGCCTGCTCTTCGCGCGGGCGGGCGTGCCGGTCACGGTGCTGGAGAAACATGGAGATTTCCTGCGCGATTTCCGTGGAGATACGGTCCATCCCTCCACGCTGGAGCTGTTCCGCGAATTGGGGTTGCGCGACCGGCTGCTGCAACGGCCGCATGACGAGGTCAGCGAGATCGGCGCGCGGATTGCCGGGCGGCATGTGCGGATCGCCGATTTCCGGCGCTTGCCGGTGGACAGCCAGTTCATCGCGATGATGCCGCAATGGGATTTCCTGGATTTCGTAGCGGGGGAAGCGGCGCGCTATCCGGATTTTGCGTTGCGGATGAACGCGGAGGCCACGGGGTTGAGTCATGATGCGGCCGGGCGGGTGAACGGGGTTGTGCTGGCGGATGGCGAAATGATCGCGGCCGATTATGTCATTGCTGCCGATGGACGCCGGTCCGTTCTGCGCGACGCGGCGGCTTTGCCTCTCCGGAATATCGGCGCGCCGATCGACATTTTCTGGTTCCGCCTGCCGAAAAGGGCGACAGGCGACAACCGCACCATGGGCGTGTTCGAGGCGGGGCGGCTGCTCGTCCAGATCGACCGGGGCGATTATTGGCAATGCGCCTATGTCTTCGCCAAGGGCGAGGCCGATGCAGTGCGGGCACGGGGGCTGGCTGCATTCCGCGCGGAGATTGCGGGGCTGGTTCCCGATTTGGGGGGAGCAGCGGACGAACTGACCGATTGGGATCAGGTGAAGCTGCTGTCGGTGTCGCTGGATCGGCTGACGCGCTGGCATCGGCCCGGCCTGCTGGCGATCGGCGATGCGGCCCACGCCATGTCGCCGGTGGGCGGCGTCGGCATCAACCTTGCCGTGCAGGATGCCGTGGCGGCGGCGAACCTGATGGCGCGGACCATGGCGGAGGGCGGCGATGTGGACGCCCTCGCCCCCAAGGTCCAGAAGCGCCGGATGCTGCCCACGCGGATCGTCCAGCGGATGCAGAAGCTGGCACATGACCGGGTGATCGGCGCGGTGCTGGACCCGCAGGCGCGGATCGATCGGCCGCCCATGCTGGTGACGCTGCTGGACCGCCATGCGGTCTTGAGGGGAATACCGGCGCGGCTGATCGGATTGGGCGTCCGGCGCGAGCATATCCGTTCGCCCGATGCGGGGAAGCGGGATCGGTCGCGTTAACCGCCGCCCGGTGCGTTGTGGCCGCCTGCCGGGACGGGGCCGCCGCTCGGCGCGTGGGCGTGGTCGGGATTGCTGTCCCAGTCGATATGATAGAGGTCGAACCGCCGGTCGCGCAGGTTGCGCACGGTGCCCTCCGCCCGCGCCCAGCTGAGGTCGGCGAGGTTCACGTCCGCCATCGTCAGCGTCTCGACATTCTCGGTCGATTCCGCCGCGATCCCGTCCCGCGCGAAGGGCAGGTCGCAGGGCGTCAAAATGGCGCTCTGGGCATATTGGATGTCCATATTGTCGACATTGGGCAGGTTGCCGACATTGCCCGACATGACGACATAGCATTGGTTCTCGATGGCGCGGGCCTGCGCGCAATAGCGCACGCGCATATAGCCCAGCCGGCTGTCGGTGCAGAAGGGGACGAAGATGATCCGCGCGCCCTGATCCACCAGCCGCCGCGCCAGTTCGGGGAACTCGCTGTCGTAGCAGATGAGGACGCCGATGGGGCCGCAGTCGGTCTGGATCACGTCCAGCGAATCCCCGCCCTTGATGTTCCACCAGAAGGCTTCGTTGGGCGTCGGGTGGATTTTCTCCTGCCGGTGCAATGATCCGTCGCGTAGGGCGACATAGGCGATGTTCTGGATATCTCCATCCTCCGCGCGCGTGGGATGCGAGCCGCCGATGATGTTGATATTATATTCCAGCGCCATCCGCTCCAGTTCCTTGGTCAGGCACGGGGTGTAGCCGGTCAGCTTGTCGATGGCCTCGATGGGGGAGAGCTTCTTCGTCTCATAGGACAGCAGCGGCAGGGTGAAGAGTTCGGGGAAGACGATGAAGTCGGAGCGGTAATCCGCCGCCACGTCCACGAAATATTCGATGTTGCGGATGAATTCGTCGAAATCCTTCACCGCGCGCGCCTGTAGCTGGCAGGTGGCGAGGCGGACGCCTTCCACGCCGCGCGGCACCCGCATTTCGGGTGCTTCGTCGGGGTCCACATAGGGATTGCGCCAGACCAGATGCGCGGCGTGGCCCGCCGACTGCTTGTCTTCGGGCAGATAGTTTTCGAGAACGCCCAGCGGTTCGAACTGGTTCTTGAGCTGGAAGCTAATGACCTGATCGCGCAGCTTTCCGGTGACGACCTTGTCCAGATAATCCGCCGGACCCTCCACCCGCCGCCGCGCACGGGCATAGCCGGGCATCCGTCCGGCGATGACGATGCCGTGCAGGTCCAACTCCTCGGCCAGTTCCTTGCGCTCGTCATAGAGGCGCTGGCCGATGCGGAGGCCGCGCAGCTTGGGATCGACCGCCATCTCATAGCCATAGAGCCACTCGCCCGCCGCGCTGTGCCGCGTGCCGAAGCCGTTGGCGGTGATCTCCTCCCAGTCATGCTTGGCGAAGGCCATGCCCTTGCTGACCCGCATGGTCGCGCAATAGCCCACGACCTTGCTGTCATAGAGCGCGACGAAGCAGCCTTTTGGAAAATTGTTGATCTGGCCCCGCAGCGTCGCCAGCGAATAGTTGGGAAGGCCGGGATAGACGCGGGCGATCAGCCGCTGGATGCCGCGCACATCGGAAGGGACGGCGGCACGGACCTCAAGGCGCTTGCGGGCTGTTTTGGTCATGTCGTCGTTCCTTCGCTTTGGCGGTCATGGAAAAGGCGGCACTGGAGTCCAGCGCCGCCTCGTTCCGTTTCCGTATTGAAAGCCTGAAAGGGCGATCAGTTCCACTTGCCCATTTCGGCTTCGAGGTTGACGCGGATCTGTTCGAAGAACTGCTCCGTCGTCATCCATGCCTGATCCGGGCCGATGAGGAGGGCGAGATCCTTGGTCATCGCGCCGTCCTCTACGGTCTTGACGCAGACCTTCTCCAGCGTCTCGGCGAAGCGGGTGACTTCGGGCGTCTCGTCGAACTTGCCGCGATAGCTGAGGCCCTGGGTCCAGGCAAAGATCGAGGCGATCGGGTTGGTGGAGGTCGCCTTGCCCTGCTGGTGCTGGCGATAATGGCGGGTGACGGTGCCGTGCGCGGCTTCGGCCTCGACGGTCTTGCCATCGGGCGAGAGCAGTACGGAGGTCATGAGACCGAGCGAGCCGAAGCCCTGCGCCACGGTGTCGGACTGCACGTCGCCGTCATAATTCTTGCAGGCCCAGACGAACTTGCCGCTCCACTTGAGGGCGGAGGCGACCATGTCGTCGATCAGGCGATGTTCGTAGCTGATGCCCTTCGCCTTGAACTGGTCGGCGAATTCGGCGTCGAACACGTCCTGGAACAGATCCTTGAAACGGCCGTCATAGGCCTTGAGGATGGTGTTCTTGGTCGACAGGTACAGCGGCCAGCCGCGGCCCAGCGCATAGTTCATGCTGGCGCGGGCGAAATCGCGGATCGAATCGTCGAGATTGTACATGCCCATGGCGACGCCGGAGCCGGGGAAGTCGAACACGTCCTTCTCGATCTTCTCGCCATTGGCGCCGTCCCATACCATACGCAGCTTGCCGGGGCCGGGGATGAGGAAGTCGGTGGCGCGATACTGGTCGCCAAACGCATGGCGGCCGATCACGATGGGATCGGTCCAGCCCGGCACCAGGCGGGGCACGTTGCGGATCACGATGGGTTCGCGGAAGACGACGCCGCCCAGGATGTTGCGGATCGTGCCGTTGGGCGACTTCCACATCTGCTTGAGGTTGAATTCCTCGACGCGCGCTTCGTCGGGGGTGATGGTGGCGCACTTCACGCCGACGCCATATTCCTGGATCGCATTGGCGGAATCGATGGTGATCTGGTCGTTCGTCTCGTCGCGCTTCTCGACGGAGAGGTCGTAATATTTGAGGTCCACGTCGAGATAGGGAAGGATCAGGCGCTCGCGAATCCATTGCCAGATGATCCGCGTCATCTCATCGCCGTCGATCTCCACGACCGGGTTCTTGACCTTGATCTTCGCCATGCGCCTGTTTCGCTTTCTTCGCTTCGGGTGGAAATTGGGACTCGCCCTAGGGAAAGCGGCGGCAATGTTCAACCCGCCCCATCGCCCTTGCGAGGCGCGATCAATGGCGCGCCGGATCGTTCGCGCGCCATAGGACGTTGTCACTGTCCCACTCTCTCCCTAAAGACAGCCTCATGGAAAATGACGAACTGACGGTCGCGCTGGGCGGCAATGTGAAATGGCGCTTCCCATCGGTGCATCCCGAGGGCATGAAATTCGGGCTGATCGCGGTGGCGATCACCGTCGTGCTGTTCCTGCTGGGCTGGGAAATCGCGGGCTGGCTGATGGTGCTGGTCACCATCTGGGTGTTCGCCTTCTTCCGCGATCCCGTGCGCGCCGTGCCGCAGGACGAGAACGCCATCGTCGCGCCCGCCGACGGTCTCGTCACGCTGATCCAGCGGGTGCCGCCGCCGCGCGAGATGGCGGGGGCGGAAGGGCTGGGCGACCAGCCGATGATCCGCGTGTCGATCTTCATGAGCGTGTTCGACGTGCACATCAACCGCACCCCTATCGGCGGGACGGTGAAGTCGGTCGTCTATATCTCCGGGAAATTCCTGAACGCCGACCTCGACAAGGCGAGCGAGGATAATGAGCGCCAGCACATACTGGTCGAGCGGCATGACGGGCTGCGCGTCGGCTTCACGCAGATCGCGGGGCTGGTGGCGCGGCGGATCGTGCCCTTCGTGAAGCCGGGCGACATGGTGGCGGCCGGGCAGCGCATCGGCCTCATCCGCTTCGGCAGCCGGGTCGATGTCTATCTGCCGGCCGGGACCGCGCCGCGCGTGGTGCTGGGCCAGCGGACGGTGGCGGGCGAGACGATCCTCGGCCAGATCGGCGACAGGCGCGTCATAAAGGGCATTCAACAGTGAGGCAGCGGCGCGCCATCCCGCGCGGATTGCGGCGGGGGATCACCCTGCGGATGGTCGCGCCCAACGCCGTCACGGCCATGGCGCTGTGCTTCGGCCTCACCGGCGTTCGCTACGGCATTTCGGGCGAATGGGAGCGGGCGGTGCTCTCCATCCTGTTCGCGGGCGTGCTGGACGGCCTGGACGGAAGGATCGCGCGGCTGCTGCGGGGAGAGAGCCGGTTCGGGGCGGAACTGGATTCGCTCTCCGACTCCATCGCCTTCGGGGTCGCGCCCGCGCTGATCCTCTATCTCTGGTCGTTGCATGCCATGCCGAAATTCGGCTGGATCTTCGCGCTCGCCCATGCGCTGTCCTGCGCGCTGCGGCTGGCGCGGTTCAACGCCAATATCGACGCGGACGAACAGCCGCACAAGTCGGCGGGTTTCCTCACGGGGGTTCCCGCGCCTGCGGGGGCGGGCATCGCCTTCATTCCCATGTATCTGTGGCTGGTGACGGGGGAACCGATCTTCCGGGAATGGTATGTGGTCGCGCCCTGGGCGGCCTTCACCGCCTTCCTGATGATTTCCAGCATCGCCACCTACAGCTGGTCGGCCCTGCGGCTGCGCAAGCGAATCAGATTGGAGGCGATCGCGCTGGCGGGCCTGCTCGCCGCCCTGCTGATCACCGATCCATGGCTGACGCTGCTGGTCCTCAGTATCGGCTATGTGCTGACCATTCCCTTCGGCATCGTCTCCTATGCCCGGATCAGGCGCCAGCAATCGGGCGTGGCTTCCTGAGCTTCACCCGGCCAAGGCGGGGACGGCGAGAAGGGAAGCGGGCCGCCGAAGCCCCGCCGAAACGCGGCGGCGGCTGATCCGAAGGCGATAGACCGGCACTTCCTGCGGGATCGGCTCGAACAGGAGGGCCGCGATCATCTTGTCGCGATAGAGCGCGAACATGCCGACGATGGTGACGGCCGCCAGCAGGAAGGACGCGAAGAAAACCACTGCCGCGATGAGGGTGAACATAGGACGCTCACTTTCTGTCTTGCCATTTGCATGGCTTGTTCCATCATGAGGGGACAAATGGCCCGAAATGGCCTTTTGTTCCGCATGTTCACCATATGTTCCAATTCGCGCGGCGCGTCAAGCCCTCTTGCGTCCGCGCGCGCGGGCCGGTAAAGGGCCGCCCATTCCACATGGGAATCGCACATATCCGGTGCTGGGGCTTCCCGGTTCCTGATTCCCAGAGGCATCAACCGGAAGGAGAAAAATTATGGCGGCTCCCGTCGTCACCATGAATCAGTTGATCGAGGCCGGCGCTCACTTCGGCCACCAGACCCACCGCTGGAACCCGCGCATGAAGCCGTATATCTTCGGCGAGCGCAACGGCATCCACATCCTCGACCTGTCGCAGACCGTGCCGCTTTTCGCGCGCGCGCTCGATTTCGTGTCGGCGTCGGTCGCCGCGGGCGGCAAGGTGCTGTTCGTCGGCACCAAGCGCCAGGCGCAGGACCCCATCGCCGAAGCGGCGCGCAAGTCGGGCCAGCATTTCGTCAACCATCGCTGGCTGGGCGGCATGCTCACCAACTGGAAGACCATCTCGGGTTCGATCAAGCGTCTGAAGACCCTGGAAGAGAAGCTGTCGGGCGACACCCACGGCTTCACCAAGAAGGAAGTCCTCCAGATGACCCGCGAGCGCGAGAAGCTGGAGCTTTCGCTGGGCGGCATCCGCGACATGAACGGCATTCCCGACGTCATGTTCGTGATCGACGCCAACAAGGAAGAACTGGCGATCAAGGAAGCCAACACGCTGGGCATCCCGGTCGTGGCGATCCTCGATTCGAACGTCTCGCCCGACGGCATCGCCTTCCCGGTTCCGGCGAATGACGACGCCAGCCGCGCGATCCGCCTTTACTGCGACGCCGTCGCCGCCGCCGCGACCAAGGGCAACCGCGGCGCGCAGGAAGCCGCCGGCATCGACATGGGCGCGCTGGACGAGCCGGAGGCCGAAGAGGTCGCCGCTCAGGCCTGATCCGCGGTCTTCGAACTGCAAAGTTGACAGGCTAGGGCGCGCTCCACCGGAACGCGCCCTGCCGCTTATTGGAACCATTTGACATTAGGAGCCGAAACATGGCCGAGATTACCGCTGCCGCCGTCAAGGAACTGCGCGACCGTTCGGGCGCGGGCATGATGGATTGCAAGAAAGCGCTCGCCGAAGCCAATGGCGACATGGAAGCCGCCGTCGACTGGCTGCGCGCCAAGGGCCTTGCCGCCGCGCAGAAGAAGTCGAGCCGCACCGCCGCCGAAGGCCTGGTGGGCGTCGCCGTCGCGGGCACCAAGGGCGTGGCCGTCGAAGTGAACAGCGAAACCGACTTCGTCGCCAAGAACGATCAGTTCCAGGATTTCGTCCGCACCGTCGCTGAAATCGCGCTGAAGAGCGGCGCGGCCGATGCCGAGGCGCTGTCGGCGCAGGCGCACCCCGCCGGTGGCACCGTCGCGGAGAAGCTGGTCGCTAACATCGCCACCATCGGCGAGAACCAGACGCTGCGCCGCGTCGCCCAGCTCGAAGTGAGCCAGGGAGTCGTCGTGTCCTATGTCCACAACGCCGCTGCGCCGGGCCTGGGCAAGATCGGCGTGCTGGTCGCGCTGGAGGGCGATGCGCCCGTCGACGTTCTGGAGCCTCTGGGCAAGCAGATCGCGATGCACATCGCCGCCGCCTTCCCGCTGGCGTTGTCGGCTGCCGACATCGACCCGGCCCTGCTGGAGCGTGAACGCGCCATCGCCGCTGAAAAGGCCGCCGAATCGGGCAAGCCCGCCGAAATCGTCGCCAAGATGGTCGACGGCGCGGTCGCGAAATATGCCAAGGAAAACGCTCTGCTGTCGCAGCTTTTCGTGATGGATAACAAGACACCCGTCGCCGATGTCGTCGCCAAGGCGGCGAAGGACGCGGGCAAGTCGATCACGCTCAAAAGCTATGTCCGCTTCCAGCTCGGCGAAGGCATCGAGAAGGAAACGAGCGACTTCGCGGCCGAGGTGGCCGCGGCCGCTGGCGTCGCCTGATCGCTGGACCTGATCTGACAGGCCGTTCCGTTCGGGCGACATCGGGAGGCCCCGCTTCTCGACAAGTCCGCAGGGGAAGCTAGTGCACTGACTCAGTCGGTTGGTACAGGCAGCCGCCTGAGTTTGGCGAGAATGGTCTCGGCCGGCTTGGTCCAGACGAAGGGCTTAGGGTCGGCGTTCTGCTTTCGGATGTAAGCGCTAATGGTGTCCTGGAGGTCGACGACGGAGGTGAAGACGCCGCGCCGGATGACCCTTCGGGTGAGCGCCGAGAAGAAGTTCTCGACGGCGTTGAGCCATGAGCCCGAGGTCGGGGTGAAATGGAACACCCAGCGTGGATGATCGGCGAGCCACTCCAGGACCTTCGGATGCTTGTGGGTGGCGTAGTTGTCGAGGACGGCGTGGATCACCTTGCCGGCAGGAACGGCGCGCTCGACGGCGTTGAGGAACTTGATGAACTCCTGGTGCCTGTGCTTGGGCATGCAGCGACCGACGACTGTGCCGTGGAGGACGTCGAGCGCGGCGAACAGGGTGGTCGTGCCATTGCGTTTGTAGTCGTGCGTCATTGTTCCGCATTTGCCCGGCTTCAACGGCAGACCGGGTTGGGTTCGGTCGAGGGCCTGGATCTGGCTCTTCTCGTCGATCGAGATGACGACGGCGTGAGCCGGCGGGGCCATGTAGAGACCGACGATGTCTTCGACCTTGGCGGCGAAGGCGGGGTCGCTCGATCTCTTGAAGGTTCGCAGACGGTGGGGTTGGAGGTGATGGACCTGCCAGATGCGCTGGACGGTTCGGAGCGAGACGCCGAAGGCTTTGGCCATTGCGCGGCCGGTCCAATGGGTCACGGCACCGGGCGGTTCGGAGCAGGTCAACGCAACGATCCGTGCGACGACGGGCGCGGCGATCGGCGCCGTACCGGGCTTGCGCGTCTTGTCGCGGAGAAGACCATCGACGCCTTCCTCAGCGAAGCGCTGTTGCCAGCGCCAGACCGCAGGTCGGCTGACGCCGGCGCGGCGGGCCACTTCGAGCACCGGCAAGCGGTCGCTGGAGAGCAGCACGATCCTGGCGCGCAGCACATGCTTGAGCGGGCAGTTGCGGTCGCCGACGATTTGTTCAAGCCGAGCACGGTCGGCGGCGTTCAAGAGGATGTTGACGGTCTGGGCCATGACGGGAGAGTCGCATGTCCTAGACGATTTGTGAATCTCCCGTCTGCGTCATTGCACTAAGGACTTCACAATATGGCGCGCACTGCCTAAGGTGCGCGCCATTTCCTTGCCCGTTCATAAATGGAATATTGCCCCGCATGTCACGCCCGGCCTTCAAGCGCATCCTGCTGAAACTCTCGGGCGAAGTGCTGATGGGGCAGGGGCAGTTCGGCATCGACCCCGAAACCGTGGATCGCGTCGCGGGCGAGATCGCGGCGGCGAAGGACGCGGGGTTCGAGCTGTGCGTCGTCGTGGGCGGCGGCAATATATTCCGGGGCCTTGCGGGCGCGGCCAA
Organism: Sphingobium cloacae; assembly: GCF_002355855.1. Classification (NCBI taxonomy): domain Bacteria; kingdom Pseudomonadati; phylum Pseudomonadota; class Alphaproteobacteria; order Sphingomonadales; family Sphingobiaceae; genus Sphingobium; species Sphingobium cloacae. The sequence goes on from NZ_AP017655.1 coordinate 3,210,233, forward strand.
GGGCTTCGACCGGGCGAGCGCCGATTATATGGGCATGCTCGCCACCGTCATGAACGCGCTGGCGGTGCAGAATGCGCTGGAAAAGATCGGTTACGACACGCGCGTCCAGTCGGCGATCCCGATGGCGTCGGTGTGCGAACCCTATATCCGGCGCAAGGCGGTGCGGCACATGGAAAAGGGCCGGATCGTCATCTTCGCGGCGGGCACGGGCAGCCCTTTCTTCACCACCGACACCACGGCGGCGCTGCGGGCGGCGGAAATGAACTGCGACGCGCTGTTCAAGGGCACCAGCGTCGACGGCATCTACAATGCCGACCCGAAGAAGGTGCCGGACGCGGCGCGTTATGACGCGATCAGCTTCGACAAGGTGCTGAACGACAACCTCAAGGTCATGGACGCCAGCGCCATTGCGCTTTGCCGCGAAAACAATATTCCCATCGTCGTCTTCAACATCCGCGAAACCGGAAACCTCGCCAAGGTATTGGCGGGGGACGGGGTCGCGACGATCGTGCAAAATCAGGAGCGCTGAAAAACCATGGCTCAATATGACAAGGCGGACCTTGAGCGCCGCATGGCGGGCGCCGTCGAATCGCTGAAGGGGGACCTGACGGGCCTTCGCACCGGACGCGCCAATATCCAGCTTCTCGATCCGGTGACGGTCGAGGTCTATGGCGCGCATATGCCCCTGAATCAGATCGCGACCGTCTCCGCGCCCGAACCGCGCATGTTGTCGGTGCAGGTGTGGGACAAGAGCAATGTCGGTCCCTGCGACAAGGCGATCCGGTCGGCGGGCCTCGGCCTCAACCCCATTGTCGACGGCCAGACGCTGCGCCTGCCGATCCCGGACCTGACCGAGGAGCGCCGCAAGGAACTGGCCAAGCTCGCCAGCAAATATGCCGAAGGCGCGCGCGTCGCCGTCCGCAACGTCCGCCGCGACGGCATGGACAATCTCAAGACCGACGAGAAGAAGGGCGAGATCAGCGAGGACGAGCGCAAGCGGCTGGAAACCGAGGTCCAGAAGCTGACCGACGCCACCATCGGGGACATAGACGCGGCCACCGCGGCCAAGGAGAAGGAAATCCTCGGCCGTTGAGCCGGGGCCCCTTGTCCCGCGTGACCTCCGCGAGCATCCTCCCCTGATGGCAAGCCAGGCCCAGCCCGATCTTCCCCAAGCTGCTCCGGCCCATGGCGCGCGCCATGTGGCGATCATCATGGACGGCAACGGCCGCTGGGCGAAGAAGCGCCTGCTGCCCCGCATCGCCGGGCACCAGGCGGGCGTGCAGGCGGTCCGCCGCATCGCGCGGGCCGCGCGGGAGCTGGGGCTGGAATGCCTGACGCTCTACGCCTTTTCCTCGGAAAACTGGAAGCGGCCGGCGAGGGAAGTCGCCGACCTGATGGCCCTGCTGCGCCATTTCATCCAGTCCGACCTGGATGAGTTCCATGCCAATGGCGTGCGGCTGCGCGTGATCGGGAATTACCGGGCGCTCGACCCTTTGCTCGTCACGCTGATCGACGGCGCGGTCGCGCGCACCGCCGCGAACAGCGGGCCGGTCATCGCCATCGCGCTCAACTATGGAGCGCAGGACGAACTGGTCCGCGTGGCGCAATTGCTGGCGCAGAAGGCCGCGACGGGCGAGATCGCGCCGGACCAGATCGGCATCGAGGATATCGACCGGGCCCTTTACACGGCGGATCTGCCGCCGCTCGACCTCCTCATCCGCACGTCGGGCGAGCAGCGGCTCAGCAATTTCATGCTGTGGCAGGCGGCCTATGCGGAACTCTATTTCACGGACGTGCTGTGGCCCGATTTCGACGGAAAGATGCTGGCGCAGGCGCTGGACACGTTCCGGACGCGCGACCGCCGCTTCGGCGGATTGTGACCGCATGACGGGCGAATTGCGGACCCGGGCGGTCGTGGGCCTGATCCTGATCGCCGTGGCGGTGGGCGCGCTGTGGTTCGGCGGTTTCCCCTTCTGGCTCCTGCTGGTGGTGGCGGGCGTGCTGATGCAGGGTGAATGGGGGCAGCTGGTCGGCGTACCCGACCAGCAGCGCAAGATGGCGATGTATGCCGTCTCCTTCCCGCTGGCGATCCTGTGTCCGCTGGCGGCGGGGGTTTCCTGGCTTGCCTTCGCCTTTGTCGCGGGCGCGTTCTTCTTCGTCTTGCTGACGGCGCGCTCGCTCGCGCTGGCCCTGGGCGTGCTTTATGTCAGCGTGCCGGTCATGGCCCTCCTTCTGCTGCGCGGACAACAGCCCGACGCGCTGGGCCTGCTGCTTGCCTTCTGGGCGCTTTCGCTGGTCTGGGCGACGGATATCGGCGCCTATTTCGCCGGGCGCGCGATCGGCGGGCCCAAGCTCGCCCCGCGCGTCAGCCCATCGAAGACATGGGCGGGCCTTGCGGGCGGCGTGCTGGCGGCGCTGGTGGTCGGGTTCCTCCTGCATCGTTTCGCGGGCCTGCCGATCCAGCTGGCGGCGGCGAGCGGCCTGCTGGCGGTGGCGGCGCAACTGGGCGACCTGCTCGAAAGCTGGATGAAGCGGCGGGCGGGCGTCAAGGACAGCAGCAACCTGTTGCCCGGCCATGGCGGCGTCATGGACCGGCTGGACGGCGTGGTCGCCGCCGCGCCGCTGGCCGCCGCGCTGTTCCTGATGATCGGCGCGGCCTGATGCGGAAGGTGTCGATTTTCGGCGCGACCGGATCGGTCGGCATGTCGACGCTGGACCTGATCCGTCGCGAGCCGGACGCTTATGAAGTCGTGGCCCTGACCGCGCATAGCGATGTGGAGGGGCTGGCGCGCCTCGCCAGGGAATGCGGCGCGGCCATGGCCGTGATCGGGCGGGAGGAACTTTACGAGCCGCTGCGGCAGGCGCTGGCGGGCTCCCCTGTACGGACGATGGCGGGCGAAGAGGCGCTGGTCGAAGCCGCGCAGGCGGGCGCGGACTGGAGCATGGCGGCGATCGTCGGCTGCGCGGGGCTGCGCCCGACGATGGCGGCGCTGCGGGCGGGCGGCACGGTGGCGCTGGCGAACAAGGAGTCGCTGGTGTCGGCGGGCCTGTTGATGATGGACGCGGCCAGGGCATCCGGCGCGACGCTGCTGCCGGTGGACAGCGAGCATAATGCGATCTTCCAGTGCCTTGCGGGCAGCGGCCTCGATGAAGTCGCGCGCATCACGCTGACGGCCAGCGGCGGTCCCTTCCGTACCTTCACCCGCGACCGGATGCGCGCCATCACGCCGGCGCAGGCCGTGGCGCATCCCAACTGGTCGATGGGCGCGAAGATCAGCGTCGACAGCGCGACGATGATGAACAAGGGCCTGGAACTGATCGAGGCGGCGCATCTCTTCCCCATCGGCACCGACCGGATAGAGATCCTCGTCCACCCCCAGTCGGTCATTCATTCGATGGTCGAGTTTCGCGACCGTTCCACGCTGGCGCAGCTGGGATCGCCGGACATGCGGATTCCCATCGCCCATGCGCTGGCCTGGCCCCGGCGGATCGCCACGCCGTGCCAGCCGCTCGATCTGGCGCGCATCGGCCGGCTCGATTTCGAGGCGCCCGACGAGGATCGCTTCCCCGCCCTGCGTCTGGCGCGGCAGGCGGTGCGGGCGGACGGAGCCGTGCCCGCCATCCTCAATGCAGCCAATGAGGTCGCCGTCGCCGCCTTCCTGGAAGGGGCGATCGGCTTCCTTGATATCGCCGCAATTGTGGAGGATGTAGTGAACCGCTATAGCGTGGCTGTGCCGCGTGGGATCGATGATGTGCTGGCGGCGGACGCCGAAGCGCGCGCGGTCGCAAGGCAGGTGATGGAAAGATTGACGGTTTGATCCAGAATCCCGGTTTCCTCTTGACCATTCTCGCTTTCGTCGCGGTCATCGGACCCCTCGTCTTCGTGCATGAGATGGGCCATTATCTGGTCGGCCGCTGGTGCGGGGTGAAGGCGGACGCCTTTTCCATCGGCTTCGGGCCGGAACTGGCCGCATGGGTGGACCGCCGTGGCACGCGCTGGCGGATCGCCGCCTTTCCGCTGGGCGGCTATGTGAAGTTCAAGGGCGACATGAACGCCGCCAGCCAGACCGATCCCAAATGGCTGGAATTGTCGGCGGCGGAACGCTCCGAAAGTTTCCCCGCCAAGCCGCTCTGGCAGCGCGCCGCGATCGTCGCTGCGGGCCCTGCGATCAATTTCCTGTTCGCGATCCTGATTCTCGCCGCCTTCGCCGTGGCCTATGGCGAAAGCCGGACGCCCGCCATCGCGGGGCAGGTCCAGCCGGGCAGCGCTGCCGCCGCCGCGGGGATCGAGGCGGGGGACCGCATCGTCTCGCTCAACGGGCGGGAGATGGGGACGTTCGACGACATCCGCCTCTATGCCCAGATCCGCCCCGGCGAGCCGGTGGCCATCCTGGTGGAGCGCGACGGCGCGCAATTCACGCGGCAGGGGCAGATCGGCGCGGTCGAGGAAAAGGACGGCTTCGGCAACAGCTTCCGCATCGGGCGGCTGGGCATCGCGCCCGGCGATCCGGTGATCGAACCGGTCAGCCTGTGGCGCGCGCCCATCGTCGCCATCGACCGGACCGGCGACATCGTGCGGACCATGGTGGAGACGCTGGGCCAGATCATCGGCGGCGGCCGTTCCGTCAAGGAACTGGGCGGGCCGCTCAAGATCGCCGAGGTATCCGGTCAGGCCGCGACGCTGGGCGTGGAGAGCTTCGTCTTCTTCATGGCGCTCATTTCAATTAATTTGGGGTTCATCAATCTGTTGCCAATCCCGATGCTGGATGGCGGCCACCTGCTGTTTTACGGGCTGGAGGCGATACAAAGGCGGCCGGTCAGCCCGCAGGTGCAGGAATGGGCCTATCGATCCGGCCTTGCGCTGCTTTTGACGGTGATGATGCTGGTGACTTTCAACGATTTGTCTTCTTTCGGGCTCTGGGAGCGTCTGTCCGACTTGATCGGTTGATCCGCATCGGGCAGGGAGACGCGATTTCATATCGTCTTTACAGACGGGAAACAGACTTTGCATTTTTTGAGGGTGGAGCGGGTGACAGCGATGATGAGCAGCAACAGGCAGCGTCCGGTCGTCGCGGCCTTGCTGGCGACGACGATGATCGCGGGGCTGTCCGCCATGCCCGCCGCCGCGCAGCAGCGCGCGCCTGCGCCCGCCGCCGCGCCCGCCGCGCCGCCTGCGGTGGCTCCCGCCGGAACCATCCGCAGCCTGAGCGTGACGGGCCAGCAGCGCCTGGAACCGGACACCGTCCTTTCCTACACCAAGCTGCGCCTCGGCGAGCCCTTCACGCAGGAATCGCTCGATCAGGCGCTACGCGACCTTTATGAGACGGAACTGTTCGCCGATGTGCAGATCCGCAACGACAATGGCGCGCTCACCGTCGAGGTGAAGGAAAATCCGGTCATCAACCGCATCGTCCTGGAAGGCAACAAGCGCCTGAAGGAAGACAAGATCCGCCCGGAAATCCGGCTCGCCCCGCGCCAGATCTACACCCGGTCGAAGGTGCGCGCCGATGTTGCCCGCATCATCGAGCTTTACCGCCGCCAGGGCCGCTTCGCCGCCACCGTCGAACCGAAGATGGTGCAACTCGACCAGAACCGCGTCGACATCGTCTTCGAGATTTCGGAAGGCCCCAAGTCCAAGGTCCGCCAGATCAACATCATCGGCAATGAGAAGTTCAGCGACGGCGAACTGCGCGGCCAGATGGTGACGAAGCAGTCGCGCTGGTTCCGCATCTTCTCGTCCGGGACCAGCTATGATCCGGACCGCCTCGCCTATGACCAGCAGAAGCTGCGCCAGTTCTACCTGACCGAAGGCTATGCCGATTTCCGCGTGACCTCCGCCGTGGCGGAGCTGACGCCCGACAAGCAGGATTTCATCATCACCTATGTGGTGGAGGAAGGCGACCGCTACAAATTCGGCGACGTGAAGGTCGAATCGGACATTCGCGACCTGTCGAGCGATTCGCTGACCCGGATGCTGCCGATGAAGAAGGGGCAGTGGTACAACGCCAAGCAGGTCGAGGATACGGTCGACACGCTGAGCGAGACGGCGGGCCTGTTCGGTTATGCCTTTGCCGACGTGCAGCCGGATTTCCAGCGCGACAAGGACACGCTGACGATGGGGATCAATTTCCGTATCGCCAACGCGCCGCGCGTCTATGTCGAGCGCGTGGACATCAACGGCAACACGCTGACGCAGGACAAGGTCGTCCGCCGCGAATTCCGCCTGGCGGAAGGGGACGCGTTCAACAGCTTCCTCGTCAAGCGTTCGAAGGACCGCATCAATTCGCTGGGCTTCTTCCAGGAAAAGCTGGAGGTCGAACAGAAGCCGGGTTCCGCGCCGGACCGCATCGTGCTGGAAACCAATGTGCAGGAAAAATCGACCGGCGAACTGTCGCTGTCGGCCGGCTTCTCCTCGCTCGAGCGCTTCATCCTCGCGGCTTCGATCACGCAGCGCAACTTCCGCGGCAAGGGACAGGAACTGCGCACCAGCGTCAACTGGTCCAACTATTCCAAGTCGATCGAACTGGGCTTCACAGAGCCCTATTTCATGGACAAGAATATCGCGCTGGGCGGGGACATCTACCGGCGCGATCTGAACAGCTTCCGCTATCTCAACAATAAAGACCGCGACACGACCTACGAACAGACGACCACCGGCTTCCAGATCCGTGCCGGCGTGCCGATCACCGAATATATGTCGCTGGCCCTGCGCTACAGCCTGAATTTCGACGACGTGACGCTGGATAAGGACACTTTCTACACGGACGGCCGGTGTGATCCCATCAAGGCCGGGCGTTACCTGTGCGACGCCATCGGCAAGCGGACGACTTCGTCCGTCGGCTATTCGCTGATCTACGATACCCGCGACAACCGCATCCGGCCCACGCGCGGCCATAATGTCGTGCTGAGCCAGGATTTCGCCGGGCTGGGAGGCAGCGTCCGCTATGTCCGATCGCGATTGAACGGGTCCAAATTCTGGCCGCTGGGCGGAGGGTTCATCTTTTCCATCTCGGCGGAGGGCGGCTACATCCATTCGCTGGAAGGCGAGCGGCGCGACGATGCCGGCAATCCGGTCGACAAGATACGCCTGACTGACCGTTTCTTCCTGGGCGAACCGCAGATTCGCGGCTTCGACATTCGCGGCATCGGCCCGCGCGTGAAGCGTTACTATCTGACCAAGAACGAAGACGGGGAATATGTCCGCAATTCGGGCAACCGCAACGTCAGCGACGACGCGCTGGGCGGCAAGGTCTATTATATGGCGCGGGCGGAGGTGGAGATTCCTCTGGGTTCCGGCGCCCGCGAAATGGGTCTGCGGCCGTCGGTCTTCGTCGATGCCGGCGCGGTCGCCGGTTTGAAGAACCCGGTCCTCGTCAACGGGAATGGCCGCTTCAACGGCTATTGCAGCGTCCAGACGGGCAGCGGCGACAATGCGACGACAACGACGCAGCCCGCCGCTGGCATTGGAACCTGCGGAAGCGTCGCGCCCGGTTCGACCGCGACCTATATCGACGGGTCGGGATTCGAGGAAGTTTATCTGGGCGATACGCTGAAGCCCCGCGTGTCCGTCGGCTTCGGCATCAACTGGAACTCGCCTTTCGGGCCGTTCCGCATCGACATCGCCAAGGCCCTGCTCAAGGAACCAGGGGACGACACCAAACTCATCACCTTCAACGTAGGGACACAATTCTGATGAAAATGATCACCAAGGCCGCCGCGCTCGCGCTTGTGCCCGTTTCCGCCCTCGCGCTTTCCGCCGTGCCCGCCGCAGCCCAGTCGAAGCAGGGCATTGCCGTGGCCGACATCCAGCGCGCCGTTGCGACCAGCAACGCCTACACCGCGGCTCGCACCCAGATCCAGACGACCTACAAGGCGCAGATCGACAGCTTCACCGCGCGCAAGAACGCCATCGACGCTGATCTGCGCGCCAAGAGCACCGCGCTCGACGCGGCGCTCAAGGCGGCGGGCGGCAAGCCCACGCCGGCGATCCAGACCCAGTATGAAGCGGCCCAGACGGCCCAGCAGAACGGCCAGGCCGAATTGCAGCGACTGGGCGAGCCGATCGCGCTCGCGAACGCCTATGTCGAAGAGCAGATTTCGGCGAAGCTGTCCGACGCGCTCAAGAATGCGATGACCAAGTCGAAGGTCGATCTGGTGCTCGGCCCCGACGCCACCGTTTCCTATCAGCCCGCCGTGGACATCACCCAGGCGGTCGTGACGGAACTCAACGCGCTGGTGCCGTCGGTCAGCATCACGCCGCCCGCCGGCTGGCGTCCGGGCGGTCAGCAGCAGCAGGGTCAGGCGCCCGCCGCCGCTGCCCCCGCCAATCCTTCGCAGCAGCCGACCTCGCGCTGATTTGCGATGACGGATCAGCCTGAAGCGGCTGCGACCGCCCTTGGCCCCATGGATGTCCGTGGGGTCATGGCGGCCTTGCCGCACCGTTACCCCATGCTGCTCGTGGACCGCGTGGTGTCGCTCGTGCCGGGCAGCGCCATCCATGCGGTGAAGGCGGTCTCGGTCAACGAGCCTTTCTTTCAGGGCCATTTCCCGACGCGTCCGATCATGCCCGGCGTGCTGATCGTGGAGGCAATGGCGCAGGCGGCGGGCGTGCTGGCGGTCGAAACCATGCAGCTCGCCAATTCAGGCAAGCTGGTCTATTTCATGAGCATCGACGGCGCCAAGTTCCGATCGCCGGTGGAGCCGGGCTGCCTGCTCGACCTGCATGTCGAGATCACGCAGGCGCGCGGCGCGATCTGCAAGTTTGCGGGCAAGGCGATGATCGAAGGCAAGCTGGCGGCGGAAGCGCATTTCGTCGCCATGATCTCCGATCCGCCCAAGGATTGAGGGTGGCGGGAAAGGCTTCGGCCTTTCCCCTTGCTTTCGGGCGGAAAGCCATGTAGCTGCGCGCCTTCAAGAGTTCTGGCGTCCATGGCGGGCGCATTTTTGGCATCCACGGCCGGTCGGAAACCGGCCACAAACGGAGCAGATCATGAAAGCCGATACGCATCCCGATTACCATTTCATCACCGTCCAGATGACCGACGGCACCACCTTCCGCACCCGCTCCACCTGGGGCAAGGAAGGCGACACGATGGCGCTCGACATCGACCCCAAGTCGCATCCGGCGTGGATCGGCGGCCAGCGTCAGCTGGACCAGGGCGGCCAGGTCGCGCGCTTCAACAAGCGTTTCGGCGGCCTGACGCTGAAGAAATAATCTCTTCCGCAAGGATGATCGAGAAGGGCGCCCGCGATGGCGCCCTTTTTATTTGCGTTACCGGTGGGCGTGGATGCGGGGAGGCAGCGCGATCCAAAATCCTCCCCGTCAGCGGAGGGGACCGCCGCGGGGCGATGCCGTGCGCTTCCACGATGTCCGCGAACTGGGCGTTTTCCGAAAGGAAGGGTGGACAAGACCGCTCCCGATGAAGACTGTCCTCCCGCCGCGCCGGCAGCGAGGATCAGTGCGCCGCGCCCCAACTCGGGCCATGGCCGATCTCGACGCCCAGCGGCACGGAGAGTTTCACCAGCGGTTCGGCGGCACGTTCCATCACGCGGCGGATGATGGGGCTGGCGCGCTCCACATCGGCTTCGGGCAGTTCGAACACCAGTTCGTCATGGACCTGGAGCAGCATCTTCACGTCATGCAGCCTCTCGGCGGCGAGAGCCGGTCCCATGCGGACCATGGCGCGCTTGATGATGTCGGCGCTGGTGCCCTGGATCGGCGCGTTGATCGCGGCGCGCTCCGCACCCTGCCGTTCATGCTGGATCGCGGCGCGGATGCGGGGGAACCATGTCTTCCGGCCGAAGAGCGTTTCGGTATAGCCGCGCTCGCGGGCCTTCTCGATCGTCTCGTTGATATAGATGCTGATGCCGGGAAAGCGTTCATAATAGCGGGATATCATGTCCTGCGCCTCGTCCGCCGTGATCTCCAGCCGCGAGGCGAGGCCCCAGCGCGAAATGCCGTAGAGGATCGCGAAGTTGATCGTCTTGGCGCGGCTGCGCGTGTCGCGGTTGACTTCCCCGAAAAGCTGCTGCGCGGTGGCGGCATGGATGTCCTCGCCGCGCGCGAAGGCGTCTTTCAGCGCGGGCACGTCCGCCATATGCGCGGCGAGGCGCAGTTCGATCTGGCTATAGTCCGCCGCCAGGATGACATGGCCCGGCTCCGCGACGAAGGCATGGCGGATCTGGCGGCCGACCTCGGTACGGATTGGGATGTTCTGGAGATTGGGGTCGGTCGATGACAGGCGGCCCGTCTGCGCGCCCGACAGCGAATAGCTGGTGTGGACGCGGATCGTATCCCTGTTGATCTGCGCCTGAAGCGCGTCGGTATAGGTGGACTTGAGCTTGGAAAGCTGCCGCCAGTCCAGCACCTTGCCCGCGATCTCCGCGCCTTGGGCCTTCAATTGTTCCAGGATGTTGACATCCGTCGAATAGGCTCCCGACTTGCCCTTGCGCCCGCCCTTGTAGCCCAGCTTGTCGAACAGGATCGCGCCCAGTTGCTGCGTCGATCCGATAGCGAAGGGTTGACCCGCCAGTTCATGGATTTCCGTCTCCAGCGCCGCGATCCCGGCGGTGAATTCGGCGGAAAGGCGGGACAGCGCCTCGCGGTCCACCTTGATTCCCTCATGCTCCATCCGCGCGATCACGGAAACGAGCGGGCGGTCGACCAGTTCGTAGATGCGGGTCGCGCCTTCATTGGCGACGCGGGTCTTGAACAGCTTCCACAGGCGCAGGGTGACGTCCGCGTCCTCGGCGGAATATTCGGTCGCCTTGTCGAGCGGCACTTCGGCGAAGCTGATCTGCTTCTTGCCGGTGCCCGCCACGTCCTTGAAACTGATGCAGCTATGATTGAGGTGCACCTTCGCTGCCTCGTCCATGCCATGTCCGGCAAGGCTCTGCCCGGCGTCGAGGTCGAAGCTCATGACGATGGTGTCGTCATAGGGCGCGATCTCGATCCCGTGGCGGCGCAGGACAGTGATGTCATATTTAAGGTTCTGGCCGACCTTGAGGATGCTGTCGTCCTCCAGCAGCGGCTTGAGTTTCGCGAGAACCAGCTCCTTGGGCAACTGTTCCGGGCGCTCGGCGAACATGTCCTGCCCCTGATGGCCGACCGGGATGTAGCAGGCTTTGGAGGGCCCGATGGCGAGGCTGACGCCCACCAGCGCGCAGGATACGCAGTCGAGCATGTCGGTTTCGGTGTCGACCGCGACCACGCCTTCCGCCGTCGCCTCCGCGATCCAGCGGTCCAGCGCTTCCTCCGTCACCACCGTTTCGTAGAGGCTACGGTCGATGGGCGGTTCCTCCTCCGCCTTGGGAGCGGGAGGCAATGCGGATTCGCTGACGGCGGCCGCAGTCGCGGCGACCGCCACGGCGGCTGCGGGCGCGCCCAGCCGGGCGAGCAGCGACTTGAAGCCGTGATGCGACAGGAATGCTTGCAAGGGCTCGGGCGGAATACCCTTGAGCGTCAGGTCGTCGAGCGGCTCGGGCAGGTCCATCGCGTCATGCAGCGTCACCAGCCTGCGCGACAGCCGCGCCATGTCGGCATGGGCGATCAGGTTCTCCTGCATCTTCGACTTCTTCATCGACGGCGCGGCTTCCAGCGCGGCGTCGAGCGAGCCATATTCGGTGATGAGCTTCGCCGCCGTCTTGGGGCCGATGCCGGGAATGCCGGGCACATTGTCCACGCTGTCGCCCATCAGCGCGAGCACGTCGCCCAGTTGGTCCGGCTGGACGCCGAACTTCCCCATCACATAGTCCGCGCCGCGCCGCTCGTTCTTCATCGTGTCGTACATGTCGACGCCGGGCTGGATGAGTTGCATCAGATCCTTGTCGGAACTGACGATGGTGACTTTCCAGCCCTGCGCTACGGCCGCCTTGGTATAGCTGGCGATGATGTCGTCTGCCTCGAACCCGTCCTCCTCGATGCAGGGGAGGGAGAAGGCGCGGGTCGCGTCGCGGATCATGGGGAATTGGGGGACCAGATCCTCCGGCGCGGGCGGGCGGTTCGCCTTGTACTGATCGTACATGTCGTTGCGGAAGGTGTGGCTGCCCTTGTCCAGCACCACGGCGAGGTGCGTGGGTCCGTCCGCATTGCCCAGCTCCGTCGCCAGCTTCCACAGCATCGTCGTATAACCATAGACCGCGCCGACCGGCTGGCCATGCTGGTTGGTGAGCGGCGGAAGCTGGTGATAGGCGCGGAAGATATAGCCGCTGCCGTCGACCAGATAGAGATGATTCTGAGACATGGGGAGGTGGATAGCGGGTTATGCCATCGCTCTCCAGTGCCGGACGGCGGGAAACCGGAAAGCGGGGCGAAGCGGAACGGCCCGATGGCCAATCCATCCGGGGATTACGCGGCGGTCAGGGACAAGGCGGCAGAGAAGGCAGCCGCCATCATTCAGAGCAGGTCGTTCGCCTTTTCCGGAGGGCGGGCGATGACCGCGCCTTTTTCCGTGATGACGATGGGCCGTTCGATCAGGATCGGATGCTTCGCCATGGCGTCCAGCACGGCGGCGTCATCGGTGGTGTCGAGGCCGATCTCCTTGACGACGCCCTCACCTTTGCGGATGGCCTCGGAAGGCGCGACGCCTGCCTTTTTCAGGATGGCCTCGATCTCCGCGCGCGATGGCGGCGTCTTGAGATATTCGACGATCTCGATCGCAAGGCCCGGCTTTTCCTCCAATATCGCCAGCGCCTGCCGCGATTTGGAGCAGCGGGGGTTATGCCAGATGGTCGCCTTCATGCTTCGTCCTGCTTCGCCAGCCAGTCTTCCAGCCATTTGATCGTATAGTCGCCATTGAGGAAATCGGGATCGCGCAGCAGCGCCTGATGCAGCGGGATGGTCGTCTTCATCCCTTCGATCACATATTCCTCCAGCGCGCGCTTCAGCCGCATGATGCAGCCTTCGCGGGTACGGCCATAGACGATCAGCTTGCCGATCATGCTGTCATAATAAGGCGGCACCTTATAGCCCTGGTAAAGGCCGCTATCGACGCGGACATGCATGCCGCCCGGCACATGATATCGGGTGACAGTGCCCGGCGAGGGCGCGAATGTGCGCGGATCTTCGGCATTGATGCGGCATTCGATGGCGTGGCCGGAAAAGACCAGATCCTTCTGCTCGACCGAGAGCGGCTTGCCTTCCGCGACGCGGATCTGTTCGCGCACGAGATCGACGCCGGTGATCATCTCGGTCACCGGATGCTCCACCTGAAGGCGGGTGTTCATCTCGATGAAGTAGAATTCGCCGTCTTCCCAGAGGAATTCGATGGTGCCCGCGCCGCGATAGCCCATGTCGGCCATCGCCTTGCGCACGACTTCGCCCATGCGGTCACGCTCGGCGGCGGAAAGGACGGGGGAGGGGGCTTCCTCCAGCACTTTCTGGTGGCGGCGCTGAAGCGAACAGTCGCGCTCGCCAAGATGAATGGCGTTGCCATTGCCGTCGCCGAAGACCTGGAATTCGATATGTCGGGGGTTGCCCAGATATTTTTCCATGTAAACGGTGTCGTCGCCGAACGCCGCCTTGGCCTCGCTGCCCGCCTGCTTCATCAGCGTTTCGAGCTGGTCTTCGCTGGGCACGACCTTCATGCCGCGCCCGCCGCCGCCCGATGCCGCCTTGATGAGCACCGGATAGCCGATCTGCGCGGCGACCGCCTTGGCTTCCTCGACGCTGGACAGCGCGCCGTCGGAGCCGGGAACGAGCGGCAGGCCCAGGGCGCCCGCCGTCTTCTTCGCCTCCACCTTGTCGCCCATGATGCGGATATGTTCGGGCTTGGGGCCGACGAAGGCGATGCCGTGCGCTTCCACGATGTCCGCGAACTGGGCGTTTTCCGAAAGGAAGCCATAGCCCGGATGAATGGCGTCGGCGCCGCTGATCTCCGCCGCCGAAATGATCGCGGCGATGTTGAGATAGCTGTCCTTCGCGGCGGGCGGCCCGATGCAGATCGCTTCGTCGGCCAGACGCACATGCATGGCGTCTGCGTCGGCGGTGGAATGGACGGCCACCGTCTTGATGCCCATTTCATGACAGGCGCGGTGGATGCGGAGCGCGATTTCGCCCCGGTTGGCGATCAACAGCTTTTCAATGGCCATGATGTCGGGCGGCCTTATTCGATGATCGCCAGCGGCTGGTCATATTCGACCGGCTGGCCGTTATCGACCAGAATGGCCTTGACCGTGCCCGATGCGGGGGCCGGGATCGCGTTCATGACCTTCATCGCCTCGACGATGAGGAGCGTGTCGCCCTGCTTCACCGTCGAACCCACGGCGGCATAGGCGGGCGCGCCCGGTTCGGCCGCCAGATAGGCGGTGCCGACGATGGGCGAGCGGATCGTCGTGCCGGAAGGCAGGGTCGCTTCGGTCGCGGCGGCGGTTGTGGTTGCGGCAGGGGCAGCGACCGGAGCGGCGATCACGGGCGCGGGGGCGGCGACATAGGCCGGAGCGGCCGCGCCGGCCTTGCGCGCGACGCGGATCTTGCGATCGCCGTCCTCCACCTCGATTTCCGTCAGGTTGGTGTCGTCGAGCAGCGCGGCCAGATCCCGCACCAGCTGCACGTCCACCTGCATCGCGCCCTTTTCCTGCTTGTCGTTCATCTCATGTCCCTGAACGTGAAATTTGTCTGTGATGCCCGCGCCTATGACCATTTGCGCCCAAGTGCAACGTTCAAAGCTCCAGCGCCGCCTCCAGAGCGAGCATGTAGGACATCGCGCCAAAGCCCGCGACCGTTCCCTTCGCAGCCATGCCGACATAGCTTTTATGACGGAACGGCTCGCGCATATGGGGGTTGGACAGGTGCACCTCGATCACCGGCACCGCGATGCCCTTGATCGCGTCATGCAGCGCGACGGACGTGTGGGTGAGGCCGCCCGGATTGAGGATGACGGCGTGCGCGCCCTCGGCATGGGCTTCCTGGAGCCAGTCGATCAGATGGCCTTCATGGTTGGACTGGCGGAAGTCGATTTCCACATGCGCGCGGTTGGCGGCGTCCTCCATGCGTTCGGCGATGTCGTCCAGCGTGTCGTAGCCGTATATCTCCGGCTCCCGCGTTCCCAGCATGTTGAGGTTCGGGCCGTTCAGCACGAAGATCTTGCGCGTGTCGGTCATGGCCGTGCCCCCCATTGTCGTTTCAAGCCTGTTGCGGGCGCAGCGCCCCTGTCCCTATATGCGCTCCCACGGCGCGGGTCCCTTGCGGGCCTTCATAGCCGTTCGCGTCCTCTCAAGTCGAGACGGGATGTAGGCGGCGGCAGGAGTTTCGAGAATTGAGCATCGACGGCACCATTTCCATTCATATCAACGGCGAGCACCGGCGCGTCCGCGCTGGGATCACGCTGGCCGAACTGGCGAGCGAGCTGGGTTTCGTGCCGGAAAAGGTGGCGGTGGAACGCAATCTGGAGGTCGTGCCGCGCTCCACCCTGGCGCGGGTGCTGGTCGAGGATGGCGACGAACTGGAGATCGTGCACTTCGTTGGCGGTGGCGATGCGGCCCCGGCGCTGGACGAGGATCGCTGGACGGTGGCGGGCAAGAGCTTTCGCTCTCGCCTGATCGTGGGCACCGGCAAGTATAAGGATTTCGAACAGAACGCGGCCGCCGTCGCGGCGTCGGGCGCGGAAATCGTGACGGTCGCGGTGCGGCGGGTGAACGTGTCCGATCCGAAGGCGCCGATGTTGACGGACTATATCGACCCCAAGAAGATCACTTATCTTCCCAACACGGCGGGCTGCTATACCGGCGAGGAGGCGATCCGCACCCTGCGGCTGGCGCGCGAGGCGGGCGGCTGGGACCTGGTGAAGCTGGAGGTGCTGGGGGAAGCGCGGACGCTCTATCCCGACATGGTGGAGACGCTGCGGGCGACCGAAATCCTTGCGAAGGAAGGCTTCAAGCCGATGGTCTACTGCGTCGACGATCCCATTGCGGCCAAGCGGCTGGAGGATGCGGGCGCGGTGGCGATCATGCCGCTGGGCGCGCCGATCGGGTCGGGCCTGGGCATCCAGAACCGCGTGACGGTCCGCCTGATCGTGGAAGGGACGTCCTTGCCTGTGCTGGTGGATGCGGGGGTGGGCACCGCTTCGGAAGCCGCCGTGGCGATGGAATTGGGCTGCACCGGAGTCCTCATGAACACCGCCATTGCAGAAGCGAAAGACCCGGTGCTGATGGCCGCCGCGATGAAAGCGGGCGTGGAGGCCGGGCGCATGGCCTATCGCGCCGGGCGCATGGGCAAGCGTCTCTATGCCGATCCTTCCAGTCCACTCGCCGGTCTTATTTGATGGATTTCGCGTTTGCAGCAAATTGACCGACTCTCTTCCTGTCCTTATGGCTTGGGCCTTGGACAGGAAGAGGACGTGCGATGGTGAACAAGCTCTACCCTGATGCTGCATCGGCGTTGGAGGGCCTTCTTTTCGACGGAATGCATTTGTGCGCGGGCGGTTTTGGCCTGTGCGGCATCCCTGAACGGCTGATCGACGCGATCCGGGATTCGGGCGTCAAGGACCTCACCATCGCCTCCAACAATGCGGGGATCGACGGCGAGGGGCTGGGCAAGCTGCTC
Organism: Sphingobium cloacae; assembly: GCF_002355855.1. NCBI lineage: Bacteria > Pseudomonadati > Pseudomonadota > Alphaproteobacteria > Sphingomonadales > Sphingobiaceae > Sphingobium > Sphingobium cloacae. The sequence continues at coordinate 3,226,773 of NZ_AP017655.1, forward strand.
CGCACCCGGCAGGTGAAGAAGATGATCTCCTCCTATGTCGGCGAGAACAAGGAGTTCGAACGGCAATATCTGGCAGGCGAGCTGGAGGTGGAGTTCTGCCCCCAGGGAACGCTCGCCGAACGCTGCCGCGCGGGCGGGGCGGGGATTCCGGGCTTCTATACGAAGACCGGCGTCGGAACGGCGGTCGCCGAGGGCAAGGAAGTCAAGGTCTTCGACGGGCAGGAATATATCCTGGAACGCGGCATCTTCGCGGATGTCTCCGTCATCAAGGGCTGGAAGGCGGACGAGAGCGGCAACCTCATCTTCCGCAAGACGGCACGCAACTTCAATGCGCCGATGGCGACCGCCGCGAAGATCTGCGTGGCGGAAGTGGAAGAGGTGGTGCCGGTCGGCAGCCTCGATCCCGATTGCATCCATCTGCCCGGCATTTACGTCAAGCGCATGATCGTCGGCGCGCCTTACGACAAGAAGATCGAATTCCGCACCGTTCGCCAGAGGGAGGCCGCATAATGTCGTGGACCCGCGATGAAATGGCGGCGCGCGCCGCAAAGGAATTGCAAGACGGCTTCTATGTGAATCTGGGCATCGGCATCCCGACGCTGGTGGCGAACCATATCCCCGCCGGGGTGGAAGTCACGCTCCAGTCGGAGAACGGGATGCTGGGCATCGGCCCGTTCCCCTATGAGGGGGAAGAGGACGCCGACCTCATCAATGCAGGCAAGCAGACGATCAGCGAACTGGCGCAATCCTGCTATTTCTCATCCGCCGACAGTTTCGCCATGATCCGGGGCGGGCATATCGACCTCACCGTGCTGGGTGCGATGGAAGTGGCGGAAAATGGCGATATCGCCAACTGGATGATCCCCGGCAAGATGATCAAGGGCATGGGCGGCGCCATGGATCTGGTCGCGGGCGTCAAGAAGATCATCGTCGTCATGGAGCATACGTCCAAGAATGGCGATCCCAAGTTCATTCCCGCCTGCACCCTGCCGCTGACCGGCAAGAATGTGGTGGACATGATCGTCACCGATCTCTGCGTCTTCCAGCGGCCCGACCATGACAGCCCCTTCAAGCTGATCGAACTGGCGCCGGGCGTGACGGCGGAGGAAGTCGCCGCTAAGACGACAGCGCATTATCTGAGCTGAAGGAGTGCGCGATGAGCCTCGATGGCGTTTATGACGAAGACAATCCCTTTTCCCTGATCCTTCAGGGGAAATTGCCTTCGACCCGGCTTTACGAGGATGAACATGTGCTGGCCTTCCTCGACATCCAGCCGCAGTCGAAGGGGCATGCGCTGGTCATTTCCAAATGGTCCAAGGCGCGCAACATCCTGGAGATGGAGGATGAGGCGCTCTGCCAGGTCATGACCGCGACGAAGAAGGTCGCGAAAGCGATCCGCAAGGCGCTGAACCCCGACGGCATCCATGTCGCCCAGTTCAATGGCGGGCCCGCCGGGCAGACCGTCTTCCATCTCCACGTCCATATCGTGCCGCGCTGGGAAGGCGGGCCGAGGGGTTTCAGCGTCCATGCGCAGGGCAATTTCGCCGATCCGGCCGAATTGCAGGCCCTGGCGGAGCAAATTCGCGCCCAGCTCTGACGCGCCCTCCGCCGGTTGACGAGGAATATCGCTGATATGGCACTCAAGCCCTTCATCGCGCCGGGCGCGCGCGTCGCCCTGCGCAGCAAGCCCGCCAATCCCCGGATCGCCGGCGGGCGGGGCGAGGCGGAGGTCATCCTCGACATATCGCGCCTCCTGTCGCGCAGTTTCCATCCGGCGCCCACCGGCATCGACCGGGTGGAATATGTCTATGCGCGCGAATTGCTGGAACGGATGCCGGACCGGCTGGCCTTCGCGGCGGTGCATCCGGCGGGCGGCTATTATGGACGGCTGAACGGCGGGGCGGTGCGCCAGTTCCTGGCCTTCACGGCGGCGCGCTGGCGCAATGCGCGCGATATGGACCAGAAGGAAGGGCGGGCGGCCGTCATCCGTCAGTTGATCGCCTTGCGCCCCCGTCCGGTGCCGCGGGCGACCGGCCCGCGCATCTATTTGCAGGTGTCGCCGCATCATCTGGACGATTATGGACAGGTGGGCGCAATCCTGCGCGCGGAGGGCGCGAAATTCGTGACCCTGGTGCATGACGTCATTCCGCTGAGCCACCCGGAATTCGCCCGGCCGCAGGGGGCGGAGGAGCATCGCAAGCGTCTGCGCGCGATCGATTCCTTCGCGGACGGCATCATCGGCAATAGCCAAGCGACGATCGATGCGCTGGCTCCGCATCTCACGCGTCCGCTCGATCAACGGGCCGTGCGTGTCGCGCATTTCGGTTCCGATCCGGTGGACATAGCCGACGGCGACACCCGCAAGGTGCCGGACCGGCCTTATTTCATCTATATCTCCACCATCGAACCCCGGAAGAACCATCTGCTGCTGCTCAATATCTGGCGCAGGCTGGTGGAGGAGATGGGTGACGCGGCCCCCGTGCTGGTGCTGGTGGGGCGACGCGGCTGGGAGAATGAGAATGTCGTCGACATGCTGGAGCGCGGTGAAATCCTGCGCGGGCATGTGATCGAAGCCGGGCAGGTTTCGGACAGCGAGATGCAGGCGTTGACCCGTCATGCGCGGGCCATGCTGATGCCGTCCTTCGTCGAGGGGTTCGGGATGCCGGTGGTGGAGGCGCTGACCGCCGGCGTTCCGGTCATATGCAGCGACATAGTGGCGCATCGGGAAGTGGGCGGAGACGCGCCGGACTATCTCGATCCGCTGGATGGCATGGGCTGGATGCGGGCGATCCGCGCCTATGGCCGGGAGGGATCGCCCGAGCGCGCCGTGCAGATGGAACGCATCGCCACCTGGTCGCCGCCGACATGGCGTGACTATTTCGACATAGTGGAGGACATTCTCGAAGAGGTGACGGCCTCGGTTCCTTGACCTTGACGACGCGCGCGCCCAAGGATGCGGCCAGGCCCGGAAGAGCGGCCGTTCAGGGGATGATGAGAACCGGGGAATGCTGTGATCTTGCCGCCTTTCCTGAGATCCCCGCCTTTTCCTTCCATCGCGCCCTGCGTCGCGGCGGTCAGCGCGCCCTTGCCCGAGGGCGGACCGGAAGAAGCCGTTTCCGACGCCCTTCTCGACAGCATCGCCGCCGCCCGGGTCGGAGGCGATTTCTGGGGCCACCATGTCCGGGGCGTGAAGCTGGTCGTGCAGGCGGGCATTGCGATCCCGCCCGAAAGATTGAGCGGCCTGGAGGCGGGGCAAGCGGTGGTCATGGGCGGCGCGCCGTCGGTGGAACTGGCCCCTTATGCCCGGGAATTGCCCGGACCTTGCGATCCCTGGGCGCTGGTGGAGGAAGCCGAGGCGGTTCAAGCCCGCGCGGATGATGATGTGGCGATTGTCGCGGTCCTGCTGGGCGTGCCCGTGCTCGGCCCTGATTTCCAGCCTATCGATCCGCGGCATCTGAAGGAAGTCGCCCGCAACCGGCTATCGCAAGCCTGCTATCGCGACTGCTTTACCGGCGAGGAGGCGGATATCGGCCAGGCCGTGCGCCAGCTGGCGGAGTGGCGCGCGCTTTTCAGCGCGAACCGGGGCATCAGCGCCGCGAGCGGCATGGCATGGTGGAAGCGCGATGTCATGCGGATATTCCTGTGGGACGGTTTGCGATCTCCTCCCTTTGTGAAGGCGCGGCAGGGGCTGGATCGGGCGTTGCGGGAAAAAGGGGCGCTCGCCGTCTGGCCGTCCCGCGTGCCGGCTTCGACAGCCGATGCGGCGGCGGAGCAGGGGACGCCGCTGATACGGGTCGAGGATGGCTTCCTCCGCTCGCGGGGACTGGGGGCGGCGCTGCATCCGCCCGGTTCGATCGTGGCGGATCATAGTGGCATCTATTATGATGCCCGTGTCGGCAGCGATCTTGAGACGATCCTTGCGACCCATGATTTTCCAGCGGAGCTGGTGGAACGGGCGGGACGGCTCCGGTCGCGGATTTGCGCCGCCGGGTCACGAAATATGGCGCGGGCCAGGGCGCGATGATAGCCTTGCCCAAGGGCAGGCGGACGGTGCTCGCGGTCGGCCAGGTGGACGACGACCTGTCGGTCCATCTGGGCGGGGCGGGCGTCGCCGGCAATCTCGATTTCCTGAAGCGCGTCCGTCAGGCCGAGCCCGACGCGTGGATCGTCTATCGTCCCCATCCCGATGTCCGGGCGGGGCACAGGGCCGGTCATCTGAGCGACGCCACCGTGCTCGAGCATGCCGACAGCATCGACAGCGGCTCGCCGCTCATGCAACTGGTGCAATGCGTCGATGAAGTGCATGTGCTCTCGTCCCTGACGGGGTTCGAGGCGTTGATGCGGGGCAGGCCGGTGACCGTGCATGGCATGCCCTTCTATGCAGGATGGGGGCTGACGCGTGATCTGGCCGCGCCCAATGGCCGTCGCGGGCGGCGGTTGGGCATAGATCAGCTTGTCGCGGGCGCCCTCATTCTCTATCCACATTATGTCGATCCAGTTACACGCCTGCCTTGCGGTCCCGAAATCATGGTGGACCGGCTGGCGGATGGATCGACGCCGTCTGTGAGCTGGCTCATCAGATTGCGGGTGTTGCAGGGGAAGCTACGTCGATTGATGACTTTATCCGCAGAGTTGCTTCATGGCCGCCCAGCCTAGGACCTTCCTGTTCCTCCAGGGGCCGCATGGACCTTATTTCTCCATGCTCGCCGATGCCTTGCGCGCGCGCGGGCATGCGGCGCTGCGCATCAACATCAACGGCGGCGACAAGATCGACTGGCCGGGGCCGGGCGCAACCGACTATCGCGGGACGTTCCGGGGCTGGCCGCTCTTCTTCGACGACTTCATCGTCAATCATGGCGTCACCGACCTGATCCTGTTCGGCGATTGCCGTCCCTATCATGCGTCCGCGCACAAGATGGCGCGGCTGCGCGGCATCAGGGTGCATGTGGTGGAGGAAGGCTATATCCGGCCCGACTTCCTGACATTGCAGAAGGATGGCGTGAACGGCAATTCCACCCTGCCGCTCGACCCGCGATGGTATCGGGAGCGGGCGCGCGACCTTCCTCCCGAAGAAGAGCAGGATCGGGCCATTCCCTCCACCTTCCGCCGCCGCGCGCAGCATACGATGCGCAACGGGCTGTCGGGTGCGCTGATGCGACCCCTTTTCCCCTTCTACCGCACGCACCGCCCCCACAGTTTCGCGCTGGAATCGGTAGGCTGGTTCAACAAGCTGCTGTGGCGGCAGGCGGACAGGCGCAAGGCTGCCGGAAATTGGGAGGAATTGCGCGACCGTCCCTATTTCACCCTGCCGCTTCAGCTCAATTCCGACTATCAGATCCGCATCCACTCTCCCTTTGGCGACATGCGCGCGGCCTTGCGCTTCGTGCTCAAGAGCTTTGCCCGCTATGCGCCGGAAAAGGTCGCGCTGGTGGTCAAGCGGCACCCGCTCGACCCTGGCCTGGTCGGTTGGGAAAGGCTGACTCGCAAGCTGGCGAAGCAATATGGCGTCGCCGACCGGGTGATCTATCTGGCCGACTGGGACATCGCCAAAGTCGTGCAGCGGTCTCTGGGCGTGGTGACGGTGAACAGCACGGTCGGCACGCTCGCGCTCAATACGGGCAAGCCCGTCATGGTGCTGGGCCACGCCGTCTACAAGGTGCCCGGTGTCGTGCATGAAGGGACGCTCGACGAATTCTGGAAGCGGCCGCAAGCGCCGGACAGGGAGCTTTATTCCGCCTTCCGCCGTGTCCTGATCGATCGCTGCCTGATCCGGGGCGGCTTGCTGAGCGACGAGGGCCTGCGGATGCTGGTCGATCATGCGGTCGAGCGGCTGGTCGGAGAGGATGCCGCCGACTCCCGACTGCTCTACCTGCCCGCTGCGCAGGATCGCCGCATCGGCGGCGGCGGCGGCTGACGCGGAAGGACGGATGAGCCAGAACGACGCCATGCAGGGTGCGGAGGCCCTGATCTATCCCGTCATCCTGTCGGGCGGAGCCGGAACGCGCCTCTGGCCCTTGTCGCGGCCCGACACGCCCAAGCAGTTTCTGACGCTGCTGGGCACCCGCACGATGATGCAGGAAACCGTGGCGCGCACGGCGGACCGCGCCGGCTTCGCCGCGCCGCTGGTGGTGTCGGGCGAGCGCCATGTCGCGCTGGTGGCCCGCCAGATCCGGGAAGCGGGAAGCGAAGCCGCCGCAATCTTCCTGGAACCGGAAGGGCGCAATACCGCCGGGGCAATCGCGCTGGCCGCTTATTGGCTGGCGGAGCGGGATGCCGAAGCCTTGATGCTCGTCATGCCATCCGATCATGCCATCGCCGATGTGGAGAGTTTCCATCGCGCCATCGCGGCGGCGCGTCCGGCAGCGGAGGCCGGGCGCCTGGTGACCTTCGGCATCCGCCCGACCCATGCGGAAACGGGCTATGGCTATATCGAGGTGGGCGGGGCGCTGCCCGATATGCGGGACGTGCATCATGTCGTGGCCTTCGTGGAAAAGCCGCCGCTGGAAAAGGCGCGTGCCCTGATCGGGACGGGACGGCATTGCTGGAATGGCGGCATCTTCCTCTTTTCCGCCCGCGCCTATGTGGCTGAACTGGAGCGTCTGGCGCCGGATGTGGCCGATGCCTGCCGGGCGGCGACGCGCGCCGCGCAGGACGATGGCGACTATATCCGGCCGGATGCCGCGGCCTTTGCCGCCTGCCCCAGCATCTCCATCGATTATGCGATCATGGAAAAGACGGATCGCGCGGCAGTGGTGCCGGTCGACATGGGATGGTCGGACGTCGGTTCCTGGCAGGCGCTCTGGGCGCTCAAGGAGCGCGACGGGCAGGACAGCATCTGCGAAGGCGCGGCCATCGACATGGACGGCCATGGCAATCTGGTGATCGTCGATGGAGGTCCGCCGGTGGGCACCATGGGGATGCGCGATTGCGTGATCGTATCGACGGCAAGCGGCGTGCTGGTCATGCCGCGCGAACGCTCCGGCGATATTCGCGCGCTGGCCGAAGCGATGCTGAAGCGCCTGGGCGAAAGCTGAACCCCTGAGTTCAGCCGCGTCCCGGCGTCGCAATCAGCGCCCGGCCCGCGCTCGAGGCATGAAGCGTCTCGCCTGCTTCGAGTATCCAGCACTCGCCGCTTTTCCATGGCGTGCCGGACAGGTCGCCGGTGCCCTCCAGCGGCAGGAACCAGAAAGCGCCCGTGCCGTTCAGGGTGATCCGCTCCCCGGCCCGGAAGGCCATATGACGCAGGCCGAACGGCGCGTCCTGCGCCTCCAGCAATTCTCGGTTCTCTTCGGCGGCAACACGTGGCACCGGCAGGCCATAGCGTTCCAGCCGGGCGCAGGCGAGCGCCTCTTCGACATGAAGCGGACGATCCCGGCCATAATCGTAAAGGCGATAGGTGATGTCGGCGTTGCGCTGAATCTCGACCAGCAGAATATCCGCGCCGATGGCATGGACGGTGCCCGCCGGGACCATGTAGAAATCCCCCGGCGAAACCGGTCGCCAGTCGATCAGCTCTTCCAGGGCTTCGCCGGCAACGGCGGCGCGGACATCGGCTTGCGTCACGGTTTCGGGAAAACCCAGGCCGATCGTCGCGCCGGGCTTGCAATCGAGAATGAACCACGCCTCGTCCTTGCCATGGGCATGGCCTGCGCGCCGCGCGGCGGCGTCATCGGGATGGACCTGAATGGACAGCCGCTCGCTCGTCAGGATATATTTGATGAGCAGGGCCTGATGATCGGCGGGTGCGCCCTCGAAGATCACTTCACCCACGCGGCCATCGCGCAAATTCCCCAGCCAGCCGGGAATGCAGTCCCTGCCCCATGGCTTCGTGACGGGACGGGGAAGAAGTTGATGCATCAATTCTGCCGGGTGCATGGCGCCAGTATAGCGCGCAATGATGAGCAAGCGGTTAAGTGATAAGCCCACGGCGCGCAATGGGCGTGAAGAGGGATGCTGCACGGAGTGCGGCTGGCAGGCCTGTGCGTTTTTGAAGGAATGATGCGGTTCCTATGCATGCATACAGTCGGGCGCATTGGTCCGAGGATGTCCAGAGATCGCGATGAAGATGTGCGATTCGAACCTTCGGTTTTTGCGCGCCTTGGTCTAGGGGGGATGGCGATGTCCGACGATCTTTTTCCGCGAGCGCTGGACCCGGCATTGCGTTTCCTGGCGCAGGGCGCGAGCGCGCGCCTCTACGTGCTGGGACAGGGAGAGGTGGTGAAGCTTTTCCACCCGGCGGTGTCGGACGAGATGATCGAACGCGAGGCTCACGCCTCCCGTCTGGCGGCGGAACTGGGGATGCCCGCCATCGCGACGGTGCGCCGGATCACCATGGAGGGCACACGTGGGCTGGTTTATCCCCGCGTGGCGGGTGTCACGCTGCTCAAGGCCATGCGGCGACGGCCATGGTCGTCAGGCGCAATGATGCCCGCCATGGCGCGCTTGCAGGCGCGCATGCACCAAAGCCCGGAAATAGAAGGGGTGCGGTCCCTCAAGGACGTGCTGCGAACCGACATTCTCCACGGTCCCGCATCCGATGTTCTCAAGGAATGGGCGCTGGTGCGGTTGAAGACGATGCCGGACGGCCGACGGTTATTGCATGGCGACTTCCATGTGGAAAATATCATGGTTGCGGAGGGCGGCTTCAAGGTCATCGACTGGTCCAAGGCCGCCTTGGGCGACCCGGCGGCGGATGCCGCGCGGACGGAAATGCTGATGCGGTTCGGAGCCGGGCCGCAAGACAGGCTGACTGTCCTGGCACGCGAATGGGCAACGCGGCGTTGGCGGGCAGCCTATCTGCGGGAAAGCGGAATGGCGGCGGAACGGCTGGATTCCTGGCGCGCCGTGGTGGCGGTAGCGTGGCTGCGCGCGCGAAAGCCCGTCCGAGAACGGGCTTTCAGGGAATATTTGCATGATGCGCTAAAAGAATCGAATTATGATCGGGCATCTGCATAGTTGAGTTGATGCCCGACCATTTGCTTCATCTTTTCTATATCCATAAGCATCGCATTCTTCTCGGCTCTTTCTTCTGCATGTTGCCTAAGCGTATACGGCTGAAAGGACGAAAAATATGTATTATATATACCTTCAAATCTATTAAGCTTAAAGTTGGATAGATGATCTATAGATGTCACATAATGAGTAGGTACATTGTAAGAAATGAAAGAAACCCATTTTTTGTCATAGAACGATGGCTCTATTTTCCAAAGAAAGTCCTCTTTCTGATCGTTACCATCCATTTTTTCAAAGAAAAGAACGCCCCTCCTGTGTCGAAGATGGAAATTATCTTTCAATCTTTTAATCAGATAAATGGGTTTTTCAGGATATGGTTTTTCACAAACGCAACTATCACGACCGAGCGCGAAGAATTTTCCTTTAATTTCATGATTATAAGATCGCCGAACTGCCGATATCCCAAAGTTCCCAGGATTGACTTTGTCAAAGCCACCGCTCAGGCATCCCGCGGAAATATTGTATATTTTTGCACCATGTTCCGTAGCAAGAGATTTGATCTTCTGTTGATATCGTAGATATTCGGTCGGCGGAAGAACCTCTAAAACATGGCTGGCATTTCCCGCGTGGCTATTAGGGAAAGCATCAAATCCATCTAGGCCGGCAATGAATATTTTTTTTATGCCAAGATAAACAGCTAGCGGGATAGAAAGGTCTGTAATAACAGATCCACCAAAATATACTGTTTCTAAATTTTTATCAAATTCAGAAACGTTAAACCATGATTTGCTAAAAGGCATGTGATACTTAATACTAAAATCAAATTTTTCATGATCAATATCTTTGAAGAGGTGACTTTTCTCTCTCAAGACATGTTCTAGAGCAAAAATTTTCTTTGCTTTTTTGAAGTTATCTTTGTCGACTCTTTGTCTGTCTACAATACATAGAATGTCAGGACGAAATTCGGTTTTATATATAAAATTAACTCCAATACAGAGTTCATTTTGCAGCTGTTCGGGATCTAGTTTATTAATGCTAGGTCCCATTCCTAAAATAAAACAGCGATCTGTATCCAATATTTTCTTTTTCAAATCAGCCGAAAATTTGAATCGATCGATCCTGTTCTTTCTTTCATCTTGTATAGAAATAGACATGGAAAATCCGTTTATTCATTCAGATGTCGGGGAAGCAAACCGCTTTTCCCAAGCGGAACGGTTCGCCATTTCATTTCTGGATTGGTGATAAAGGGCTGTCAGTTCCTCATATCTCTCCATAAGCCTTTTGACATTCCGTTCGAATTCCGTCCGGTTGGCAAAATAGCGATCCCGATCCATTTCGCATATATAGCCAAGCCCCGACGCGGGGTCGAACGTGATCGTGCGCTTGCGGCGATAGGAATCCTGCATGATGGCGCGGACTTCCAGCGGGAAGACGACGGCCTTGCTGTAAAGCATTTTCCGGGGCAGCCTATGTCCGTTGTGGCTCCATTTCCGCATCAGCCTGGCCCAGCGGCTCCCGTGCCGGTGGGGGGAATGGGGCGTCGTTTCATCATGGCTGAAATGGATGGGCCGGATTTTCTCGTTCACCGTCAATGCGCCGATCTCCTTCCGACGCGCGCTCATGTCGAGATTGCTCTCCCAGAAATCGGGGCCCCGCATGACGTCGGCGATCGCCATGTTGATCGCCTGCGCGGTTTCATAATGGAAACTCTTGTTATAGCGATGGAAGAACGATCCCAGCATCTTGCGCATGTCGTCCTTGCTGATGGCGAGGTCGTCGAAGGTCAGATGCTGGACGATATGGTTGCGGACATCGAGATACAGCGTCAGCGGCGATTGCTTGACGGAGAAATCGTCCTGATGGCTGACGATGCCGGGGGCGGTCAGGATAGAGAAGTCATTGGCCAGCGAAAAATAGATGTCGTCCCCTCTGACGAAGAAGGGGAAGGCCCATGTCTGCACGGCCCTGACCGGGAAGCAGAAATACCACCACCCGCCATAGCGGTTCTTCATGGAAAAGGGTTGCGCCAGCGCCATGGACACGACTTCGTGAAAAAGCCGCAGGTCCCGCCGGTTGTCGATGGGGCGGCAATGCCGGTCGAATATGGCGCTGTTTTCCCACATCTGCCATTTATGGGCTTCGGTTATCATCGCGCCGCTGATGGCCAGCCGTGGATTGGCGGAATAGCGAAGGATGGAAATGGTGCGGCGCAGGGATTCCGGAAAGAAGCTGGCGTCGTCATCCATGAAGAGGGCATGAGTGACATTCTCGTGCTGCATGACTTCGAGCAGGCCCCGCGAAAAGCCGCCCGCGCCACCATAATTCGGGTTCTTGATGACCCGGCCTTTGGAAAAACCGATGTTGTCGGTCTCCCCGCCATTGTCGATCACCAGCAGGCTGAAATGGTCGCGCAGGTCGGGATTGCGATCAAAATAGGCCTGAAGCCGGTTGGATGTGCTCTGAACCGCCGCATCCCGCTTGAAGGTGGTGATGACGCCCGTCAGGTTGACGGCGTTGCGTTCCGGGCCCGTCACGACATAATCGAGAGACTGGATCGTCAAATCTTCGATGGCGATGAAGCGGGCATAGATCAATCCATCGAACGGAATGTCCGGCAGTTCGATGATCTGTGTCGCCCCGTCTGCGTCCAGGATCATGTGAACCAGATTTTCCCAACTCTTGTGATGCCTGGCGAGCATCACCTCCAGGACGCATTTCCCCTGAGCCTTGAGATGGAGTTCGACGCGATTCTCCGGTTGGAGATCGAAAAACCGTGCCGGGAAGACATTATAATAGCTATCGAACCGTATTTCCGATCTCTTCAGGGCATAGAAATGGCCGCTCTGGCTATCGTAACCCGCATGGCCATCGCGATGGAAAAACAGATCCGCCTCTGAATTGACGGTGGGATCGGGTGTGATCAGTCTTTGAACGACAGTGCGGTTTCTGGGGACGGAGAAATTTTCTTCCGGTTCCGAAACGATATCTTGTATCAAGTTCTGCTCCGCCGATGAATATCTGAGGCGGGGACGGGCTTTAACGGGTTGGTGGCGGCTTGGGTATCGATTTCTCATATTGTTTTTGGCTAATCCTCGCGAAGCTATCATGCTCAATGATGATAGAGATTGTTGCGATCCCGTTCCGATGGAGCCTCTTGCGCAACATAAGGATAGATGTTTAACCATCTGGGAGATTTGCCTTGGAGGGATGATTGGGCTACATAGGATTTATTCCCGCACGAGCGGGCAGTGAACGTGTGGAGAACAAGAATACACGCCCGTTTGCCGGATTTGAAGGTGGCCTACTGGAACTGAAGCTGCGTCAATTAGTGAATGTATCCAGGTTGGATGAAATCATAATATCTTCAAATGATCCGATCATTTTGGAATATGCCGAACGTTTCGCTCACGAAGTGGACGAGCGCATAGTGCCGCTTGAACGGCCTGACGAGTTTGGCAACAGCGCTACCTCTATGGAACGCTTTATTGCAGATTATATAGCGTATTTGAGAAGCAGCGGGATCATCATGTGGACCCATGTAACTCATCCGTTCGTGACAAGTCGCATCTATAACGAAGCTATCGATGCCTATGAGCGAGCCATTCTGGAAGGGTGCGATAGTCTGGTCGGTGCTACTAGGATACAAAAATTCCTATGGTCGAATGGTAAGCCGTTTAACTATGATAATTCGACAGAGAAGTGGCCCCGCAGTCAAGATTTGCCTGTCCTTTGGGAAATAAATCACGCCATTTATATGATGCCATTTGAGGTAATGCAGGTTTCCGGAGACAGAATCACCAAAAATTCTTTCTTCATGCAAATGGAAGAGGGGGTCGCGATGGATATAGATTGGGAAGGTCAATTTCAGTTGATGGAAGAAATTGCCTTGGCAAGGGTCGCTCGCGGGAAATCATTAATATAATATTATTTATTGATACGAAAGATTATATTTTGTTTTTGCGTTCAGCGGACGAAATTCTATAATCTAAATATTTGAGCCAGTATTGGTAGGCGGTGCTGCATTACTGCCTCGGGATTGTAATAAGTGGAAGTGAGTGTGCTGAGGTTTGGAGTCGTAATATTTTCATGGAGCGCCAGAATACGATTGAAGATGTATTTTCGTGTAATATGAACCGAAAAGAACCATTATGAATATCGACAATCTACTCAGGGAATGCCTGACAACAATAGACTCCATGATGCCGCAGATCATGGAGCGGCGTTTCCAGATTCAATATAAACCGGATGGAAGTCCCGTTACCGACGCGGATCGATTCATCGAAGACCGTCTTCATGCCTTGCTGCAAACGCGCCTGCCCGGGCTTCATTTCGTGGGCGAGGAAAGTTTCGATTTCCAGTCAGGTGGGCAGAGCGGCTATTTCGCCTTGCTGGACCCCATAGACGGCACGGAGAATTTTTGTTCGGGCCTCAAGGAATGGGGTGTATCGCTTGGCATATGGAAGGATGGCATCCATCAAGGCAGCCTGCTTATGATGCCGGAACTGGGCGAACATCTGATGACCGGCGATTCCACGTCTGCGTTACGGTCGCGCATCACCGGCTTTTCCTCATCCTACCATGATGATATCGCCGTCGGTATCCGGGATGCGATTGAGTATCGCGTTACTGGTTGTGCTGTCTATAATATCTATAATGTAGTTCGAGGAAGCTTCGCGCGTTTCGTCAATCCGAAAGGCGCTTATGCGTGGGATTTGTTGCCAGGCGTGATGCTGGCGTTGGAACATGGTTGTTTGGTTAGGGTGAATGATGCAGACTATCACGGGCAATTTCTTGAGCCTGATCGAAAATATCGCGTCGACATACGCAACCGACACAATCTACATCCTGGGTAAGGGGCCGTCGGTCGACCTTGTCGATCCCCAAATCTATGCCAATTCATTGGTCATCGGCTTGAACGACGCTGAGCGTATCGCGCCTGCCGACATCACCATATTCCATGGAAGCTGGGTTAAGGGGGGGCTTCGGGAATCGGGCTATCGTTCACGTCTCTATCTGACGGCGCAGCCGGGATTCAAGGCGGGCGACAAGGCCGTCGTGGAAGCGCCCTTGGTTCATTTGAATCAGGAAACCTCAGAACTGCTGATGCAGCGGATGATGACCGACAGTCTGGAGATTGAAGAGGTTCTCTTCGTAACGGCGCTCAAACTGTCGCGCATGATCGCGGGAATCCGCGGGCGGTCGCAGACCGTCTATATGCTTGGTTTTGATTTCAGCGCCGAAAAGGGTCATAGCCGGGCGCTTGTCCATGACTATGCGGACGATAGTGAAGATGAACGCCTGCTGAAGATCTCGGCGCAGGAATTTTATTTCCTCAACGCACTATATGCGCTGCGTGACAGTCCGCTGGACATCCGTCACGTCGGTTATCGTTCCTTCAGCGGGATCACGCCGGAGGAGTTGAACGGTCACGCCGGAGCTCGGTTCGCTACACCGGAATCCCGAGTGGATGTCGTCGCGGAATTGACGACCAATCATTTTGGCGATCGTTTTCGGCTGGAAAAGATGATCCGCGCCAGCAAGGCGGCAGGTGCCAATTACATTAAGTTGCAAAAGCGCGACGTTGAGAGCTTCTACAGCCGAGAGCAGCTATCCTCGCCCTATAATTCTCCATTTGGCAGGACGTTTGGTGACTATCGACATCAGCTTGAACTAAGCCAGGAAGACTTCCTGTTCGTGGATGCGCTGTGTCGCGATTTGTCCATGGGCTGGTTCGCATCCGTTCTGGATGAACCCTCCTTCCATGTCATGGTGGATATCGGAGTTCCGATGGTCAAACTGCCATCCACCATTTCAGAACATAAGAACTATCTGAAGTTCGTGGCGGAAAATTACCGGGGTTCAGTAGTGCTTTCTACGGGCATGACAGATGAAAGCTATGAACGCTTCGTGACGGAGGCTTTCGTCGAATGCGAAAAAATCTATTTGCTGCAATGCAATTCAGCCTATCCTACGCCGCTTGAACATTGCAATATCGGTGTGGTCCGTCATTATCATGGCCTGTCGCGGCAAAATCCTCGCATCGTTCCCGGTTATTCCAGCCATGACCACGGATGGAAAGCTTCGGCTCTTGCTGTCGCGGCCGGCGCGCGGATGCTGGAAAAGCATGTCAAGCTTGGAAACACGGAATGGGCCCATTTCGATGCCGTGGCGGTGGACCTGACTACTTCCGATTTTCGGGAGTATGTCGATCATATTCGGGAAGCCGAACTCATCATGGGTTCGGACCAGAAAAGGGTGAACGAAAGTGAGCACCATAAATATCGGAAATAGATACGGTTATGCGGTTGGTCATGGTGCTTGGGATGAGTGTTGACGAGTAAACGGATGTGACGGCTAACTGAATGTGGCATTCTTGATCCACGTTCCACATCCCTTGCGCTTCTGCTGCGTCATTTTGGGCTGACGCGGCATAAGCGCAAGGGATGGGAGGGTATCCCGGTGGAGGTGGACTCTAGGGTCTGTGGGGATTCATCGTGAGTTGATGATGGTGGCTGCGAGGTGGATGATGGCCTTGAAGCTAGAGCATCGAGCGTTTAATCGTACCCATAGCCTGCGGCATTGAAGTAGTTGCGACATTCCTCGGTCGGGTAGAGGTCGCAGATGCTGCCGACCGCGCGCCAGAGGTCATCGATCGTCCTTGCCCCGATGCGCCTGAGGTGCGCTTTGAGTTTTGAAAAGGCCATCTCGATCGGGTTGAGATTAGGGCTGTATGGCGGGAGGAAGAGGAACCAAGCGCCGCGCTGCTTGAGGATCATCTTGGCCTTTTCGCTCTTGTGGCTCGGCAAGTTGTCGAGGATCACGACGTCCCCCGGATCGAGCGTCGGCGCGAGCTGGGTTTCCACGTAGATTTCGAAGATCTCTTTGGTCATCGGCCGGTCGATGATCCACGGAGCGGTCAGGCCGTCGCACCGTAATCCTGCTATGAAGGTCTGCGTCTTCCAATGACCGAACGGGACGCGCCCCTTCAGGCGCTGGCCATGACGCACCCGGCCCCGTAGGCGCGTCATTTTCGTCGTGGTCGCCGTCTCGTCGATAAAGACCAGCCGGTGCGTCTGCTCCCGCATGCGCGGCTGGCGATGCAGCCGCCATCGCCGTCGAGCCTCGCAGACATCATCGCGTCCGCACTCCGATGCCAGCAGCTGTTTTTTTATATCGGAAGCCCGCTCCGAGAAGGGCCCGCGACAACGAGGCGGGATGCGCACGCATCTTTGTTTCAGCCTCAAGCTTGGCAGCAAGCTCGGGCATGCTGATGTCCGATTGCGCCTCCACCCAGCGGATCAGCATCGCCATATACGGCGCAAGCTTTCCTGCGCCCGGCGGGCGCCCCTGGCGTGCCGGAGATGCCGAACCAGTCTTCGCCACACGCTGCACAAGCTTGATCGCGCAACTTACGCTCACACCAAACCGCCGCGCCGCATCACGACGCGAATGTCCCGCCGCCACATGGTCCGATATGCGATCCCGCAAGTCGCTCGAAAATGCTTTCCCCATGATCCACCTCCGACAAAGATGAATCATATTTTCCGGCTTCTGGGAATCCCTGGCCCGATTCCTATTTCAGGCCCGATGCTCTAGTGCAATGACGCAGACGGGAGATTCACAAATCGTCTAGGACATGCGACTCTCCCGTCATGGCCCAGACCGTCAACATCCTCTTGAACGCCGCCGACCGTGCTCGGCTTGAACAAATCGTCGGCGACCGCAACTGCCCGCTCAAGCATGTGCTGCGCGCCAGGATCGTGCTGCTCTCCAGCGACCGCTTGCCGGTGCTCGAAGTGGCCCGCCGCGCCGGCGTCAGCCGACCTGCGGTCTGGCGCTGGCAACAGCGCTTCGCTGAGGAAGGCGTCGATGGTCTTCTCCGCGACAAGACGCGCAAGCCCGGTACGGCGCCGATCGCCGCGCCCGTCGTCGCACGGATCGTTGCGTTGACCTGCTCCGAACCGCCCGGTGCCGTGACCCATTGGACCGGCCGCGCAATGGCCAAAGCCTTCGGCGTCTCGCTCCGAACCGTCCAGCGCATCTGGCAGGTCCATCACCTCCAACCCCACCGTCTGCGAACCTTCAAGAGATCGAGCGACCCCGCCTTCGCCGCCAAGGTCGAAGACATCGTCGGTCTCTACATGGCCCCGCCGGCTCACGCCGTCGTCATCTCGATCGACGAGAAGAGCCAGATCCAGGCCCTCGACCGAACCCAACCCGGTCTGCCGTTGAAGCCGGGCAAATGCGGAACAATGACGCACGACTACAAACGCAATGGCACGACCACCCTGTTCGCCGCGCTCGACGTCCTCCACGGCACAGTCGTCGGTCGCTGCATGCCCAAGCACAGGCACCAGGAGTTCATCAAGTTCCTCAACGCCGTCGAGCGCGCCGTTCCTGCCGGCAAGGTGATCCACGCCGTCCTCGACAACTACGCCACCCACAAGCATCCGAAGGTCCTGGAGTGGCTCGCCGATCATCCACGCTGGGTGTTCCATTTCACCCCGACCTCGGGCTCATGGCTCAACGCCGTCGAGAACTTCTTCTCGGCGCTCACCCGAAGGGTCATCCGGCGCGGCGTCTTCACCTCCGTCGTCGACCTCCAGGACACCATTAGCGCTTACATCCGAAAGCAGAACGCCGACCCTAAGCCCTTCGTCTGGACCAAGCCGGCCGAGACCATTCTCGCCAAACTCAGGCGGCTGCCTGTACCAACCGACTGAGTCAGTGCACTAGGATAGGTTTTGCAGGCACGCATGGCGATGCGCTTGAACTCCTTGAGCTTGCAGAAGAAGGTCTCGATCAGGTGCCGCCACGTATAGATTACGGCGTCGATCCTGAATTTTGCGCGCGAGCCGGATGTTGCGAGATGATGATGCAGGGCTGCGCTCGTTGAGTTCGGCGACGGGTGCATTGATGTCGAACGCCTTGTCGGCGAAGCGCATCGGTGAGCGCGAGAATTTTGGTCGTCATGCCGTCTTTGGAACGACCAATGGCCTGGCCCTGAGTCTCCCTTTTGCGCCCTGCCCATGGCGGTGAACCTTCACGATCGTGGCATCGATCATTGCGTATTCCATGTCCGGTTTGGCTGATAGCGCATCGGGATATGCGTTTGAAAACATCCTCTTCACGCAATCGCGAAAGCGCCGGAAGGCCGTGCTCCAGTTACCGAACCGCTCCGGCAGGGCCCATGCGCGCGATCCATAGAACTGCCTCCATGAACAGTCCGTTGTTCCTACCGTTCCGCCTGGGATCAGACAGCTTAACCAGGCAATGCGGCTCGATCTTCGTCCACTGGGGTCTGTCAGAATGTCGCGATCCATCCCGAGCTTGAATCACATTCCATCCCACCTCGCGAATCCCCACAGGCCCTAGAACGCCCGCCCGACCGCAACGGCAGGCAGGACCGTCGAGGCAATGATTCCGAAGAAGCGCTGGAATTCCGCGACGGGCGAGTTGGAGATATAAACCACATCGCGGTTCTTCATCGCGAAATTCTGCATCGCGAAATAGGTGGCGGGGTCCTTCATGTCGATGCGGTAGATGACCGGGATGCGCCCCTTGTCGTCCTGCGCTGCTCCCATGGAACCGCCGGGCACTGCTTGCGGGTCTTCCCAGCGGAACAGGAACACGCCCTTGGGGTCGGCCCGCCGGTCCTGTAGCCCCGCCATGCGGCCCATCGCCTGCGCCAGGGTGATGCCCCGCGCTTCGAAATTTACTTCCTCGTTACGGCCCGCCGCGCCCAGAACGGTGAAGCTGTATGGTTGGAAGACGGCGGTCACGATATCGCCTGGGCGCAGAATGACATTCTGGCGCGGATCGGCGATCACATCGGCCAGCGCCATGCTTTCGACCTGATCGCCCCGCGTGATTTGGACCGTCATCTTGTCGACCGGCTGCTTCGTGCCGCCCGCTGCGGCGATTGCGTCCAGCAACCTTTCTCCCTTGGGAGAAAGCGGCATGCGCGAACTGGTGGCGACTTCCCCCACGACCGTGACGAGCGATGTCGTATATTGGGCGAGGCGCACCGTGACCTGCGGCATATGCGCCTTGCCCGACAGACGCGCCACGATGTCGCGCTCGACCTCCCCCAGAGTGCGGCCTTCCGCGCGGATATGTCCCGCATAGGGCACCACGATGTCGCCTGCCGGGCCCACCTGCATTTCCGGCAGCGGCGTGGCGGTAGCGGTGTCGAGCGCCGTCATCCGTCCCAGCGTGGACCCGCCGAACAAAGCGGCGGGCGGCGCTTCCCAAATGGTGACGGCCAAGATATCGCCCCGTCCGATAACCTGTCCTGTCGGCTGCGCAGGGGGGAGGGTGTCGGCAAAGCTGGTACGGACTTGCTGCGCTTGGATTTGCCGCGCGATCTGGTCGGTGATGGTGATAACGCGCACACCTTCAATCGTCCCATCGGCAGCCGACTTCTTCGTGATCTGCCCTCGGTTCGGCCCCACGGACGTGTCGAACCCCGCACAGCCCGGCAGCAGGAGCAGCAGCGACGATGCGGGGATCAGGGCTTGGGCAAGGGAGGATCGCATGGTTCTGAACTCGTTGCTTCAATGTGTCGGTAGTGAGCAATGCCGTCATCGGCCTCGCTTGCAAAGCCTTTATCGCATGAAGCGCTGATGGACCGCGCAAGATAGGTCCCCCAGGAAGCGGGGCTGGAGAGGCGCAGGATGCTTTCCGGTGTCAACTGCCTCCGCCAGCGAAGGAAGGCGATGGCGCACAACGCTCGTGCTGTGAGGGTGATGGCGCTCCTCCAGCGATAGGTGCGGAGACGACCCGGCTCTTCCGGTCGCTCGCGGACCACGAGTCTGGCGGGGCGGCGCATGACATGGGGATGCCAGTCCCGTGCCTCGACAGCATAAGGACCGTTCGACCTCCCGAACGGAAGGAAGAGATCGCGCAGAAAATGTCGGTAGACGATAGCGCTATCGGCAGATGGCGGGTTTCCGCATGGAAGGGGCGGAAGCGGTGCGGGATGCGGCGGCGAAGGATCGCGCGTTCGCAGAAGCAGCGCCGCATGATCTTTTCCGGTCCAGCCCAGCAGATCGTCTGATCCCCTGTTGAAGGCGCTGATACCCTCGATGGCGGCGGCAGCGCGGGCATAATCGTAGGTGACGATGGCGTTGATGACGCCGCCCCATGCTGATCGCGCCAGCCGCCGCCGCGAAAACCGGCCATGGGCTTCGCACAGGAACAGCATGTTACGGCGGTCGTAGAAGGCGTGCCAGGGCTGGGCCTTGAGCGCGAAAGGCATGTGCCATACGGCGATGCCCGCCCAGCTGATCGTGCGGAAACCGGAGCGCGACAGGCGGTAGCCGAACTCCACATCGTCGCCGCGGATGAACAGGGGCAGCGGCAGGCCGCATTGCCGGACGGCTTCCATCGGAAAGGCGAAGCACCACCAACCGTTGAAGTCCGGCTGGTGATGGAGGGCGACGAAATCGCGCCCGGCATCGGTCGTCACGTCGCACGGCTCCGCGGGCGCGATATTGACGATGGCGGGGCGCGAGGGATGCAGGCGGTCGCCGCAGGTGAAGAGCTTGCTGGGATCGTAAAGGTCCAGCATCGCGCCGCCGATGCAATCCTGCTTCCCCACATAACCCAGCACCGTGGCGATTCGGGCCAATAATAGCGGATGCGCTTCTATGTCGTCGTCCATCAGCAGGACATGGGTGATGTCCGGCTGGTCGAGGCTTTCGAGGATGCCCCGCGTGAAGCCGCCCGCGCCGCCCAGATTGGGCTGGTCGATCATGGTGACAGTGGGAAGCGCGCCCGAAAGCGTTTCCATCCGCCGCGCGATGCCGGGTTTACCCTGATTGACGATGAACAGTTGTTGGAAAGGGCTGCCCGCTCCGGTGAGGAGGGGAAGGTTGCGCGCCAGCATGTCCTCCCGCTCGAAGGTGCAGATGATCCCGGCCAGCCGCACGTCTCGTTGGGGAGGCGTGGTTGCATGCCAGCAAAGGTCGCGGATTTGCGCCCCCTCGGACAGATGAATCCGCGGGATCAGATAGCTGGCATTTTCTCCCTCCGGCAGCGCCACCGGCAGTTCGACAATGCCATCCTCTTCCGCATGGTCCGACGCCGCGACGATTTCCTCTTCGCCTTTCTCAGCCCATCGCCGCAATATTTCGACCCGCGCGGTGCCCGAAAGGCGAAAGCGCAACGCGATTTCGGTCAGGCCGGCATGGCGGCGCCAATAGCTTTCGAAGAACAGATCGAACAGCCGGTCGAGGCGGATCGTCAGGGCGCTGCGCGCCTCGATCCGTCCGGCTTCGAACGCCGCCGCATCGCTGAGCATGCCGCCGGGAAACTGCTCCAGCGCCTCCAGCAGGGCGAAGAGGGGAAAGGCGAAACGGTCGCGCTGTGCTGGCGATCCAGTCATCTTTCCCTTAAGCGGCCTTCAGGCGACGCGTTGCTGGAGATAGGCGGCCGCGGCGTCCAGCGCGCGGTCGATGGTCACGTCCATGTCGAGATATTGATAGGTGCCCAGCCGTCCGGCGAACGTTACCTGCTTTTCCTGCGCGGCCCGCTCCTGATAGGCTTTCAGCAGATCCATGCCGCCCACGAGGTTGATCGGATAATAGGGAATGTCGTCCGGCCCGCAGGCACGGCTATATTCGCGGAAGGCGACAGTCTTTTCGAGACGGCCTGCTTCCCATGGCGCGAAATGCTTGTGCTCGGCGATGCGGGTGAAGGGGACGTCGCTGTCCGGGTAGTTCATGACCGCCGTCCCCTGATAGTCGCCCGTCGCCCGGATCATCTCGAAATCCAGCGTGCGGTAGCTGAGGCGCCCCAGATCATAATGGAAATAGCGGTCTATGGGGCCGGAATAGAAGAGATGCTCGAAATCCTCGGTCAGGTCCTCATGACGGCATCCGGTGCGAAGCTCGATCAGCGGGTGGTCGAGGATCGCCGCGACGATGGGCGTGTAACCGTCGCGCGGCATCCCCTGGAAGCGATGGTTGAAATAATTGTCGTCATAGTTGAAGCGCAGCGGTAGGCGCTTGAGGATCGAGGCGGGCAGCATGGACGGCTCCATGCCCCATTGCTTGCGCGTATAGCCCGCGAAGAACGCTTCATACAGCTCCTCGCCGACGAATTTCATCGCCTGCTCCTCGAAGGTCTGCGGGTCTTCTATGTCCGTGCGGGATTTGGACGCCACGAACGCGCGGGCCTCGTCGGGCGACATCGCCTTGTCGAAGAACTGGTTGATGGTGTGCAGGTTGACCGGCATGGAATAGACCTTGCCGCGCACCGTCGTCTTGACCCGGTTCACATAGGGTTCGAACGTGCCGAAACGGCGCACATAGTCCCAGACGCGCTCGCTGTCGGTATGGAAGATATGCGGGCCGTAACGGTGGACCATCACGCCGGATTCCGCATCGCGCTCCGTATGGCAATTGCCCGCGACATGGGGCCGCTCGTCCACGATCAGCGAGGGGATGCCTGCTTCCGCCAACTCGCGGCCGATGACCGCGCCGGTAAAGCCCGCGCCCACGATGCACACTCTCGCCACGTTCGTTCTCCGTTCAGTTCGCCATCATGCTATTGTGCATGGCGATGCCCTCGTGCACATCCTCGAAATGTTCAAGGCGGCCGTCGTTCATGACATAGAGCCGGGTGCAGTTGGTTTTGATATAATTCATATTGTGCGAAACGATGATCATCGCCTTGTGCGCGCGCTTGACGAACAACTCTTCCTTGCTCTTCGCGTTGAACTTCGCGTCGCCTACTGCCATCACCTCGTCGATAAGCAGGCAATCGAAGTCGATCGCCATGGAAATGGCGAAGGCGAGCCGCGCCCGCATGCCTGACGAATAGATCTTGATCGGTTGGTCCAGAAAATCGCCCAGCTCCGAAAATTCCTGCACGAACGGCAGCTTTTCCGCGGCATCCTGACCATAGATGCGGCAGATGAAGCGCAGATTGTCGCGTCCCGTCAGTCCGGACTGGAACCCGCTGGCGAAAGCGATCGGCCATGAAATGCTCATCGACCGGCTGATGGTGCCGCTGGTAGGCTTCTCTCCACCGGAAATCAGACGGATGAGCGTGGATTTCCCCGCGCCGTTGCGCCCGATGATGCCGACCTTCTCTCCCATGGAAACCGTCATGTCGACGCCCTTGAGAACCTGGATCGGTCCCCGGATCGAATGATATCTCTTGGTCACCTGTTCGAGGACGATCATCAGCTCAGCCTGTGCTCCACCGTCAGGCGGCTAATCCCCAGGCCGATAATGCTCAATCCCATGCACCAGGCGATGAGATAGGACAGATCATATTGCGCGACGAAATGCGATCCGAAGAAGCCGTCCCGCAGCATTTCATTGGCATGGACCAGCGGAATGTATAGGACGATCTCATGCATGCCGTGCGGCAGGCCCGACACCAGGAACATCGCTCCGGACAGCGGATAGAGAATATAGATTGCGGGAGGCCAGAATTTTTCCACCAGCGACGACAGTTCGGACAGCGCGCCCAGCGTGATGGACAAGCCCATCGAAAACCAGGCCAGCAGAAACCAGGCGAACGCCACCTTAAGAATATCTTCCGGCGGCGAAATCTGCTCTGAGAAGAGGGAGAACACCACGCTCAGGACAACGAACGATGTGGTCGTCCCCGCGATCTCCAGGAACATGCGGGCCAGATAGATATCCAGCATCTTCACGGGGCGATGCTGGAGCAAGGCCTGATTGGGTTCGATGGCGTTGATGCAGCGTCGCGACATGTTGCGCCAAAGCTGGATCGCGGAATAGCCCGTGATGGCGAACGCGACGATGGGGATGCCCGAAAACTGGTTCAGGCCGCGCGCCGTCCATATCCCGGCAACGAGCAGGGTCACGATCGTCGGTTCGATGAACAGCCAGAGGAAGCCTATATTCTGCCGTCCGTAACGGGTCAGCATCTCGCGCATCAGGAGTGCGCCGATCACGCGGCGCTGCACGGCCCATTGCTCGCGGAAATTGCCGCCGAGGCCCGGCGGCACCGGCTTATCCATCAGTTCTGATGCTCCCTGATGCCGGCGATCAGCAGCGACAGGATGCCCCAGGCGACCATCCCGACGATGAAGGTCGCGATGATGCCGCGCAGCCGCCGCGGTTCCAGCGCGCTGTCGGGTTTGTTGGGGTTGACGATGCGCTCCACATAGACCTGCTTGCGGCGCGCTTCGTTCTGCGCCTCCTGAAGCGAAGCCATCGCTCCGGCGAGCTGCCGTTCGGCAAAGCTGTTTTCCAGTTGCAGCCGTTGATATTCGACGGCGGCGGCGGCCAGCGACTTGTTCTTGTCGCCCGCCACGCGGCCTGCCTGGTCGTAGATTTCGTCGCTCAGAATGCGCGCGCGCTTTTCCAGCACGGGGATTTGCGGGTTCTGCGGCGTGAAGGCGCGAAGCTGGATCAACTGGCTCCTGACGGTGATGAGTTCGTCCTGGAGCTTCGACACCATCTGAAGCTGGATCGCGGCCTGCTGCTGGGGGTCCACGACGCCCTGCTGGTTGCGATAGGCCGCCAGCGCCAGCGCGGCTTCGCGCGACTGTTTCTTCGCCTGCTCCACCTCTGTTTCGGCATATTTGATGAGGTCGTCCCGTCCCCGCGTATTGAGGCGGTTGACCATGTCTTCGGCCAGCTCGAGCAGGCGCGCGTTCAGTCTGTAGGCGTCCTCGCTGCTATAGGCACGGACTACCAGCGTGCTGATCGCCGTGCGGGCGTCGGCTGAGACATGGACGCGGCTGGTATAATATTTGAACAGCTTCTCGAACGACCCGTTCAGGCCCAGGGGGTTGAAGCGGTCGAAGATGGAAACGCCCGAATTGGTATAGGCTTCGGTGACGGCGCCGTCCTTGTTCAATTGCTGGAGGGCGGTGCGGGACAGGATATATTCGGACGTTGCGTAAATCTCGTCATTGGCGTTGTTGAAGCCGGCCGATTGCAGCAGCAGGCCCACGCCGTCGCTGGCGGCCTGCTTGGGCGCCTTCACCACGAAACGGGATTCGGAAATATAGATGTCCGACGCAAATATACCGAAATAGAGGATCGATAACAGTGTCGGGAAGATAACCACCGCAAGAAACAGGTTGCTCTTCTTGCGCAAGATGTCTGTCATGATATTCCGTTAGCTTGCGGCGATGATAAGGCTTCTGCACCTAGAGCGGGGCCATGGGCATGTCCACCGATTTTTCCGTGGAACGTCCGCGGCTGGACGGATCTGCCGTTACCCGACGATGACAACTTCCGCTTCCAGCCGACGGGCCTCGCCAAGATCGTGCGTGACATAGAGGATCGGCACCTGGCTGATGTCGGGGATGTGCCGGATCATGTCCAATATCTCCTCTTTCCGGCGCGAGTCGACGGAGGAGAGCGGCTCGTCCATCAGGAGCGCGCGCGGATAGGACAGGAGCGCGCGCCCGATCGCCACGCGCTGCGCCTCGCCGCCCGACAGCGTGTTGGGCCAGCGATCCAGCAGGTGTGCGATCCCCAGGAAATGCGCCAGATCGTCCAGAGAGAGAGGCGATGAGGGTTTGCGGCCATAAAGCAGATTGTCGCGTACCCGCATGTGCGGAAAGAGGCGGCGGTCCTGAAAGACATAGCCCAGCCGGCGCCGGGCGGGCGACAGGTCGAGGCGTCGGTCGCTGTCGAAAAGCGGCGCTTCCGACACGCGGACGTGTCCGTGATCGGGCCTGAGCAATCCCGCGACCATATTGAGGATGCTGGTCTTGCCGATGCCGGACGGGCCGATCAGCGCCACGATGCGCGCCTGCGTCCGGTGGCATAGCGCGATCCGGCGCTTGCCGCGCTGGAGGGTGACGTCGATGTCAAAGGACATGGCTGTTGGTTCCCGCCCCCGCCCTGCGCGCCAGCAGTTCGGACAGGATCAGCGCGCCCAGCGACAGCAGCACCGACATGATCGCAAGGCGGCTGACGGCGGCCTCGGCGCCCGGTATTTGCAGGGCGGAATAAATGGCGATGGGCAGGGTTCGCGTTTCGCCCGGTATGTCGGACACGAAGGTGATGGTCGCCCCGAACTCCCCGATGGCGCGGGCAAAGCCCAGCACTGCCCCCGCCAAAAGGCCCGGCAGCGAAAGGGGGAGGGCAATGGTGTAGAAGACCCGGAAGCGGCTCGCACCCAATGTCCGGGCGGCCTCTTCCAGCCTCCGGTCGACCGCTTCGATGGACAGGCGGATCGCGCGCGTCATCAGCGGCAGCGCCATGATCCCCGCCGCCAGCGCCGCCCCCGTCCATCGGAAGAGCAGGGTGATGCCGAACCAGTCGAGCAGCCAGCGGCCCACCGGCCCATTGGCGCCGAACAGCAGCAGCAACAGCCATCCCGTCACCACGGGCGGAACGACCAGCGGCAGATGAACCAGCGTGTCGAGCAGCAACTTCCCTGGAAAGCGCCACCGCGCCAATATCCAGGCGAAGGCGAAGGAGATGGGCAGCATCAGCGCCACCGCGGCCATGCTGACCTTGAGCGACAGGCCGATGACGGTCCATTCTTCAGGACTGATGTGCCAATCTGCCACGAACTGGAGGGACCTTTAAGGAAATATTCGAAATGATTGCCGATAGCGCCTTGCCGCCCTATCGGCCTTTCAGCCTGTTTCCTGCAAGAGGGCAATCGTCTTCATGACCTTTACCGGAGCCTCCCCGAAATGAAGGAACTGATCGCCTTCGACCTTGACGGCACTTTGGCGGAAAGCAAGCAGCCCCTGGACGATGCGATGGGGCAGGCGCTCGCGAGGTTGCTCGCCGCCGCCCATGTCGCGGTGATTTCCGGCGGCGACTGGCCGCAATTCGACAAGCAGGTCGCAAGCCGCCTTCCGGCCCATGCCGACCTGTCGCGCCTTTGGCTGATGCCGACGACGGGGACAAAGCTCTACACGCATCGGGGCGGCCAATGGTCGCCGGTCTATGCCGAATTGTTCGACGAATCGCGGAAGCAGACCATATTTGCCGCCTTCGACGCTGCGCTGGAGGCGACCGGCTTCGTCCCCGAACGAACATGGGGCGAGCGGATCGAGGATCGCGGCAGCCAGATCACCTTCTCCGCCTTGGGCCAGCAAGCCCCGATCCATGCCAAGGAGCAATGGGACCCCGATTTCGCCAAGCGCAAGATCATCCAGGCGGACCTGCGCCAGCGTCTCCCCGGACTGTCGATCAATATGGGTGGGGCGACCTCCATCGACATCACGCGCGAAGGGGTGGACAAGGGCTATGGTCTCCAGAAACTGCGGGACGCGAGCGGGATCGCGCTGGATGCGATGCTGTTCGTCGGCGATGCCATCTTTCCGGGCGGCAATGACTATCCGGCCAAGGCACTGGGCCTCGACACGGTGCGCGTGCGCGATCCGCTCGAAACGCTGGCGGTGATCGAAACCATCATCGCCTGCCAAAAATAGGCCGGTTCAGGGCGCGGTGAAGCCATAACGGCCAAGGATCGCGCGGCCCGTCCCCGACAGCAGGAATTGGCGGAAACCCTCGCCATCGCGGTGCGTGCTGGCCTTGAGCCGCGCCAGCGGATAGCGGATCGGCGCATGACTGCCAGCGGGAAACGCGCCCACGACGCGCACCTGCTTGGATGCGCGGGCGTCCGTCTCATAGACGACGCCCAGCCGCGCCGCGCCCCTTTCGACCAGCGCCAGGGCACCACGCACATTGTCCGCGCGCGCGACTTTTCCCGAAATGGCGGGCCAGACTCCCAGGGTGGTCAGCGCGGCCTTGCCATATTTTCCGGCGGGCACGCTGTCAGGATCGGCCATCGCCAGCCGCGAATCGCCGAGCGCGCGGGCAATCGGCATGCCGCGTCCGATGCGCAGCCGGACGGGTTGGCCAGCGGGCGCGACCAGCACCAGGCGGTTGCCCGCCAGATCGGCGCGGCTCCCCCGCCACAGCAAGCCCGCCCTCTCGACATCGTTCATCCAGTCCTCGTCCGCGGATATGAAGAGGTCGGCGGGCGCACCTGCCTTGATCTGCCGCGCCAGCGCAGAAGAACCGGCGAAGGACAGAATCGGGCGCGCATGGCCGTTGGCCGCCCATGCGTCGGCGGCGGCGTTCATCGATTCCTGAAGGCTGGCAGCGGCCAGAACCAGCGGCCCTTTCCCCGATGCCGCCATGGCGGAGGGAAGCAGGGCGGCGAACAGCAGAGAAAGCCATGCCGCCGCGAACGATAATCTGCGGCTCATGCCTTTCTTGTGCGCCACCCGCTGCGGCGAGACAAGCAGCCTCGATCAGTCCGCCCCGTGCTGTGCGATGGTTTGCAGATGCGTCAGCAGGGCATCGCCATTGGTAGCCCATGTGAAGCGCAAAGCGGTTTCGCGCACGGCTTCGCGATCGGGAGGGTTGTCGAGCAGGGCTTGTATGGCCGCCGCAATCGCTTCCGGTTCGCGTTCCACGATCCGACCTGCCTCGGGCCGGTCCACCAGTTCGCGCGCCCCGCCCACATCGCTGATGACGATGGGCGTGCCGCAGGCCAGCGCCTCCACCCATGCGTTCGCCAGTCCTTCCGATGCCGATACCAGCGCCATGACATCGGCGGCGGCATAGATGCGGGGAAGGCGGTCATGCGGGACCGAGCCGAGATAGCCTATCCGGCGGTCGACCCCCAATTCTTCCGCCAGCTTCTCCAAAGTACGCCGATATTGCCCCTGTCCCGCGAACAGCAGGGTGACATCGGGCAGGTGAGGCAGCGCGCGCACCAGCAAATCCTGCCCCTTGCGCGGGATCAGCGCGCCGACGCACAGCACCACCGGCCCTTCGAAGCCCAGCGCTTCCTTGGCGGCCGCGCGATCCGCTATTTCGAAGCGTTCCAGATCGACGCCGGTATAATGCACCCGGATCTTGTCGTCATCGATCCCCATTTTCGCCATGGAGCGCTTCATCGCAGCCGACACGGCGAGCAGTCCGCCCGCTCGATCCGCCGCGCGTTTCACCATCTTGCGGGTGCCCGGACGAGTGCCCCAATAATGGATGTCCGCGCCCCGCGCCTTGACCGAATAAGGAATGCCCAGCGCCCGTGACAGCCGCTGCGCCACCGGCCCGTCGGGAAAGAAGAAGCTGGCGTCGATCACGTCGAAGGGCTTTTCGGCATGGAGCCGCCGGATCAGCGGCAATATCGCGCGGGTCATGCCGTAGACGTTGGTCCGCCCGCCGAACTTCGGGATGATCCGGAAAATGGGGCGATAGACCGTCATGTCCTGCCATCGTTCCCGGCGCGGCAATGCCAGCAGCGGTGCGTAGCGCGCCGCTTTGGACAGCGGCCATGGCGGCAAGCCGATGGGCGCGACGACGGTGACATGGACGTCCGGACGCCCCGCCAGTTCGCGCGCCTGCCGTTCGACGAACACGCCGAAATTGGGACGGCTGATGTCCGGGAAAAGGGTGGAGAGCATGAGGACGTTCAGCGTCATGACCTTCTTCCTTACACCTCCATGGTTACTGGATGGTTAGGGAGAAAATCCACTTTTGCCTAGGAAGGATCGTCATTCCGTTCCGATGGCGGGCAAGGGTGGTCATCCCCTCCATCCAGAGCGCGCATAGCGGGTGATGGCGCCTGTCATAGCTGGCGGATGAGCTGCACCGCCACGGCCCCCCAGGGCGGATCGGTCAGCACCAGTTGGCGGGCATTGGCGCCCAGCGGCAGGATGTGCAGCCGGTCGCCTTCCCGCCCGATCAGCCGTCCGAACAGGAAACGTCCCGCCGGGCGGGGCAGCAATATGTCGCGATTGAGGGCGCTCGCGAAGGCATCGGGCGTGATCTGGCGGCACCAGATGGCGTCCCCGCTGCGATAATCCCCGATGCTGGCGCTGACATGGACGCCGATCAACCCTTCGATCGCCAGCGGCAGCGGAAGCGTCATGGGGCGCGTCGGCGCGCGCGCGCCTTCCGGACCCAGCAGCGCCGCGACCGGCGCGGCGCTTTGGCCTGGCAGCGCGACCAGTTCGGCGGAGCTGACATCCAGCGCCTTGGCGATCCGGTTCAGCCATTTCACCGAAACGGTGCGGGTGCCGGTTTCCAGCCGCCCGATGGTCTGCGCGGTCGTCGGCGGATCGCAAAGCGCCCCAACCTGTTCCAATGTCAGGCCCTTGGCCTTGCGGACGGCGCGGATGCGGGTGATCATTGGAACCTCATATTTACCTATTTGGTTTTCTCTTTCCTACATTCCCTTCCTCATGGCAAGCCGTCTTTCCCGAAAGCCAAGGAGGAGACATGACCGCCATGCATGTGGAACGGACGATCGAAGACCCTGCGGGACGCCCCCGGCAGGTCATAGTCCATCTGGGCGAATCGCCGCTCGCCTGGCTCCATGCGCGGGGGCATCTGAAGGAACGTCATTATGTGGCGGGCGACATGCTGCGCACCGATTGGGAGAAGGCGGGTCTGGGCGCGCGTGTCACGATGCGCTGGGACGGCGCGCCCCGGCAAGGACGGACGGGCGCGGGACGGCCCGACCCCTCCATGGCCCAGCTTTCTGCGCGCGAGCGGTTCGACGGCGCGATCCGTGCGGCGGGGCCGGGGCTGGCCGACATATTGTGGCGTGTCGCCTGCGCGGGGGAAGGGATCGTCGCGGCGGAGCGCGCGCTGGGCTGGCCCAGCCGCGCGGGGAAACTCGTCCTGACGCTGGCGCTGGACCGGGTGGCGGACTGGTATCGGGTTCCGGGGTGATGGCGTGTGTGCGATCATGGGCGGGAAGGCGGATCGTCGGTTTCTCACCTGACATGCTCTGCGAAGGCAGGAGAGGAGTCTCGATCAAATGGCGGAATTGAGATCCTGTTGCGTCTCAAACAGCCATAAGGTTCCGCCTTTCCACGCGAGAAGATGGATATGACGAAGCGCGCCGGACGATCCAGCGGAAGGCGGGATTCTACTGCCCGAAGCGCGATTCTCTGGCGATGGATACGGCTTCGCGCGCGGCGGCGAAGAGCGCCCCGCTCTTCGCCTCGCATTCGCGCTGCTCATAGGCCGGGTCGCTATCCGCGACGATGCCCGCGCCCGCCTGCACATGCATCACGCCGTCCTTGAGCAGGGCGGTACGCAGCACGATGCAGCTGTCCATATTCCCGTCCGGCGCGAAATAGCCGACGCATCCGGCATAGGCCCCGCGCGTTTCCGGCTCCAGTTCCGCGATGATCTCGCAGGCCCGCACTTTGGGCGCGCCCGAAACCGTGCCCGCCGGAAAGCCCGCGAAGAGCGCGTCGAGCGCGTCCTTGCCCGCCGCCATCTGCCCGACCACGTTCGACACGATATGCATGACGTGGCTGTAGAATTCGACGGTATAGCTGTCCGTCACGGTGACGCTGCCCGCCGCCGCGACCCGGCCCACATCGTTGCGGCCCAGATCCAGCAGCATCAGATGCTCCGCCCGTTCCTTGGGATCGGCGAGCAGGCTTTCGCGATTGGCCGCATCTTCGACCGCATTCCGGCCGCGCGGGCGCGTGCCCGCGATGGGGCGGATGGTGACTTCGCCGTCCCGCGCCCGGACCAGTATTTCCGGGCTGGACCCGATGATCGCGAAGCCCGGCAGGTCCAGATAATAGAGGAAGGGCGAAGGATTGATCCGCCGCAACGCCCGGTAAAGCGCGATCGGGGGCAGAGTGAAGGGGCTGGTGAACCGCTGCGCCAGCACCACCTGGAAGATGTCGCCCGCGACGATATAGTCCTTCGCCCTGGCGACCATCCCGGCATAATGCTCCGGCGTCATCACCGGCGCCAGCGCGATGTCGGCCACCTCGCCGGACGCACTCTGTGGCGGGATCGGCCCGGCGAGCCGTGCGGCCACCGCGTCGATCCGGTCGAGCGCTTCGATGATCGCGCGATCGGGATCGCCGGCATTTTCCTTCCACACCGGCGCAACCAGATAGAGCGCATCGGCCAGCCGGTCGAACACCATCACCACCGTCGGCCGCACGAACAGCATGTCGGGAATGGCGATGGGATTGGGGGCAGGGCGGGGCAGCTTTTCCACCAGCCCGATCGTCTCATAACCGAAATAGCCGACGAGGCAGGCGAGCGCGGGCGGCAGCGCCGGGTCCATCTCCGCCCGGCATTCCGCCACCAGATCGCGCAGCGCGTCGAGCGCGCCCTTTTCCTGCGTGACAAAGGCGTTCCGGTCGGTCGCCCATTGCCGGTTGATCTGCGCCTCTTGGCCTTGCGCCCGGAAAACGAGGTCAGGGGCAAGGCCGATCAGGCTGTATCGGCCCCGCACCGCGCCGCCTTCGACCGATTCCAGCAGGAAGTCGCCCCGGTCCGCCTCGAACAGCTTCAATGCGGCGGAGATCGGCGTGTCGGTGTCGGCGATCTGCCGCCGCCACACCAGAGCGGACCTGCCCTGCGCCAGCGCCTCTCGCGCGGTCGCGATGCCGTCCATCCCTGCCGATCCCGCCCCTGCCGCCATGCTATTGCGCGCCGCTGTTGGTCGCGGTCAAAGCGCGCTGCACGTTCGCGACGGCATTGGCGTTGCGCCTGACGCCCATTTCCTTCTCCAGGGCGCGTTCGAACTGCTGGCCATATTCCTCGCCCACGACATTGCCCAGCTGGTCGCGCACCTGGCCCAGCAATTCCGGCTGATCCTTCGCGTCGCCGCTCTTGATCGCGTTCAGCTGCACGACGAAATAGCCGCGATCCTGCCCGATGGGCAGCGTCTTCACGCTCCCCTGCGCCATGGAAAAGAGGATGGCGACTTCGGCCGGGGGGCGCTGCTCCCCGCGCATGATGTCGGCGCGGCGGCCGCCCAGCACCTGCGGCGCGGGCAGCTTCACGCCCGCCTGGGCGATGGCGTCGGCCAGTTTCGCGCCCTTGGCGACCTTGGCCTGGATGTCCTCCGCCAGCTTCTTCGCCTTCTGATTGCCCTGATGGAGCTTGTACTGGATGGCCACCAGCGCCTTGACCTTGGCGAGCGGCGGCGGCGCGGCGGCGACGATCTCGCCCGGCGCGGCCAGCGCATAGCGGCGGTCCGGCTTGATCGGCACCAGCTGCGCGTCGTCGTCCGCGCTCATCGCGAAAACGGGCGCCAGCAACGCCTTCACATCGGCGGTCGGCTCATGAAGCTGGTCCTCGGCCTGCTTGCCGTCCGCCAGCAGCAGCGGCGTCGTCTCCAGCTTCAAGCCATTATCCTTCGCCACTTCCTCGAACGTGCCGCCATCGGCGATCTGGTCCTCGATCTTGCCGGTGAAGTCGGTGAGAAGCTGCTTTTCCTTCTGGGCCTTCAGCGTCTCGACGATCTCGCCCCGCACGGCGGCCAGCGCCTTGGCCGGAATAGCCTGCACCCCCGTGACGCGCAGCAGCACCCAGCCCAGCGACCCACGCACCGGCCCGACCAGTTCACCCTGCTTCGCAGCGAATACGGCGTCCGCCACCGCCTTCGACGCCGAAGCGGTCAGCGCCTCGCGGCTCTGGTCCTTGAGCGTCGAAACCGCCAGTCCCGCGCCCTGCGCGGCTGCGCTCAGCGATTTGCCGCCCTTCACCTGTTCGGCCATTGCCTTGGCCGCCGCTTCGGTGGGCAGCACAAGCTGCTCGACGCTGCGATTCTCCTTCGCGGCATAGGCGGCCTTGTTCCTGTTATAGGCGTCGGCGATCTCCGCGTCGCTCGGCTGCGCGGCCTGCGCGAAGCGTTCCGCATCGATCACGGCAAAGCGGACGCGGCGCTGTTCGGGAATGGTGAAGCGCGCCGCATTGGCCTTGTAGAAGGCATCGAGTTGCGCGTCGGTCGGTTCCTTCTCCTCAAGGAACGCCTGTGCCGGGATCGCCGCGACCGTGCCCTGCCGCGCCTCCAGCAGCAGCGAGGCATAGGGCAGCACCATGCTGTCGGGCAGCTTCACGCCCAGCCCCAGCGGCGCGAGCATCTGCTTTTCCAGTATCTCCCGGCCGATATCCTCGCGCAGCATCTGTTCGGTGATGCGCTGCGTGGAGAGAAGCTGGCGGAACTGGTCCTGGCTGAAATTGCCCGCCGCGTCCTGAAAGGCGGGAATCTGCGCGATCTGCGCGTCGACCAGCCGCTTGCTGATATGGACGCCCTGATCCCTCGCATATTCCCGGATGGTGAGCGCGGAAACCAACTGGTCGTAAATCTGCGCCGCGCCGCCCTGGGCGAAGAAATCGGCGATCTGCATCCCCGGATTGGACCGGCGCGCATTTTCGAACACGCGCTGCACCCGGTCCTGATATTCCGTCATGGTCAGGCGCGATCCCCCGGCCTTGGCCACGGTTTCTCCCGCCCCCAGCATGCTGCCGGTGCCGAACTTGCCGCTGGTGACGTCGCCCAGGATGAAGGCGGCGGCGATCAGGCCCAGGAACAGAATGGCGAAGACCGCACCGAACTTGGAATGGATGAGACGGCGAAAAGTCGTGAGCATGAATAAAGGCTTCCGAACAGCGGCGGTGAGGCGGCCCGCTTTAAGGGCGGATCGGCGCGGCGGCAAGCTCTGGCAGGATGGGGCGGGCTGGACAAATGCCGCCGCGCCGTCCATCGCCCCCGCCGATGTGCAGCAAGTCATTCAAGGGGAAATGATCGATGGGCAGGCGCAAGCTGGTAGTCGGCAACTGGAAGATGAACGGCCTCAAGGCGCAATTGGGCGAAGTGGAGGCCATCGGCGCTCTGGCCGTGCGCTGTCCGGCGGTGGAGGTGGGCCTGTGCCTTCCCGCCACGCTGATCGCGCCTGCGCGGGCCGTGAACGGCGCGGCCTTCATCGGCGCGCAGGACTGCCACATGAACCAAAGCGGCGCGCATACCGGCTGCCTTTCCGCCGCGATGCTGGCCGAAGCGGGTGCAAGCTGGACCATCGTGGGCCATAGCGAGCGGCGGCAGGATCAGGGCGAAACCGACGCCGATGTCGCCGCCAAGGCTGTCGCGGGAAAGGCAGCGGGCCTCAAGGTCATCCTCTGCGTCGGCGAAAGCCTCGACGTGCGGGACGCGGGCGACGCGGAATCGGTCGTCGCCGCGCAGCTTCTCGCCTCTCTTCCCGAAGGTGCGGCGGCGGACTGGCTCGCCATCGCCTATGAGCCGATCTGGGCCATCGGCACCGGCCGCATTCCCACCATGGAAGCCGTCGAAGCCATGCACCGCGCCCTGCGCGCCGCCCTCACCACGAAGATCGGGGCGCAGGCGGAAGGGATGCGGATCCTCTATGGCGGCTCCATGAACGGCGACAATGCGGCCGAACTCATGGCCATAGCGGATGTCGACGGCGGTCTTGTCGGCGGCGCCAGCCTCACCGCCGAGAAATTCGCGCCGGTGATCGAAGCGGCGGCGGGCCAGGCGGCCTGAGAATCGGGTTGGGCGCTCTCCGGTTGCCCAACCGCCCCATCATCGCTATGTGCGCGACAACGCACCCTTCACCGGACAGAAACGCAACCGCATGTTCACTTTCCTCCTCGTCGTGCAGGCCATCGTCGCCGCCTGCCTCGTCACCGTCATCCTGATGCAGAAGTCGGAGGGCGGCGGTCTGGGTGTCGGCGGTTCGCCGGCGGGGTTCATGTCGGCGCGGGGCGCGGCGGATTTCCTGACGCGTTCGACCACGATCCTGGCAACGGTCTTCGTCGGCCTGTCCATCACGCTGGCGGTGATCGCCTCCGTCCGGCATGCGCCCAGCAGCATCGACACCTCGCTGGTGAAGCAGGCCCCCGCCGCGCAGCAGCAGGCACCGGCCGCCGGAAACACCGCCGATCCGCTCGCGGGCGCGGCCGGTGCGGCCGGCAATGGTGCCTCC
Organism: Sphingobium cloacae; assembly: GCF_002355855.1. Classification (NCBI taxonomy): domain Bacteria; kingdom Pseudomonadati; phylum Pseudomonadota; class Alphaproteobacteria; order Sphingomonadales; family Sphingobiaceae; genus Sphingobium; species Sphingobium cloacae. The sequence continues at coordinate 3,262,420 of NZ_AP017655.1, forward strand.
TCCAACGGCGCGGTTCCGCTCGCCAACTGATCCTTTCGCCGATCTGACGATCTTTTTTTGCTCGCGCGTGGATTCGCGCGCTTGCCCAACTCGTTCTTAAAAGGCTAAGCCTCCTCTCCCATGGCGCGGTATATTTTCATCACCGGCGGCGTGGTCTCCTCGCTTGGCAAGGGCCTGATGGCCGCTTCGCTTGCAGCCCTGTTGCAGGCGCGAGGTTTCCGTGTGCGAATCCGGAAGTTCGATCCCTATCTCAACGTCGATCCGGGCACGATGAGCCCGTATCAGCATGGCGAGGTCTATGTGACCGACGACGGGGCGGAAACCGACCTCGACCTTGGCCATTATGAGCGGTTTACGGGCGTATCCGCGCGCCAGAGCGACAATGTGACGCAGGGCCGGGTTTATCAGACGATCATCGCCCGCGAACGGCGCGGCGACTATCTGGGCGCGACGGTGCAGGTGATCCCGCACGTCACGGATGAGATCAAGGCGTTCGCCACCGCCGATATCGAAGACCTCGACTTCGTGCTGTGCGAGATCGGCGGCACGGTGGGCGACATCGAATCGCTCCCTTTCATGGAAGCGATTCGCCAGCTCCACAACGATCTGGGCCGCGGCCAGTCGATCTTCGTCCATGTGACGCTGGTTCCCTACATCGCGGCGGCGGGCGAACTGAAGACCAAGCCGACGCAGCACAGCGTCCGCGAACTCACCTCGCTCGGCATCCAGCCCGACATCCTGCTGTGCCGTTGTGAACAGCCGCTGCCCGACAGCGAGCGCAAGAAGATCGCGCTCTTCTGCAACGTCCGCCCGGAAGCGGTCATCCCCGCGCTCGACGCCAGCAGCATCTATGCGGTCCCGACCCAATATCATGCCGAGGGACTGGATGAGGAAGTGCTCCGCGCCTTCGGCATCGACGGCGCGCCGCAGCCCGCGCTCGAACGCTGGCACGACATCATGGACCGCCAGCAGAACCCCGAAGGCGAAGTCACGATCGGCGTGGTCGGCAAATATGTCGGCCTGCCCGATGCCTACAAGTCGCTGCACGAGGCGCTGCATCATGGCGGCCTCGCCAACCGGGTGAAGGTCAACATCAAGTGGCTGGATGCCGAATTGTTCGAGGAGGAGGGCGCGGACATCGCCGCCCGCCTGGAACCCATGCACGGCATCCTCGTTCCCGGCGGCTTCGGCGTGCGCGGCAGCGAAGGCAAGATCGCCAGCGTCAAATTCGCGCGCGAACGAGGGGTGCCCTTCTTCGGCATCTGCCTCGGCATGCAGATGGCTTGCATCGAAGGCGCGCGCAACACGGCGGGCATCGAGAAGGCCTCCACCACCGAATTCGGCGAAACCAGCGAGCCGGTCGTCGGACTCATCACCGAATGGATGAGCAAGGAGGGCCTGCAAAAGCGCACCGCCGAAACCGATCTCGGCGGCACCATGCGCCTGGGCGCCTATCCCGCGAAACTCACGGGCAACAGCGTGGTAGCGGGCATCTACAACGCCACCGACATCAGTGAACGCCACCGCCACCGCTACGAAGTCAATGCGGGCTATCGTGAGCCGCTGGAAAAGGGCGGGCTGATCTTCTCCGGCATGTCGCCCGACGGGACGCTGCCCGAAATCGTCGAGCGGCCCGACCATCCCTGGTTCGTGGGCGTGCAGTTCCACCCGGAACTCAAGTCCAAGCCCTTCGACCCGCACCCCCTCTTCGCGGGCTTTATCGCGGCGGCGGTCAAGCAGAGCCGCTTGGTATGATTTTGCTCGAAGCAGGCAATAATTATTTGCGACGCGGCGCTTCGCGATTCCAACCTACATTCCGCCGAACAACTTTAGCAGAGACACCTGCGATGATGGTGTTTTCCTCGGCAACAGATTTGGCAACCAGCGATCTGGCTGCCACAATAGTGCCATTTGCCAACGTCACACCTTTCAGGATCATGGCATCCTGGCCGATCCAGCAATGATTGCCGATCATAACATCGGCGCCAAAATTGACCACATTACCAGTCGATAAGTCCAATATCTGGTGACCATCAGTCGTACGGATGGTAATGCCATAGGAGAGCATGCAATCTTGGCCGAACGTTACTGTAGTAGATGGCTCTTCTAACTTCAGAGACACCCCCCATGACGAAAAGTCCTTACCAATCTTCAGTCTTCCAAATGCAAAGGTGACGTGGGCGACGACATTTCTGATCGTATATTTTGACGACTCGATTTCGATAGAGCATTCCGTGCCTAGAAAGAATTTGCATCCAATGAGCTTTGCACCTTTGGAGATTCTGACGACCGAATCCTTTCCTCTGAACTCGATCAATGCGCCGGCAATAGAAGCTGCTAACTCTTCGGTTCCGTCACTATTTATTGCAATTATCTTATTGCCATTGTTAGGCATCTGAGCTGGAGCTGGAGCTGGAGCTGGAGCTGGAGCTGTTTCAATGAGGGTTTGGGAAAGCGTTTGTTTACGGCGCAGTCGCAAAGAAATGCGTTTCAAAATATCCATTGATTAGGCAGCCCCAAGATTTCAGCCGTGAGAACCTGCCTCCCAGCATCTAAATAATCAATATTTTCATGAAATTCGTGTAGCACGACCACGAAGCGCGATTGATCAACCCGCAGGCGTTAGCTTCAACAACCGCCCCTGCGATCCCTGCTCGCCATCCTCCAGCAGCCAGAGCGCGCCTTCCGGCCCTTGCTCGACCTCGCGGATGCGCGCGCCCATGTCCCACTGGTCGGCCTTGGCGGCATTCTCGTCGTCCAGCTTCACCCGGATCAGCGCTTGCGCCGAAAGTCCGCCCAGAAACAGCGACCCCTTCCACTCCGGAAACAGATCGCCTGAATAATAGATCAGCCCCGCGGGCGAAATCGAAGGATTCCACCAGACCTTGGGTGCCTCGAACCCGTCATGCGGCTGATGGTCGGGAATGTCGCGCCCGTCATAATGGCTGCCGTTCGACGCCTTGGGATAGCCGTAGTTCATTCCCGGCTTGATGAGGTTCACCTCGTCCCCGCCCTGCGGTCCCATCTCCTGTTCCCAAAGCCGCCCGTCCTTGTCGAAGGCCAGCCCCAGCAGATTGCGGTGCCCATAGGACCACACCGCCGGGTGGAAGCCCTTGTCCGCCAGCGGATTGCCCGCCGCAGGGCTTCCATCGGGATTGAGCCGCAGCACCTTGCCCAAGGTCGCCTTCGGGTCCTGCGCCGGGTCGAATTTCTGCCGCTCGCCATTGGTGAAGAACAGATATTTGCCGTCCGGCGAAAAAGCGATTCGCCCGGAATAATGGCCGTTCCCGTCCACATAGGGCGTCGCACGGAAGATCGTCTTGAAGCCGTTCACCATTGCTTGCGGAGAGCAGGGCGCGCGTACACACTGCACCTGCCTTTCGACCAGTTGTCCCATGCCCAGCGCCACGCCCTTGCCGCCCGCGCCCTGTTCCGACCAGCTGAGATAAACGATCCCGTTCTTCGCGAAATCGGGATGCAGCACCACGTCCATCAGCGCGCCCTGGCCCGCGCTGTCCACGCGCGGCCCGCCGTCGATCCCGACCCGTACCTTGCCGTCCCAGCCCTTCTCCTTGTTGCGCGGATCGAACAGGATCAACTCGCCCGCCTTCTCCGTCACCAGCATCCGGCCGTCCGGCAGGAAGGTCATCGCCCATGGCGCATCGAAATCGGCGACCACCGCGGTTTCGAACGGCTTGCCTGCCTTCTCCGCCCGGTTATGCCCCGTCGCATTGTCGGCGGAACAGGCAAGCAGGACCAGCGGCAGGGCGGCTAAAGAAAAATGGCGCATCATGAGTCTCTCCCTTTGCTTGCCCAACCCGTAGGCAGCCTGCGCGTTCCGCATTGCATTCGGCGGCGTGGAGCTTAGATAGTGCTTGTAATATTATATCGCGAAAAGGAAAGTGGGCGTGAGCAGTGATCCGGTCGTCATAATAGGTTATGCGCGCACGCCGATGGGCGGGTTCCAGGGCGCGCTGTCTTCGCTCAAGGCCACCGACCTTGGCGCCGCGGCCGTCAAGGCGGCGGTCGAGCGGGGGGGCGTCCCCGCCGACGCCATCGACCGCCTCTATATGGGCTGCGTCCTCCCCGCCGGGCTGGGACAGGCGCCCGCGCGGCAGGCCGCGCTGGGGGCGGGCCTTCCCCGCTCGGTCGAGGCCACCACCGTCAACAAGATGTGCGGATCGGGGATGCAGGCCGCGATCATGGCGCATGAGGCGCTTACGGCCGGGACCGCCGACATCATCGTCGCGGGCGGCATGGAGAGCATGACGAACGCCCCATATGCGCTTCCCAAGCACCGCTCCGGCGCGCGCATCGGCCATGACCGCATCATCGACACGATGATGATGGACGGGCTGGAGGACGCCTATGAACCCGGCAAGGCGATGGGCGTCTTCGCCGAGGACGCCGTGCGCGACTATCAGTTCACGCGCGAGGATCAGGACGCCTATGCCATCCGGTCGCTCGAACGCGCCAATGCCGCCATCGCCAGTGGCGCCTTCGCCAAGGAAATTACCCCCGTCACCGTCAAGGGCAGGGGCGGCGAGACGGCTGTCGACACCGACGAACAGCCCGGCAAGGCCAAGCCCGACAAGATTCCCTCCCTGAAACCCGCTTTCGTGAAGGACGGAACCATCACCGCCGCCAATGCTTCCTCCATCTCGGACGGGGCGGCGGCTCTGGTGATGACGCGCCGGAGCGTCGCGGAAAAGCTCGGCCTTCCTATCGTCGCGAAGGTCGTCGCCACCGCGGCTCACGCCCATGAGCCGTCGCAATTCACCACCGCGCCCGTGCCAGCCATGCGCAAGGCGCTGGAGAAGGCGGGCTGGTCGGTGGCCGATGTCGACCTGTTCGAAGTCAACGAAGCCTTCGCCGTCGTCGCGATGATCGCCGCGAAGGAACTCGCCATCCCGCCCGAAAAGCTCAATGTTCATGGGGGCGCGACCGCGCTCGGCCATCCCATCGGCGCCAGCGGCGCGCGCATCCTGGCCACCCTGATCGCCGCGCTCCAGGGGCAGGGCGGCAAGCGCGGCCTGGCGTCTCTCTGCATTGGTGGCGGCGAGGCGACCGCGATGGCAATCGAACTGGCGTAGCGGGAGGGACCGGCCGGGCGGGTGCCTTTTACCCGAAGGGCATCATTTCCCGCTGCGGCTGGTCCACCAAAGTCCCATGATGCTGATCGCGGCGGCCGCCGTCATGTAAAGGCCGACCCATTCCACCCCGCGCACCGCGATCAGCCATGTCGCGACGATGGGCGCCAGCGCCCCGCCGATGATGCCGCCGAGGTTGAAGGAGAAGGACGCGCCCGTATAGCGCAACTGCACCGGGAACAGCGCGGGCAGATAGGCGCCCAGCGGTCCATAAACGAAGCCCATCATGAAAAGCGCCAGGCTGAGGATCAGGAAGATCGGCAGCAATTCCCCCGTCGCCATCGCCGGGCCAAAGGCGATTCCCATCAGGATCGTGCCGAAACAGCCCGCGACAAGGACGCGCGTCGGGCTGCTCTTGTCGGCCCACCATCCGGCCAGGACGATGCTCGAAGCCATGAACATGATCGCGCCCAGCTGCACCGCCAGAAAGGTTTCGCGATCGATCTTCAGCATGGTGGTGCCATATCCCAGCGCGAAAGCGGTGGTGATGTAATAGATGGCGAAGCAGGCCACGACCGCGAAAGTGCCCGCGACCGCCGATCCCAGATGGTTCTGGAACAGCGTGGCGAGCGGCACGGCGGGCGGCGGCGCTTCGGCCTGTGCCGCGGCGAACTCAGGCGTTTCGGTGAGCTTCAGCCGCACCCACAGGCCCAGGAGCACGAGCACCGCGCTGCCCAGGAAAGGCAGGCGCCATCCCCATGCGAAGAAATCCTCGTCACTCAGCCACAGGCCCAGCAGCAGGAACAGCCCGTTGGCGGCGATGAAGCCGACCGGCGCGCCCAGTTGCGGGAACATGCCGAAGCGCGCGCGCCATCCGGGCGGGGCGTTCTCCACCGCCAGCAGCGCCGCGCCGCCCCATTCGCCGCCCAGCCCCAGCCCCTGCCCGAAACGCAGGATGCACAGGATCAGCGGCGCCCACCATCCGATCGTCTGGTAGGTGGGCAGAAACCCGATGGCGAGCGTCGATCCTCCCATCAGCATCAGCGATATGACCAGCGTGGCCTTGCGCCCGATCCGGTCCCCATAATGGCCGAAGATCGCCGCGCCCAAGGGCCGCGCGAAGAAGGCGAGCGCCAGACTGCCATAGGAGGCCATCAACTGCGCCGTGGGCGAGGAGGCGGGGAAGAAGAGCGCCGGAAAGATCAGGCTGGCGGCCGTGGCGTAGATATAGAAGTCGTAAAATTCGACCGCCGTGCCGATCAGGCTGGCCCCCAGCACCCGCCGTTGGCGCCAGATCGCGCCCATCCCGCCTTCACCGTCCATCTTCTTCCCCCCGCCTTCTCTATCTTTTCCGCTTCTGGTTCAGCAGTTCATAGGCCATCACCGCGCAGGCGACCGCGGCGTTCAGGCTGTCCGCCTTGCCCAGCATCGGCATCTTCACCAGCAGGTCGCATTCCGCCTCATAGCTCTCCGGCAGGCCCTGCGCCTCATTGCCGACCAGCAGGAAGGAAGGGCTTTGATAGCACAGTTCCTGATAATCCTGCGTGGCCTTGAGGCTGGTGCCGATCAGTTCGCCGGGGCCGGAGCGCAGCCACGCCATGAACTCGCCCCAGCGCGCCTGCGTGATCGATTGGGTGAAGAGCGCGCCCATGCTCGCCCGCACCGATTCGACGGAGAAGGGGTCGACGCAATCGTCGATCAGGATCAGGCCGCCCGCGCCCACCGCGTCGCCCGTCCGCAGGATGGTGCCCAGATTGCCCGGATCGCGCAGCGACTGCGCGACGATCCAGATGTCGGCCTTGCTCCGGTCGAGCTTCGCCAGCGGCACCAGCCGGTCGCGATAGACGCCGACGACGGCCTGCGGATTGTCCTTGCCCGAAATCTTGGAGAGGATGTCCGGCGTGGTTTCGATGACGTCGCCGCCCGCCGCCTCCATCGCCGCGATCAGGTCCACGGCCAGCGGATGCGCGGACCCGGCATGGAACAGCATGTCCGGCAGCACGCCTTCCTCGCGCGCTTCGGTCAGGATACGCAGCCCTTCGGCCAGGAACAGTCCTTCGGCCTTGCGGAACTTCTTTTCGCGCAGGGATCGGACGCGCTTGACCAGAGGGTTGGAAAATCCGGTAATCTCGCGTGCCACGCCGTGTGGGTTCCTCAAAAGCGATGAAGCCGCCTCTCTATAGGCGTGGCCCGGAAAAGGGTAGGGGCTCTATTCTTCCCCGAACTTGTCCTCCACCAGCGTGACGAGCTGGATCAACGCATCCTGCGCTTCGGGGCCCGCGGCGCTGATGGTGATCGAATCGCCCATCGCCGCGCCCAGCATCATCAGCCCCATGATCGACGTGCCGGTGACTTCATTGCCGTCCTTCCTGACGGTGATCTGCGCGGGAAGGCCGCTGGCCAGGGTGACGAACTTGGCGCTGGCGCGGGCATGAAGGCCGCGCTTGTTGCTGATCCGGACTTCCTGGCTGATTTCGTTCATGTAGTGCTACCCAATAGTTCCGACGCGACGCTGATATATTTCTGGCCCGCCTCCCGCGCGGCGGCCACGGCGGACCTGACGTCCATCACCTTGCGCGCGCTTTCCAGGCGGATGAGCATGGGCAGGTTGATGCCCGCGATCACCTCGATCTCGCCCGCGCGCAGCAGCGATATGGCAAGGTTGGACGGCGTGCCCCCGAACAGGTCCGTCAGCAGGATCACGCCCGAACCATCGTTCACGCGCTCGACCGCGGCGGTGATGTCCGCGCGGCGCAATTCCATGTCGTCCTCCGGCCCGATGCAGATCGTCTCGATCTGCTGCTGCGGCCCGACGACATGCTCCATCGCCACAACGAATTCCGTCGCGAGCGCCCCATGGGTGACAAGTACGAGTCCAATCATCTGCTCTAACGGCCCACCTGTTTCATGATTGTGCTTTCGGGCCTCCCGGTCTGCGCTTCTCCAGGGCGTCCTGGGGCGCTGATTCCATGTTTCTGTGGCTGACCGTGGGCGAAAAGCCCGCGTCTTGCAAGTATCTGGCGACGCGCTCGGCCACGTGCACCGACCGGTGCCGTCCGCCGGTGCAGCCGAAAGCGACCGTGATGTAGCTTTTCCCGCCCTCCGCATAGCGGGGCAGCAGAGTGGCCAGCAGTTCCTCGATCCGCCGGATGCTGTCCTCATAGGCCGGGTCCTGCGCGATATAGGCGGCGACCTCCGCGTCCTGCCCGGTCCTGGGCCGCAGCGCGTCCTCCCAATGCGGGTTGCGCAGATAGCGCATGTCGAACATCAGGTCGGCATTGCGGGGCACGCCGCGCGAAAAGCCGAAGGACAGGATCGTCAGCACCGGATCGGACAGCCGCTCGCGCGCATAGCGGTTGCGGATTTCCTGTTGCAGCGCATTGCTGCTGAACGTGGTCGTATCGATGACCTGCGCGGCCCAGCGGCGCAGCGGCGCGGTCAGCTCCCGCTCGCGCGCGATGCCGTCGGCGGCGGGCCGGTCGAGCGCCAGGGGATGCCGCCGCCGCGTTTCGGCGAAGCGCCGCTCCAGTTCGCTGCCCGAACAGTCGAGGAACAGCGTCTCGACATCGTGGCCATGTTTTTCGCGCAGCGCCTTGATCCGGCGGACGATGGCATTGGCGTCGAACCCCCGGGTGCGCGCGTCGATGCCGATGGCGAGCGGGCGCTCGTCCGCCTCGCTGTGCCCGGCCGCCAGCGGAGTGTCCAGCAGCCGGTCGAGCAGGACCAGCGGCAGATTGTCCACCACTTCCCAGCCCATGTCCTCCAGCGTCTTGAGCGCGGTCGTCTTGCCCGCGCCGGAAAGCCCGGACACCAGCAATATCGTCTTGGGCGCAGGCGTCTCCGTCATGCCCGGCCCATCGCTTTCAGCGCCAGTTCGACCTTGACCGGCGCGGACGCTTCCAGCGCCGCGATGTGCACCAGCGGAATGTCGATGCCCGCGAGCCGGCGGCTTTCGCCCTCGACCGGAAGCCGTTCCGTCCCCTCGCCCAGATGCGCGATCAGCGCGACCGGCGCGCCGTCCCGATGCGGCATGTCGACCACGCCGATGCCGCGCACCTCCATCCTGCCCGCGATGGTGGCGGGCGCGCTGGCGATCAGCCGCCCGCCTTCCGCCGTCAGGATCGTGTAATCGTCGCTCACCAGCACCGCTCCCCGATCGATCAGGCGCAGCGCCAGATCCGATTTCCCCGCGCCGCTCGGCCCCTGAAGCAGCACGGCGCGCCCGCCGATGGCGACGCTTGTCGCATGCAATGTCTGAGAAGCCGCGCCCGTCATGATCCGCCCTCTTCTAGCCCCGGTCGCACGGGGAAGATATGGGGGAAAGCGCCGGGACCATAAATACTGTTCCGGTGGGGGACGAAACCCTATTCCGACACCAATCCGGGGTCGCGCTCGACCGCCATGGGCAGGCGCACGATGAAGCGGGCGCCGCTCTGTTCGTCCTCGCGGTCGGCGATGCTGACCTTGCCCTGATGTCCCTCCACGATGGAGCGGGCGATGGCGAGGCCGAGGCCGGAATGCTTCCCGAACGCCTCGCTTTCGGGCCGCACGCTGTGGAAGCGGCGGAAGACATGCTCGCGCTCCGATTCCGGGACGCCCGGCCCTTCATCCTCGACGCTGACCAGCACTTCATTGTCGGCCACCGTGGCGATGATCTGCACCAGCCCGCCGTCGGGCGAGAAGGATACGGCATTGTCGATCAGATTGTCGAGCACGCGGATCAGCCGCTGCTCCTCGCCCAGCACCACCGCCACATCCTTGCGCGGACGGGCGAAGGCGAGGCGGACGCCCCTCGGCACGCCGCGCGCCTCGCGGGCGATCACCATCTTTTCGATGAGCAGGCCCAGGTCGATCGGCTCGAAACGGGTGCGCGAAAGCTGCGCATCGATACGGGAAGCCTCGGCGATGTCGGTCACCAGCCGGTCCAGCCGCCGCACATCCTCCTTGCAGATGTCCATGAGCTGCGTTCGCAAATCGGGCTGCTCCACCCGGTCCAGCGCATCCAGCGCTGATCGCAACGAGGCGATGGGGTTCTTGAGTTCATGACTGACATCGGCGGCGAAGGCGTCGGTGGCGTCGATCCGCTGGCGCAGCGCATGGCTCATGTCGGAAAGGGCGCGGGCCAGCATCCCGATCTCGTCCCGCCGTTCGGGCAGGCGCGGCACCGTCACCTCGCGCGCGCGGCCCAGCCGGACGCGCACGGCGGCGCGCGCGAGGCTCTGGATCGGCTGCGCGATGGTCCGGGCGAGGAACAGCGACAGCAGCACCGAAGCCAGCACGGCCGCCGCCAGCACGATCCCCAGCCGCAGCCGCTCCGCCCGGACGATGCGGGTGATGTCGCGGGCGTTTTCGGTGGACAGCAGGCTGGTGCCGTCCTTCATCTTCACGGCGGCGGAGATCATGAACGTCCGGTCGGGCGCATAGCGGTTGGCGGCTTGCGGCCTGCCGGTCTTGTCCGCCAGCATGATTTCCGGCCATGCCTGCGCGCGGTCAACGGCGGGTTCCTCGAAATTGGGCGGCCGGTCCGCGAAGACGACGCGATCCATCATCTTGTCCAGGAAGCGCGCGACATGCCGTTTCAACTCCTCTTCGGACGGCAGGCGCAGGCGGTAACGCGGCGCGTCCAGTGTGAAGCTGTCCGCGATCAGCCGCCCGTCCGGCGCATAGCGGCGCACCCGGTCGTCCGTCTGCCGTGCATAGGCGGCGACCAGCTTGTCATGCAGTTCCGGCGGCGCGTTCTCCAGCCCTATGGCGAGCAGCTTGAGTTCGCGCGCCGACTGTTCCAGCCGGTCGTCGACGATCCGCGTGCGATAGCTGTCGAGATAGAAAAAACCGCCCGCCAGCAGGGCCAGCGCGAATACGTTCACCGCCAGGATGCGCAGCGTCAGGCTGATGCGGCCCGACCAGCGCACGGCGAGCGGCGCGTCATTCCTCGGAGAATCGGTATCCGGCGCCATATAATGTGTCGATCGCGTTGAAATCGGAATCCACCTCGCGGAACTTGCGGCGCAGCCGCTTGATATGGCTGTCGATGGTGCGGTCGTCGACATAGACATCGTCCTGATAGGCCGCGTCCATCAACTGATTGCGGTTCTTGACCACGCCGGGCCGCTGGGCAAGCGTTTCGAGGATCAGGAATTCCGTGACGGTCAGCGTCACGTCCTTGCCGTCCCATTTCACCCGATGGCGGGCCGGGTCCATCTCCAGCCGTCCGCGCACGATGGGTTCCACCACCGGGTCGTCGGGCGCCGCGGGCGTGCGGCTGACCTCCGCGCGGCGCAGGATCGCCCGGATGCGCGCGATCAGCAGCCGCTGGGAAAAGGGCTTGGCGATATAATCGTCCGCTCCCATGGCGAGGCCGAGCGCCTCGTCCAGTTCGTCCGCCTTGGACGTGAGGAAGATGACCGGCATGTGGCTTTTCTCGCGCAGCCGCCGCAACAGTTCGAGACCGTCCATGCGCGGCATCTTGATGTCGAACACCGCCAGATCCGCCGGATTGTCGAGCAGGGCCTTGAGCGCGACATCCGGGTCCGCATAGACGCGCGTCACGAAGCCTTCGGCCTGGAGCGCGATGGACACGGACGTCAGGATATTCTTGTCATCATCCACAAGGGCGATGGTGGCTGTCATGCATCATCCCGCCATGGTGCAAAGGGCAATGGAAGCAATCGTTAGACGATGGCTGCTCCTCCCGCAAGGAAGTCGCATCTCCGCTTATTATGCGGTCCGACCGTCGATTTTCGGGATAAGCTCAGCCTTTCGGGGATTTGACGGCACCTGTTCGACCGCCTAATGCCGATTCCATCCACCGCGAAGGACGTTCCCCGGCCATGGACCGGCACGCCTGAGAGGAGAGGATTGGCCGCCTCCCAGGATGACGGCGGCATGGACTATTATTCAGGAGCAAAGGCGTGCAGGCCAAATCCGCTATCACCCTCGACCGGCAGGGCATCTCAACCAACGCGACCCAGTTCTGGAACCTCGGCACCGCGCCGTTGGTGGAGGCCGCCATCCGCAATGGCGAGGGCCTATTGTCGAAGGACGGCCCGCTGGTCGTCAAGACCGGCAAGCACACCGGCCGCAGCGCGAACGACAAGTTCATCGTCAGGGACGCGGAAACCGAAAACACCGTCTGGTGGGGCAAGACCAACGTCCCCATGACGCCGGAGCATTTCGCCGCGCTGAAGGAAGACTTCTTCAAGGCGCTGGGCCAGAAGGACACGCTCTATGTCGCTGACCTCTATGGCGGTTCGCAGCCTGAGCATCGCGTCAATGTCCGCGTCATCAACGAACGCGCCTGGCACAACCTGTTCATCCGCACCCTGCTGGTCCGCCCGCAGCCGGAGGAACTGGCCGGGTTCGAGCCGGAATACACCATCATCGACCTGCCGACCTTCCGCGCAGACCCGGCCCGCCATGGCTGCCGCGGCGAAACCGTGATCGCGGTCAACTTCACCGAAAAGCTGATCCTGATCGGCGGCACATCCTATGCGGGCGAAATGAAGAAGTCGGTCTTCGGCATCCTCAATTACCTGCTGCCCGTGAAGGGCGTGATGCCGATGCACTGTTCCGCCAATATCGGCCCCAATGGCGACACCGCCGTCTTCTTCGGCCTGTCGGGCACCGGCAAGACAACCCTCTCCGCCGACGCCAGCCGCACCCTCATCGGCGATGACGAACATGGCTGGTCGGATACCGCCGTCTTCAATTTCGAGGGCGGCTGCTATGCCAAGATGATCAACCTGTCGGCCGAAGCCGAACCGGAAATCTACGCCACCACCAAGCGTTTCGGCACGGTGCTGGAAAATGTCGTGATCGACGAGGAAACGCGCGTCATCGACCTCGACGACAACAGCCTCGCGGAAAACAGCCGCGGCTCCTATCCCATCGACTTCATCCCCAATGCGTCGAAGGACAATCTGGGCCCGGTGCCCAAGAACATCATCTTCCTGACCGCCGATGCCTATGGCGTCCTGCCGCCGATCGCGCGGCTGACCCCGGATCAGGCGATGTATCACTTCCTGTCCGGCTACACCGCGCGCGTCGCGGGGACCGAAATCGGCGTGACGGAACCCTCCGCCACCTTCTCGACCTGCTTCGGCGCGCCCTTCATGCCGCGCCATCCTTCGGTCTACGGCAATCTGCTGAAGGAACGGATCAACAAGGGCGGCGTCACCTGCTGGCTGGTCAACACCGGCTGGACGGGCGGCAAATATGGCGTGGGCAAGCGCATGCCGATCAAGGTCACGCGCGCATTGCTCAACGCCGCGCTCGACGGCAGTCTCAACAATGTCGAGTTCCGCATCGACCCGAATTTCGGCTTCGAAGTGCCCGTCGCCGTGCCGGGCGTGGAAACCGCGATCCTCGATCCGCGCGAAACCTGGGACGACAAGGCGGCTTATGACGAAACGGCGGGCAAGCTGGTCAAGCAGTTCGTCGATAATTTCGCCCAGTTCGAGGATCATGTGGACGCGTCCGTTCGCGGCGCCGCGCTGACCGCCGCCGTCTGACGCGCTGGTTCTTTGGAAGAGCCGGGGAGGGGGGCGCCCCTCCCCGGCTCTTTTGCTTTCTGTGGCCGCGCGCAACTGCTAATCTGGGTTGCATCAAATCGAGGGAGTCGCCGCATGGGCATGTTTGATGATCTTCTGGGAAATATGGGCGGGCTGGAAGCGGTCGCGGCGAAAATCGGCGTGTCGCCCGAACAGATGCAGGCGCTGATGACCGAGATCGGCGGCAAGATCGGCGGCGGCGAAACCAGCGTGTCCGCGCTGGCCGAAACGGCGGCGGAGCATGGCGTGTCGGCCGACAAGCTGCAGGATCTGCTCAGCCATTTCGGCGGGCCCGAAGCCATTCTGGGCAAGCTGGGCGGCATGTTCGACCGGGATGGCGACGGCAATCCGCTCAATGAACTGGGCAGCATCGCCAAGGGCCTTTTCGGATAAGACGGCAAGGGGGGAGGGCATGTTTCCCGCGCCCCCTTTTCCCCAGCTTTCGGGCCGACAAGTTTTTTTGGCCTTGCCATCGGTGCTGACAAGCGCCATTTCGGCGCATCATTATTGCGAACGATATGCAACTAGCGCCGTCCGGGCACTGGCTTCTCGCATGAATTGGCAAGGATAAAGGTCTTGAGCGAAGTGACGATCGAAAAGCCGGTGCTGGAACCGACGGGCGCGCTGAGCGTGGAAACGGTGCTGTCGGTGCGCCACTGGAACGAACATCTTTTCAGTTTCCGCATCACGCGGCCCGCCAGCTTCCGCTTCCGGTCGGGCGAGTTCGTGATGATCGGCTTGCAGGGCGACAATGGCAAGCCGCTGCTGCGCGCCTACTCGGTCGCCAGCCCGTCCTGGGACGAGGAGATCGAGTTCCTGTCGATCAAGGTGCAGGACGGCCCGCTGACTTCCAAACTCCAGCTGATCCAGCCGGGCGACCAGATCTATCTTGGCCGCAAGCCGACGGGCACGCTCGTCACCGACGCGCTGCTGCCGGGCAAGCGGTTGTTCATGCTCTCGACCGGCACGGGCCTTGCGCCTTTCCTCAGCCTGTCGCGCGACCCGGATGTCTATGAATTTTATGATGAGGTCGTGATCGTCCATTCGGTGCGCCGCGTCAGCGACCTGGCCTTCTACGACGAATTGACCGGCAAATGGCCGGAAGACCCGCTGGTCGCCGAACAGGCGGGGCGGCAGTTCCACTATGTGCCGACCGTCACGCGCGAACCCTTCCGCAACAATGTCCGCATCGACGCCCTGATCGAGAATGGCAAGCTGTTCGAAGGCATTTCCGGTGCGCCGAAGTTCGACCCGGAAACCGACCGGGTCATGATGTGCGGCAGCATGGAGATGATCAAGCAGTTCGGCGCCTGGTTCGAGGAGAATGGCTTTGCCGAAGGCTCCAACGCCGCGCCCGGCGCCTATGTGATCGAGCGCGCTTTCGTCGGCTGATCGCGGGCGACACGTCATGTCAGGAAAGGGCTGCCCTGCGCGGCCCTTTTTTGGCTATGGTCTGCCGGTGGGCGTGCTGAATGACGGTTGAGGCAAGGTTGGGTTTCCTCCACTCAATCCGAAACCCATCGCCTATCCAACCAACCCCGCGCCCAGCAGAAGCAAGAGCTTCACGTCCAGCGCATAGCCTTGCTCCCGCCATGCACCGATCTGCGCCGTCAGTCTGGCGAGCGGCACGCGATGGACGTGGATGTCCTCCCCATCGACGCCGCCGCCATTTCCTGTTCTTTGCAGGTCGTGCGCCCGGAACAGCGTGAAGCTCTCCGACACCATGCCGGGCGAGCTGTAAAATTCCCCCAGCGATTCCATCCGGCCCGCGCCATAGCCAGTCTCTTCCTCCAGTTCGCGCATGGCGGCGTCGGCGGCGTCTTCATCCACCGCTCCGTCGCCGACGAGGCCGGCGGGCAGCTCGATGCACCGCCTGCCCAGCGGGACGCGGAACTGATCCACCAGAATGACGTGGCGGCCCTCCGCATCCTCGTCGATGGCGAGGATGACGGCCGCCCTGATGTTCCGCGCCCGGCTGACATATTCCCACCGCCCGCGCTTCTTCGCGGTGATGAAGCGGCCGGCCCACATCGTCTCTTCGGCCGTCGCCATATCCTGTTCGCTCATAATTCGATCAGCCTGTCGGGCAGTTCATTGGGATTGTCCGCGCTCTGGGGGAAATGGGCGGCGAGCACCGCGCCCACCTGCGTCACCGCCGCGGCCATGCCCTCGCCGGGACGCCCGTCGCGCACCGCGTCGATTATCGCGGCCATGGCCGCGCCCCATGTTTCGGTGGCCACTCTTTCATTGATGGCGCTGTCCGCGACGATTTCCGCCCTATGCTCGTCCAGAGAGAGATAGATGAGGACGCCCGTGCGCCCCTTCGTCCGGCCCTGGGCTACGGCGCGGAACAGCGCCATGGCCCGTCGGTGGACGCGCCGCGTCTTGGTCGCCGCGGGCGTCAGCGCCATCCGCAGCGGCATCCACGCCAGTGCATAGCGGACGGCGAGGAATATCAGGATCAGCAGGCCCAGCAGCACCGTCAGCATCTGCCAGTCGGGCAGTTCATGGTCCCAACTTCCCAGCAGCCATGAACCGAAGGCGCGCAGACGGGCGGGAAAGGCGGCCGCCAGCGACAGGCCCAGAAAAGTCGCGCCGATGGCCCAATGCAGCCCCGCGTCATGATAGGCGTCGGACCGGCGCGCGACGATGGTGACGATCTCGCCATCGGTGTCCCGCTCCGCCTCCGCCACGGCTGCGGTCACGCGGTCATGGTCGGCTTCGCTCAGGTGAAGGCGCATCACCATCCCCCCGACGCGCCGCCGCCGCCGAAGCTGCCGCCGCCGCCCGAAAAGCCGCCTCCGCCACCCCAGCCGCCGCCACCGCCCCAGCCGGAGCCGCTGTCATGCCAGCTATGATCGGAAGGGCCCCAGAGGATCACCGGCCCCGCGCCGCCCCGATAGCGGCGACCGCCCTTGCTCCGTCCGGCGATCATCGCGGCGAAGACGATGACGAGCACGACGATCCAGAAGATCGCCATCACCGTGCCGCCATCGCCGCCGCTCTGCCGCTCCTGCGCCGCCGCGGCCTGCGCGCGGGCTTGCGCTTCTTCGGGGGGCAGGGCGAGCAGCGTGCCGATCTCCTCCGCGCCCGCCGCGATGCCGCCCGCCATGTCGCCGGCCTTGAAGCGCGGCGTGATCGTGTTGCGGATGATCTGGGAGGAAAGGGCGTCGGTCAACAGGCCCTCCAGCCCATAGCCCACCTCTATGCGGACGCGGCGCTCATTGGGCGCGACGATCAGCAGCGCGCCGTCATTCTTCTCCTTGTCGCCGATCCCCCATTCCCGGCCCAACCGATAGCCGAAGTCGGAAATGTCATAGCCCTGAAGGTCCGGGATGGTCGCGACCACCACCTGCCGCCCGCTCTGCTGCTCCAGCGCGGCGAGCCGCTGGTCGAGCGCCTGTTCCTGCGCGGGAGCGAGCAGCCCGGCCTCATCCACCACCCGGCCGGTCAGCTTGGGGAAAGTCTGCGCCTGGGCTACCGGCGCGAAAACCGGAACGCCCGCCGCTGGCGCGAACGCCAGCAACATCAGGATCAGGAGAAGACGGCGGAGCATCGTTGGATCAGTTGCCGAAATCGACCTTCGGCGCTTCTTCCGCGCCCGGCGTCGTCGCCTGGAACGGCGTCATGGGCTTGGCGCCATGGATCAGCTTTGCGCCGATCGCGTCCGGGAAGGTGCGGATGCGCGTATTATAGGCGCGCACGGCCTCATTATAGTCGCGGATCGCCACGGCGATGCGGTTTTCGGTCCCCTCCAGTTGCGATTGCAGGTCGAGGAAATTCTGGTTGGTCTTGAGGTCGGGATAGGCTTCGACCGTGGCGAGCAGGCGGCCAAGGCCCTGCGACAATTGCGCCTGTGCCTGCTGGAACTGCTGCACCTTGGCGGGATCGGACAGGTCGTTGGCGCTGACCTGGACGGAGGTCGCCTTGGCGCGGGCTTCCGTCACGCGGACCAGCGTGTCCTGCTCCTGCTTGCCCGCGGCCTTCACCGTGGCGACGAGGTTGCCGACCAGGTTCGACCGGCGCTGATATTGCGCCTGCACGTCGGCCCATTTGGCCTTGGCGACTTCCTCGGCGGCGGGAACGCTGTTGATCCCGCAGGCCGACAGCGCAAGCGCGCCCAGCACGGGCAGGAAAATGGCACGAAGGCGGGAGAAGCTAGGCATGGAATATCCTCTGCTCATGTTTCGTCCGTTGAAATAGGCGGTTGTCCCATCGCGCGCAACGGCGCATGTGTGCGACATCGAAAGGAAATTGAGGGGTTTGACCATGGGTCTTGTTTCCGAGTTCAAGGCTTTCATCAATCGCGGCAATGTGATGGACCTGGCCGTCGGCGTCATCATCGGCGGCGCGTTCGCGACCATCACCAAGTCGCTGACCGATGATCTGATCATGCCGGTGATCGGTTATCTGTTCGGCGGGGCGGACTTTTCCGGATACTTCCTCCGGCTGGGCGCGATCCCGGCCGGTTTCAAGGGCAATCCGGAAAGCTATGCCGATCTGAAGGCGGCGGGCGTCGCCATGTTCGGATGGGGCGAGTTCCTGACGGTCCTCGTCAACTTCCTGATCCTGGCCTTCATCATCTTCCTGCTGATGAAGTTCGTCAACCGCGTGATGGCGAAGCCCGAAGAGGCCGCCGCAGGGCCGTCCGAGGAGGTTCTGCTGCTGCGGGAAATCCGGGATTCGCTGAAAAAATAAGAGAGAATGCGATGAACCGAGCGGCGGAGGGGAACCATCCGCCGCCCGGCCTGTTGATCGCGATCAGGGTAGGGGACGGCCTGGCGTCGCTTTCCACCCGTGCCGAAAGACGTCAGCCCAAAGGGGGCGCAACAGGAGAATACGCCGTGAAAACCATCGTTACAGTCCTTGGCCTTGCCAGCATGATCGCGCTTGCGGCATGCGATTCCAAGCAGGAAAACACGGTCGAGAACGCATACGAGAATCAGGCGGACGCACTCGACAACCAGGCGGCGAACATGGAATCGCTGGCCGACAATCTGTCCGGCAGCGCCGAAAATGCGGCGGAAAACGCCGCCGACGTGCTGGAGAACAAGGCCGACGCGACCCGCAACGCCGGCGAGGCAGCCGCCGAAGCGGTGGAAAAGAACGAAAAGAAGTAATTCTTCGTTCGCGGCCGTGGCCGCACGGGCGTCGCGATCGGATCGCGGCGCCCTTTTTCTTGTCTTTAACGCCCTCTTAACCACGCATGGCCATGGTATCGCCCGCATATATGGGGCGTGGGAATGGACGAACTCCTTCAGGAATTCATATCGGAAACGCAAGAAACCCTGGAGGCGCTTGCGGGAGAGGTCGTCGCCTGGGAAGCCGACCCGTCCGATCGCGACCGGCTGGACGCGATCTTCCGATTCTTCCATACCGTGAAGGGCAGTTGCGGTTTCCTGCACCTGCCCCGTTTCGAACGCCTGAGCCATGCGGCCGAAGACGTGCTGTCCGACATCCGCGCGGGAAAACGCCAGCCCGACGCGGACACGGTGACCGCCGTTCTGGGCATCATGGACCGCATCGCCGAACTGACGCACGCCATCGCGGTCGGCGCGCCGCTCGCGCAGGAGGATGACGATTATCTCGTCGCCGCCCTGGCCGCGCGGGATGCCGGACCCGTTCAGCCCGATGCCCCAGCCGTCGCGATCCATCAGGGCGCAGGCCCGCAAGGCGCCGCGACACAGGCGCCGCCCCGCACGATCCGCCTGCCGCTGACGCTGATCGACCAACTGATGAACGGCGTGTCGGACATGGTGCTGGCCCGCAACGAACTGGCCCGCCAGTTGCGCGACAGGGCCAGCGATCCCGCGCTGGAGGGGGCGTTCGAGCGGCTGTCCGCCTGCGTCGCCGACATGCGCGATGCGATTTCGCGCACGCGCATGCAGCGGATCGAGCGGCTGTTCGCGGCCATTCCCCGCACCGTGCGCGACCTCAGCCGCGATCTCGGCAAGCGGATCGACCTGGGCCTTGAAGGGGGCGATGTCGAGATGGATCGGGAAATGGTCGAGATGGTGGTGGACCCGCTCGTCCATATCGTCCGCAACAGCATCGACCATGGAATAGAAACCCCCGAACGCCGCCGCGCGCTGGGCAAGCCGGAAACCGGCCGGCTGCGGCTGGAAGCGCGCCAGTCCGGCAACCAGATCGTCATAGAGATCAGCGACGACGGCGCGGGCATCGACACGGGGCGTCTGGTCGAGAAGGCCCTTGCCGCCGGGAGGCTGACGCCGGACGCCGCCGCGCGCATGAGCGAGGCGGAGAAACTGGACCTCATTTTCCAGCCGGGCCTTTCGACTGCGCAGGCGGTGACGGCCATTTCCGGCCGCGGGGTGGGGATGGACGTGGTCCGCGCCAATATCGAGCGCATCGGCGGCACCATCGGGCTGGACAATCATCCGGGGCAGGGCCTGCGCATCACCCTGCGCGTACCGCTGACCCTGACGATCATCCCCGGCCTCGTCCTGCGTGCGGGCGGCCTCGATTTCGCGATTCCCCGGGCGTCCGTGGTCGAAATCCTCCACGATACCAGCAACATGCTTCGGATCGACGAGGTGGGCGGGGCGAAGATCGCGACGATCCGCGATGTCCGCCACTCGATGATCGATCTGGAGGATATTCTGGCCCTTCCCGTTCCCGCCCAGCCGGAACCGCGCGCGCTGATGGTCGTCCGCTCGGCCAGCGGCTTTCCCTTCGCGCTCGGCGTATCGGCGGTGGAAAATCATGAGGAACTGGTGATCCGACCCGCGTCCCCGCTCGTGATGGCGAGTGGCATCTATGCCGGGATGACGCTGCCCGACAATGGCAGGCCGATGCTGCTGCTGGACGCCACCGGCCTTGCCCGCAAGGCGTCCCTGCCGGAGACCGCGGAACAGCCCGTCGCCGCCAGCGACGACGAAAAGACGGACGTCAGCGATGGCGTGGAAATGGTCGCGGCGCTGCGGTTCGAGGCGCTTTCCGGCGAGCGCCGCCTGCTCCAGCTATCCCTGATCGATCGGGTGGAGGAACTGGAGGCGAATCTGTTCGGCCGCTCGGGCGGCCACGGCTTTGTGCGGCTGGAAGGCCGGATCGTCCCTGTCATCAACGATTGCCATGGCCTTGGGCGGGATCGCATTTCGGTCCTCCGCCTGCGCGATGGCGCGCGGGAAGCCTATTATGCGGTCGGCGCGGTGCTGGATATCGTCAGGATGCCCGCCGTCCCCGACATGATCGCCATGCATGGCCATCTGAGCGGCGTAAGCGTGGTGGAGGGAGAGCATCTGGAAGTCGTGAATCCCTTCGCCCTGTTCGCATCGCTGCCGGGCGAAGCGCCAGCCCGCAGCCGTTGCGTGCTGGCCGATGCGGAGGATGGATGGGCGCGTGAGATCCTCGCCCCGCTGCTCCGCCATGCGGGGTATGACGTCCTCATGGGCCTGCCCGATGGCGAGGCGGTCGATCCGTCCGATATCGTGCTGTGCACCACGTCCGATGCGGCGCAGGCGGCGGATCTGCTGGGATGCCGGACCGTTCGGTTGCGCGCCGCTCCGCAGCCTTCGGGGCCGCAGGACGCCAGCATCTATCGCTATGATCAGGACGCCCTGATGGCGGCCATCGCGGGAGCACGCCGATGAAACAACTCTATCTCTTCGCGACCCTTGCGGGCGCGCGGGTGGCGATCGCGGCGGACGAAATGGAGGCCGTGGTCCGCCTGGCCGATATTGCGCCGGTGCCCGGCCTTGGCGCTCATGTCGCCGGACTGTCCGCCCTGCGCAGCCGCGTCCTGACGGTTCTCGACATTGCCGCGCTGATATATGGAACGCCCTCCTCTTCGGAACGGCGGCCTTTGGCCGTCATCGCCGAGATCGGCGGGCATGGCTATGCGCTGATGGTCGAGGGGGTGTCCGACATCTGCCGCGCGCCCGGCGGGGAACTGCCCTTGCGCGGCCAGCTCGATCCGGCATGGCGGCCCTATGCCCGCGCCATCGTGGAGCATGACGGGGTTCCCTGGCTGCTGGTTTCGCCCGCCGCTTTGCTCGAAAACAGCGCCGTGGATCAGGCGGCATGAAGAAATTACCCATGTTTACCATTTACTTGGCTTTCGATCCTAGGGTCGCGCGCTCGACACGGGAAAATGCAAGGGACGCTTCATGAAAAACTGTCTGGTGGTCGATGACTCCAAGGTCATCCGCAAGGTGGCTCGCCACATACTCGAATCGCTCGACCTCACGGTCCGCGAAGCGGTGGACGGGCGCGATGCGCTGGCCCAGTGCGAAGACCATGCTCCGGACGTGGTCCTGCTCGACTGGAACATGCCGGTGATGAGCGGCATGGAATTTCTCCAGGCCCTTCCCAACGCCAATATCGCGACGCGGCCCAAGGTCATATTCTGCACCACCGAAAACGGCATCGGCCATATCAAGGCGGCGGTGGAGGCGGGGGCCGACGAATATGTGATGAAGCCCTTCGACCGCGAAACCCTGGAAAGCAAGCTGGCCATCGTCGGCGTGATCTGAAGGGCCGGCGGCCGCCCTTCTTCCCCCCTTGTCCTTGTCCGAAAGCCCTTCGTTCATGAACGCCATCGTCCCGGTCCATCATTGCATCGATGCCGCCACTCCGGTCGCGCGCGTGCTGGTGGTGGATGATTCGGTGGTCGTGCGCACCGTCATCACGCGAATATTGGACAGCGATCCCGCCTTCGACGTGGTCCAGCGGTTCAACAATGCCGAGCAGGCCCTGCGTTATCTGGAGGGGCATCCGGTCGACCTGGTGCTGCTGGACATCGAATTGCCCGGCCAGAGCGGCCTTGCCGCGCTTCCCGCCATTCTCAAGGCCTGCCCGCGCGCGCGGGTGGCGATCCTCTCGGGAAATTGCGAAGCGGGCAGCGCCATCGCCGTCCAGGCGCTGGCCCTGGGCGCGAGCGACATCCTGTCCAAGCCCTTCAGCGGCAGTTTCGGCCAGCAATTCCCGCAGGCGTTGATCGAGCGGCTCAAGCGGCTGCTCCATGGCGATCCGCCGCCCTTGCCGGAACCGCAGGCACCCGCGCCGCTGACGGTGACGGCTTGTGCGGAACTTCCTCTCGCCTGTCTCGGAATCGGCGCCTCGACAGGCGGCATCCATGCGCTGGGCCTGTTGTTCGGCGGTCTTTCCGTGCCGCTCGGCGTGCCCATCCTGCTGACCCAGCATTTGCCCGCCAGCTTCACCCTCTATTTCGCGCAGCAACTGGCGCTGATGACCAGCCTCAGGGTCAAGGTCGCGGAGCAGGGCGATCTGCTGGAGCCGGACACGATCTTTGTCGCGCCGGGCGACGCCAATCTGCGGCTGCGGCGCGATTTCCGGAAACGCCCATGCGTCCAGCTCACATCCGAAGCCACGCCGTCGGGCAATCTGCCGGGCGTCGATCCGATGTTTTCGAGCATCGCGGACATCTATGGCGCGGGCGGGGCGGGGATCGTCCTCACCGGCATGGGGCGCGATGGCGCGGCGGGCGCGCGGGATATCGTGGCCGCGGGCGGCTGGATCGTCGCGCAGGATGAAGCGAGCAGCGTCGTATGGGGCATGCCCGGGGCGGTCGCGGCGGCGGGTTTGAGCTGCGCGGTTCTGGAGCCGAGCATGATGATGGATTTCGTCGCCCGGCAAGGGAGGATATGGTCTTGAACCCCGCATCCTCCGCGACGCACGGAGGGCTCCGGCTTCTGTCCGCCCTGCTGGAGGCCCGGACCGGGCAGGTCCTGTCGCCGGAACGGGAATGGCGGGCGGAAACGGCGCTCAAGCCGCTTCTGCGCGCGTATGGCTTCGGGGACGCGGCGATATTGGCGGCCCATCTCGCCCGCCATCGCGACCCGGATCTGGAGGCGGCGGTCGTCGATGCGCTTCTCAACAATGAAAGCAGCTTCTTCCGCGATCTCCAGATTTTCGGGATGATCCGGCGGGAAATCCTGCCGGACATCCGCGCGCGTGGAAAGGACCGCCGCCTGCGTATCTGGAGCGCGGGCTGCTCCACCGGCCAGGAAGCCTATTCGCTCGCCATCCAGCTTTGCAACGATGCCGGACACTGGCGTGGCTGGCGTATCGAGATATTGGCGACCGATGTGTCCGCGACGGCGATCGAGCGCGCGCGGGCGGGAGTCTTCCCCCAGATGGATGTCCAGAGGGGGCTGTCCGTCAATGACCTCATCCAATGGTTCGATCCGGTAGAGGGCGGCTGGCGCGCCAACGACCGGCTGCGTGGGATGATCGATTTCCGGCAGGATAATCTGCTCGATCCCCATGTGCCTTCCGGCGCCTATGATCTGCTGCTGTGCCGCAACGTGATGCTCTATTTCACGCAGGAGCGGCGGCAGAAGATGTTCGGCGTCTTGCAGAACCACAGTCACGATCATTCCGTCCTGCTTCTTGGGGCGGGGGAAACGGCCATCGGCCATGGCGATCCCTTCGTCGCGCATCCGGATTTCAGGGGCGCCTATCGCCTGCCGTCCTGCGCGGAGGATGCCGCGCGACGGGCGGTCTGATTTCCTTTTCCGCCACGCTTGATTGACGGGCCGCTCTCCGCCATTGTCCTCCCGAACGCCGCTTCATGCGAAGCGGGCCGGAAAGGGCGCGATGATCGAGAAGCTGTGGTGACTGGCCTTTCCCGATGACAGACATTCCGATGATCGACACGCCCTCGCCCAATTTCGACGAGCGCAGCCTGCCCATCTCGCTGCTGGTGCTGCACTATACGGGGATGCCGGATGCGGCGAGCGCGATCAACTGGCTCGCCAATCCGGATTCGAAGGTCTCGGCCCATTATGTCGTGACCGAGGACGGGCAGATCATCCGCATGGTGGATGAGGAAAAGCGCGCCTGGCATGCGGGCCGATCCCATTGGCGCGGGATCGACGATGTCAATTCCGCCAGCATCGGCATCGAAATCGTCAATCCCGGCCATGAATGGGGATACCGTCCTTTCCCGGAAACGCAGATGAGCGCGCTCATCCCGCTGATCCACGACATCGTGCAGCGCCGGAAGATCACCCGCGGCAACATCGTCGGCCACAGCGACATCGCCCCCGCGCGCAAGCAGGACCCCGGCGAACTTTTCCCCTGGGGCCAGCTTGCCCGGCTGCGTCTGGCCCTGCCGCGCCCGACCAGGAACCTGATGGACCCGCATTGGTCGGATGGCGGCTTCATGCTGGCGCTGGAGCGGTTCGGATACGACATCGCCGATCCGCAAGCGGCGGTGGTCGCCTTCCAGCGGCGCTTCCGTCCCGAACTGATCGACGGGATCATCGATGGGGAATGCCGTGCTATCCTGCTGGCGCTGCTGCTGCCCAAGCCGATGGGGGATGACTGAGCCGCTGGAAGTCTGTATAGGCGCCGATGCCAGAGGGCCGGGCGGCCGCGGCTTCGCGCAAGCGGGGGCGAGGAAAGTCCGGGCTCCACGAAATGACGGTGCCGGCTAACGGCCGGCTGGAGTGATCCAAGGGACAGTGCAACAGAAAGCAGGTCGCGTTTTTGTCTTCGGACATTGGGGCTTCGGCCACGCGAAATTGAAAGGGTGCGGTAAGAGCGCACCGCGTCTCCGGCAACGGAAGGCGGCACGGTAAACCCCACCGGGAGCAAGACCGAATAGGGGCGGCGCGCGGCTTGGCCGCTAGGCATGTTTCGGCCGAGACCGCCCGGGTTGGTTGCTTGAGGGACGGAGCAATCCGTCCCCTAGAGGAATGGTCGCCCATCTCCGCCCATCTTCGGGTTGGCGGAGTGGACAGAACCCGGCTTACAGGCCCTCTGGCATTTTGATTTTGACCTCATCCGGGGTGGCGTTTGCCGCTCCGCTTTCCTAATTTGGTGACATGGCACGGAACGGGCGATCGAATGACTGGGGGTTTCCCCGCTGGCGCAGCTACGGCGCATCGCGTGAAGCGCAGGCGGTGCGGCTGTGCGACCGGCATGGCTGCGACCGGCCCGGCGACTGCCCCGCGCCAAAATCGCCCAACAGCCGGGAGCGCTGGTATTTCTGCGCGGATCATGCGGGGGAATATAATCGCAACTGGGACTATTTTCAGGGTCTCGACCAGGAAGAGCGGGAACGGCGCGAGCGGGACGAACAGCGCGAGGCGAACGGCTATCAGTCGAGCGCCTATCATGGCTGGGGCGGTCCCGGCGACGGCAGCCGCTCGCGCGACGAACGCAATGCCCTCAAGGCGCTGGAGCTGGAGGACGACGCTGATTTCGAAGCGGTGAAGAAAAGCTGGCGCAGGCTGGCGAAGGAGAATCATCCCGACGTGAAGCCCGGCGACACCCATGCCGCCATCCGCTTCCAGACCATCCAGGCGGCCTATGAGGTGCTGCGCACCGCCGAGGAACGCCGCACTTGGAAGCCACGGGAGCGCGCGGATTGAAGGGCCATGTGCGGTCGAACTGGTCGAACGCGGTTCTGATCTGCCGCAAATGTTCGAAGAAGCTGGACGGCGGCTTCGGCCCCGATGGGGATGAGCGTCTGGCGAAGGCGCTGCGCCGCCATCTGAAACTGAAGAAGGGACGCAAGGCCGCCGCCGGCATCGTGGAGGTCAATTGCCTCGGCATCTGTCCCAAAGGGGCGGTGACGGTGGTCGATGGCGCGCACAGCCGTGATTGGCTGCTGGTGCGGCCCGGCGCGGATCCGGACGATCTGGCGCGGGAACTGCATCTGGCGGCGGAAGAGGAAGCGCCTGCCTGAAAAGGCTGGCTTCATGCCCCTGTGGGGAGAGGAGCCCGGTGTCGTCGTTCGATCCGGGCTGAAAGCGGAGCCGCCGGTTATGTCTCCCTGTCCGTGCGGGAGCGCGGCGATATCAGAAAAAACGGTCCGCCCGCCGCCGTCCCACAACGGCGGGCGGATCGGGATCAGCCCGGCTGGTCGGCGCGGCTCACGCCCTTGCCGTCCAGATTCTGGGCCGCGAAGTCCCAGTTGATCGCTTCCTTGAGCACGCGGTCGGCATAGTTGGGGCGCGCGTTGCGATAGTCGATATAATAGGCATGTTCCCACACATCGAGGATCAGCAGCGGCGCATGGCCGTCATGCGCGACCGGCGTGTCGGCGTCGTGATAGCTGGTCACTTCCAGCTTGCCGTCCTTCAGGATCAGCGCGGCCCAGCCGCTGGCGAAATGGCCCACGGCCTCCGCCTTCAGCTTTTCGACCAGCGCGTCGACCGAACCGAACGCCTCGTTGATGAGGTCGAGCAGCTTGCCTTCCGGCGCGGTCTTCGTCGGCGAAAGCGACTGCCAGTAGAATGTGTGGTTCCAGATCTGGCCGACCTGGTTGAACAGGCCGCCCTTGGACGACTTGATGAGTTCGACCAGCGACTTGCCCTGCAAGGCAGGATCGGCGGCGACCAGCTCGTTCGCCTTCACGACATAGGCATTGTGATGCTTGCCATGATGATAGTCGAAGGTTTCGGCCGACAGGATGTCGCCGAACGCATCCTTGGCATAGGGCAGGTCGGGCAGGATAAAGGCCATGGTTTTTCTCCTCGGTTTTTTGGGTGGACGGCCACATAACGGCTGGCGCGTCCGAAGGCTCCGATCCCTCCCCTAGCAGGGAAAGAAGCATGGGAAAGACGATTTTTGCTGTCAGCGGCCACGGAAATATCCATGTGACAGGGGCGGAACGGTCGGCTAGATTGGTCGATCAGGCGGATGGCGTTGCGCTGCGGGTTTCGGCCGGGCGCGGCGGATTTACCCCGCGTAAACCATCCCATCCTATGCCGCTCCCATGTCTCCGGCACAGAAGATAGCGCTCTCGGTACTGTTCTCCGTCGCGATGACGATCCTGCCGCTCGCGATCATGTCGCGCGTTCCGGGATTGGGCATCCCGCCCGCTTATTGGGCCTTCGCCTTTTTCTGCCCTGCCATCGGCTCCTATCTCGTCTCGCGCAGGCTGGTCCTGCAAAGCGAGCGGCTGACCCGGCTGCATGACGAACTGTCTCGGGCGCATGAGATGCTGAAACGCGCGGCGGAATCGGATTCGCTGACGGGCGTCCTCAATCGCGGCGGTTTCTTCCGCCGGATGGAAAAGCGGCAAGGCGCGGGCGGCATGGGCTGGCTGCTGATGCTGGACGTGGATCATTTCAAGTCGATCAACGATCGCTACGGGCATGAGGCCGGGGATCGCGCGCTTCAGGCGATGGCCGCGCTCCTGCGCGGGACGCTTAGGGCAGAGGATATCGTCGG
Source organism: Sphingobium cloacae (assembly GCF_002355855.1). Lineage (NCBI taxonomy): Bacteria > Pseudomonadati > Pseudomonadota > Alphaproteobacteria > Sphingomonadales > Sphingobiaceae > Sphingobium > Sphingobium cloacae. The sequence goes on from NZ_AP017655.1 coordinate 3,290,225, forward strand.
GCGGCTGGGCGGCGAGGAATTCGGCATCTATCTGCCCCAGGCGACGCAGGATCTGGCAGCGAATATCGCCGAACGCCTGCGCTACCGTGTGGAGGAAACGCCGCTCGTCGATCTTGAGGGCGGTCCCATCGCCATGACCGTCTCCATCGGCATGGTCCGCATCGGCGAGCGGGCGGCGCTTCGCGACTGCCTGCGCATGGCCGACATCGCTTTGTATGAAGCGAAGCGCAAGGGCCGCAATCAGGTCATATTGGCGGCCTGACGCCTTACCCTTGAGGCGGCGTGGTCTCGCCGATCTCGTCGCTGTCCAGCTTGTCGCCGATGTCGAGGCCATGGCGCATCAGCATCGGGATATTGGCGGCGGCAAAGACCACCGACACGATGGTGACGCCCCACACCTTGACCGCCAGCCAAGCATCGAAGCTCATCGACCGGCGCATGACTTCGTTCGCCACGGCCATGCCGACGAAGAAGAGCGCCCAGTTGCGCGACAGCTTGAGCCAGCCTTCTTCGGTCAGCCCGTCATAGGCCGCCTGCAACAGATATTTGAGCAGCGCCTTCCCCCGCATCAGCCCCGCGAACAGCATCAGCGCGAAGAAGGCGTAGATGATGGTCGGCTTGATCTGGATGAACCGCTGGTCGTGGAAATAGATGGTGAGCCCGCCGAAAAAGAGGATCAGCAGCGCCGACAGCCACAGCATCGGCGACACGCGGCCCAGCTTCACCTTCGACACGATGACCGCGATCACGATGGCGGCCATGAAGGCGGCGGTGCTGAACGTCATGGCGGTGACCGGATTGTTCGCGCCCCAAAGCCATCCCGCGCCCTTGTAGGTGAGGAAGAAGACCAGCAACGGCCCGAAATCGAGCATCAGGCTGAGCGCGCCGTTATGGGCCGGTTTGGGCGCGGGTCGGGTTTCAGCCATCTATATGCCTCCGCAGGAGCAAATCATTCCATTACCGCGCATATGCCGTCCCCGCGATAGCCTTCGCCATGTCGGTGGGGTCGAAGGGCCGCAAATCCTCGATCTTCTCGCCCACGCCGATGGCATGGATGGGCAGGCGGTATTTCTCCGCCGCCGCGACCAGGACGCCGCCGCGCGCCGTGCCGTCCAGCTTGGTCATGACCAGGCCCGTCACCTGCGCGACTTCCTTGAACACCTCGATCTGGCTCAGCGCATTCTGCCCCGTGGTAGCGTCCAGCACCAGCACCACGTCGTGCGGCGCCGCCGGGTTCAACCGCCCAAGCACTCGGCGGATCTTCGCCAGTTCGTCCATCAGCTCGGCCTTGTTCTGGAGCCGCCCCGCCGTGTCCACGATCAGCACGTCGATGCCGGTCGCCGTCGCCTGCTTCACCGCGTCGAAGACGATGCCCGCCGCGTCGCCGCCTTCCTTGCCCGCGACGATGGGGATGCCCAGCCGTTCCGCCCAGACCTTGAGTTGCCCGATCGCCGCCGCGCGGAAAGTATCGCCCGCCGCCAGCATCACGCCATAATCCTGCTCCAGGAGCAGGTTGGCGAGCTTGGCGATGGTGGTGGTCTTGCCCGATCCGTTGACGCCGATGACCAGGATCACCTGCGGGCGCGGAAAGGCTTCGATCTCCAGCGGGCGGGCAACCGGGGCCAGCACCTTCTCGATCTCTTCCGCGATGATCTCGCGCAGATATTCTTCCGTGAGTTCGCGATTATAGCGCCCTTCCGACAGGCGATCGCGCACCCGCGCGGCCATGGCAGGGCCAAGGTCGCTGACGATCAGCGCCTCCTCGATCTCGTCCAGCGTCTGCTCGTCCAGCGCGGCCTTGGTGAAAAGGCCGGTCAGGTTCTCGCCGAGCTTGTCGGATGTGCGCTTGAGCCCGCCGAACAGGCGGTCGCGCCAGCTATTGCCGGGTTCAGTCATCCTGCGCCTCTTGCGCGATCAGCGCGCCCTTCTCAAGCCCCGTGATGACGGCCCGGACGATGGAGGAGGGGGGCTGAGCCGTTGCGAAGCGGACCGGCGCGAAATTTTCCGCATGGCCGCTGATGCCGTTGCGCTCCACCAGCACGGATTGGGTGGAACCGATCAGGCTTTGCAGCCAGCGCGTGCGCTCCCCGGCGCAGGCGTCGCGCAGGCGGGCGGCGCGGTCCCTGATCGTGGCGCGGTCCACCTGCGGCATCCGCGCGGCGGGCGTGCCCGCGCGCGGCGAATAGGGGAAGATGTGGCCGTGGACGATCCGGCACTCCGCGATCAGGCGCAGGCTGTTGTCGAACATCGCCTCGTCCTCGGTCGGGAAACCCGCGATGATGTCCGCGCCGATGCTGATGTCCGGACGGGCGCTTTTCAGCCGATCGACGATGCGGATCGCGTCGGCGCGGGCATGGCGGCGTTTCATCCGCTTCAATATCATGTCGTCGCCCGATTGCAGCGACAGGTGCAGATGCGGCATCAGGCGCGGCTCATGGGCGATGAGGTCGAAGAGCCGCTCGTCGATCTCCACGCTGTCGAGCGAGGAGAGGCGCAGGCGGGGCAAATCCGGCACGCCCTTCAACAGGCGCTCGATCAGCAGGCCGAGCGAGGGGCTGCCCGGCAGGTCGGGACCATAGCTGGTGACGTCGACGCCGGTGAGCACGATCTCGCGATAGCCCGCGTCCACCAGTTGCCTCGCCTTGTCGATCACCGCGCCCGCCGGGACCGATCGGCTGTTCCCCCGGCCATAGGGGATGATGCAGAAGGTGCAACGATGGTCGCAGCCATTCTGCACTTCCAGGAAAGCGCGCGCATGTTCGGCAAAGGCGCTCGCCATATGCGGCGCGGTGTCGCGCACCGCCATGATGTCGGAGACGGTGGGCTCCGCCGTGGAGAGATAGGAGCGCGCCTCCATCTTCTCCCGATTGCCCAGCACCGCATCGACTTCCGGCATCGCGGAAAAAGTCGCAGGCTCGGTCTGCGCCGCGCATCCCGTCACCATGATCCGCGCATCGGGCCGCTCCCGCCGCGCGCGCCGGATCGCCTGCCGGGCCTGCCGCACGGCTTCCGCCGTCACCGCGCAGCTATTGATGACGACAAGATCGTCCTGCCCCGCCGTCATTTCCCGGATCGCCTCGCTCTCCGCGATGTTGAGGCGGCAACCCAGCGTGATGATCTCAGGCCCGCTCATCCAAAGCGCGACCAGTCGGCCTCGCCATCGAACACATGGGTGGCGGGGCCCGTCATGCGGATCGTGCCGCCGGGCGTCCAGTCGATCACCAGATCGCCGCCCGGCAGGCTGACCGTCACCGGGCCGGTCATCAGCTTGCGCCGGATCGCGGCCACGGCGGTGGCGCAGGCTCCCGTGCCGCAGGCGCGCGTCAGCCCCGCGCCGCGTTCCCAGACGATCAGGCGCAGATGATGGTCGCTCACGACCTCCGCGAAATTGACGTTCACCCGCTGGGGAAAGAGCGGATCGGTCTCGATGACCGGGCCGAGCCGGGGGATGTCCACCGCGTCCAGATCGTCGCAGAAGAAGATGACATGCGGATTGCCGACATTGACGGCGGCGGGCGCGGGCAGGTCCTCCCAGCTTGCCTGCATGGAGAGCGTGTCCATGGCATAGGCCAGCGGGATCGCGTTCCAGTCGAAGCGCGGCATGCCCATGTCGACGCTCGCGCCACCCTCCACGCCCTTGGCGTCGAGCAGGCCCGCCTTGGTCTCGATCGTCACGTCGCGGCCCACGAACAGCGGCACGCAGCGGGTCGCATTGCCGCATGCCTCCACCTCGCTCCCGTCCGCGTTGAAGATGCGCATCGACACATCGGCCCGCTCCGATGGACCGATGAGGATCAGCTGATCGCAGCCGATCCCTCCATGCCGGTCGGCAATGGCATGAGCCCGGGCGGCGGTCATCCCGACCGCGTCCTCGCGCGCGTCGATCACGACAAAGTCGTTCCCCAGCCCATGCATCTTCGAAAAGCGTCCCATGATGGGCGCTCATCTAGTGCGGATGCGGGCAAAAGGCCAGTGGGCGCATCGCTATTGCGCCACCCGTGCCCGCTTCTGCCCATAGAGGAAATAGACGATCAGCCCGACCGCATTCCACGCCAGGCAGGCCAGCATGGTTTTCATCGGCAGGCTGACGAACAGATAGGCGCAGCCCGCCACGGCCCCGCCGCCCACCAGCGAGCCCAGCGGCGCGCGGAAGGGGCGCTTCATGTCCGGGCTGCGGCGGCGCAGGACCAGGAGGCAGGCGCCCACGGCGGTAAAGGCGATCAGCGTCCCCGCATTGGCGAGCGCCGCGATCTCGTCGATGGGCAGCAGCCCCGCGAGGATCGCGACCAGCACCGCCGTCACCGCCGTGATCCGCGCGGGCGTCCCCCGTGCCGAGATACGGGCGAGGCTTTGCGGCAGGAACCCGTCCCGCGCCATGACGAGGAAGATGCGGCTCTGCCCATAGAGGAATCCCAGCAGCACGGTCGGAAGCGCGATCACGGCGGCGATGGCGACGATGCGCGCCACTTGCCCCTGTCCCATTTCGCGCAGGATGAGCGCCAGCGGCTCCGGGCTGTCGGCGAAGCGGGTGAAGGGCATCGCCCCGATGGCCGCCGCCGCGACCAGCACATAGATCAGCGTGCACACGATCAGCGACCCGACGATGCCGATGGCAAGGTCGCGCTCCGGCCGCTTGGCCTCTTCGGCGGCGGTCGAGATGGCGTCGAAGCCGTAAAAGGCGAAGAAGATGATCGCCGCCGCCGCCATCACGCCGCGCTCCACCCCGTCCGGCCCCATATGCTTGGCGAAGCCGAAAGGCATGAACGGTTCCAGATTCTGCGCGTCGAAGGCGGGCAGGGCGACCGCGACGAACAGGCTCAGCGTCGCGATCTTCACCAGCACCAGCAGGCTGTTCAGCCGCGCGCTTTCATGCGTCCCCAGCGACAGCAGTCCCGCCACCACCGCGATGATGAAGATGGCGGGCAGGTTGATGAGGCCGCCCAGTTCAGGCCCCTGGGTGAGCAGTTCGGGAAACCCCACCGCCGTCAGCAATGGCGCGGCATAGCCCGACCAGCCCACCGCCACCGTCGACACCACCAGCGAATATTCCAGGATCAGGCTCCATCCCACGATCCACGCGATGCCTTCGCCCAGCACCACATAGGAATAACTGTATGCGCTCCCCGCCGCGGGCATCATCGTGGAAAGCTCCGCATAGGCGAGCGCCGCGCAGGCGCAGATCGCGCCTGCTATGGCGAAGGAGACGAGCACCGCCGGACCCGCCCGGTCCGCCCCCACGCCGATCAGCGTCAATATCCCCGTGCCGACGATCGCACCCACGCCCAGCGCCAGAAGATGCGGCCAGGACAGCGTCCGCGCCATGCGATGCCCCGCTTCCTGCGGCATCATCGCTTCCATCGGCTTGCGGCGCGTCCAGCTCATCCTTGCAGCCTTCCCTGTGCATGAAAGGATGTAGCTAACGCAAAGCAGGGGCGGGTGCAAGCGATAGCCGTGGATCGAGCCGCCCGGGTTGCGCTTCGGGCGGGCTTGCGCTAAAGGCCGCTCGCAGATCGGGCGGCTTGCCGCCGGATACCCTGACAAATCCATGGCGCCCGAAGGGGGTACCGGATGGACGCTGGCCGGCGAGGTTTCGCCCGCCGGCGATTTTGTCGTTTGGCAGGGATGCATGGTTTTCCGGGGCTTTCGCCCCAATCGAGGTGATGATGTTCGATTCGCTAAGCGATCGTCTGGGCGGGGTATTCGACAAGCTGCGTGGGCGCGGTGCGCTGACGGAGGACGATGTCCGCGCCGCGATGCGCGAGGTGCGAATCGCCCTTCTCGAAGCCGACGTCGCCCTTCCGGTCGTGCGCCAGTTCGTCGATCAGGCGACGGAGCGGGCGGTCGGCAGCGACGTGCTGCGTTCGGTCACGCCGGGGCAGATGGTCGTCAAGATCGTCTCCGACACGCTGACCGAGACGCTGGGCGCGGAAACCTCCGAACTCCTCATCGACGTGACCCCGCCCGCCGTCATCATGATGGTCGGCCTTCAGGGGTCCGGCAAGACCACCTCCACCGCCAAGATCGCCAAGCGCCTCAAGGACAAGGAGCGCAAGAAGGTGCTGATGGCGTCCCTCGACGTCCAGCGCCCCGCCGCGCAGGAGCAGCTCGCCGTGCTGGGCCAGCAGGCCGATGTGGCGACGCTCCCCATCGTGCCGGGCCAGCAGCCGGTCGAGATCGCGAAGCGCGCGCTCCAGTCCGCGAAGCTGCAAGGCTTCGACGTGGTGATGCTCGACACCGCGGGCCGCCTCCACGTCGATCAGGCGCTGATGGACGAGATGAAGGCGGTGGCCGATGCCTCCGACCCGGCGGAAATCCTGCTGGTGGTCGACTCGCTGACGGGGCAGGACGCGGTGAATGTCGCGACCAGCTTCACGGCGCAGGTGCCGCTGACCGGCGTGGTGCTGACCCGCATGGACGGCGATGCGCGCGGCGGCGCGGCGCTTTCGATGCGCGCCGTCACCGGCCGCCCGATCAAGTTCGCGGGCACCGGCGAAAAGCTCGACGCCATCGAGCCTTTCCATCCGCAGCGCGTGGCGCAGCGCATCCTGGGCATGGGCGATGTGGTCTCACTGGTCGAAAAGGCCGCCGAAACCATCGACGCCGAGGAAGCCGACAAACTCGCGAAGAAAATGGCCAAGGGTCAGTTCGACATGAACGACCTGCGCGCCCAGCTTGGCCAGATGCGCCGCATGGGCGGCCTTGGCGCGCTGGCGGGCATGATCCCCGGCCTCAAGAAGGCGCAGGCTGCGATGGCGAACAGTGGTGCGAACGACAAGACGCTGCTGCACCTGGACGCCATGATCGGCTCCATGACGCCCAGGGAGCGGGAGAAGCCCGCCCTCATCAACGCCAAGCGCAAGATCCGCATCGCCAAGGGTTCCGGCACCACCGTGCAGGAAGTCAACCGCCTCCTGAAAATGCATCAGGAAATGGAAACGGCGATGAAGAAGATCCGCAAGATGGGCGGCCTCAAAGGGCTGGCCAAGATGTTCGGCGGCGGCGGGCTTGGCGGCATGCTGGGTGGCGCGGGCGGTCCCGAAGGGGCGGGCGCGCCCGATCTCTCCGGGCTTGGTGGTCTGGGAGGCAATATGCCGAAACTCCCGCCCGGTTTTCAGAATTTCATGAAGAAATAAGCGTTTTCAACAGATTATATAAGTCAGAAAGGTAAGGTTGGTTAAACATGGCAACGTCCATTCGTCTTTCGCGCGGCGGCTCCAAGAAGCGTCCCTATTACCGTATCGTCGTGGCCGACAGCCGCGCCCCGCGTGACGGCAAGTTCATCGAGCGCATCGGCAGCTACAACCCCGTCCTGCCCAAGGGCGACGAGAAGCGCGTCGTCCTCGACGTCGAGCGCGCGAAGCACTGGGTCGCCGCCGGCGCGCAGCCGACCGACCGCGTGGCCCGTTTCCTCGACGCCGCGGGCGTGAAGGAACGCGCCACCCGCAACAACCCGAAGAAGGCCGAGCCGGGCCAGAAGGCCAAGGACCGCGCCGAAGAGCGCGCCGAGAAGGCCGCCGCCGCCGTCGAGGCCGCGAAGGAAGCCGAAGCCGAGACCGTGGAAGTCGTCACGGAAGCGCTGGACGAAGCGACCCCCGAAGCCGCTCCCGAAGCGCCCGCTGAAGAGCAGGCCGAGGGCTGAGCCCTTTGACCGACCAGCCCGTCACCCTCGCCGTCATCATCGGCGCGCATGGCGTGACGGGCGAAGTCCGCCTGAAGCTCTTCGGCGAGGGCGTGGACACGCTCAAAAGCTACCGGAGCTTCGATGCGGCCGGGCGCACGCTGACGCTCAAGTCGGTGCGCCCCGGCCCCAATGGCGCGGTGGCGCGCTTCGCCGAGGTCGGCGACCGCGGCCTGGCCGAATCCCTGCGCGGCACGGAACTCACCGTTCCGCGTTCCGCCCTGCCCGAACTGGGCGAGGGCGAATATTATCATGCCGACCTCATTGGCCTGCCCTGCTTCTCCAGCGAAGGGGAAGCCTTGGGCAATCTCGTCGCGGTCGAGAATTTCGGCGCGGGCGACATCATCGAGGTCGAGCGCCCCGGCATCGATGGGAAGGGCGGCAAACGCTTCATGGCCCCGATGCACGCCGTCACGCTGGCCGATGGCCGCGCCGTGATCGAAGCGGCCTTCGCGGCCTGAGCCGGCCGCCATGCAGACATTCCTCGTCCTCCTCTATCCGCTGGCGCTGGTCGGCATCGGCTGGGCGCTCTGGGGGCTGCGCTGGCACTGGGCGCTGCGCCTCCTCGCCCTGCTGGCCGTCGTGAGCATCGCCCCGGCCTTCTTCATCCTGCCGACCGTGCTCCGCCCGCCGCAGGGCTTCGACGATCTGGCGCGCGCCATCGGCTGGATGGCGCTGGGTGTCGGCGGAGCCGCCTGTTTCGCGGGCATCGGCCTGCGCTGCTGCATGAGGGCGCAGAGGCGATGAGCTTCACCGCCCAGATCCTCACCCTCTATCCGGAGATGTTTCCGGGTCCCCTCGGCCATTCGCTCGCCGGACGGGCGCTGGCGGAGGGGAAGTGGGCCTGCGATCCCATCCACATCCGCGACTTCGCGACCGACAGGCACCGCACCGTGGACGACACGCCGGCGGGCGGCGGCGCGGGCATGGTGCTGCGCGTCGACATTCTCGCCAGGGCCGTGGATCACGCACTGGAAAAGCGCCCCGACCTCCCCGTCATCGCCATGACGCCGCGCGGCGCGCCGGTGACGCAGAAGCGGGTGAGGCAACTCGCGGCAGGGCCGGGGGCCACCCTTCTCTGCGGCCGTTTCGAGGGTTTCGACGAGCGGATTTTCGAAACCCGTGCCGTCGAACAGCTCTCCATGGGCGACATCATATTGTCGGGCGGGGAGATGGGCGCGCTGATGCTGCTCGACGCTTGCGTCCGGCTGCTTCCCGGTGTAATGGGCGCGGCTTCCAGCGGAGACGAGGAAAGCTTCGAAAGCGGCCTCCTCGAATATCCGCACTATACCCGGCCCGCTTTGTGGGAAGGGCGCACGATCCCTGAAGTGTTGCGATCGGGGGATCATGCGAAGATCGCCGCCTGGCGGAAACAAAGGGCGGAGGATGACACACGGCTAAGGCGGCCGGACCTTTGGGAACGCCATATCGGCGTTCGGGACCAGCCGCCCTCTGGCGCGCAACGCGAAAGTAAGGACTGAGTTAAATGAACTTGATCCAGCAGATCGAGGCCGAGAACATCGCGGCCCTCGCCAGGGATATTCCGGAATTCCGTCCGGGCGACACGCTGCGCGTCGGCGTGAAGGTCGTCGAAGGCGACCGCAGCCGCGTCCAGAATTATGAAGGCGTGTGCATCGCCCGCTCGAACAAGGGCATGGGTTCCAACTTCACCGTTCGCAAGATTTCGTTCGGCGAAGGCGTGGAGCGTGTGTTCCCGCTCTATTCGCCCAACATCGATTCGATCACGGTGGTCCGCCGTGGCGTCGTGCGTCGCGCGAAGCTCTATTATCTGCGCGGCCGCACCGGCAAGCGCGCCCGCATCGCCGAGCGCCGCGACGTCCGCACCGAGGATTGATCCCCGACGCGCGGTTCGCGATGCCGTGAACATGAACAGGCGGCGCTCCCGGAGCGCCGCCTGTTTTCGTTGGGCGGTTTTCGGCCATTTGCGGACACCCCTTCATTCGTTCGGGCTGAGCGAAGTCGAAGCTGTCCACCGAACGAAGTGAGGTGTTTACGCCTTCGCCAAGCTCAGGCGAACCCCCTTCGATTGCCTGCCAAGGCAGGCTCTCAGGACGGGCTTCGACTTCGCCCAGGGCGAACCGGCGTGGATGTCTGGAACCTGCCCAAAGCCGGGCCATGATGGCCCGATAGGACATTCTGCCCCGCCGCGCCCTCTTGAATCCCGCCTGCCTTGGGCGCATGAACCCCGCCCATGACCGCGACCGCTTTCCGTTCCGCCGCGCCTGGCGCGCGTCCTGCCTCCATCGCCCGCTGGCTGTTGATGGTGGCGGTGCTGGTCTTCTGCATGGTCGTGGTCGGCGGCATCACCCGCCTCACCGAATCGGGCCTGTCGATCACCCAATGGAAGCCGATCACCGGCGCCATTCCTCCGCTGACCCACGATCAATGGATGGAGGCCTTCCGCCTCTACCAGCAGATTCCCGAATATCAGCAGCTTCGGCAGGGCATGACCCTTTCCGACTTCCAGTTCATCTTCTTCTGGGAGTGGGTGCACCGCCTGCTCGGCCGTCTGATCGGCATCGCCTTCGCCGTGCCGCTGATCTGGTTCGCGGCGAAGCGGGCGATCCCGCAAGGCTATGGCTGGCGGCTGGTGGCCCTGCTCGCGCTGGGCGGCCTGCAAGGCTTCATCGGCTGGTGGATGGTGACATCGGGCCTGTCGGTCCGTACCGATGTCAGTCATTACCGCCTCGCCGTCCACCTGCTGACCGCGCTCCTCATCATGGGCGCGTTGATATGGACTGCGCTCGACCTTCTCGCGCTCTCCCGCTACAGCCGCGCCCGGCCCGCCGTCTTGCGCCCCTTCGCGCTGCTGGCGCTGCTCATCCTGTTCGTGCAGCTTCTCTTCGGCGCGTTCACCGCCGGGCTGGACGCGGGCTATGTGTCCAGCACATGGCCGCTGATGAACGATCATTTCGTTCCGGAGGGGATCGCATGGGCGGGCTCCGCCTGGGCGACGATTTCCAGCGATCCCTATCTGGTCCACTTCATCCATCGCTGGTGGGCGTGGATCGCGGCTCTGGCGCTTGTCATGCTGGCGCGCAAGGCGAAGCAGGCGGGCCGCCGCGCTCCTTCCGTGGCCATCAACGCAGCGGTGGGAACGCAGATCGTCCTCGGCATCGCCACCGTCCTGAGCGGCATAGACCTGACGCTTGCCGTGCTGCACCAGGCGGTGGGCGCGCTCGTGGTGGCGTCCGCCACATGGGGGGCGCACGCCATCGGCCAGCGCCGGGCATAAGCCTATCGGTTCCCCCAGGGGAGCTTGTATCGCGGTGCGTCCGCTATTCGGATTGAACGCCTGGGCCACGGCTGCACGCCGTCGGTCAAAACCCGCCTTTGCGCCTCCCCGTCATTTTGATCTGTGACAAAGACATGTCGCGGATAATGCTGTTCCATGGGATATTATGGCTGGGGACGGAGGTGCGCCATGCATATTCAACCGGGTGTCGTCGAAGGCGCCAAGATCGCCTTGAGCTATGCCACGGCGGCGGGGTCCGCCGCTTTGGCCGTCGGCATGGCGCGCGATACGATCAGGCTGGACGGCGGTTCGAGGGCGCTGGTGCTGCGCAGTATCGCCACCACCCTTCTGGTGCTCTTTTTCTTCCAGATTCTCCCGCATTATGCGAGCGGCATTTCCGAAGTGCATTTCATCTTCGGGGCCACGCTCTACCTCATTTTCGGCGGCGGTCCGGCCGCGATCGGGCTGGCGCTGGGCCTGCTGGTGCAGGGCCTGCTGTTCCAGCCGCAGGATCTGCCGCAATATTTCATGAACGTGACCACGCTCGTGGTGCCGCTCTACATCGTCACGCGGCTGGTTCGAAAGCTGGTTCCCGCCCATGCCCCCTATGTCGGGCTGCGCCTCTGGCAGGCGCTGGCGCTGGCCGCCGCCTATCAGGGCGGCATTATCCTGCTCGTCGCGTTCTGGGGCCTCTACGGTCAGGGTTTTGGGGCCGAAAATATGCACCAGATCGGCGTGTTCATGGCGAATTATCTCGTCGTCATCATCGTCGAACCGGTCGTGACCATGGCCATGCTGGCCTTGGCGAAGCTTTTCGACCCGATGACGACCGGCCATCCGCTTTTCTACAACCGGCTTCATCACCCTGTCAGCTGACGGGCGGAGCGGCGGCGCGATCCGCCGCAAGGCCCGGCTTCGCGATCATCGCCCGAGGAGGGCTGGCCGTCAAACCGCCAGCCCTTCCTGCCTATGCCGGTTCGGACGGCCGGGCCCTTTCCCGCCAGCGCCAGCCGCCCAGAAGCAGGGCGAACAGGATGGCGGGCCAGATCACATCCACGGGCGCCAGCGCCGGCGGCAGTGCCCTGGGCGCGGGCGGCGTCTTCGACGAGCGGTCCTCTTCCCGCATGACCTGTCCCTTGAGGGCTTCAGGCGCCTTGCGGTCCTGCCCGGTGCGCGGGGGCGCGGGGGAGGGGGGCGGCGTTCTTTCCGCCCGGACCCGCGCCCGTGACGGGGCCTGTGCTGATCCGGCCTGCGCGGCTCCGCCTTGCCGGGCCGCGGGCGCCGCCGCCACCTTGCGGCCCCCGTCGCGCTCGGCCTTCTCGCGCGCATCGTTGCGCCGGGCGAACGCCTCCAGCTCCGCCGCTGCCGATTCGATGGAGCGGCCCATCGCCTTTTCCATGGCGGCACGGGCCTTCGCGATCAGCGGAGCGGGCACGCCCTGGCTCGCCGCCTGCTCCATCACATAGCGCAGCAGCCTGCCATTGCCGCAGGACACATCGGTGCAGTTCACGCCATGCGCGGCGACGCTGTCCAGATATTCGCGGACCAGCCGGCCGCGCGTCTTTGCATCCGCCTTCCAATAATCCTTGCGGATGGTCTCGATCATCCGGGCGGTGATGTCCTGATAGGCGAAGGGCGACTTGCTCTCGAAAAACTGCTTCATGCCGAGCTTCTGCCTGTCCTCGACATAGGTTTCGTAGGTGTGCTGCCACATGGCGTCGTCCACCGCATCGGTGACGGTGGCGTCCCAGCCCCAGAGATATTCGATGAATTCGCGCATGGCTCCGGCCCCGGCATAGCCTTCCTTCTGCATCCCCCTGATCCATGTCGGATTGACATAGCGCGACCGGAACTCGCGGCCGATGAACTCGTCGAGGCTCCGCATGGCCGGGCGGCCCGGATCGCGGCTGTCGGCGACCATCGTTTCGGGCGTCGTGCCGTCCACATTGCGCACGGCGGCGGCAAGCCCGCCCATATACATGAACATGTCGTCATTATCGAGCGCGCCATAAAGGGCCGTCGAGTTGGAATGGACCACCGTGTCGGTCCCCGACAGCGCCATGCGGAACACGTCCGGCATGGGCTGGCCCCAATAGCCGTTGCCGAAGCCATGGCCCATCTTGCGGATATAGTCGTTCGCGAAGCCCGCCTCGTCATCCCACGACCCGCTCTTGCCGATGATGGCGGAGGTGTTCAGATTATAATTGCCGGGCGGCTCGTCGAAGATGCGCACGCCCGCCATCTTGTCCGCTTCCTTCGCGTCCACGCCCTTCGCGATCAGCGCGGAGCGGGTGGCGAGATAATGCTGCCGGACCTGATTGTCCGCCTCGTCCAGCGCCTTCACCTTCTGGACCGCCTCGTCCATCAGGCGGGTGAGGTTGCCGAACAGGCCCTCCGACGCCGAGGCGATCACGATGTCGACACGGGGGCGACCGAGTTGTTCGCGCGGCACTACCTCCACGCCCGTCACCTTGCCGCGCTCGTCCCACACCGGCTTGGTGCCGAGCAGGTAGAATATCTGGGATTCCAGCACGCCTTCATGGCGCATCGTCTCGTCGCCCCAGATGACGAAGGAGACCTTGGCGGGATAGCGGCCATGCCTGCGTTTGAAATCCTGCAACATCTGCTCGGCCATCCGGGTGCCCATGTCCCATGCTGCGGGCTTGGGAATCTTGTCCGGGTCGATGCCGTAGAAATTGGCGCCGGTGGGATAGGCGTCCGGATTGCGGATCGGCTCGCCGCCCATGCCCGCGGGCACGAACCGGCCGCCCAGCGCGGTCATCAGCCCGTCCAGTTCGCGCGGACCGGACAGCAGGATGCGCTGCCTCATCTCTTGCGCCAAGACCTCGCGCCGGTCCGGCAGGCCGGAACGATCGACGCTGACGATCGCGTCCACCGTGCTCGTCACCGCATCGGGCTCCGGCACACGGCCGAAGGCGTGCAGGCCATAGGGGATCGTCTGGCCTTTCAGCTCAAGCAGATAATCCTCCACCTGATGCAGTTGCTCGTCCGTCCACGGTTTCGCGGGATCGAGCCCCAGATCCTTGGCGATGCCCATCCGGCCCGCCGCCTCCCGCGCCTGTTTCGCATAGGCGGCGGCAAGCTCGGGATTCTTGGTTTCATTCTGGCTGTGGTCGTCGATCAGTTCGCCCAGCTTCGCCAGATCCTCGGTCAGTCCCCCCGCGACGAAGGGCGGCACCATATGGTCGATCAGCGTGGCCATGCCGCGGCGGCGCGCCACCAGCCCTTCGCCGACGACATCGACATTGTAGATATAGGCATCGGGCAGGTCGGCGATCAGCGCGTCGGGCGCGTCCTCCTCGCCCAGCCCGGCGTCGCGCCCGTCCAGCCATTCCAGCGTGCCGTGCGTGCCGACATGGACGACCGCGTCGGCCTTGAAACCGTTGCGCAGCCATGCATAGCCCGCGACATATTGGTGATGCGGCGCCAGGTCCTTGGCGTGATACAGTTTTTCCAGGTCCTCGCCCCAGGCGCGCGACGGCTGCGGCGTCAATATGACCTTGCCGTAACGCACCAGCGGGATGACATAATAGGTCTGCCCGTCCTTGCGCTCGGTCATCAGCCGGTTGTCCTCCGGCTGTCCCCAATCCTTGACGATCTTGTCGCGCAGCGGCGGCGCCAGCGCATCGAGCCAGCGGCGATAGTCCGTCACGGAAACCCGCTCCGCCTGTCCGAGCGCGAGCATCTCCTCCAGCTCTCCGGGCGCATCACCGCCGACATTGCGCGCCTTGGTGGTGATCTCGGCCAGCACCTCGTCGGGCGAGGGCAGCCTGTCCCCGACATCATAGCCCTCCGCCTTCATCCGCTTCAGGATGGTGGCGATGGATTCGGCGACGTTGAGGTAGCTGGCCGCGATCCCGGCCTTTCCGGGCGGAAAATTATAATAGAGGATCGCGATGCGCTTCTCGCCATTGGGCTTGCGCGCCAGTTCGGCATAGCGCAGCGCGCGGCTGACGGCCATGGAGACGCGCGACGGGATCGGGCTGGTGATGACCGAATTCAGCCCCGTCAGCGGATCGGCGATCTTCTCCTTGGTGCCCACCACCGTCGGCGCGACGGTGCCCGCCAGTTCCGGCCCGGCCAGGTTGAACGTGCCTTCGAAGGCGGACAGGCCCTGGGGGGAGGAACGCCACTCCTGCTCGCTGCGGCCGTAAAGCGTGATGAGGTTGATGACCGGAATGCCGACCTGTTCCAGCAGCTTCGACGACTGGGTGTCGTTGAACTGGAAGAACAGGCCCAGCCCGGCATCGGCGCGCGCATCCTTCCCCGTGCCGATCAGCTTGTGGAAGGCGACCGCGCCGGGATAGCCGAAGACGGGAACGGCCTCGGCGCCCTGCTTCTCCACCTCGGCGACCAGCGCGTTGAGCAGGCGGGTGTCGCCCGTATAATAAGTGGCCTTGAAGAAGCCGATGGCGATGCGCGGCGCGCCGGGCTTCAGCTTCCCGTTTGCCGCCCGCCATGTCTGGAATGCGTCCCAGTCCGCGAAGACGCGGCCATTCTCGCCGTCGGGATAATAATAGCCGAAATCGAGCGAGGGCTGCGGCGCGGGCAGGGTGAAGCCCGTGACGCCCGCTTTGGTCAGCGCCAGTTCCATCAGGGCGCGCTGGTTCTGCGGGCCGCCATGCTCCCAATAGGCGCGGGCCTGTTCGTCCCACTGGATGCCCTGCTGCCTGTAGGCGTCCGGGCCCTGCAACCCCTGGCCCACGCCCAGCACGGTGCCCCGCGCCTTCACCGTGGCGATAAGGTCGGTCTTCTTCTCGCTGTCGAAGCGGCGCAGCAACTGCTCGTTCATCACGTCATAGACCAGCACGTCGCTCGCCGCGATCCTCGCCGGGTCGGTCTCGTCGAAGGTCGATTCGGCGAGAAACTGAAGCTCGATCCGCCCCTTGAGGTCCGGCCGCGCCTCGATCAGCTTGCGATAGGCGGCGAGCGTGCCGGGAATATTGCCGTCCGAAAAAACGTAAGACAGCCGGATCGGGCGCGGCTCTTCCGCCCGCGCCGCCGCCGGCATCAGCGCCAGCGCAAGGAACAGCGCGCTAAGGAGCCGGAACAGGCGCATGGGTGGGGTCGCCGTTCTTCTGGTCGGTTTCGGGCACATAGATGATCTGGCCGTTGGCGAGCCGGTAGGCCGCGCCCAGCCGCTCGCCATTGCCGGTGCCTGTGGCGCCCGACAGCTTGTAGGCCTTGATGACCTGCCCCTTCCTGACGACGATCTCCTGCTGCCCGCTGGCGTCGGTCCTGACCATCGTCATCTCGCCCTCGCCGCTCATCAGGTCGCCCATATTGTAGACCGAGAACAGCGTGATCATGAGGCCGACGATGAAGACGATCGAGGCGTCGAACAGGTTGGCGACGCCCGCCAGCGGATCTTCCTCCGCCGGTTCGTCCGGCGGCGCGAGCTTGATGAACCGGCCCATCAGCGCCCCTCCATCTCGGCCACGACGACCTCGGCCAGGTAGCGCTGCTCGCGGATCGAGGCGCTGACCCAGCCCTGCCGCAGCACTACCAGCCCATAGGCGACGGTGCCGGTGGCGAGGCCGATGATGGTGCTGGTGAAGGCGACGACCATCTGGCCCGCCATCGCGCCCAGATTGCCGCCCGCCATGGCGGCGAGCGAACTGCCCATCGGGATCAGCGTGCCGATCAGGCCGAGGCTCGGCCCCAGCTTCACCAGCGCGCGGGGGCCGTCCAGGCTGTGCCGCAGCCGCTCCTCCGCCTCGGCGACGACATTCTCCAGCCCGCCATGATGCAGCGCCTGCGTCCGGTCCAGCGCGCGGATCGCGGCGAGCAGCTTCGCCAGATGCACGGGCAGCGCGGCCTCGCGCGCGGGGTCGGCCCCCTCGTCCAGCACGCGGCCCTGCTGGAGCCAGCGCTTGAGGTCGAAACCGGCGCGCTCGCGGCGGCGGGCGACCGCTTCCACCAGATAGCGGCCGACATAGTAGAACATGAGCGCGACGCACAGCCACAGCATCAGGACGACCGGCAGGCGCAGCACCTGCCCCAGCGCGAACAGCCCGTTTTCGAGAATGTCCATGAATCTCATCGTCTCACCCAAAACCCTCTGATGACGCCGGCCGCTCCGGCCAGCACGAGAATGGCGATCGCCCAGACGGGCGGCGCGGGCACGGCCGCCGGCTGGACCGTCCTGTTGAGCATCACGGCGGACTGCCAGCCATAGGCCGCGTCGGCCGCAAGGCCGATGGCCGGCGATGCCAGCGCGACGACGACCAGCACATGCTCGCGCAATGCGACGCCGCCCTCCCCCGCGCCGCCGCGCGCCAGCCCGGCGGCGCACAGCGCGGCCAGCCCCAGCGCCGCCGCGATCCAGAGCGGCACCCCGCCCGCCATTTGCAGGGCGGCCGCCAGCGCCGCGCTGCCCCCCGCGACGACGGAGCCGCTGCGTCCCGCCGGACCCGCGATGAGCCGCCAGAAGGCCGCCGTCCCGATCAGCAGGCCAATCCAGTTGGGCTGCGGCGAAAGGATGGTCGCGATCCAGAAGGCCGATGCATAGGCGGCCAGCGCGCGCGCCCAGTCCGCGCGCGCCAAACGGGCGGGCGTCATATGCGCGGCGGCTCCCAGCATCGCCAGCAGCCAGAGAAGAGAGATGGACAGGGCCGGATTCATGCCATGGTCTTCCGTCGGGCGGGTCTATGCTGCCTCCTTAGGGCGGAAAGGCGGCGATCGCCATGCCGTCGCGGGTCTTTGCTGGCGCATCCCGCCATTTCCCTTGCCTCCATGAAAAAAGACGCGGTTCGACCCCAATCGAACCGCGCCAGGGGGGAGGGGCCGTCAGAGTTTCAGGCGCACGCCGCCATAGGCGGCGCGGCCGGGTGCCGCATAACCGAAGGTTTCCTGATAATGGTCGTCGAACAGGTTCTCGACCCGGCCGAAAAGCTGGACCTTCCTGCCGATGTCCCATGTCGCGTTGAGGTTCACGAGCGTGAACGCCTTCATGTCGACCAGCAGGCGCTGATAGAGACTGTTGAAGGCGTAATCGACCTGCTTCCCATTGTAGCGCACCGTCAGCGTGGCCGAGAAGGGCAGGGCTTCAGGCGCATAGCTCAGATTGAAGCTGGCGATGTTCCTGGGCCTGCGGGCGGCCTGCGTCTCCACCGGGACGGCGGGTTGGAAGGCGCCGTCCAGCGGCGCGGGGTCGACCAGCGCGTTGATGATCTGGGGCGCCTTCAGATAGGTGTAGCTCGCGTCCACGCGCCAGTCGCCCAGGCGGGCGTTCGCATAGGCTTCCACGCCGCGTTGCCGGGAAACGACGGCATTGTTGAAACTCGTCGAGAGATAGACCCCGCCGACGAAGGTCCCGGCGGTTTCGATCTGGTTGTAGAAGCGGCTGCGGAAATAGGTCGCGCCCAGCGTCAGGCCGCCGTCGAGCAGGCTCTGTTCGATGCCTGCTTCCCATCCGCGCGACCGTTCGGGCTGCAAGTCGGGATTGCCGATATACCGCCCGTCGACATAGCCGAACAATTCGCTTGCCGACGGCGCCTTCACCCCGGACCCGTAGGCCGCATGGATGCGCGTCCCGCTGTCGAACAGATAGCTGCCCGTCGCCCGGAAGGTGGCGGCGTCCCGGAAACGGTCGTTCGCATCGATCCGGGCCGACACGCCCAGGGCCAGCCGGTCGTCGACCGTCACGTCATATTGGGAAACGAAGCCGATGGTGTCGATCCGATGCTCGCCGGTGAAGGCATAGCCGCTGGGATCGACATTGCGGAATTCCTCCCGCTCGGCATCGATCGCGAAGGTGAAGCGGTTCTTCACATGATCGTTGCCGAAGCGCACCGTGTTTTCGAACGAGCCGCGATACCGGCGGCCGCGATCGCCATAGCTGTATCCCGACGCCTTGTAGGCGTCCCGGTTGGCGTCGGTGATCTGTCCTGAAAGCGCCGTGGTCAGCGCGTCGTCGAAGAGGCTGAGTTCGGCGCGGACCAGCCCGTAAAACGCCTTGTTGCGATAATAATGGCCGGGCGTGTCGATCGTGGTGATGACCGGATAGCGCAGCACGACCGGGGAAGAGGCGTCGATCGCCTGTTCGTTGAGGTCGGCCTTGGTATAGCTGTAGCGCGCGACGGCGGTGACCTTGAAGTTCGGCGCGGGCGTCCAGTTCAGCTTGCCCGACGTGCCCAGATTGTCCGACCCCAGATCGCGGTTGCCCGCCGGGGCGGTAGGATAGCCGTCCGTCGTCAGATAGCTCGCCGAAAGGGCGTAGTCGACATTGTCCCCGGCCGTCCCGGCGACCCGTCCCGCCGTGGAGATCGTGCCGAAGGAACCGGCCTCCGCCCGTGCGCGGATGCCCGGCGCCTCGCGCCCGGACAAGGTGGTGTAGGTGATGACGCCACCGATGGCGTCGGACCCGTAAAGCGAACTTTGTTGCCCCCGCAGCACCTCGACGCGGGCATTTTCGTCCGCGATCAGGTTTCCGAAATCATATTCGCCGCTATAGGGATCGGACGCCTTGATGCCGTCGATGAACACCAGGACGTGATTGCCCTCCGAACCGCGGATGCGCACCTGGGTGAACCCGCCGATCGCGCCGGTCCGGTTGACGGCCACCCCCGGCACGTCGCGCAGGATGTCCGACAGCACGCGGGTCTGGCGGCTCTCGATCGCCTGATCGTCCAGCACCGTGATCGATGAACCGATCAGATGGGCGGGAACCGCGTCCCCGGAACGCGTCGCGGTGACGACGATGTCGCTCCTGCCGTCCGCCGGATCGGCCGCGGGCGACTGTGCGATCGCCGACGGCGCGGCGATTCCCGCGATCGCGATCGCTGCGGTCGATGCCCCCATGGCCTTGATGATGAATTTCCCTTTCACGTCCCCTCCTGAAGCTTTGCCGTGTTCGTTGCATTGGCGGGGGACGGGTTAGGAGGGCGGGGAGCCATAACCATGTTAATTACGGTTGCGCGCTGGGGCATTACAGTTGCAGGGCGCTGTAACAATGTTCCTTTTACCGGAACAAATGACGGGGAAAAACGGACGCCGCGCGCCGCGCGCGCTGGCCTTCAGCCTTGGGCGCGGGCCGGGCGCGCCCTGCGTTTCGGCATGAACCGCGCCGCCAGCAGCAGGGCGACGACCACCGCATAGAAGAGGGGGTCGCGATGATCGGCTTTCACCAGCAGATAATAATGGACCACGCCCATGGCGGCGATCGGATAGACGGCCCGGTGCAGGCGCCGCCAGGATCGGGGCCGCATCTTTCGCCTGACCCTGTTGATGGAAGTGACCGCCAGCGGCACGAGCAGCAGGAAGGCGGCCATGCCGATGGTGATATAGGGACGCTTGGCGATGTCCTTGAGGATGCTCGGCCAATCGAACTCCTGGTCCACCGCGACATAGGTCAGCAGGTGCAGGCAGGCATAGGCGAAGGCCCACAAGCCGATCCGCCGCCGGTATCGCATCGGCCGCGACCATCCCGCCCCTTGCGCCAGCGGACTGATCGCCAGCGTGATGCAGAGGAACCGCAGCGCCCAGACGCCCAGCTCCCTCAGCACGAACTCGATGGGATTGGCCGTCAGCCCGCCGGTCAATCCTTGCAGGACGAGCAAGAGCAGGGGCGCGGCGCACAATATCCATATGCAGGCGGATTCGATGCGATGGGCGCGTCCGCCGGTGATGGCGGCCGCCATCAATAGAGCGTGCGCGGGTCCAGCCCGCGATAAAGGCTCGCCACCTGGTCCCCATAGCCGTTGAAGGGCAGGGTCTTGCGCCGGAAGAACTCGCCGATGCGCCGTTCCTTTGCCTGCGACCAGCGCGGATGATCGACCGCAGGGTTCACATTGCCGTAGAACCCATATTCGCGCGGCGCCAGCAGGTTCCAGCTCGTCTTCGGCCGGTTGGCCGTGAACTGGATGCGGACGATCGACTTGATGCCCTTGAATCCGTATTTCCAGGGCACGACCAGACGGATGGGCGCGCCGTTCTGGTTGGGCAGCGTCTGCCCATACAGGCCCACGGCGAGCAGGGTCAGCGGGTTCAATGCCTCGTCCAGCCTCAGCGCCTCCTGATAGGGCCATCGCAGGATATCGCTGCGTTGCCCCGGCATCTGGCGGGGGTCGTGCAGGGTCTGGAACGCCACATATCTGGCCTGGCTGGTCGGCTGGACCGCCCGGATCAGCTTGGCGAGGGGAAAGCCGATCCACGGGATGACCATCGACCACGCCTCGACGCAGCGCATGCGATAGATGCGCTCCTCCAGCGGGAAGCGGCGGATCAGGTCGTCGATCCCATATTTGCCGGGCTTGTCGCAAAGGCCCGCGATGGTGACGATCCAGGGCCGGGTCTTCATCATCCCGGCATAGGCGGCGGGGGAATCCTTGTCGGTGCCGAACTCGTAGAAATTATTATAGCTGGTCACGTCCTTCAGCGGGGTCTTGTCCTCGTCGATCCGCATGCGGTTGGGGCTATGTTTGAGCGGCGCGGCGCGGGCGGGCCCCGCGCCCATCAACGCCGCGCCCATTCCCACGCCGCCGAGCACGAAATCGCGGCGCCGCAGGTACAGGCCATGATCCGTGACGTCATGGTCCTTGAGGTCGGGCGCGTTCCGGATCAGCATGCGCGACTCTCCAGCTTGGCGGTCATCCGCTTATTATGGGTGAACGCCCGAACGAACGAAAGGGTTTCTGTTTTGCCCGCTTCGACAGGAAGGTATTATTTTACCCGTCCGGAATCCCGCCGAATCTCTTGACTTCCCGCCCCCCACCCGTCATGAGCGCGCATCTTCCGATCGCCCGAAAAGGCGTTCGGTTCACTATTTCATTCTGGAGATTGGCACCATGAAGGCGCTGATGAAGACCACCAAGCCGGCGACCCCGGCAACGGTCGAAAAGAAGTGGATACTGATCGACGCGGAAGGTCTCGTCGTCGGCCGTCTCGCTTCGACCGTGGCGAATATCCTGCGCGGCAAGCACAAGCCGAGCTTCACCCCCCATGTCGATTGCGGTGACAATGTCATCATCATCAACGCGGAAAAGGTGAAGTTCACCGGCCGCAAGCTGACCGACAAGGTCTACTACAAGCACACCGGCTATGCCGGCGGCATCAAGGAAACCACGCCCGCCAAGGTCCTGGAAGGCCGTTTCCCCGAGCGCGTCCTGGAAAAGGCCGTCGAGCGCATGATCCCCCGCGGTCCGCTCGGCCGTCAGCAGATGCGCAACCTGCGCATCTTCGCAGGCAGCGAACATCCGCACGAAGCGCAGAACCCCGAAGTGCTCGATTTCGCATCGCGCAACCGCAAGAACAAGGTGGGTGCATAATGTCCGATAACCGCCAGTCCCTGTCCGACCTCGCGTCGCTGACCGTCAACGCGCCCGCCGTCGCGGAAGCGCCTGCCGCTGCTGCGGCCGCCGACGCGCCCATCGTTCCCGCCCAGCCTTCCGCGCCGCTGCGTGAGCAGGAAATCGACAGCCTCGGCCGCGCCTATGCGACCGGCCGCCGCAAGGATGCCGTCGCCCGCGTCTGGGTGAAGCCCGGCACCGGCAAGATCACGGTCAACGGCCGCGACCAGGAAATCTATTTCGCGCGTCCCACGCTGCGTCTTGTCATCAACCAGCCCTTCGGCGTCACCGACCGCGAAGGTCAGTATGACGTGATCGCCACCGTCAAGGGTGGCGGTCTGTCGGGTCAGGCCGGCGCGGTCAAGCACGGCATCGCCCAGGCGCTCAGCAAGTACGAACCGGCGCTGCGCAGCGCGGTCAAGGCCGAAGGCTTCCTGACCCGCGACAGCCGCGTCGTCGAGCGCAAGAAGTACGGCCGGGCCAAGGCCCGCCGCAGCTTCCAGTTCTCGAAGCGCTAAGCGGTTCGATCATCGGATTTGGGAAGGGGCCGGTTTTTTCCGGCCCTTTTTCATTGCACTCCCGTTTCGGTGGCAACCTCTGGCCGCTTCGGTTCGTTGACCTGCCATCCCCTAGCAAGGAGACGATCATGGGTGAAATGACGGACAAGATGAAGGCTGCCGGCAACAAGGCTGCCGGATCGGTCAAGGAATCGATCGGCAAGGCGACGGACAATGAACGCCTGGAAGCCGAAGGCAAGGCGCAGAAGGCCAAGGGCACCGCTCAGGACGTGGCCGGATCGGTCAAGGGTGCGCTCGGCGACAAGATCTGACGCCCCCTTACGAAATTCATAGCAGCGAAAAACCCCGTTCCGTCAGGAGCGGGGTTTTTTGTCGTCCGTCGCGCGCCGGCCTTCGTCCTTCAGATAGTCCCGCACGTCCCGCCGCAATTCCCCCGCGCACAGATAGAGGGCAATGACATTGGGGATCGCCATCAGGAAAAAGCTGCTGTCCACGATCCCTACCACCCGGCCCAGGTCGATGGCGGCGGCCGGAGGCAGGGCGATGATGTAGAGTATTTTGTAGCTCCACTGCGCCCTGGGCCCATTGCCGAACAGATAGCCCCAGGCCTGCAACCCATAAAAACCCCATGCCACCAGCGTCGAATAGGCAAAAAGAAAGACCACTATGGCGAGCAGCCACGGAAACCATGGCGACACCTGAGCAAAGGCGGCGGAGGTGATCGCGATCCCCTCCAGTCCCGTATTCCATGTCCCCGCCACGACCAGTGCCAGCCCGCCGAAGCCGCAGACGATCATCGTGCCGAGCAGCGGTTCCAGCAGCGCGACCAGCCCCTCGGACACCGGATGGCGCGCCCGCGCGAGGCTGTGCGCCATGACGGCGGAACCGACGCCCGCCTCGCTCGCGAACACCGCGCGCCGCATCCCCGCGACGAAAGCGCCCACCGCGCCGCCCGTGGCCGCGCTGCCGCTCCACGCGCCTTGCCAGATCTGCGCCAGCGCTGCCGGGATGGCGTCCACATGCAACAGCAGGATCGCCGCCACCCCCGCCAGATAGACCGCCACCTTGAGCGGCGTCAGGCGCTTGGCCACCTCGCCCAGCCAGGCCGCGCCGCCCAGCGTCACCAGCGCCACGGCTCCGGCCAGAAAGACCCCATAAGCCCAGCCATTGCTGAGGCCCGTCACCACCTGCACCTGCGCAAAGCTCTGGTTGACCTGTACCATCGGGATCGCGCCGAACAGGGCGAAGAAGGCGTAGAGCCCGCCGAGCATCAGCCCGGTCTTCGGCCATCCCCGTGCCGCGCCTACGGCTTTGAGCACATACATCGGCCCGCCATGCACATGGCCGCGATCGTCGAAGACGCGATATTTGAGGCCCAGCGTGACCTCTGCCATCTTCACCGTCATCGCGAACCAGCCGATGACGAACATCCACAGGATCGCGCCCGGACCGCCCATGGTCAGCGCCACCGCGACCCCCGCGATATTGCCGAGCCCGATCGTCCCCGACAGCGCGGTGGAGAGCGCCGCCCACTGGCTGACATCGCCCTTCGCCTCGCCCTTGTCCGGCTGGGTCCGCAGGATGCGGAGCGCCCGTCCCACCTGCGTCACGTTGGGAAAGCCCAGCCAGAGGGTGAAGAACAGCATCGGCGCCGCCAGGTAGAGGACGATCAACTCGATCTGCGCCCCGAAAACCGGCACCTTGAAGAATACCGCTCCGGACAGCGCGTCGACCCAGGCATTGAATCTTTCCATCCGTCCCGATTGACCTCTGCCCGGTGGAAAGTCGAACAAAGATTGCTATGGAGGCGATGACTTTGCGTCGCAGCCAGGGACAGCGTCAGAACATATGAGCAGGCAATATTTCGGCACCGACGGCATCCGGGGCCGCACCAACCAATGGCCGATGACGGCGGACCTGGCGATGAAGGTCGGCATGGCGGCGGGCCGTCACTTCCTGCGCGGCAACCACCGCCACCGCGTCGTCATCGGCAAGGATACGCGCCTGTCGGGCTATATGGTGGAAAATGCGCTGGTTGCGGGCTTCACTGCCGTGGGCATGGACGTGGTGCAGTTCGGACCGATCCCGACACCCGCCGTCGCGCTGCTCGCCCATTCGATGCGCGCGGATCTGGGCGTCATGATCTCGGCCAGCCACAATCCTTATTTCGACAATGGCATCAAGCTGTTCGGGCCGGACGGATACAAGCTTTCCGACGAGGACGAACTGAAAATCGAGGCGCTGCTGGATCAGGACATTCCGCTCGCGGCGTCGAAGGACATCGGCCGCGCCCGCCGGGTCGAGGATGCGCGCGGCCGCTATATCCACGCGGTCAAGTCCAGCTTTCCCGCCGACCTGCGCCTGGACGGGCTCAGGATCGTGATCGATTGCGCCAATGGGGCCGCCTATCAGGTCGCGCCCTCCGCCCTCTGGGAACTGGGCGCCGAGGTGATCGTCGTCGGCGTCACGCCCAACGGCACGAACATCAATGACGGCTGCGGCTCCACCGCGCCGCTGCTGTGCCAGGAAACGGTGATTTCCTCCGGCGCGGACATCGGCATCGCGCTGGACGGCGACGCGGACCGGTTGATCGTGGTGGACGAGAAGGGCAATATCGTCGACGGCGACCAGATCATGGCCCTAATCGCCGCCAACTGGGCGCGGGAGGGGACGCTGCGCGGCGGCGGGCTGGTCGCGACGGTCATGTCGAATCTGGGGCTGGAACGGTTCCTTTCCGGGCAGGGCATCGGCCTTGAGCGCACCAAGGTCGGCGACCGCTATGTGCTGGAGCGGATGCGCGAGGGCGGCTTCAATGTCGGCGGTGAGCAATCGGGCCATATGATCTTGTCCGACCATGCCACCACCGGGGACGGCACTATCGCTGCCTTGCAGGTGCTGGCCGCGCTGGTCCGCTCCGGCAAGCCCGCCAGCGAAGTGTTGCACCAGTTCGACCCGGTGCCGCAGCTTCTGAAGAATGTCCGCTTCGCGGGCGGCAAGCCGCTGGACCATGACGAGGTGAAGCGCGTGATCGCGCAGGCCGAGGCGGAACTGGCCGGATCGGGCCGTCTGGTGATCCGCCCGTCCGGCACGGAGCCAGTGATCCGAGTCATGGCCGAAGGCGACCGGGAAGAGCAGGTGCGCGATGTCGTCGAACGCATCTGCGCGGTGGTGGAGAAGGTGGCGGCCTGATGCTGGAGATGCGCCCGGATTGCGAACGCTGCGGCGCAGGCCTGCCCGCCGATGAGCCGGGGGCGTTCATCTGTTCTTTCGAATGCACCTTCTGCGCGACCTGTGCGGAGGCGTTGGATGACCGTTGCCCCAATTGTGGCGGCGAATTGATGGACCGTCCGACGCGAACGGGCAGGGCGCTGGCGGCCAACCCCGCCTCGACGGAGCGGCGGTACAAGGCGTGAGCGTCGCGCGCATCCTCATCATCGCGGGGTCCGACAGTGGCGGCGGCGCGGGGATTCAGGCGGACATACGGACCGTCACGCTGCTCGGCGGCCATGCCATGACCGCGATCACCGCGATCACCGCGCAGAACACGCTGGGCGTGCAGGGCGTGCATCCCGTGCCGACCGACATGGTGCTGGCGCAGATGGAAAGCGTCATCGGCGACATCGGCGTGGACGCGGTGAAGATCGGCATGATCGGATCGGCGCAGACCGCCGCCGCCGTCGCGGACCGGCTGGCGAAGCTGGAGGGCGTGCCCATCGTCTTCGATCCCGTCATGGTCGCCACCAGCGGATCGGCGCTGGCCGACGACGCGACCGTCGCGGCGTTCGAGAGACTCATGGCCTTCGCCGCGCTGGTGACGCCCAACCTGCCGGAACTGGAGGCGCTGGGCGGAAAGGATGTGGCGATCCGCTTCGCCACCCATGTGCTTGCCAAGGGCGGGCATGGCGAGGGACCGATGCTGACCGACCGGCTGATCGGCCCGCAAGGCGTGGTCAAGGCATGGAGCAACACCCGCATCGACACGCCCCACACCCACGGCACCGGCTGCACTCTGGCGAGCGCCATCGCGACCAGGCTGGGGCAGGGCATGGCCCTGATCGACGCCATCGAACGGGCGCGCCAATATGTGCGGGAAGCGCTGACGCTCGCGCCGGGCTTGGGGCAGGGGCATGGGCCGATGGGCGCGCCTTTCGGGTTTCATGCCCATGCCTGATTTCACGCATGAACTGCGGCATCATCCCGGCCTCGTCGCCGGGGTGGACGAAGCAGGCAGGGGGCCGCTCGCCGGGCCGGTGGTCGCCGCCGCCGTCATCCTGCGCGCGGAGGATTGCCCGGACGGCCTCAACGACAGCAAGCAGCTCACCGCCGCCCGCCGCGCCGTGCTAGAAGGAGAGATCAAGGCGCGGGCGCTTTGCTGGGGCGTCGGCGTCGCCAGTGTCGAAGAGATCGACAGCCTCAACATCCTCTGGGCGACAATGCTCGCCATGAAGCGCGCGATGGAGGCGTTAAGCGAGGATTGCGCCCATGTGCTGGTGGACGGCAATCGCTGCCCCGACTGGCGCTGGCCCGCCACCGCCGTGGTGGAAGGGGACGCCAAATGCCTGTCCATCGCGGCCGCGTCGATCATCGCCAAGGAAGCGCGCGACCGGATGATGGTGGAAGCCGCCGCGCTGCACCCGCATTATGGCTGGGAAAGCAACAAGGGTTATGGCAGCGCCTATCATCTGGCGGCGCTGCGCGAACATGGGCCGACGCCATTGCACCGCCGCAGCTTTGCGCCGGTGGCGCAGCTTCTGCTGCTCTGAATATGGAAACAGGCAGGAGCACGGCGCGCCTCACCTCATGAGGACCAACTCCAGATAAAACGTTCACCAGCCTGTCCTACACCGGGACGGATGCGACGAATCGTTCACCGCGGACTGGCGCGCCGGCGGCTTATGGTTAAAAAAGGCTTATGGCTTTCGCCCTGCGCGCCTTCTGTCCCTTGCTGGCTTTCGCGGCCTGTGTCGCCTTGCCCCTGGTTGCGCGTGCAGCGCCGGTGGCGTCCGACCCGATCGCGCTGGCTCCGGGCGAATATCGCTGGCTGAGCGAAGGGCCGTGGGCCGGTCCCATCTACATGGTCATCAGCATCGAAAAGCAGATGGTGCATGTCTATGACGGCGACCGGCTGATCGGCGCGGCTTCGGTCTCCACGGGGATGAAGGGCCACCGGACGCCGACCGGCGAATTCCCCATCCTGCAAAAACGGCAATGGCATCGCTCCAACCTCTACAGCAATGCGCCCATGCCGTTCATGCAAAGGCTGACATGGGACGGCATCGCGCTCCATGCCGGGCATAATCCGGGTTATCCGGCCAGCCATGGCTGCATCCGGCTGCCCCATGCCTTTGCCCGCAAGCTGTTCGACCTGACGCGGATCGGAACGCAGGTGAACGTGACGACCGATCGGCTAAGCCCAGCCCTGATGGTGGGCACGCTGGTGCTGGAAGATCCGAATGACCCTTCCAGCGCCATCGTCACTTTCACGCCGGTCGAGGAAGCCGTGCTGGCGGAACGACCCGCCTTGCCGCAGGCGGCGGGGAAGGCGGAACGGGTTCCGGCGTTGAAAGTCGATCCGGCCATTTTCCGGCCGCGGCTGATGCGCTGACAGCGCGTATCAGCAAAAGCGGGCCGCGCTCATCCAGTCACGGCACATATGTCCCAATTCCCTGCGGATGGCGGCGGGATCGGCTTGCGGGGATCGATGCCTCATTGCCGATCGCAGGCGATGGATGGCGACCAGCATATCGTCGGCGCGAGAGAGAAACATGTCGTCGGGGCTGTCTGACCTGACGCCGTCCACAAGCCGGGTCAGATTGCCGAACAGGCCCGGCGGCATCGCGCCATCCTGCACGCAGACATCGTCGACCATCGCATGGATGGCCACCAGCCATTCCGCATTCCGATATGCCCATAGCGCCATGACGACACCTGCTCATGCCCTCTCAAGGACGACGAGAATCGCGCATTATCGTGAAAAAGAGATTAAGCTTAAATTTTCCTTTCCTTTGAGCGCATTATGGATGAATCCGGGGGCCAGACTGAAAAAGGGCGGCCGATCCCTTGGGAAATCGGCCGCCCTTTTTCAACATTTCCGCGCCGTTGAGGCGGATCAGGCCGCAGCGGCAGCCGTTTCCTCGCTGGCGGGCAGGCGGATCAGGTAATCGAAGGCGGACAGCGCCGCCGTCGATCCCGCGCCCATGGCGATGACGATCTGCTTATAGGGCACCGTCGTGCAGTCCCCCGCCGCGAACACGCCCGGCTGGCTGGTTTCGCCGCGCGCGTCGATCTCGATCTCGCCACGCGGGGACAGGGCGATGCTGTCCTTCAGCCATTCGGTGTTCGGGACCAGGCCGATCTGGACGAAAATGCCCTCCAGTTCGATGTCATGCTCGGTGCCATGGTTGCGGTCCTTGTAGCTGAGGCCCGTCACCTTGTTCCCGTCGCCCTGCACCTGCGTCGTCAGCGCCGATGTGATGATCTTCACATTGGGCAGGCTGGCGAGCTTGCGCTGCAACACCGCGTCGGCGCGGAGCTGGCTGTCGAACTCGATCAGCGTCACATGGGCGACGATGCCGGCAAGGTCGATGGCCGCTTCGACGCCGCTATTGCCGCCGCCGATCACCGCCACGCGCTTGCCCTTGAAAAGGGGACCGTCGCAATGCGGGCAATAGGCCACGCCCTTGTTGCGATATTCGTCCTCGCCCGGAACGCCCATCTGCCGCCAGCGTGCCCCGGTGGAGAGGATCAGGGTGCGGCCCTTCAAGGACGCGCCATTTTCCAGCACGACCTCATGATAGCCGCCTTCGGACTTGGCCGGGATCAGCTTCGCGGCCTTCTGGAGGTTCATGACCTCGACATCATATTCCTTGACGTGCTGTTCCAGATGCGCGGCCAGTTTCGGCCCTTCGGTATGGGGGACGGAGATGAAATTTTCGATCGCCATGGTGTCGAGTACCTGGCCGCCGAAACGCTCCGCCGCGATGCCGGTGCGGATGCCCTTGCGCGCCGCATAGATCGCCGCCGCCGCGCCGGCCGGACCGCCGCCGACGATCAGCACCTCGAAGGGGTCCTGAGCCTTGATCTTCTCCGCCGCGCGGTCGGCCGCGCCGCTGTCGATCTTCGCGACGATCTGTTCCAGTTCCATGCGGCCCGAAGCGAAAGGCTCTCCGTTCAGGAACACGGTCGGCACCGCCATCACCTTGCGCTCGTCGACTTCCTGCTGGAACAGCGCGCCGTCGATGGCGACATGGCTGATGCGGGGGTTGAGCACGCTCATGAGGTTCAACGCCTGCACCACGTCCGGGCAGTTCTGGCAGGAGAGCGAGAAATAGGTTTCGAACGCGAAATCGCCGTCCAGATCCCTGATCTGCTGGATGAGGTCCTGCGCCGCCTTCGACGGATGGCCGCCGACCTGCAACAGCGCCAGCACCAGCGAGGTGAACTCATGCCCCATGGGCAGCCCCGCGAA
The DNA here is from genome assembly GCF_002355855.1 of Sphingobium cloacae. Taxonomy (NCBI): domain Bacteria; kingdom Pseudomonadati; phylum Pseudomonadota; class Alphaproteobacteria; order Sphingomonadales; family Sphingobiaceae; genus Sphingobium; species Sphingobium cloacae. The sequence goes on from NZ_AP017655.1 coordinate 3,320,454, forward strand.
GCGTACGCCGATGTCGGTGCCCACGCGGCGGATCATGAAGCTGGGCTTGCGCTTGTCGTCGTCGGCGCGGGCCACGGACACCTTGTCCGACAGTTCGGCGATTTCGTTCAGCAGCTCTTCCATCTCGCGCGATTTCGCGCCGTCATCCAGCGAAGCCACCAGCTCGATCGGCTGGGTGATGTTCGCCAGATAGCCCTTGAGCTGTCCTTTGAGATTTGCGTCCAACATCGTCTTACTGGCTCCGTTGCATGAAGGGGCGGGCATAAGCCGCCCGTTTCCGAGGGACGGCAAGGCGCCCCTCGAAAGGATTGGGTCTGAAACTGTCAGAGATCAAGCCGCGCCGGGATCAGGCAATGCCCTGATGCCCGGCCGCGGGAAAGGTCGTCAGATCTTGCCGACGAGGTCGAGCGAGGGAGCGAGGGTCTTTTCGCCCTCTTCCCACTTGGCGGGGCACACTTCGCCGGGGTGGCTGGCCCAATATTGGGCGGCCTTGATCTTGCGGAGCAGTTCTGCGGCATTACGGCCGACGCCCTCAGGAGTGATCTCGACCAGCTGGATCACGCCTTCCGGATCGAGCACGAAGGTCGCGCGATCCGCCAGGCCCACGCCTTCGCGCAGCACGCCGAACTGGTTGGAGATGTCGTGATTCTGGTCGCCCAGCATATAATAGTTGATCTTGCCGATGGCCGGCGAGGTGTCATGCCATGCCTTGTGGCAGAAATGCGTGTCGGTCGACACCGAATAGACTTCCACGCCCATGCCCTGAAGGGTGGGGTAGATGTCGGCCAGGTCTTCCAGTTCGGTCGGGCAGACGAAGGTGAAGTCGGCCGGGTAGAAGAAGAAGACGGCCCACTTGCCCTTCACGTCGGCGTCGGTGACATCGACGAACTTGCCTTCCTTGAATGCGGTCGCCTTGAACGGCTGGAGGGGAGTGTTGATGAGAGCCATGAGCTTTCGAATTCCTTCTCTGGGTTGCTGTTGCCTGCCCCATGTAGGTTTCGTGGACAAAGGGTATCCAGAGTTTGACTGACACGAGCGCTACGAAGCCGAGGTATGATTCTTTGGTTTTATCGTAGCGGGTCGCGATGCGCCGCCAGTTCTTGAGTTTGTTGAACAGGCGTTCGATCAGGTTGCGCCATTTGTATTTCGCGCGGTCGTGCGGGGCGGGATTGCGCCGGTTGACCTTGGCAGGGATCACCGCCTCGACACCCGCCGCCTCGATCTCTTCGCGGATCGCATCGGCATCGTAGCCCCGGTCGGCCAGGAAGGCCTTGATCCGGTCGGTTATCATACGGAACAGTGGGGCGAAGCCCTGCACATCGTGCGCCTGTCCGGGTGTCAGCACGAAGCCGAGGGGGAGGCCCCTGGCATCGCACCTTGCGTGGAGCTTCGTCGTGAAGCCGCCTCGCGATCGGCCAAGCGCCTCGGTTTGCTGAGTCCCCTTTTTATGCCGACGGCACAATGATGTGCCCGGACCACCGTGCTGTCGATCATGTCGGCGGCCGCGTCGCGCCCCGCCAGTTCGGCCAGCGTCTCGAGCATGGCATCGAACACGCCGGTCGTGACCCATCGTCGATAGCGCCGGAACACGCTGTTCCACTTGCCATACTCGTCCGGCAGGTGCCGCCATTGCGCGCCGGTCCGCGCAATCCACATCATGCCCTCGAAATAAGGGCGATTATCCTGCGCCGGGCGGCATCCACGACCGTGCTCAGGCGGCAGCAGCGGCCCGATCACTTCCCATTCTTCGTCCGTAACGCCGATCCGCTCGCCCAAGGCTGCCTCCAAAAGCCAGCCTTGAATCAGCGACCGAGTCCCCAGTCAAGCTTTGTCCACGAAACCTAGGGACCGGGGCGAGTCGAGGGAAATTGGTTTTCTCGGACTTGCAGATAGAGAAAATCGATTATTGAATGTTGATTTGATCGATCGGATCATTTCAAACTTGTGAACTCCCGGCGCTTCGGTGCGTTGGAGAGCCATTGCTGCAAGGAGGAGATCATGCGCTTTCACGGGTTTTCCATGGCCTTTCCGATGGCTGTCGCCATAGCCCTGACAGGATGCGCCAAGAGCACGGAAAATGTCGCGGGCAACAATGCCGCGCAGCCGGGCGCCGTCGAAACCATCGAGGATGTGGATACGTTGGGCAATCATGCGCCCGAAGCCGCCCGCCTGCCGACCGACGATTGGGTCGGACGCTGGACCGGGCCGGAAGGGCTGTTCCTGGATATTCAGCCTTCGCCCGATGGAAAGCCCGGTCACTATGCCATCGCCAATCAGGATACGCTGGACCGGAAGGGTGATTATACCGGCATTGCCGAAGGCGCGACGATCCGTTTCGTGCGCGATGGCCGGGATCTGGCGATTCGCCCCGGCAAAGGCAGCGAGACAGGCTTCAAATATCTGGCGGACAAGAACGAATGCCTGATCGTCATTCCTGATCGGGAAGGCTATTGCCGATAGTCATTCCCCGTTCCTTATCGGGCGATTTTCGGGTGGAGGCAGACATTCAAATTCTCCCTATGAGGGGAGGGGACCGCCGCGAAGCGGTGGTGGAGGGGTAGTGCCTTCTCGATAGGGCATACCCCTCCGTCAGGCCTTCGGCCAGCCACCTCCCCTCAAAGGGGAGGAGTAAAAGTCTGCTCCTGGCCGCAAACCGCTCATGCGCCTTCCGAAAACCTGTCTCTATTCCCCGTCGCCCAGATCCTCCAGCGCGGTGAAACGCTGCGACCAGAGCGCGCCATAGACGGCCATCCATTGAACCACCGGCGCCAGCCCTTTTGCGCGAGCGGTATAGAAAGTCTCCCGCCCGGCGCGGCGGGCCGTGACGAGACCGGCGCGTTTCAGCTTGCCCAGATGGCGGGAAACCATGGGCTGCGACACGCCCGAGACGCCGGTGAGGGCATGGACGCTCTGTTCCCCTTCCCGAACGAGATATTCGAGCAGGGCGCGGCGCGTGCCGTCGGAGAGCGCCTTGAACAGGGCGTCACGAAGGGTCGATCGATCTTCCCGATAGGGTTCGGCTGTCATCCCCTTAAAATAACCATAGGGTTATCAATAGGTCAACCCGAAGCCTGTTTTTGCCCTTTCCAACGGCGTTAACCAAAAAAACTTCACCGGTCCGGCCCATTGAGTCTTTTTCGCCACACCACCCGATATGGAGTCTTCCCGACATTTGCAGACTCAACATATCGTGGCTACCCTGTTCGTTCTCCCTCCTGTTAACTTTTATGTGAGGGTCGCTGGATAAGTCGCTGATCTTGACGGCGGACTCCTGAGGACTCATCGCTGGGCCTCGAAACCAACGGGGGTTGCTGCATGGGTGTGATGGAACGCGTCGCGACGCGGCGGAAGAAGGCGGTCGCGCCGGTAGGGATCGAGGCGGACCGGCTGCTGCGCGGCGACTGCATCGCCGAAATGGCGAAGCTGCCCGACGCCTGCATCGACATGATCTTCGCCGACCCGCCCTACAACCTGCAACTGGGCGGCGACCTGTTCCGCCCGGAAGGCGGGCGCGTCGACGCGGTCGACAATGATTGGGACAAGTTCGACACGCTGGGCGCCTATGACCGCTTCACGAAGGCGTGGCTCAAGGAAGCGCGCCGCATCCTGAAGCCCAACGGCACCATCTGGGTGATCGGCAGCTACCACAATATCTTCCGCGTCGGCACGGCCTTGCAGGACGAAGGCTTCTGGATATTGAACGACATCATCTGGCGCAAGGCGAACCCGATGCCCAATTTCAAGGGCACGCGCTTCACCAACGCGCATGAGACGCTGATCTGGGCGAGCCAGGGCGAGGACGCGCGCTACACCTTCAACTACAAGGCGATGAAGACGCTGAATGACGAACTTCAGATGCGTTCCGACTGGGTGCTGCCGATCTGCGGCGGGCAGGAGCGGCTGAAGCGCAACGGGCACAAGGCGCACCCGACCCAGAAGCCCGAAGCGCTGCTCTACCGCGTGCTGCTGGCCTGCACCAAGCCCGGCGACGTGGTGCTCGATCCCTTCTTCGGCACGGGCACGACCGGCGCGGTCGCCAAGCGCCTGGGCCGCAAATGGATCGGCATCGAGCGCGAGGACAGCTATATCGAAGTCGCGATGGAGCGGATCGAGGCCGCGCTGCCGCTCGACGAATCCGCCCTCACCATCATGCAAAGCGCCAAGTCGCAGCCCAAGGTCGCTTTCGGCACCCTGGTCGAAACCGGCTATCTGCAACCCGGCGCGGTGCTGACGGACAGCAAGCGCCGCTGGCGGGCCGTCGTGCGCGCGGACGGATCGCTGGCCGTGGGCAGCGACAGCGGCTCCATCCACAAGATGGGCGCGACCCTGCAAAATGCGCCGAGCTGCAACGGCTGGACCTTCTGGCACCATGAGGTGCAGGGGAAACTCCTGCCGATCGATACCCTGCGGCAGACCTATCTGCTGGCGAACGAACCTTAAGCGGCAACGCACGTCATCCGTCCGCTTCGAGCGAAGCCGGGGCGCGCGGTTGCGCTCCTGTCTCGCTTCGCCCGGCGCGAACGGCTAAGGAATGCCCATGCCTCCCTTGCCCAACATTCCCGCCGACGCGCGCCTTTATCTGCGCCCCGCCTGGTTCGTCGCGACGCCCATCGGGCTGCCGGACGGCGCGGCGGCGCGGATGGGGAGCGGGCTGGTCTGGTTCCAGGCCTATGAACTGACCGCGCGCCGGGGCGCCGAACGGCTGGCGCGGGTGACGATCCCCGTCGAAGGCTTCGCCGATGCCATCGCCGGCCTGCCGGACCCGCTGGCGGAAAGGGCGCTGTGCTTGGCCGCGAATATCTCCGCGCCGCGCGCGCCGCTGGCGCTTGGTGATCAGACGATCCGTTTCGACGCGCCGCAACTGATGGCGATCCTGAACGTCACGCCCGACAGCTTTTCCGATGGCGGACGGCATGCCGGCGATCCGCAGGCAGCGGCGGACGCGGGCTTCGCCATGGCGGCGGCGGGCGCGGCGCTGGTCGACGTGGGGGGCGAATCCACCCGTCCCCGCGCGCAGAAGATATGGGAAGGCGACGAGATCGCCCGTGTCGTGCCCGTGATCGAGCGTCTGGCGGTGGCGGGCGTGCCGGTGTCCGTCGACACGCGCAAGGCGGCCGTGATGGAGGCCGCGCTCGCCGCCGGGGCCAGGGTCGTCAACGATGTGAGCGCCCTGCGCCACGATCCGCGGAGCATGGAGGTCGTGGCGGCGACGGGCTGCCCGGTGGTCCTGATGCATGCGCCGTCGGCGGGCGACGATCCGCATGAAAATCCGGCGGGCTATGGCGATGTCGTCGCGGATGTGTTCGACATGCTGGAGGCGCGGATCGAAGCCTGCCTCGCCGCCGGGATCGCGCGGGACAGGATCATGGTCGATCCGGGCCTTGGTTTCGGCAAGGGACTGGCCGACAATCTGGCATTGGTGAACGGCCTTGCGATTTTTCAGGGGCTGGGCGTCCCGCTGCTCTTCGCGGGCAGCCGCAAGCGGATCATCGGCGCGCTCTCCAACGAGGCGCCCGCGTCGGACCGGCTCGGCGGCTCGGTGGCGCTCGCCTTCCGCGCGGCGGAACTGGGCGCGCAGATGGTGCGCGTCCATGACGTCAGGGAAAGCATGCAGGCCCTGCAACTCTGGCGCGGGCTTGCCGATGCGGGGTTGAGCGCGGTTTAGTTGCCTGACGCGTTGGCCGCTGCCGTTGGGCTGGCGCCTTCCCGCGTCTCGCTGCGGGGCGCGAATATCCGCAGGCTGTCGAGCAACTTTTCCGCGATACCCTGATATTGCTCGCTCAGCATTTCGGGATAGACGAAGGTGGCCGTGACGATGGAGCCGTCGGGCTGCTTCAGCAGGCGCAGGGCGATATTATTGCCCTCGCCGTCATTCGCCGTGCCGCGATATTCATTGTCGCCGATGAAGTCGCCGTCGACGCCTTCCGATCCGTTGCTGGCCGCTTCCACGATCTTCTGCAACGTCTGGTCGCCGTCATTCTTCTGCCAGAAGACGCGCACGTCCGCGCCCGCGCCGGGATCTTCATAGACCACGCCGTCCGCATTGCTGCCCGCGGCATCCTTCACCCAGCCCTCGGGAAGGGTGACGGAAAAACCGCGCTCCGCATTCACATAATTGCGGTTTTCGGTTTCATCCGCCTTCTGCTGGTTGGCGATGGCATTGGCGGCCGCGGCATTGGCGGCCGCGGCCAGCTCCTCCTGGCTGGGCATGTCGCCCACGGGTTCCGCCCGCCCGCAGGCGACCAGGGCGAGGAAGGGAAGGCAGGCGGCAAGGGATGCGCTTTTCATGTCCTGCTCAAAAGCATAGCCGCCGCGATATTTCAACGGCGCACCGCACTTCTTCGGGATGATGCGCCTTCGCGCCGGGACATGCGGGCGCTCAGGCGGCGCTGTCGATGCCCAGTTCGGCGAGCTTCCGGTAGAGCGTCGAGCGGCCGATGCCCAACCGCCGCGCGACTTCCGTCATGCGTCCGCGATAATGGCCGATGGCCAGGCGGATGACGTCGGCTTCTATTTCGGCCAGCTGGCGGACATGCCCGTCGCCTTCGAACAGGGTGATGCCCGCGCCCTCGCGATGCGGCTGGCGGATGGAGGCCATGCGGATCGACGGCACGGCGTCGCGCGCGCCGATCTGCGCGGCGATCTGGGGGAAGTCCTGCGGCGTCAGCGCGTCGCCATCGCACAGCACGGCGGCGCGGAACAGCGCGTTCTGCAACTGGCGCACATTGCCCGGCCATTCATGCTGCATCAGCAACGCCAGCGCCTCGTCCGTCAGGCCCAGGCTCCGCAGTCCCGGCTGCTCCGCGATCCGCGCCAGCAGATGACGGCACAGCGCCGGAATATCCCCGATCCGCTCGCGCAGGGGGGGAACGGTCAACTGCACCACGTTCAGGCGATAATAAAGATCCTCGCGGAATCGCCCCGCCTCGATTTCCTCCAGCAACCGCTTGTTGGTCGCGGCGATGACGCGCACGTCCACATGGACCGGGCGGCGCGCGCCGATGGGCTGCACCTCTCCGTCCTGCAACACCCGCAGCAGCTTGACCTGTGCCTCGAAGGGCATTTCGCTGATTTCATCCAGGAAGATGGTGCCGGTATCGGCCGCCACGAATTTGCCGATATGCCGTTCGAACGCGCCGGTGAAGGCGCCGCGTTCATGGCCGAACAACTCCGATTCGACCAGATTGGCGGGAATGGCGCCGCAATTGACCGTCACGACCGCCTGCTTGTGCCGGGGGGAGGCCGCATGGATGGCCCGGGCGATCACGTCCTTGCCGACGCCGCTTTCGCCTTCGATCAGCACGGGGACGCGCGCGCGGGCCGCCTTGGCCGCGATGGCGAGCGCCGCGCGGAAGCGGGGGGCGGACCCCACTACATCCTCGAACGAGAGGGGCGCGGTGATCTTCTCCGTCAGGGGGCGCAGTTCGCTATTGATGTCGTCCTCGCTCAGCGTGGCGTTGAGCGCGGCGAGCAGCCTTTCCGGCGCGATGGGCTTGGACAGATAATCCGTGGCCCCGGCGCGCATCGATTCGACCGCCATCGCCACATTGTCATGGGCCGTCAGCACGAGGATCGGCAGGGCGGGCCGCCGCGCGCGCAATTCCCGGATCAGTTCCGCCGGTTCATAGGACGGGCACCATTGGTCGAGCAGGATCGCGTCCAGCCGCATCCCGTCCTGCGTGCCCAGCGTCGCGATGGCGGTTTCGCCGTCGTTTGCGAAGATCGTGCGCCATCCGGCGCGCGCGGCCAGCGCGGACACCAGACGGCGCTGCGCGGGCTCGTCATCGATCAGCATCAACATGGGAACGCTGTCGCGCGCCATCTCATCCCTCATTCCACTACAGGCGGCAAAGTCTAGCGCAGGGGGGTAAAGGCGCCCTTAACCTGAAAGATTTTCTTGTTGCTTTGCGGGTTGAGGGGCAGGCAGGCAGGAGATAAGAGGGTCGACGACTGGACTGGCAGAGAGGAAGAGAGGGCATGGCCCAACAGGATAATATGCAACATGCGAACGAAACCTATGCGGGTTTCGTGGACGTCGTTAAGTGGGGCACGATCGTTTCCCTGATCGCGACCGCGATCGTGGTGCTGCTGATCTCGAACTGAAGGTCGGTTTGCACAGGGGGATGCCATGAAAATTGCAATCATCAAGGAGCTTGCCGAAGGCGAGCGCAGGGTCGCCGGCACGCCGGAGACCGTGAAGAAATTCAAGGCTTTGGGCGCTGATGTGGCGGTTGAAAGCGGCGCGGGGCTGACCGCTTCCGTCGCCGATGCCGACTATGCGGCGGCTGGAGCCGTGCTGGGTGATCGTGCCGCGACCGTCGCGGGCGCGGACATCATCCTGGGCGTTCAGGCCGCCGATCCGGCCAGCCTTTCCGGCGCGAAACCGGGCGCCTGGGTCGCCGCCGGTTTCAACCCGTTCGGCGAGCGCGCCCGCGTGGACGCCTATGCCGCGGCGGGCTTCGAGGCACTGGCGATGGAGTTCATGCCGCGCATCACGCGTGCGCAGTCGATGGACATCCTCTCGTCGCAATCGAACCTGTCGGGCTACAAGGCGGTGCTTGACGCCGCGGCCGAATATGGCAAGGCTTTCCCGATGATGATGACGGCGGCGGGAACGGTGTCCGCGGCGAAGGTCTTCATCATGGGCGTGGGCGTCGCGGGGCTTCAGGCGATCGCGACCGCCCGTCGCCTGGGCGCGCAGGTGTCCGCGACGGACGTGCGATCCGCTACCAGGGAGCAGATCGAATCGCTGGGCGCGAAGCCGATCTTCGTCGAAAGCGTCAAGGGTATCGAGGGCGAAGGATCGGGCGGCTATGCCACCGAAATGTCCGAGGAATATCAGAAGGCGCAGGCCGAACTGGTATCCGGGCACATCGCCAAGCAGGATATCGTCATCACCACCGCGCTCATTCCGGGCCGTGCCGCTCCTCGCCTCATTTCCGACGGGCAGATCGCGTCGATGAAGCCGGGCAGCGTGATCGTCGACCTTGCCGTCGAGCAGGGCGGCAATGTCGAGGGCGCCGTAGCGGGCGAAGTGGTCGAACGTCATGGCGTCAAGATCGTGGGGCACAGGAACGTGCCTTCGCGGCTGGCGGCGGACACGTCGGCGCTCTTCTCGCGCAACCTCTATAATTTCCTGTCCGCCTTCTGGGACAAGGAAAAGAACGCGCCCGTGCTGGACGAAGAGATCGGCAACGCCATCCGCCTGACGCAGGGCGGCAAGGTCGTGAACGAGCGCCTTCTGGGGTGAGATAACGGCGCGCGGTCCCATGGGACTGCGCGCGCCATGTCCTGCGGGAAAGGCGGGACGAACGGGGAGTAGGAAAGATGGACTTCATCTCCATCCTGTCGATTTTCGTGCTGGCGTGCTTCGTCGGCTATTATGTGGTGTGGTCGGTGACGCCGGCGCTCCACACGCCGCTGATGGCCGTCACCAACGCCATTTCTTCCGTCATCATCGTCGGCGCGCTGGTCGCGTCGGCCGAAGCGGGCAGCGCGGCCGCCAAATATCTGGGGCTGCTGGCCGTGGTGCTGGCATCGGTCAACATCTTCGGGGGCTTCGCGGTCACGGAACGCATGCTGGCCATGTACAAGAAGAAGGAGCGCAAGTGATGCTGCAGACCGTCATCGCGATGGCCGCGGCAGGCGCGCAAGGCGTCGCCGCTTCGCCCTTCGTCTCGCTCGCCTATCTGGTCGCGGGCGTCCTTTTCATCCTCGCGCTGCGCGGGCTGTCCAGCCCTGCGTCGAGCCGCCGGGGCAACCGCATGGGCATGGCGGGCATGGCGATCGCGGTTGCCACCACCCTCTATACCCATGATGTCATCTCCCTGCCGGAGATCGTCGGGGCGATCGCCATCGGTGGCGCGATCGGCTTCGTCATCGCGCGCAAGATCGCGATGACCGACATGCCGCAGCTTGTCGCGGCTTTCCACTCGCTTGTCGGCCTGGCGGCGGTGCTGGTGGGCGCGGCAGCCTATCTCAATCCCGGCGCTTTCGGGATTCTGGATGCGCTGACGGGCGAAATCCATAATGCCAGCCGCATCGAGATGGGGCTGGGCGTCGCCATCGGCGCGATCACCTTCTCCGGTTCGGTCATCGCCTTCCTCAAGCTCAACGGCAATATGTCGGGCAAGCCGATCCTGCTGCCCGGCCGGCACATCATCAACCTGGGCACGCTCGCCGCGATCCTGGGCCTGATCGCGTATTTCCTGACCGACCAATCGCCCTGGATCTTCTGGACCGTCACGGCGCTCAGCTTCATCATCGGCTTCCTGCTGATCATCCCCATCGGCGGCGCGGACATGCCGGTCGTCGTGTCGATGCTGAACAGCTATTCGGGCTGGGCGGCGGCGGCCATGGGCTTCACGCTGGGCAACACCGCGATGATCATCACCGGCGCGCTGGTGGGTTCGTCGGGCGCGATCCTGAGCTACATCATGTGCAAGGCGATGAACCGCGGGTTCCTCTCCGTGATCGCGGGCGGCTTCGGCGCGGAAGCTGGCCCCTCGGGCGGCGGCGCGGCGGCGGTCGACCGCCCCTACAAGCGCGGCAGCGCCGAGGACGCGGCCTTCCTGATGAAGCAGGCGGACAGCGTCATCATCGTGCCCGGTTACGGCATGGCGGTCAGCCAGGCGCAGCATGCGCTGCGCGAAATGGGCGACCTGCTCAAGAAGGAAGGCGTTTCAGTGAAATACGCCATCCACCCGGTCGCGGGCCGTATGCCGGGGCACATGAACGTGCTGCTGGCCGAAGCGAATGTCCCCTATGACGAGGTGTTCGAACTGGAGGACATCAACAGCGAATTCGGCCAGGCCGACGTCGCCTTCGTCATCGGCGCGAACGATGTGACCAATCCGGCGGCCAAGACGGACAAGACCTCGCCCATCTACGGCATGCCGATCCTGGACGTCGCCAATGCCAAGTCGGTGCTGTTCGTGAAGCGCTCCATGGGCGGCGCGGGCTATGCGGGCGTCGACAATGAAGTCTTTTACATGGACAACACGATGATGCTGCTCGCCGACGCCAAGAAGATGGTCGAGGAAATCGTCAAGGGTCTTGCCCACTAAGGCAGGCATCCCGTAACGCTATGACGGACGGCGGCGCTTCACGCATCGCCGTCCGTTTCCTTTTTCGGAGTGATGGGGGCCACCTATGCGTAAACTCGGTCTGATCGGTGGGCTCAGCTGGATTTCCACCGCCCGCTATTATGAGATCATCAACCGGGCCATCCATCGGGCGAAGGGCGGATTCCACAGCGCGCCGCTGCTGATCGAAAGCCTGAACTTCGCGGATGTGGGCCGCAGCGTCACGCAGGAGGATTGGGACGGCGTGGCGCAACGTCTGGTCGGCTCCGCGCGCAGGCTGGAGCAGGCCGGGGCGGAAAGCCTGATGATCTGCGCCAACTCGATGCACCGTGTCTATGACGAGGTGCAGGCGGCGGTGGATGTTCCCATCATCCACATCGCCGAAGTCGTCGGCGCGCAGATGGCGGCGGACCATGTGGAAAAGGCCGCACTGATCGGCACGCGCAACGTGATGATGGAGAAATTCTACCGCCAGCGGCTCGTCGGCCACGGCGTATCGCTGTTGCCGCCCGACATGGAACTGGCCGACCGGATCGACCAGATGGTCTATGAGGAACTGACGCTGGGCAAGATCGGCCGCGAAAGCGAGCGGTTCATGAAGTCCGAACTGACCGACATCGCCAAGGAGGATGTGCAGGCGGCCGTGCTGGCCTGCACGGAACTGGAACTGGTGGTGGACGTGAAGGCGAATGTGCTGCCGATCTACGACTGCACCTCTATCCACGCCATGGCGGGCGTGGATTTCATTCTTGGGCAGTAGCGGAACGGACGGTCTTTCGCCCTGAGCTGGGCGAAAGCGTAAACAGCTTGCTTCGTTTCGCGGCAGGCCCTTCGACGCCTCTCGCGGCGGCGCTCGGGACAGGCAGACTGCGCTCGGCCCGAACGGATGCGAGCATCCGCAACCGGCCGAATCTTTCCGCTTATTTGAACGCCTGGCTGATCGAGCAGGCTGCCGGACCCAGGATCACCACGAACAGTGTCGGCAGGATGAAGAGGATCAGCGGCACCGTCATGATCGCGGGCAGGCGCGCGGCCTTTTCCTCGGCGCGCATCATGCGTTCGTGACGGAACTCGGCGGACAGGACGCGCAATGCGGAAGCCAGCGGCGTGCCATATTTCTCCGTCTGGATCATGGTCGTCACCACGCCCTTCACCGCGTCCAGATTGACGCGCGTGGCGAGATTTTCGAAGGCCATGCGCCGGTCCGTCAGGAACGCCAGTTCGATCGCGGTCAACTGGAACTCGTCGCCCAGCTCGGGATAGGCCTTGCCCAGTTCGCGCGCCACGCGGCTGAAGGCGGCGTCTACGGTCAGCCCCGCCTCGGCGCAGATCACCAGCAGGTCGAGCGCGTCGGGCAACCCCTTGCGGATCGCGGCGGACCGTTTCTGGACCTTGTTGTTGATGTAGAGGTCGGGGCCCTTGTAAGACAGCAGCAGCGCGCCCGCGAATACCATGAACCGCTTGAACCCGCCCCAGTCAGGGAAGACGTCCAGCCCATAGATCAGCAGCGCCGCCATGCCGCCGATGGCGATCGGCAGCACCATGCGGGCGAAGATGACGGCGACGGCCCATTCCTTCGAGCGGATGCCCGCCTGCGCCATGCGGGTCTGCACGTCGCGAAGCTGGTCGTCCTGCAACACCTGAAGGCTCGACAGGAAGGAGCGCATGCGATCAGTCGTCTGGTTCTTCTTGACCAGCTTGGCGCGCCGCTTGGCGGTGGAGGCGGTGATGCCCGCCTTCAATTGCTCGCGCCGCTCGTTCAGCGCCTTCACGCGCTTGGCCATCGGATCGCGCACGGTCATGACCGTATAGAGCGCGAAGATGACCGCTGCCGTGGCCAACCCGGCAAGCAGCGTGCCGAAATCGGTGGCGCTGAGGCCGAAGAGGGTGCCTGCTGGGGCCGCTTCCATGATTGCCTTGCTCCCCTGTCAGATCTCGAAGTTGATCATCTGCGCCATGATGAAGGCGCCTATGCCCATCCAGCACATGCCCCCGATGCCGATCACCTGCATCAGCGACAGGCCGAACAGGCCCATGGGATCGGGCGTGTAGAAGGGGCTCATATAATCGAAGTTGATGTAGCTGATGAGGCCGAAGACGATGAACGGCAGCGCGCCGATGATATAGGCCGATGCCTTGGATTCCGAGGACATGGCGCGGATCTTCAGCTTCATCTGCGCGCGCTGGCGCAGCACGGTGGCGAGGTTCGACAGCGTTTCGGCGAGGTTGCCGCCGGTTTCCCGCTGGATCGCTAGCGAGATGACGAAGAACTGGAACTCCGCCGTGCCCAGTCGGTCGGCGGTCTCCTGCAACGCCTGGTCCATCGTCTTGCCGATCTTGATGCGCTCGGTGATGAGGCGGAACTCCTCGCCGACGGGGCCGGGGATTTCCACGGACACGACGCCCAGCGTCTCGGCGATGGGAAGGCCCGAGCGCAGGCCGCGCGTCAGCAGCTCCAGCGCGTCGGGGAATTTGGCGTTGAACTGGGCGATCCGCTTGTTGATGAGGCGGCTGACCCACCAGTGCGGCAGGCCCAGGCCCGCCGCCAGCGACACCATCAGCGCGAAGAAAAGCGGAAATCCGCGCAGCATCATTACCGCCGCCATGAACAGGAAGATCACGGCGCAGCTCGTCATATACTGGCTGAGCGTCCATTTCTTGCCGGTCATCCGAAGCCGCTTGGTCAGATTGTCCGGATTGGGAATCAGCGACACCAGCATCTTCATTTCGGTGATGGGCTGGCGGCTGTCGATCGCGCGGCGCATCCGCGCTTCCAGCACCGCTTCGGCGGAATCGCTGTGCCGCCCGCGGATCAGCGCGATGCGGCGCTTGCGGGCCTTGTCGGGCGACGGGCCGGAAAAGGCCGCGAAGACGAGCCCCAGGAGGGTCGCCAGCAGCACCGCCATCAGGATCATCTTGCCGTCCATCTGCTCGCCCGTTCCGTTTCAGCAGGGGACGCGACGCCGCGCGGCGTCGCGCCGCATCAGTGGGTTGCCGCCGCCTTGGCCTTGCGCGAAGGAATGATGTTCTTGAGGTCGCCCAGCTTGCCGAGCAGGGAGTCGCCCTTCTTGCGGCCGCCTTCCTCCTCCTCGGCCTCGGCGGCGCCCAGCACTTCCTTCACCATCGTCGCGCAGGCCGCGCCGACCTTGCCGCCCTTGGCGGCCTCGGCCAGCGTCTTGCCCAGCTTCGCCGCCTGCGATGCGGCCCTGATGTCGAAGGGGATGAGCACATCGATGGAACGCTCGATCGACTGTTCGAAATCCTTGCGGCTGATTTCCGGCGATCCGGGATGGACGCGGTTGGCGATCACCAGAACGCGCGCCTGCGGGGCGCCGCCCTTGAGCCATGACAGCACGCGGATGGTGTCCCGCGCGCCCGCCAGGGTCATTTCCGTGACCACCACCGCCACATTGACGTCGCCCATCAGGTGCGGATGCTGGATCATCATGCCGCGCGGCAGGTCGATCACCGAGCATTCGAAGGCGGTGCGGAACTCCTCCAGCAACTGATAGAAGGCCCCGCCGTCCGACATCATCGGCATGCTGATCGGCGCTTCGGCCGACAGGATCGCCAGATTGTCGCTGGCCCGCACCATGGCGCGCTCGATGAACAGGCCGTCGATGCGGCCCGGATTCTCGATCGCGTCGATCAGGCCGCGGCCCGGCTCCAGGTCCATGGCGAGCGCGTCGGTGCCGAAATGGATGTCGAGGTCCAGAAGCGCGGTCGAGCGCTGATGCTGTCCGCTGAGCAGCCAGGCGAGCGAGGTCGCGAGGCTCGACGCGCCCACGCCGCCGCGCGTGCCGATGACGGCCGCCGTCATATGCGGCCGCTCCACGGCACCTTCGCGGGGGGCGAAGAACACGGCCTGGGCCTGCGCCAGCGCATCGCGGAGCTGGTCCGCGCCGAAGGGCTTGAGCAGATAATCCTGGATGCCGCTCGCCAGCAGGTCGCGATAAAGGCGCACGTCGTTCACCTGGCCTGCGGCGATCACCACCGTGCCCGGCTCGCACACTTCGGCGAGGCTGTTGATGTCGTTCAGCGGATCGCCGCTTTCGGACATGTCGACGAACAGGATCTGGGGCGACGCGGTGATCGACAGGCTCTGGACGGCGTTGCGCATCCCGCCCTTGTTCACCTTTTCCGGCGCCCACCCCATTTCGGCGGCCACCGCGCGGAGAAGGTCGAAGCTGTGATCGTCGCAGACGAAGGCGTGGAACGGATCACGCTGTCCGTTCATGCCGGGTTTCCAGGGCGCGTTCATCTTATTGGGCTCCATATTGCGACTTGAGTTCGCCCGATCCGGTCGGCGCCTTTTCGCGATAGGTGGAAATGGCGCGGTTGGAGGTGGCGGTGCGCAAATCGCTGTCGCTTCCCTGACCGCGCACCAGATCCTCCGGATTGGCGATCATCGCGGCGAAATTGCTGTTCATGGCGCATCCATAGTTGGACGATGCGCCCAGATTGGCGTCGGTTTCCGCTTTGCTGGACCAGTTGGGGCAGCCGGGTACGCTCGCCATGGCGCGGCGCACGATCAGGCGCACGCCGCCTTCAGAAGCGGTGCCGGCGATGGCCGAACTGTCTTCATCGATCAACAGCCCATGCCGCGCGACGACATTGGCGATGCCTTCGCGCAGGGCCGGGCCGACGGCGGCCGGATCGCCGGTGAGCGAAACGCGGTCACCATAGCCTAGGCCGATGGAGGCGAACCAGTCGTTCAGGCGGCGCGCTTCCGGAACGGAAAGATCGCCATCCATGCCGGGCCGCACATCGAAGGTGTAGGCCGCGTGGCTCACCACCGGCTGATGGATCGTATCGACGCTGCGATTGACTTTGGAACCGCGCGCTTGCGTCGCGCCGGGAATGGCGATCAGGGCGATCAAGCCCAGCTGGACGATGCCTTTCAAGGAACGGGCTGTCATGATCTTCGTCCTTCCGTCAGTAGCTGAAGCCAGGGGTGGCGTCGCTCGCCTTGGCCGCCTTGCGATGGTCGCGCGCCGCCATGGCGGGCATCGATGCCGAAGCCTGGGGGCCGGGCGCGGGCATGGGCACGTCGGGACCGCGCGTCGGCGCGGGCGCGCGGCCGCCGCTGATGCTGTCATTGGCCTGCTGCAGGAACAGGCCCTGGCCTTCAGTCGCGGTGCGGAAGGCGTCGGTGGGCAGCCGGATGTCGGATGCGTTGACCGGCTTCACCAGATAAGGCGTCACGACGATCACCAGTTCGGTTTCATTGCGCTGAAAACTGCGCGATTTGAACAGGCTGCCCAGGATCGGGATGTTGCCAAGGCCCGGCACCTTGTTGATGGTGTTGCCGGTCTGATTGTTCAGCAGACCCGCGATCATGAAGGCCTGCCCCGATCCGAGCTCCACCGTGGTTTCCGCCGTGCGGGTCCTGAGCGCCGGCGTATTGACGTCGAGCGAGAAGTCGAGGCTGGAAACCGTGGGGCGGACGCGCAGGGAAATCCGGCCGTCGGCCAGCACCGTAGGCGTGAAGGCGAGCTGGACGCCATATTGCTTCCATTCAAGGCTGTTGCCCTGCGTGCCGTTGCTGACCGTATAGGGAAACTCGCCGCCCGCCAGGAAGCTTGCCGTTTCGCCGGAGAGCGCGGTCAGGTTGGGCTGCGCCAGCGTGGTGGCCAGGCCACTCGATTCCGCCAGGTCCAGGACGCCTGCGATGTCGATGCCCAACAGGCGGGCGACGCCGCCGATGCTGTAGCCTCCGTCAAAGGGACTGTTGAAGGTCCACAGATTCTTGTTGGGGTCATAGCTGCCGAAATTACGGGTGCCGCCGCCCAATATGCCCTGCGTCTGGCCGTTGCCGCGAAGGGTAGGGCCGCTGAAATTCGTACCGATCTTGTGGCCGAGGTCCCGGCTGACTTCCGCGATCTTGACCTGAAGATTGACCTGTAGCGGCGTCGCCATGCGCAGGCGGCTGACCACGGTCACGTCCTTGCCCACGAAAGCCTGCGTCAGCCTTTCGGCTTCGGCGGCGTCCTCGGGGGCGGCGATCGTGCCGGTCAACAGGACCATGCCGTTCATCTTGTTCGCCGCGATATTCGCTTCGGGCATCGCCAGCCGCAGCATGTCGTCGATATTGGTCAGGTTGTTGCCGACCCGCACGGTGCCGGAAAACAGGACCTTGCCGTTCTTCGCCGTGACGAAGACGGTGGTCTCGCCCGCTTTCTTCGCCAGCAGGTAGAGCTGGTTCTGCGACCGGACGTGGACGTCCGCCACGTCGGGATCGGCGATCACCACGTCCGACATGGGCGCGGGCAGGTTGATGACCCGGCTGCCGCCCACCGACAGCAGGATCGCATTGTCCTGCATGGAGGAGGGAGCCGCGTTGAGAGCCGTGGTCGGCATGGCCGCCGCCGCGAGCGCGAGGCCGAGGGCGATCGCCGGCGTTGCCATCGGCTTGATCGCCGCCGTCCGGCGGAGCAGGTGCAATCCCTTCATCTTACTTCCCCCCGACCGGAACATCGGTCACATTGGTGCCGCGCGCGACGCGGATCGTCGGCCCCTGAAAGACGGCCGTTCCCGCGGGAGCGCCATTGGGGTCGGCGGGCGCGGCCTGCTTGGCCGGGACGCTGCTGCGCTGGTAGCGCGACACGTCGGCGCCCGTGGAATAGGTGCTGCCGCGATCGATGGGCCGGGCCTGAAGGCTCGCGATCATCTTCTTTTCGGCGTTCGGATTGGCGCCGTCGGGCAGGTCCTGATCGGTGCCCGCGATGGCGGCGTCCAGTTCGGCGGCATTGTCCGCGATCGAGCGCAGCGACAGCGACAGCGAACCGACGGTCTGCGCGACCGCGATCTTCTCCGCGATCTTGGGCGTCACTTCCAGCGTGACGTTGGAATAGGTCCGCACGACCGGCTTGCCGTCATCGCCCATCGCGTCCATGCGCTGATCGGTGGCGAGCACGCGCAGGTTGCGCAGGATGGTTTCGGATACCTTGAGCGGTTCGCCTTCGCCGCCGCCCGATACGCTCTGCGTCAGGACCAGATCGATGCGGTCGCCCGGAAAGACGAAGCCCGCGACCGAGCTTTGCGCCGACACCGGCACCGTCACCGCGCGCATCCCCGGACCCAGCGCGGCGGCCAGGAAGCCCCGGTCGCCCGGCTTGATCAGCGAACCCTGCGTCAGCGGCTGGCCCGCCGTGATGGCGTTGCGCACGACGCTGCCCGCCAGCTTGGCGGGATCGGCCTCGCCCTTCAGATAATAGGCCTGTTCGACCAGATCCTTGGGCCAGGGCTGGAAGCGGAAGCTCTCAGCATCGAGGATGGTGCCCACCGGCAGCGCCTTGGTCGCGACCAGCACATGCGGCTGGTCGGCGGCGACCGGCATCGACGCGGCATTGACCTGCGGCGCGCTGGATGAGCTCAACATGCTGCGCGCCAGCAAGGCTGTCGTGACCGCCACGAAAAGCGCCCCCACCAGCAGCACGATCTTTTTTGCTTCCATGACGAAATTCGCCTCCCTCAAGCGGGTGCACTGCCCCCGGCGCCCACCTTGCATCCAGAATGGTTAAAATATCGTTGGCCAAATCAGCCACAGCGCCGACAGCGAGATCGCGACGCCATAGGGGATCTCCGGCTGTCCCAGCCGCTTGGTCATGCGGTGGTGGATCACGGTCGCCACGGTCACCAGGCCGCCCAGCACCGCCATCAGGATGATGAGCGACATGACCCCCTGCCAGGGAAACCACAGCGCCAGCGCGCCCAGCAGCTTGACGTCGCCGCCGCCCATCCAGCCGAGCGAGAACAGACCCGCGAAGATCGCGAAGACGATGGCCGCCGTCAGCAGTTGCGCTGCCATGTCGGGCCACACCGCCATCCCGCTCGCCACCCACCAGATCGGCGCCAGCGCGGCCACGGCCAAGTTGAGCCGGTTCGAAATGATGCGCGAGCGCAGGTCCGTGACGGCCGCTACGATCAGCAGCACGCCCAGCAGGCACAGCATCGCGACTCTGAAATATTCCCCCATCATGCATGCAGGGTGTAGACCCGATGCCTTAGCAAATCGTAACCATGCCGCCTGATGGATTCGCCCGCTTCCCTTCCCCCCTCTTTCGACCGCCGCGCCTGGCCCATGGACGGGCGGGTGGATTATTGGCAGGCGGCGGACGGGTGGCCGCTGCGCCGATACCGGCTGGGCGATGGGTCACGGGGCCGGATGCTGCTCCTCAACGGGCGCGGCGACATGATCGAGAAATATCTGGAAGTGATCCATCATTGGGCGGACCGGGGCTGGGCCGTCACCGCGTTCGACTGGCGCGGGCAGGGGGGATCGGGACGGCTGACGGACGATCCGTTGACCGGCCATATCGGGGATTTCGGCCAGTGGATTGCCGATCTCGACGCCTTCGCCGCCGACTGGCGCAGGGAAGGAGAAGGGCCCAGCGCGATGGTCGCGCACAGCATGGGCGGCCACCTGATGCTGCGCGCGCTGGCCGAAGGCATGACCCCGCCCGACGCCGCCGTCGCTGTCGCGCCGATGCTGGGCGTGCATAGCGCGCCCCTGCCGCGATGGCTGGCTCTGGGGATCGCCACGCTGATGTGTCGCCTTGGCTTTGCCGAGCGGCAGGCATGGACGCAAAAGGAGGCATCCGACCGGCAGCGGCGGATGCGCCAGAAGCGCCTGACCCACGATCCCGCGCGCTATGCCGACGAACTCTGGTGGCGCGACCAGAGCCGCGACATTGCGCTGGGGCCGCCAAGCTGGAACTGGGTGCGGCAGGCGCTGGCGTCGACCCGCGCGCTGGAGGAGAATGCGGCGCTCGCCCGGCTGAACGTGCCGCTTCTCATCCTCGCGGCGCAGCATGACGCGCTGGTGTCCACGCCCGTGATCCGGCGGATCGCGGCGCGGATTCCCCATGCGGCGCTGCATGTCTATGGGCCGGAAGCGGCGCATGAGATACTGCGCGAGCTGGACCCGGTGCGTCTGGACGCGCTGGAACGGATCGACGCTTTTCTGGACGGGAATGCGCGTTGACCCGATTCGACATCGTGATCGTGGGCGGCGGCATCGCCGGGGCGAGCCTCGGCGCGGAACTGGCGGCGCGGGCATCGGTCCTGATCCTGGAGAAGGAGGCGGCGGCGGGCTATCACGCGACCGGCCGCTCCGTCGCCTTCTGGGAAGAAACCTATGGCGGCCCGCTGGTGCAGCCGCTCACCACCGCGTCGGGGCCGATGCTGCTGTCGCCCGATCCCGATTTTTCCGACCGTCCCTTCCTGTCGCCGCGCCGGACGCTGCATGTGGGGCGGGCGGAGGATGCCGAGGCCCGCGACCGGCTGTTGGCGGACTATGCGGGAAAGGTCGATCTGGAGCGGGTCGATCCGCACCGGATAGTTCCGGGGCTGCGGCCCGGCTGGACGCTGGGCCTTCTGGAACCGGCGGTGAAGGACATCGATGTGGGCGCGCTGCATCAGGCATGGCTGCGGCGGTTCCAGCGGCGAGGGGGCGCAATGCGCCTGTCGACGACGCTCCGCTCGGCGCGGCGGCAGGACGGCGGCTGGCGGCTCGAAACCAGCGATGGGCCGGTCGGCTGCGGCGTGATCGTCGATGCGGCGGGCGCATGGGCCGACGAGGTGGCGCGGGCCTGCGGCGTCGCGCCTCTGGGCATCACGCCGTTGCGCCGCACAGTCCTCCAATTGCGGGTGCCGGCCCTGCCCTCGCCGGCCCTGCCGCTGGTCATGGACATGGGCGGCGGCTTCTATTTCAAGCCGGAAGGGAAGGGCCATATCTGGCTCACGCCCCATGACGAAGCGCCCTCGCCGCCTTGCGACGCCGCGCCGGACGAGATGGCGGTGGCGCAGGCCATCGCCCGCTTTCAGGAAGCGGTGGACTGGCCCATCGAGGCGGTCGAGCGCAAATGGGCGGGCCTGCGCAGCTTCGCGTCGGATCGCGCGCCGGTCTATGGTTTCGATCCGGAGATGCCGGGTTTCTTCTGGTTCGCGGGACAGGGCGGCTTCGGTATCCAGACATCGCCCGCCGCCGCTCTGCTGGCGCGTTCGCTATTGCTGGAGGAACCGATCCCGGAAGCCATTGCCAGCCTCGATCCCGCAGCTTACTGTCCGACTCGGTTTCGGTAACGCAACAAGCGGAGAGATCGGCATGGCGCACAAGTTCGTGATCGAAAAGAACAAGAAAGGCGAGTTCGTCGCCAAGTTCAAATATAACAGCGAAATCATCTTCTGGACCGAGGGCTATTCCAGCAAGGCGAATGCCCGCAAAGCCATCGAATCGATCCTGAAGAACGGTCCCGGCGCGCCGGTCGAGGAAGCGGAATAACGCGGCAGGTTTCGGGTATTTATTACCGCTCCCCACTCCGTTCGGGCTGAGCGAAGTCGAAGCCTTCCACCGAACGAAGTGAGGCGCAGAGCCTTCGACTTCGCTCAGGCGGCCCTTCGACAAGCTCAGGGCGAACGGGCCCATGTTGGAAGCAGAAGAAAGTCCGCAACCAACCCATAGCCGCCTACCGCCGGAATCCCTCTGCCGCCGCGCAGGCCAACTGGTCGGCGCGCTCATTCTCCGGGTGGCCGGCATGGCCCTTCACCCATTGCCACGTCACCTGATGGCGCGCGGCCGCCTTCACCAGCGCCTGCCAGATTTCGGCATTCTTCACCGGCTTCCTGTCGGCGGTTCTCCAGCCATTCTTCTGCCAGCCGAAGACCCATTTGGTGATGCCGTCCATCACATATTTGCTGTCGGTGTAGAGCGTCACCCGACAGGGACGCTTGAGCGTTTCCAGCGCCTCCACCGCCGCCATCATCTCCATGCGGTTGTTGGTGGTCAGCGCCTCGCCGCCGGAGATTTCCCGTTCCCTGTCCCCAAAGCGCAGCACCGCGCCCCAGCCGCCGGGACCGGGATTGCCCTTGCACGCGCCGTCCGTGAAAATCTCGACCTGCGGAAGCGCGCTCATGCCCCCAGCAAGGCCCCTGCATCGGCCTTCGCATAGAAATCGAGGCGGCGCAGGAAGGCGAGCGGGTCCTTGCGCGTCACCAGCGCATCGGCGGGCGTGTTGATCCAGTCATAGGCCCGCGTCAGCAGGAAGCGCAAAGCCGCGCCCCGGCACAGGACGGGAAAAGCCACCCGCTCCGCCTCCGACAACCCATGCGTCTGCGCATAGCCCGCGCCCAGCGCCGCGGCGCGGTCGCCATGCCAGATCGCCCCGTCATGGCTGAACGCCCACGCACTGTGCGTGACGGCAAGGTCATAGGCGCGGATGTCGGTGCAGCTGAAATAAAAGTCGATAAGGCCCGTCACCTCATCCCCCAGCATCAGCACATTGTCGGGAAAAAGGTCTGCATGGATGACGGCGCGCGGCAGGCTGGCGGGCCAGTGCGCGTCGAGAAAGGCCAGTTCCTCCGCCACCCGCGCGCCAAGTCCGGGCGCGATCCGGTCGAAATCCTCGCCGCATTTCGCCGCCAGATCATGCCAGCCCGGCAGATCGAGCGCGTTTCGCCGCTCGCCCTTGAAACCTTCCGCCGCGCGATGCATCGCCCCCAGCGCCGCGCCGGCTGCGCGGGACTGCGCCACGGTCGGCTCGGTGACGGAAATGCCGGTCAGGAATTCGATCAGGCAGGCGGGCCGCCCGGAAAGCTGTTGCAGCCGCGTCCCGTCCTTCGCGGCGATGAAACGCGGCACCGGCATCCCGCGCGCGCCCAGATGATCGAGCAGGTCCATGAAAAAGGGCAGGTCCGCCTCATCCACCCGCTTTTCGTAGAGCGTGAGGATATAGCGATGCCCGTTTCCATCCGCCCCGGTGGTTTCGAGCAGGTAATTGCTGTTCTCCACCCCCTCGGCAATGCCCTTGGCGGATACGAGGCGGCCCGCGTCATAGCGGGTCAGGAAGGCGTCGATGTCCTCGGCGGGAACATGGGTGTAGACGGCCATGGCTACGCCGTCTCCAGCCCGCGCGGCAGCTTGAAGGCGATGCGTTCCTGCGCGGTTTCCACCTGTTCCTCCCGCACGTCGAAATGGCGGGCGAGCAGGTCCACCACCTCCCGCACCAGCACTTCGGGCGCCGACGCGCCCGCCGTCAGCCCCAGCGTCTTCACGCCCCTCAGCCAGCCGAGGTCGATATCCTCCGCCCGCTGGATCAGCCGAGCGGGCGTGCCCTCGCGCTCGGCCACCTCGACCAGACGCACGGAATTGGAACTGTTGGGCGCGCCGATCACATAGAGCGCGTCGCAGCGGGGCGCGATGGCCTTGACCGCTGCCTGCCGGTTCGACGTGGCGTAGCAGATGTCCTCGCCCTTGGGCGGCTGGATCGCGGGGAAGCGCCGCTCCAGCACCGCGACGATGGCGGCGGTGTCGTCCACCGACAGCGTGGTCTGCGTCAGGAAAGCGAGATTGCCGGGATCGGCGGGGGTGAAGGCTTCCGCATCCGCCACCGTCTCGATCAGCGTCATCGTGCCTTCGGGCACCTGCCCCAGCGTGCCGATGACTTCGGGATGGCCCTTGTGCCCGATGAACAGGATATGGCGGTCCGCCTTCACATGGCGCTCGGCCTGCCGGTGCACCTTGCTCACCAGCGGGCAGGTGGCGTCCAGATAGGAAAGGCCGCGCTCCTCCGCCTTGGCCGGCACCGCCTTGGGCACCCCGTGGGCGGAAAAGACCACCGGCACACCGTCGGGCACCTGGTCCAGCTCCTCGACGAAGATCGCGCCCTTCGCCTTCAGATTGTCCACCACATATTTGTTGTGGACGATTTCATGGCGGACATAGACCGGCGCGCCATATTTCTCGATGGCGCGTTCCACGATGACGATGGCGCGGTCGACACCGGCGCAAAAGCCGCGCGGTGCGGCGATCAGCAGCGTCATCGGCGGACGGGGCGAAGGAGCGTTCGTCATGAAGGGCGGCTCTAGGCGAATGTGGCGCGCGATGAAAGCGGCTTCCTTTCGGTTGCGCGGGCCGCAGGGGATGGATAAGGAAGCCGGACGCCTGAGCCAAGGGCCCATGCCAAGGAAACGCCTGTGACATTGCCTCGTATCGCCCTGACCGGAATGATTCTTCTTGCTCTTGCCGGCTGTTCGCGCCGGGGAGAGATTGATGCGACAGGCGGCATCGTCGCCGTGCGTTCGGCCTGCCCGGCCGCCGCGATCCCCGCCTATACGGGCGACATCACGCTGTTCAACCCGGCGCAGAGCCGTGATGCGTCGGCCATCGACGTGGTGGGGAACATCACCGACCTGCGCTCCACCTGCACGGACGGCGAGCAATTCTATACCGAGGCGACGTTCACCGTGAACGCGCGCCGCAGCGACCCGACCGGCGCGCGGCAGGTGACGCTGCCCTATTTCTCCACCGTGGTGCGCGGCGGCAATGCCGTGATCGCCAAGCGCGTGGGACAGGTGACGCTGAATTTCGAGCCGGGCCAGTATCGCGCCAGCGCTAGGGCCCAGGCCGGTTCCTATGTGAACAAGGCGGCGGCCACGCTGCCCGAAGACATTCAGCGCCGCATCACCTCCAAGCGCAAGGCGGGCGACGAGGATGCGGCCATCGACCCCTTCTCGCAGCCGGACGTGAAGGCGGCGTTGCAGCGAACCAGTTTCGAGCTGCTCATCGGGTTCAACCTGACCCCCGATCAGCTTAAATATAACGCCACGCGTTAAGAGAGAACTTAACTGTCCGTTCGCCCAGAGCTTGTCGAAGGGCGTGGCTGAGCCTGGCGAAGGAAGCCGCTTCGTCTTCGGCTTGGCGGGGCTTCGACTTCGCCCAGCCCGAACGGGTCCGTCCTTTTCGAGGAATTGCTCGTGTCCCTTTACACCCGCTTCACCGCCCATCTGAACGCCGTGCTCGACGCGCTGGAGGCGGACGGCGCGCTGCCCGTCGGCCTCAATCGCAAGCCCGTGACCGTGGAGCCCCCGCGCGATCCTTCGCATGGCGACCTCGCCACCAACGCCGCGATGGTGCTGGCCAAGCCCGCTGGGACCAATCCGCGCGCGCTGGCGGAAAGGATCGTCGCGGGCCTCGTCGCGCTGGACGAGGTGGAAAGCGCCGGGATCGCCGGACCCGGCTTCATCAACATGCGCCTCACCGACGCGACATGGCGCGCCGAACTGGCCGCCATCCATGCCGAGGCGGACGATTATGGCCGCTCCGACACCGGCGCGGGCGTTACCGTCAATGTCGAATATGTCTCCGCCAACCCGACTGGCCCCATGCACATGGGCCATTGCCGGGGCGCGGTGGTGGGCGACGCGCTCGCCACGCTGCTGGAGGCCATCGGCCACAAGGTCATCCGCGAATATTATATCAACGACGCGGGCGGACAGGTCGACGTCCTCGCCCGCTCCGCCCATCTCCGCTACCGCGAGGCGCTGGGTCAGGATGTGGGCGCGATTCCCGAAGGGCTTTATCCCGGCGACTATCTGGTCCCCGTGGGCAAGGCGCTGGCCGCCGAATATGGCGATACCTATGTGAGCGCGCCGGAAAGCGAATGGCTCGTGCCGTTCCGCACCCAAGCCGTCGCCACGATGATGGACATGATCCGCAGCGACCTCGCGCTGCTTGGCATCCATCATGACGTCTTCTCGTCCGAGGCGGAATTGCAGGCGGCGGGCAAGCCCGAAGCCGCTGAAGCATGGCTGCGCGCCCATGATCTCGTCTATGACGGCGTGCTCGAAGCCCCCAAGGGCGAAACGCCGGAGGATTGGGAGCCGGTCGAACTGCCGCTGTTCCGCTCGACCAAGTTCGGCGACGACCAGGACCGCCCGATCAAAAAATCCAACGGAAGCTGGACCTATTTCGGCGCGGACATGGCCTATCATTTCCAGAAGGCCCAGACCGCCGACCAGTTGATCGACATCTGGGGCGCGGACCATGCGGGCACGGTGAAGCGCATCCAGGCCGCCGTCGCCGCGCTGACGGAAGGGCGGGCGCGCTTCGACGTGAAGCTCATCCAGATGGTCCGCCTGCTCCGCGACGGCGAGCCGGTGAAGATGTCCAAGCGCGCGGGCAATTTCGTGACGCTGGCCGACGTGGTGCGCGAAGTGGGCAAGGATGTGGTCCGCTTCACCATGCTGACGCGCAAGGCCGACGCGCAGATGGACTTCGACTTCGCCAAGGTGGTGGAAGCGTCGAAGGACAATCCGGTCTTCTACGTCCAATATGCCCATGCGCGCATTTCCTCGCTCGGCCGCCGGGCGGAGGAAGCGGGGATGGACCTTCCCGCCCCCGACCTGTCCCGCCTTGGGACGGAGGAATTGGGGCTGGTCAAGCTCGCCGCCCAGTTCCCCCGCGTGGTGGAGGGCGCGGCGCAGGCCCGCGAGCCGCATCGTATCGCCTTTTATCTCAATGACTTGGCATCGGACTTCCATGGCTGGTGGAACCTCGGCAACGACAATCCGCAGGCGCGCGTCATCCTTCAGGACGATCCGGCGACTACATCGGCACGGCTTTTCTTGAGCCGCGGAATAGGGCAGATAATTCGCAACGGGCTGGCCCTGATGGGCGTGGCCGCGCTGACAGAGATGCAGTGAGGGAAAGCGGAGTTCGGAACGATGGGCGACTATGCGCGGGGCCGGTTGGACCTGGATGACGAGGATCGCCTCCCCTGGCTGGAACCGGCGATCGAGGATGAGGAAGAGGAACGCCTCTCGCCCGTCCGGCTGCTGGCGTTCATTCTGGCCGGGCTCCTGCTGATCGGCGCTGTCGTTGCGGGCATTTGGTGGATCCAGAACCGGGCTGGCGGCGCGGGCGGCGAAGGCAAGCTGATCGAGGCGCCGGCCGAAGACTATAAGCTGGCCGCCAAGGACGCCGACGCCCGAAAATTCGCGGGTGAGGGAGACGCGAGCTTCGCCGCGAGCGAGGGCGTGGCGCGCGACGGGCGCATCGACCCCAGCCGCGTGCCTGAAGCGCCGATCACCGCGACCCGCCCCGCGCCGGCGGACCAGCAGCAAGCCTCTCCCGCCAAGCCCGCGCAAAGCGTCACCACGCGCGTGACGGACGAAACCCAGGCGAAACCGGTGGCGGCCACGGTCAAGGCTGGCGCGGCGGGCGGCACGATCCAGCTTGGCGCCTATGGCAATCAGGCGTTCGCGAAGGATGCGTGGAAGCGGCTTTCCAAGCGTTTCGCCTATCTGGAGCCGCTCCCCATGTCGGTTGAATCGGCGCAGGTGGGCGGCGGCACCGTCTATCGCCTTCGCGCGGCGGCGGGCGCGGAGGCCAGCGCGATCTGCGGCAAGCTGAAGGTCGCGGGCGAAAGCTGCATGGTGGTGAACTGACGCCCGATGCGTCGAATGGCGGATTGGGGTGGGAGCGGACTGGCGGCTTAGACATATAAGGTGCATCTCCTCCCGTTCGCCCTGAGCGAAGTCGAAGGCTCTGCACCTCACTTCGTTCGGCGGAAGGCCCTTCGACGCGCCTGCGGCGGCGCTCAGGACAGGCCTCAGCCCCGACGGATGAAGGAACGCCCCTCCTTGCCCCGACCCGCCACCACAAACCACCAGACCTGCAACCCGCGCCGCCAATCTTCCCTTCGACACCAGGCCCCTGACCCGCTACGATCCCCGTCATGAAGCCTGTCATCTTCGGCCTTTCCAGCGAAACCATCACCCCTGACGAACGCGCCTTCTTCGCCGAGGCGCAGCCGGCGGGTTACATCCTGTTCCGCCGCAACATCGCGGACAAGGCGCAACTTCGGGCGTTGACGGACGATCTGCGCGCGCTGCACGGTCGCGACGACCTACTCGTCATGATCGATCAGGAAGGTGGCCGCGTGGCGCGGATGCAGGCGCCGGTCTGGCCTGCCTTTCCGCCCGGAGCGCTCTTCGACCGGCTCTATGACATCGCCCCTTCCAGCGCCATCGCGGCCGCGCGCGCCAATGCCCGCGCCATCGCGACGACGCTGGCGGAAGCCGGGATCACGGTCGATGCCCTGCCCCTGCTCGACGTGCGGCAGGAGGGCGCGAGCGACATCATGGGCGACCGTACGCTGGGCGCGGAGCCGATGCGGGTCGCCGCGCTGGGCCGGGCCGTGTTGCAGGGACTGGCCGATGGCGGCGTGGTCGGCATCGTCAAGCATATGCCGGGCCATGGCCGCGCAATGGTGGACAGCCATCAGGAATTGCCGGTCGTTACGGCGGACGAGACCGCGCTGGAAACCGATCTTGCCCCCTTCCGGACGCTGAAGGATGCGCCCATGGGCATGACCGCCCATGTCGTCTATACCGCTTGGGACGCGGATCGGCCCGCCAGCCTTTCCCCGACCGTCATCGAAGACATCATCCGCCAGCGCATCGGCTTTACCGGATTGCTGATGTCCGACGATCTCGACATGAAGGCGTTGAAGGGCGACATTCCCGCGCTGGCGGCGGGCGTCGTGGCGGCGGGCTGCGACCTGGCGCTCAATTGCTGGGCGCGGATGGACGACATGATCGGAATCGCGGAACGCCTGCCCGACATTTCGGCGGCATCGCGCGACCGGCTCGACCGGGCGATGGCGTCCGTCGCGCGCGCCGTCGAAGGGCCGCCGCTGGAGGAACTGCTCGCCACGCGGGATGCCCTGCTGGCCCCGGTTCTGGCCTAGGGAGGGCAGGGCGGATGCAATCGCGCGGAGACGCGGAGACGCGGAGATTTTGGAAACGGCTGCGCCGACGCTCCCGCGAATGCGAAAACGCTTCCTTGTCCCGGTTTCCTGCTTTCGCGGCGATGCGAAGCGACTCTCCTTTAATTCTCGGCGTCTCCGCGCCTCCGCGTGAACCGGAAAAATCAGCGGCTTAGGGAGGACAGGGGATGGACGATCTCTTCACGCCCGCCGCCACGCCCCGGCCCGACATGCTAACCGTCAGCTTCGAAAGCTGGGAAGGGCCGCTCGACCTGCTGCTGGCGCTGGCCCGGACGCAGAAGGTCGATCTGCGCGAAATCTCCATCCTTGCGCTCACCGAGCAATATCTCGCCTATATCGAAGGCGCGCGGCAGTTGAAGCTGGAACTGGCCGCCGACTATCTGGTGATGGCCGCGTGGCTCGCCTATCTCAAATCCGCGCTGCTGCTCCCGAAGGAGGCGCAGCCCGAACCCAGCCCCGAAGAACTCGCGCTGCGCCTGCAATTGCGGCTCCAGCGGCTCCATGCGATGCGCGAAGCGGGCGCGCGGCTGATGGCGCGGGACCGGATCGGCCGCGACGTGTTCGTGCGCGCGAAGCCGGAAGGATTGCGCCTCGTCCGCAAGGCGAAGTGGGATGCGAACCTGTTCGACATCCTTCAGGCCTATGGGCAGGTGAAGGCCCGGACGCAGCCGGTGATCCACCGCGTCGCCGTCCGCCCCGTCATGACGCTGGACGAGGCGATCCAGCGCGTCGGATCGCTGGTGGGCGCCGCGCTGGACTGGACGCGGATCGAATCCTTTCTGCCCGCGGGGCTGGACGCGCCCATGGCGAAGTCGGCCATGGCGAGCAGCTTCGTCGCGGCTCTGGAACTGGCGCGGCAGGGGCGGCTCGACATCCGGCAGGAAGGGATTTTCGAACCCATCTTCCTGCGCGCCGCGACTCCGGCGGAAGAGAAGGAAAGATTGTTGTGACGGAGGAGCCGGACGATTTCCTGCGCGCCGTGGAGGCGGCTCTGTTCGTCGCGGAAGAACCGCTGACGCTCGCTGACCTGCGGCTCCATGTCGGGGAGGAGGGCGACTTGCCCGGCGCGCTCGCCGCATTGGAGCAGCATTATGCCGGGCGCGGCGTCAATCTGGTGGAGCGTGGCGGGCGCTGGCATTTCCAGACCGCCGCCGATCTGGCGCACATCCTGCGGCGCGAGCGGGAGGAAAGCCGCAAATTGTCGCGCGCAGCCATGGAAACCCTGGCCATTATCGCCTATCATGAGCCGGTCAGTCGCGCGGAGATAGAGGCCATTCGCGGCGTGCAGGTGGCGAAGGGAACGCTGGACGTTCTGATGGAGGCGGGCTGGGTCCGCCCGGCCGGACGGCGCGAAGTGCCGGGACGGCCGCTCATCTATGCGACGACCGTAGAGTTTCTGTCACATTTCGGCCTTAGCAGCCGCCGTGACCTGCCGGGCATGGACGATCTGCGCGCGGCGGGTCTGCTGGACCCGGTGGATTTGGCGCTCGAAGGACTGAACGCGCAATCCGCTGTGGAAAATGATGAGGAAGAGGCCTAGATAGGCCTCCTTTCGGGAGTATTGAGCTATGGGTTCCTTTTCGCTGATGCACTGGGTCATCGTGCTCCTGGTCGTCATGCTGCTGTTCGGCGGCGGCCGGATTTCCGGGCTGATGGGCGACGTTGCCAAGGGCATCAAGAGCTTCAAGAAGGGCATGGAGGACGATGACGACGTCAAGCCCGCCAAGCCCTCCCCGCGGATCGAAGGACAGCGGGCGGCCGAACAGGACGCGCCGACCGCCACGGAAGAAAAGACCGGGGTCTGATCTTTCCTCGGACCCGCGGGTAAGCTGGCATGTTCGATATCGGTTCGTCCGAACTTCTGTTGATCGTGATCGTCGCGGTGGTCGTGATCGGTCCCAAGGATTTGCCGCGCGCGCTCTACAAGGTGGGCCAGATCGTCGGCAAGGCGCGCGGCATGGCGCGTCATTTCCGCACCGGCATCGACGCCATGGTGCGCGAGGTCGAACTGGAGGAACTGGAAAAGAAATGGGCGGAACAGAACCGCCGCATCATGGAAGAGCATCCCCCCGAAACCACCGCCGCGCCGGAGCCCTTGCCCGCGCCCGCCGATGAAAAGCCGGCTGAAATGCCATCGGTCGAGGAAAAGCCCGCTTTCGTCGCCCGATCCGCTCCGCGTCCGGCGGACGCGCCCGCCGCCGAAGAGCCGCAGGACAAGAAGGGCGATGCGGCGGCATGATGGAGATCGACGACACCAAGGCGCCCTTGCTCGATCATCTGATCGAATTGCGCGGGCGGCTGCTGAAATGCGTCTGGGCCCTGCTCCTCACCGGGGCGGTCTGCTTCTATTTTTCCGACAAGCTGTTCGCGGTGCTGGTCCATCCGCTCAAGGAAGCCTTTGGCGACGCGGGCGGGCGGCTGGTCTACACCAAACTCTACGAAGCCTTCTTCGTGCAGGTGAAGATCGCGATCTTCGGCGCCTTTTTCCTGTCTTTTCCGATCATCGCGAACCAGTTGTGGGCGTTTGTCGCTCCGGGCCTTTATGCCAAGGAAAAGAAGGCCTTGCTGCCCTTCCTCATCATGACGCCGGTCCTTTTCGTCATGGGCGCGTCCCTGGCCTATTTCGTGGTGATGCCGACGGCCTTTCATTTCTTCCTGGAATTCCAAGGCAATAGCTCGGGCCTTTCGGTCGAAGCCCTGCCCTCGGCCGGCGACTACCTCACTTTAGTCATGCAATTCATCCTGGCATTCGGCATCAGTTTTTTAATGCCCGTCCTGCTGATGCTGCTCAACCGCGCCGGTTTCGTGACCCGCGCGCAACTGATCGGGCTGCGCCGCTACATGATCGTCGCGGCGTTCATCCTGGCGGCGGTCCTGACGCCGCCCGACGTGGTGTCGCAGCTGATGCTCGCCATCCCGCTGCTGCTGCTCTATGAAATCACCATCGTCGCGATCTGGTTCACGGACCGGCGCAAGGCGCGCGACGAAGCGACGGAAAGCGCCTCGGCCTGATTCCCCATAAAAAAAGGCCCGCCAAAGCGGCGAGCCATGGAGGGAATCATGAAGAGGGGGAAAAACTCAATCCGCGGCGTTCTCGACGGCTTTGCCCGCGCTCTGCACATCGCGGCCCGCGCCTTCCACCGTATTGCAGGCCGCCACCATCAGCGAGCCCGTCAGCAGCAGCGCGGCAAGGATTTTCTTCGTCATGCAACGTCTCCTAGAAAACACTCGGCCCGGTTCCGTCATGCGAACCGGAGACAGGGAGACAACCCCTGGCCGCCCAAAGCGTTCCGCCGATACAGGACCAGGGATTCCAGCTGTTTATGCCCTTGAAAAGTCTGAGCCCGGAACGCGTCGGGGGGGGGAAGCGTTCCGGGCTCATGTTTTTTTGGATAGCAAGAGCGGGGGGCAAAAGATTTGCTATCCGCAAGTCATAACGCGCTCGTGGATGGCGGGTTCCCAGCCATGCGAAAAAATCGTATTTTTATTCCCATGACGTTTCAGGCGCTTGATGCAGTCCCGAAAAATCAGACGAGGGGCCTGCCGCTATTGCGATATTCAGGCCGGATGGTGGATTCCGGCAGATCGTCGACGGGCCGCGAAGGAACGGCCGGAGCCGCCGGAGTGGACGCGGAAGCGCCGCCCTGGGGCAGGGCAAAGGCATCGGCCGGAACCGTCGGCCTGACGGTCCACGTCCGCTGCGCCGGCCCGGCCTGCGTCTCGCGGCCTGCATAGGCGATGCGGAAAGCGGCCGGGGTGCCGTTGAAGCCGGTGTTGCGATAGAAGATATGCGCGCCGATCACGGCCACCGGCTGAAGCGTGCTGGACCAGAGCGGTCGCACGGCCAGCGTATGATAATGGGTGGCGAGCCCGACCGGGCGATAGACCAGTCCGGACAGCGCCTGTTCCGCGATGCGCCTTGCCCGTGCCCATGCCCGCAGATCGGGCGCGCGCGTCATCGACCCGTCGCAACTGAAGGTGAACTGGCAGCGATAGTCGGTGCGCTCCGATCCCTGATAGACGACGCCGCAGACGCTGTTGGGCCATAGCGGGCTGCGCGCGCGGTTCAGGACGACCTGCGCCACCGCGCGCTGCCCTTCCTCCGGCTCATTGCCCGCTTCATAATAGATGGCCGAGGTCAGGCAATGGAGCGCGCGATAGCTATCGAGCGGGGTCAGTCCGCGAAACGCCATGGCGGGCGCGGCGCGCACTTCGGCGAGGCTCATCACATGCGGGTTTTGCGCCGCCCGCGTCCCCGGCACGGGGTCGAACGCGCCCTGTGCGAAGAAGAAGGCGGAACCGGGGAAATTCTGTCCCGCTTCCTCGGCGGGATCGGCGAGCGCCAGGGGCGTGTCCAGCATGTCGAGCGGCGCGGCGGTGATGAGGTGCGGCACGGCCAGCGCAACCAGCGCCACGGCAGCCAGCGCGCCATGCAGCCCCCATCTGTTCCCCGCCCTGCGAGATGGCATTGCCCGTCCTTGCGAAAACCGCCCATGCGCGATGGGCGTGACCCGTCTAGCCCAAAGAGGTTTCGATTTCCTGCCCGGATTCGCGCCTGTCCCGCTATGGCACGGGCGGTCTGCCATGGGTTAACGGCGCGCCGGTCGAAGAAAACCGCGGCTTTGCGGGCCCATCTATTCCCTTGCTTGGCAAAGCGCGGTCCGGTCCGCTATGCGGATAGCATGCTGGTCCAGAAAGATAGCCTCGCCCTTATCGGCAACACGCCCCTCGTGCGTCTCGCCGGTCCGTCCGACGAAACGGGCTGCGACATCTACGCGAAGTGCGAGTTCGCCAATCCGGGCGCTTCGGTGAAGGATCGCGCCGCGCTGTTCATCGTCAACGACGCCGAGGAGAAGGGCCTGCTGACGCCGGGCGGCACCATCGTCGAGGGCACGGCGGGCAATACCGGCATCGGCCTGGCGCTGGTCGCCAATGCGAAGGGGTACAAGACGATCATCGTCATGCCCGAAACGCAAAGCCGGGAGAAGATGGATACGCTGCGCGCGCTGGGCGCGGAACTGGTGACGGTGCCCGCCGCGCCTTATTCCAACCCCGGCCATTTCGTGCACACATCCCGCCGCATCGCCGAAGAGACGGAAAATGCGGTCTGGGCCAATCAGTTCGACAATATCGCCAATCGCAAGGCGCATATCGTCGGCACCGCCGAGGAGATCTGGGCCCAGATGGAAGGCCGGATCGACGGCTTCACCTGCGCGGCGGGGACCGGCGGCACCATCGCGGGCGTGGGACTGGGCCTCAAGGCGCATGACGAGAACATCACCATCGCGCTCAGCGATCCCTATGGCGCGGCGCTCTATAATTATTACGCCCATGGCGAACTCAAGGCCGAAGGCAATTCGGTCGCGGAGGGGATCGGACAGGGCCGCATCACCGCTAATCTGGAAGGCGCGCCCATCGACACGCAGTTCCGCATTTCGGACGAGGAAGGGCTGATCTGGGTTCGCCGTTTGTTGAGCGAGGAAGGGCTGTGCCTCGGCCTCTCATCGGGGATCAATGTCGCGGGCGCGGTGGCGCTGGCAAAACAGCTCGGACCGGGCAAGCGGATCGCCACGATCCTGTGCGATACGGGATTCCGCTATCTTTCAACCCTTTACAACCGCGAGTGGCTGGAAACTAAGGGGTTGACGGTCTTCCCCTGGCTCGCGCACAATCGCTGACAGGCCGATAAGGGTCGCGACCGTCGGATAAAAGAGCAAATCATGGCTGAAACTCCCCGCCAACAGGAAGGGTTGCAGCGCGTCCAGATCGGCCTGACCGGCCTTGCGGGCGTGGTGCTGCTGGTTGGCCTTGCCAATATCGTGATCGACAAGGCGCGGGTGGACGATGCCGTCACGCCCCCTCCGGCCGTATCGACGGTCGATGTCAACGCCGTGGCGCCCAAGGAGCCTTTGGCGGAACTGGGCGTGCAGCCCGCGCCGGACCAGGCGCAGCCGGTCGTGCCGGACCTCCAGCCCGACCCTTATATCCGAAAGCCGATGGATCGCGATCCGCAAGCGCCTGCGCGCTGACGAACGGCAAGAGCCGGCATAGCGGATGATCGCTGCGGGGCGAGGCTTGCTGATCCTGTGCCTGCCGGGCCTGGTGCTGCTTGGCGGCCTGCCTGCGTTGTTGAGGGGCGGGCAGGTCGATATGATGTACTGGATGACGTCTGCGCTGCTTCTGTTGGCGGGAGCAGGATGGGCGATGGGGCGCGCGCGTCTGACGCTGTCCCTTTGGCTGGGCATGGGCGCCGTGGGCGCCGTGGCCTTGCTGTGCGCACTGGCCGCGGGGCGCCAGCCGGCGCAGTTGCCGATGCTGCTCTTGCTGATCCTGGCCTGCGCGGCGAGCGCCGGGGGAGCCTTGCTGCGTTGGCGCTGGCCGGTGGCGCTGGGCCTGCTGGTCGTCGCGGGATCGGTCTGGTTCGCAGCACGGACGGAGCCGGCGCGGCAGGCGCGGGACCGGCCCGCGCTGGCGGTCATCACGGCGCTGCCGCTTTTCTGGCGCGAAGGAGAGCAGGGACTGGCCGCCCGATCGGACGCGCCGATCCTTACGCTGCTGCGCCGCCGCTTCGATGTCCACCCGCTCGATAGCGCGCTTTCGCCGGATTTGGGCAGAATGAGCCTGCTGCTGATCGCCCAGCCGCGCGGAATGGCGGCGGCGGAACTGGCCGCGATCGATCATTGGGTGCGGCGGGGCGGGCAGGCGCTGATATTGGCCGATCCGCTGCTGCGCTGGCCCTCGCCTCTGCCGCTGGGAGATCGCCGCCGCGCTCCGCCGGTCAGCCTGCTGGGTCCTCTGCTCGATCATTGGGGCCTGCGCCTGCTTCCCGTGGAGCAGATGGGGGAGCGCAGGCATTTCCTGCCTGACGGGTCGTTGCTGACCAGCATGGGGGCTTCGCGCTTCGATATCCGGTCCGCGTCTTGCCGGGGCGAGGCGTCCGGACTGATCGCCCGCTGCCGGATCGGCTCGGGAACGGCCGTGCTGGTGGCGGACGCGGACATGATCGACGACCGGCTATGGCTGGCCGATCCCGATCGACCTTTTGCCCCCGACGCATGGAGCGCGGACACGCCGGCCCTGGTCGCGCAATGGCTGGGCCGTTCGCTGCCCGGCGAGCGGCAATGGGTGCGGTCGAACGAGGATCTGGTGAAAGGGGTGCGATGGGCGATTCTGGCCGGGATGATATGGGCAGGATTGGGATGGGCGCTGTTCTGGCGCGGGAAAAGACGGATTCCGCCTGGGACCTATGTTGCCGGAAGGAATGAAAAACCATCGAAACGGGATTAAAAACCAGAACAAAACAGGATTTCCCAGCCTTTCCCGACTTTTCCCTTTCCTTGCCGCTCGGGGCTTGGTATCTGATCGCCTATTGGGGTTGTCAGACTTCGTGCACGCTATGCGCTGAATCGCATCGGTGATTGAGCGGGCGATGGTCTGCGCCTCGTCACAAAGGGGCGGCAGCCGCAGGTGTCGGAACTCATTCTCTATACGGGCAACGCGTTCAGCGTCGCGGACGGCAAGGGCCGTTTCGTGCTGCCCCTGGAGATGCGCCGGCAGGTCAAGCTCTCCAGCGGGGGCGAGAATCGCCTCTATATGTCCGTCCATATCGAAAATGGCTGCGCGACCGGCTTTGGCGAATCGCATCGCCGTTTCCTGTTCGCCGAGGTCGAGGAAATCGCCCGGGAAGCGCGGGCGCAGGGGCGGGACTATAATGCCGACCTCGAACTGGAACGGCGTCTCGGCACTATCGAGGAGGTGAATTTCGACGAAGGCGGCCGCTTCGCCATGCACCCCGATATCAAGGAGGAATATGGCATTTCCGACGCCGTCTTCTTCTATGGCGTGGGCCGCTACATCCAGATCTGGAAGCCGGAATCGCTGGTCGACAGCAAGGATCGCCCTGAACTGATCCGCAACAAGGTGCGCCGCTGGCTGGACCAGCGCGAAGCGGGAGGCGGCAAATGACCCCCGCCGCCGATCCCGGCCGCCATATCCCCGTCCTCCTCGACGAAGTGCTGCATGCGCTCGCCATCAACCCCGGCGAGCGGCATGTCGACGGCACTTTCGGCGCGGGCGGCTATTCGGCGGCCATGGCGGAGCGGGGCGCGCAGGTCTTCGCCTTCGATCGCGATCCCGATGCGATCCGCGAAGGGCAGGCGCTTTCCCATGAAAGAGGCATAGAACTGATCGAGGGTGAGTTTTCCCGCATGGAGGAATTGCTGGCGGATCGCGGCGTCGCCAGCGTGTCGGGCGTGACGCTCGACATCGGCGTGTCCTCGATGCAGCTCGACCGGGCGGAGCGGGGCTTTTCCTTTCAGGCGGACGGCCCGCTCGCCATGACGATGAGCCGGACCGGCATGAGCGCCGCCGATTTCCTCAACACCGCCCCGGAGCAGGAGATCGCGGACGTCCTCTACCGCTATGGCGAGGAGCCGCGCTCGCGCCGGGTGGCCAAGGCGATCGTGGAGGCGCGCCCGCTGGAGCGCACGGGCCAGCTTGCCGCCGTGGTGCGCCGGGCGCTGGGCCACAAGCCGCATGACAAGAAGGACCCGGCCACCCGCACTTTCCAGGCGATCCGCATTCATGTGAATCGCGAACTGGAGGAGCTGGAGCGCGGGCTGGAAGCGGCCGAGGCGCTGCTGGAGGAAGGCGGCCGCCTGGCGGTCGTGACTTTCCACAGCCTGGAGGACCGCATCGTCAAGCAGTTCCTGCGCCAGCGTTCGGGCAATGAGGCGGGCGGATCGCGTCACATGCCCGAACGGCAGGCGAGCGACATTCCCACTTTCGAGCGGCCCGCCAAGGCGGTGCGTCCCGGACAGGCCGAACTGACGCGCAACCCCCGCGCCCGTTCCGCCACGCTCCGCAGCGCCGTCCGCACCGGCGCGCCCGCCCGCCGTTCCCACGCCAGCCGGAGTGATCGGTCATGATCGCGGTCAAGAGGTTGCAGAGCCTGATCTGGGTGCTCCTCGTCGCGCTGGGGGCGCTGGGCGCTTATCTGGTGTCGCTGAAGGTCGCGACGGAGCGCAACGAGCTGATGCGCGTCCGGGCGCAGATCACGCGGGCCAATGGCGACATCCGCTATCTGGAGACCGAGTTCAGCGCGCGCGCCAATATGCGCCAGTTGGAACGCTGGAATCAGGATGATTTCCGATATGCGACGCCCTCCGCCCAGCAATATCTGGCGGGCGAGAGGGCGCTGGCGCATCTGGACGGGGTGCAGCCCAACGGCCCCGATTATGTCGCGCCGCCGGTGATGGTGGCGATGGTGCAGACGCCCGCCGACCTGCCTTCCGCCGCGCAGCCCGCTCCGGCCAGCCCCGCCGCGACGCAGATCCGCAGCGACATCGCCGTGATTCGCGAGGCCCATGCGGCGGACAATGTCGAAAAGCTCGCCAAGCCCGCCAAGCCGACCCCGGCGGAAAAGGCGAAGCGCGACGAGGATGTGTCCCGCCCCAATCCGGTCGCCCGCCGCGCCGAGCGGATGGCGATGCTGGACGCCAAGCTGCTGGATGACAGCACGCTGGGCGACATCAGCGCCAAGGCGGCGCGGGAACGCAAGAAGGAGCCGCGCTGATGGCGACGATCATCGTCCAGCCGGGCGGCGCGCGCGCCAGCAAGCAGCGGGTGAGCCTGACCGCCATCGCCCATAACCGGCTGATGTTGCTGCTGCTTTTGTTCCTTGCGATCACCACGCTTCTCGTCGGCCGGCTCACCTGGGTCGGCTTCTTCGCTGATGGCGGGCGGGGCGGAGATGGGCTGTCCGGAATGCTTCCTGCGCGCGCCGACATCGTCGACCGCAATGGCGTGCCGCTGGCGCGGACGATGGATGCCTATTCCATTTCCGTGAGCCCCTCGAAACTGATCGGCGAACCGGCGGAACTGGCGCGCAAGCTGCACGAAATCTTTCCCGATGAGCCGGAAGCGGCATTCTACAAGAAGCTGACCGGCAAGCGCTGGGCCTATCTGCGCCGGCGCGCCTTGCCCGAAGAAGTGGCGGCGGTGAACGCATTGGGCGAGATCGGCATCGAATTCCCGCGCGAGAAGGAGCGGCTCTATCCGCAGCGGACGCTCGCCGCGCACGTGCTGGGCTTTGCGCCCAATGCGGAGGGCGTGGGCGGCATGGGCGTGGAGGCGGCGTTCAACGACCGCCTGACCGACGCGGCGCTGCGCGGACAGCCCTTCGCCATCTCCATCGACAGCCGGGTGCAGGGCGCGCTGGAAAGCGAGCTTTACGCCCAGATGGTCGCGCAGAATGCCAAGGGCGCGGGCGGCATCATCCTCGACGCCAATACCGGCGAGGTGATCGCGATGGCGTCGATCCCGGTGTTCGATCCCAACAAGCTGCAAAATTACGCGGGCAAGACATGTTCCGAATCCCCCCTCTGCAACCATATCGTGCAGGCGCGCTACGAATTGGGATCGACCTTCAAGCCGCTGTCGATCGGCGCGGCGATGGACCGGGGCGTCGTCACCTCCATGAGCAAGCGTTATGACGCCACCGCGCCGCTTGCCGTCGCGGGCTTCCGGATCAAGGACGATCATGCGATGGGGCGCTGGATCAACGTGCCCCAGATATTGGTGCACAGTTCCAACATCGGCACCGCGCGCATCGCCGATGAAATGGGCGCGGAGCCGTTGCAGCACCTCTTCCGCGAACTGCATTTCGACCAGCGCGCGCCCATCGAACTCAAGGAGCGGGCGGGAACCCTCTGGCCCGTCAATTGGGGCCGCATCACCACCATGACCGTGTCCTATGGCCATGGCATCGCGGTGACGCCGCTGCATCTGGCGTCGGCCTATGCCGCGCTGGTGAATGGCGGCCTGTGGCGTCCGGCCACGCTGCGCAAGCTGAAGCCCGATGAAGTGCCGGAGGGCCGCCGGGTCTTTTCCGCCGCCACCAGCGCGCGGATGCGGCAATTGTTGCGGATGATCGTTTCGGCGGGTACAGGGCGCAGCGCCAATGCCGTGGGTTATCGGATCGGCGGCAAGACCGGATCGGCCGAAAAGCCGGAACTGGGCCGCTATAACAAGACTTCGCTGGTGACGACTTTCGCTGCTGCCTTCCCGATGGACAATCCCCGCTATGTCGTGCTCACCATGATGGACGAGCCGAAGGGCAATGCGCAGACTTTCGGCCTGCGCACCGCCGCATGGACGGCCGCGCCGGTCGTGAAGCGGGTGGTGGAGCGCACAGCGCCGATGTTGGGGATCATGCCCGACGAGCATCGGGACGTCGATATTTCCGACCTCATGCCGCTGCTGGGCGGAGACAAGGGAGAGAAAGAGTGACGCGCCTCGGGTCGCTGATCGAGGAGCTGGATGTCGAGGTCGGCGAAAACGCCGGCCTCGACACGTCCGTCACGGGCTTCGCCATCGACAATCGCAAGGTCGCGCCGGGCACCGTCTTTGGCGCGTTCCAGGGCCTGCGCGTCAATGGCGAGGATTATATTCCCGACGCGGTGAAGGCGGGGGCCGTCGCAATCGTCGCCCGGCCGGAAGCGAAGGTCGAGGGCGCGGTCCATATCGCCCATCCCAATCCGCGCCGCCTGTTCGCCCTGCTTGCCGCGCGCTATTTCGCGCCTTTCCCGGATGTGACGGTCGCCGTCACCGGCACCAACGGCAAGACATCCACCGTGGAACTGACGCGGCAGCTCTGGCGGATGATGGGGCACAAGTCGGCTTCCATCGGGACGCTGGGGGTCACCACCTCGGTCGATCAGGTGTCGACGGGGTTGACCACGCCGGACATCGTGACGTTCCTGTCCAACATGTCGGGCCTCAAGCGCGAGGGCATCACCCATGCCGCGTTCGAGGCGTCGAGCCACGGCCTCGCCCAATATCGCACCGAAGGGCTGCCGGTGGTCGCCGGGGCCTTCACCAACCTGTCGCGCGATCATCTCGATTATCATGGCGACATGGACAGCTATTTCGATGCCAAGATGCGGCTGTTCGACGAAGTGGTCGCCCGCGGTGGGGCGGCAGTCGTCTGGGCGGACGACCCATGGTCCGACAAGGTTGTCGAACGGGCTACGAAGCGGGGGCTTCGTCTGCTGAGCGTCGGGGTGAAGGGGCAGGCATTGCGTCTTGCCAACCGCACCCCGACCCAGTTGGGCCAGACGCTGGAAATCGAGGCGGACGGCGAGTTCTACAAGGTCAACCTGCCGCTGATCGGAGCCTATCAGGCGGCCAATGCCCTGACGGCGGCGGGTCTTGTCGTCGCGACCGGCGGCGACGTGGCGAAGGTGCTGGAACTGCTGGGCCGGGTGCAGCCGGTGCGCGGGCGGCTGGAGCGCGCCGTCATCAGCAAGGCGGGCGCGCCGGTCTATGTCGATTATGCCCATACGCCCGATGGCCTGCGCGCCGCCATCGAGGCGTTGCGCCCGCATACGAAGGGCCGCCTGGTCGCGCTGTTCGGAGCGGGCGGGGATCGCGACGCGGGTAAGCGGCCTTTGATGGGCAAGGTCGCGACGGAACTGGCCGACCATGTGATCGTGACGGACGACAATCCGCGCTCCGAAGATCCCTCCGCGATCCGCGCCGCCGTGATGGCGGGCGCACCGGGCGCGGAGGAGATTGGCGGACGCCGCGCCGCCATCGCCGCCGCCATCGCCCAGGCCGGGGCGGACGACATCGTGCTGCTGGCGGGCAAGGGGCATGAGCAGGGCCAGATCATCGGCGACCGCGTGCTGCCCTTCGATGACGTGACCGTGGCGCGGGAGTGCGCGGGTTGAGCGATCTCTGGACCTCCGGCGAGATTGCTTCGGCCACGGGCGGCGCCGCGACGGCGCCGTTCGCCGTTTCCGGCGTGGCCTTTGACAGCCGGGAAGTGACGCGGGGCGACCTCTTCGTCGCGATGAAGGGCGAGACGACCGACGGCCACCGCTTCGTAGACAAGGCGTTCGCGCAGGGCGCGGCGGGCGCCATCGTCAGCGAGCCGGTGGACTATCCGCATGTGCTGGTGCCCGACAGCGCCGCCGCGCTGGAGGCGCTGGGCCGCGCTTCTCGTTCGCGAATGGGCGGCAAGGTGGTCGGCGTCACCGGATCGGTCGGCAAGACCGGCACCAAGGAAGCGCTGTTCCAGGCGCTGGACCGCAATCATCCGGGGCAGGTGCACCGCTCCGTCAAAAGCTACAACAACCATGTCGGCGTGCCGCTCAGCCTGTCGCGGATGCCCCGCGATGCTGCTTTCGGCGTGTTCGAGATGGGCATGAACCATGCGGGCGAACTGGCCGCGCTCACCCGGCAGGTCCGTCCGCATGTCGCCATCGTCACCGCCATCGCCCCCGCGCATATCGAATATTTCGGCACCGAGGATAAGATCGCCGAAGCGAAAGCGGAAATCTTCGAGGGGCTGGAGCCGGGCGGCACGGCGATCATCCCCTATGACAGCCCGCACATCGCGATCCTCTACGCCAAGGCG
Source organism: Sphingobium cloacae (assembly GCF_002355855.1). Taxonomy (NCBI): domain Bacteria; kingdom Pseudomonadati; phylum Pseudomonadota; class Alphaproteobacteria; order Sphingomonadales; family Sphingobiaceae; genus Sphingobium; species Sphingobium cloacae. Next base: position 3,362,528 of record NZ_AP017655.1, read on the forward strand.
GAAAAACATGCCGCGCGCATCCTGACCTTCGGCCTGGGCGAGGAAGCGGACGTGCGCGCCCGCGAAATGGTGCCCACCGCCCAGGGCGGGACGCTGGTGACGGCCACGCTGCCGGATGCGGAACTGTGTTTCACCGTGGCCGCGCCCGGCGATCATTGGGTGTCGAACGCGCTCGCCGTGCTGGCGGCGGCCGAGGCGCTGGGCGTCGATCTCGCGGTGGCCGGGCTGGCGCTGGCGGAGATGCCGGGCCTTCCGGGCCGTGGCGAGCGCCGCATCCTGCCGGTCGCGGGCGGCGAGGCGCTGCTGATCGACGAAAGCTATAACGCCAACCCCTTGAGCATGGCCGCGACGCTCAAGCAGCTGGGCCGGGAAAAGGCGGAGCGCCGCATCGCCGTGCTGGGCGGGATGCGCGAACTGGGCGACCGCAGCGCGGAGCTTCATGCGGGCCTCGCCGAACCGCTCGCGGCGGGGCAGGTGGACTATGCGATCCTCGTCGGGCAAGAGATGACGCCGCTGGCCGATGCGTTGGGGCAGAAGGTCGCTTTCGCCCATGTGCCGGACACGGCATCGGCCACCGATCTGCTGCAATCGGAATTGCGGGCGGGCGATGCGGTGCTGGTCAAGGGATCGAACGGCATCGGCCTGTCGCGCCTCGTCGCCGCGCTTCATGGACAATCCCGGATCGGGGAAGGGAATTAATGCTCTACTGGCTGGCCGAGACACTGGATTTCGCGGGGATATTCAACCTCGTGCGCTACCTCAGCTTCCGCGCGGGCGCGTCCATCGCGACGGCGTTGCTGATCGGCCTCCTCATCGGTCCGCGCTTCATCGGCTGGCTGCGCGTGCGGCAGGGCAAGGGGCAGCCGATCCGCGACGACGGCCCGCAAAGCCACCTCGCCAAGCGCGGAACGCCGACCATGGGCGGCCTGATGATCCTCACCTCCCTGATCGCGTCGGTGCTGTTGTGGATGGATTTGTCGTCCATCTATGTCTGGGCATGCCTGTTCGTGACGCTGGGCTTCGGCGCCATCGGCTTCCTCGACGATTATGACAAGGTGACCAAGGCCAGCCACAAGGGGCTGTCCGGCAAGGTGCGCCTGTTGTTCGAGTTCCTGATCGCGGGCTTTGCGGCGTGGATGATCGTCAGCCATCACGGCAACACCGCGCTCTACGTGCCTTTCTACAACGGGCCGGCCATCGAGCTGGGGCCGTTCTATTTCCTGTTCGCCGCCTTCGTGATCGTGGCGTTCGGCAACGCGGTCAACCTGACGGACGGGCTGGACGGCCTGGCGTCCATGCCGGTCATCATCGCCTCGCTCGCCTTCATGCTGATCGTCTATCTGGTGGGCCGCGCGGACTTCGCCGCCTATCTCGGCATCCCGCATGTGCCGGGGGCGGGCGACCTTACCATATTGTGCGGCGCGATCATCGGGGCGGGGCTCGCCTTCCTCTGGTTCAACGCGCCGCCCGCCGCCGTCTTCATGGGAGACACGGGCAGCCTGGCGCTGGGCGGCACCATCGGCGTGATCGCCGTCACCGCGCATCATGAAATCGTGCTGGGCATCATCGGCGGCCTCTTCGTCGTGGAGGCGATGAGCGTCATCATCCAGGTCTTCTTCTACAAGCGCACCGGCAAGCGCGTGTTCAAGATGGCCCCGATCCACCATCATTTCGAGCAGCTTGGCTGGGCCGAGCCGACGGTCGTGATCCGTTTCTGGATCATCGCCTTCGTGCTGGCGCTCGCCGGTCTCGCCACGCTGAAGCTGAGGTAGGGGATGGGGATCGTTTCCGAAGTCTTCGCGGGCAAGCGTTACGCGGTGCTGGGGCTGGCGCGCTCCGGCCTCGCCACGGTCGACACGCTGGCGGCGAGCGGGGCGAGCGTCGTGGCATGGGACAGCCGGGAGGAAGCGCGCGCCGCCGTCGCGGACAAGGCGGAACTGGCCGACCCGGCGGAGATCGACCTCAAGGGCTTCGACGGCGTGGTCGTGTCGCCGGGGGTGCCGCTCAACAAGCATCCCATCGCCATGCAGGCGAAGCTGGCGGGCGTGCCCATCATCGGCGACATCGAACTGTTCGCGCTCGCCCGGCCGACGCTGCCGCCGCACAAGGTCGTCGCCATCACCGGCACCAACGGCAAGTCCACCACCACCGCGCTGATCCATCACATCATCGAGCAGGCGGGCTATCCCGCGCGCATGGGCGGCAATATCGGCCTGCCGATCCTGGGGCAGGAGCCGCTGGAGCCGAACCTCAAGGGCATGGGCGTCTATGTGCTGGAACTGTCGAGCTATCAGATCGACCTGACGCACAGCCTCGATTGCGACGTGGCGGTGCTGCTCAACATCACGCCCGATCATCTGGACCGCTATAATGGCTTCGAGGGCTATGTGGCGTCGAAGGCGCGGCTGTTCGCCATGCAGTCGGCGGGCCATGTGGCGGTGATCGCGACCGAGGACGACCCCAGCCGCGCCATCGCCGCCAAGGCCATCGCCCGCACCGAGGAAGTGAAGGCGGCGGACATCGACCCCGCCGCGCAGGCCGGATGGCCATCGCTGCAAGGGCCGCACAATGCCCAGAACGCCGCCGTTGCCATCGCTGTTGCCCGCGCGCTGGAGATCGACGACGACACGATCTTCAAGGCGCTCGCCAGCTATGCCAGCCTGCCGCACCGGATGCAGGCCGTCCGCACGCTGAACGGCGTCCTTTACGTCAACGACAGCAAGGCGACGAACCCGGCTTCCACCGCGCCCGCGCTCGCCGCCTTTCCGCCGGTGGACGGACGCCCCCGCATCCACTGGATCGTCGGCGGCCTGGCCAAGACCGACAATCTGGACGAGTGCGCGCCGCAGTTCGGTAACGTCGCGGCGGCCTACACCATCGGCGAGGCGGGGCATATGTTCGCCGACCTGCTGCGCCCGCATATGGCGGTGGATGACAGCGAGATGCTAAGCGCCGCCGTCCGCCGCGCGGCGCGGGTGGCACAGCCGGGCGACGTGGTGCTGCTGTCGCCGGCCTGCGCGAGTTTCGACCAGTTCCGCGATTTCGAAGCGCGCGGCGATGCCTTCGCCGCCGCCGTCGCGGCGCTGGAATAGGGTAGAGGGAAGGGCGAACGGGCATGTTCAAGGCAGGGGAACTGGTGAAGGGCTTCAAGTCCCGCACCGTGCCGCGCGAACGCACCGCGCTCGCCATCTGGTTCTGGGAAATCGACCGCGTTCTCCTGTCGCTGATCGTCGCGCTGATGGCGATCGGACTGGTGGCGGTGGCGGCCGCTTCGCCCGTCGCGGCGATCGACCGTTCGACCAGCGCCGTGTCGGTCAACCCGCTCCTCTATTTCTATCGCCAGCTGATGTGGGTCGGGCTGGGGCTGCCGATCATGCTGGTCATTTCCATGCTGCCCCGCACGCAGGCGCGGCGCTTTGCCGTGGTGATGTGCGCGATCTTCGTGCTGGCGCTGCTGCTGGTGCCGGTGCTGGGATCGACCGTCAACGGCGCGAAGCGGTGGATCGACCTGCCCGGTTTCCGTTTCCAGCCGTCGGAATTCCTGAAGCCCGCCTATGTGGTGACGATGGCTTGGCTGCTGTCGCTGCGCGGGCAGGACCAGAGCCTGCCCGTGATTCCGCTGACCGGCGTCATCACCGCCTTCGTCGCGCTCATCCTGATGCGGCAGCCGGATTTCGGGCAGACGGTGATCTTCGCGGCCTGCTGGGGCTGCCTGCTGCTGCTGTCGGGCGTGCCGATGCGCTTCATCGGCGCGATGGCGGGCGCGGGCCTTGCCGGGCTCGTCGCGATGTACATGTTCTATGAGAACGGGCGGCAGCGCATCAACGACTTCCTGGGCATAGGGGTCGATCATTCGGTGGGGCCGGATCAGACCGCCCTTGCCTATCGCACGATCACCCATGGCGGCTTCATGGGCGTGGGGCCGGGCGGCGGGCAGAACAAGTTCCGCCTGCCCGAAGCGCATACCGACTATATCTTTTCGGTCATCGGGGAAGAGTTCGGCCTGCTCGCCTGCATCGGCATTGCGGTGCTCTACCTCGCCATCGTGGTGCGGGTGCTGCTCAAGCTGCTGGACGAGGAGGATAGTTTCACCATCCTCGCGGCGGCGGGCCTGACCACGCAGTTCGGATTGCAGGCGATCATCAACATGGGCGTCAATGCCCAGATTTTTCCGTCCAAGGGCATGACCCTGCCCTTTATCAGCTATGGCGGCTCCTCTATGCTGGCGCTTTGCATCGGGGTCGGCCTGCTGCTCGCCTTCACCAGGCGCAATCCCTTCATGGGCCGGCACACCGTCGTCAAATGGAGTGGCCGATGAGCATTTCCCGACACTTCGTCCTCGCCGCCGGCGGGACGGGCGGTCATATGATTCCCGCCCATGCCGTCGCGGAGGAACTGATGGCGCGCGGCCATCATGTCGCGCTGGTGACGGACGAGCGCGGCGCGAAGATCCCCGGCATCTTCGACAAGGCGCAGGTCCATGTGCTGCCCGCGGGCCGCATGACCAGCAACCCGAAAAGCTGGCCCGGCGCGCTCAAGGCCATCCTGGCGGGCCGCGCGATGGCGCGCCGCTTGAACGAGACGTTCCGGCCGACCGCCGTGGTGGGCTTTGGCGGCTATCCGGCCATGCCCGCGCTGCTGGGCGCGCTGGCGGACGGCATTCCCACCGCCATCCATGAGCAGAACGCGGTGCTGGGCCGCGTGAACCGCCTGCTCGCGGGCCGGGTCGATGCGATCGCGACGGCCTATCCGCTGGTGGAGCGGCTCAAGGACAAATATGCTGACAGGGTGCACCTGATCGGCAATCCGGTGCGCGAAGAGATCAAGGCTCTGCGGGAAGAGGAATTTCCCGCGCTGACCGACGAAAGCGTGTTCCGCGTGCTGGTCATCGGCGGCAGCCAGGGCGCGACGATCCTTTCCAGCGTGGTGCCCGATGGCCTGGGCATGTTGCCGCTGAGCCTGCGCCGCCGCCTGCAAGTGACACAGCAATGCCGGGCGGAGGATATCGAGCGGGTCCGCAAGCTCTACGCCGACCTTGAAATTCCGGCGGACCTTGCGACCTATTTCAACGATGTGCCCGAAAAGCTGGGCTGGTCGCATCTGGTGATCGCGCGGGCGGGTGCTTCGACGCTGGCGGAGCTGACCTGCGCGGGGCGTCCGGCGATCCTCGTCCCGCTGCCGAGCGCGATGGACGACCATCAGACCGCCAATGCGCGCGAGATGACCGAGGCGGGCGGCGCGCGCACCATCCCGCAGGCGCGCTTCACCGCCGTCGAACTCGCCAAGCAGATGCAGAAGATGGCGATGGAGCCGGGCGCGCTCCAGAACGCCGCCAAGCGCGCCCGCGCCTGCGGCCGTCCCGACGCGGCCCGCGACATGGCGGACCTGCTGGAAAGCATCGGTCCCGCGCCCATCGTCAACGATCCTGTCCGCGTCGGCCCGCCGCCGACCAGCCTCAATCTCCAGGGAGTTCCCGCATGAAGGGTGTCGGCACCGACATCGGCACGATCCATTTCATCGGCATCGGCGGCATCGGCATGTCCGGCATCGCCGAGGTGATGCATAATCTGGGCTACAAGGTTCAGGGGTCGGACGTGGCGGAAGGCTATGTCGTGGAGGGCCTGCGCCAGAAGGGCATCCCCGTGATGATCGGCCACAAGGCGGAAAATCTGGGCGACGCCGCCGTGGTCGTCACCTCCACCGCGATCAAGCGCGGCAATCCCGAAGTCGAACTGGCGCTGGAAACCCGCGTCCCCGTCATCCGCCGCGCGGAGATGCTGGCGGAACTGATGCGGTTGAAGTCCACCGTCGCCGTCGCGGGCACCCATGGCAAGACGACCACCACGTCGATGGTCGCGGCGCTGCTGGATGCGGGCGGCGTCGATCCCACCGTCATCAACGGCGGCATCATCAACAGCTACGGTTCCAACGCGCGGCTGGGCAACAGCGAGTGGATGGTGGTGGAGGCCGACGAGAGCGACGGCAGCTTCCTGCGCCTCGACGGCACGATCGCGGTCGTCACCAATATCGACCCGGAGCATCTCGACCATTATGGCAGCTTCGACAAGGTGAAGGACGCCTTCGTCGAGTTCGTCGAGAACGTGCCCTTCTACGGCGCGGCGATGGTCTGCCTCGATCATCCGGAGGTGCAGGCGATCCTGCCCCGCGTGCAGGACCGGCGCATCGTCACCTACGGCTTTTCCGCGCAGGCCGACATTCGCGGCGAGAATGTGCAGCCCATCCCCGGCGGCAATCGTTTCGACGTGCAGATCCGCGAACGCGACGGATCGGCCCGCCGGATCGAGGGAATCGAAATGCCGATGCCCGGCCGCCACAATGTCCTCAACGCCATGGCCGCCATCGGCGTGGCGCTGCACATGGGGATCGACGACGCGATCATCCGCACCGGCTTCGCCAAGTTCGGCGGGGTCAAGCGCCGCTTCACCAAGGTCGGGGAAATCCCGGCCGGCCAAAAAAACGGGCAAATCGGCGTCGCGACCGTCATCGACGATTATGGCCATCATCCCGTCGAAATCCGCGCCGTGCTCGCCGCCGCGCGCGAAGGGGCGAAGGGCCGCGTCATCGCCGTGGTCCAGCCGCACCGCTTCACCCGCCTGCGCGATCTGATGGATGAGTTTCAGCAGGCGTTCAATGATGCCGACATCGTCTATGCCGCGCCCGTCTATCCCGCCGGAGAGCAGCCGATCGAGGGCGTCGACAGCGCCGCGCTGGTCGAAGGATTGAAGCGCCGGGGTCATCGCGCCGTTTCCACCATCGAAGGGCCGGACGACCTCGCCCGCCTGATCGCGGCGGATTGCCGGGCCGACGACATGATCATCTGCCTCGGCGCGGGCGACATCACCAAATGGGCGGCGGGCCTGGCATCGGCCGTCTCTGCAAGGGAAGCCGCCTGATGCTCGAACTGTTCGCCATCGGGTTTGAGATGCACAAGCGCGTGATCGACATGCACCGGCAAGGCGTGGAAGCCGCGCGCGATATGGGGGCGGCGATGGCGCGGGACGTGGAGACCGCGTTGGCGGCGCGACCGGCGGAGGCAGGCATGGAAGCCGTGACGGGATGGCTGCGCCTGTGGGGCGTGCGCGGTTGACGATGCTCGCTCCGTCCCTTCCCTCCGTGCGCGGCGCGCTCAAGGCCGATGCGCCGCTGGCTCCGCTCGTCTGGTTCAAGGCGGGCGGCGCGGCGCAATGGCTGTTCGAGCCGAAGGATGCCGACGATCTGTCCGCTTTCCTCCGCGCTCTCGACCCGGCCGTTCCGGTGATGGCGCTCGGCCTCGGCTCCAACCTCATCGTGCGCGATGGCGGCGTTCCGGGCGTGGTCGTGCGATTGGGCAAGCCCTTCGCGACAGTCGAGCCGGTGGACGCCACCGCTTTGCGCTGCGGCGGCGGGGCGTCGGGCATCCTCGTGTCCTCCACCGCGCGCGACGCGGGCATAGCGGGGCTGGAGTTCCTGCGCTCGATCCCCGGCACGGTGGGCGGCTTCGTGCGGATGAACGGCGGCGCCTATGGCCGCGAGACATGCGACATTCTCGTGGAGTGCGAGGTCGTGCTGCGGTCGGGCGAGCGCGTCACGCTGCCCCTCGATGCGCTGGGCTATACCTATCGCCACAGCACGCTGCCCGAAGGCGCGGTCGTGGTGAGCGCTCTCTTTCGCGGCATTCCCGGCGAACCGGCGGCGATCCAGGCGGAGATGGACCGCATCGCCGCCGCGCGCGAGGAAAGCCAGCCGTTGCGCAGCAAGACCGGCGGATCGACCTTCAAGAATCCGGACGGGCACAAGGCATGGGCGCTGGTCGATGAAGCCGGATGCCGTGGCCTGAAACTGGGCGGCGCGCAGGTGTCGGAGAAGCACACCAACTTCCTCCTCAACCTCGGCGACGCCACCAGCGCGGACATAGAGGCGCTGGGCGAGGAAGTCCGCCGCCGCGTCCGGGAAAAGAGCGGCATCGAACTGGAGTGGGAAATACAACGCGTGGGGTTGCACAAATGAGCCGGGGTCCGTGGCATGTCGCCGTCCTGATGGGCGGCTGGTCGGCGGAGCGGTCCGTCTCGCTGTCGAGCGGGGAGGGTGTCGCCAGGGCGCTGGAATCGCGCGGGCACAGGGTCACGCGGATCGACATGGACCGCGACGTCGCGCTACGTTTGGCCGAAACGAAGCCCGATGTCGTCTTCAATGCGCTCCATGGCGTTCCGGGGGAGGATGGCACGGTGCAGGGGATGATGGACCTGATGGGCCTCACCTACACCCATTCGGGCCTCGCGACGTCGGTCATCGCCATCGACAAGCAACTGACCAAGCAGGCGCTGGTCCCTCACGGCATCCCCATGCCCGGCGGGCAGGTGGTGAAGAGCGAAAGCCTGTTCGCGGGCGACCCGCTGCCGCGTCCCTATGTGGTGAAGCCGGTCAATGAAGGCAGTTCCGTCGGCGTCGCCATCGTGACGCAGGGCGGCAATTATGGCTCGCCCATCGGCCGCGATGTCGAAGGGCCTTGGCTGCATTTCGAGGAGCTGCTGGCCGAACCCTATATTCGCGGGCGGGAACTCACCACCGCCGTGCTGGGCGAGGAAGCGCTGCTGGTCACGGAATTGCAGCCCAAGAGCGGCTTCTACGACTTCGACGCCAAATATACCGACGGCATGACCGAGCATGTCTGTCCCGCCGACATTCCCGACGACATCGCGCAGGCGTGCAAGGCGATATCGCTCCGCGCCCACAAGCTGCTGGGCTGCAAGGGGGCGTCCCGTTCCGACTTCCGCTGGGACGACACGCGGGGTATCGACGGACTGTTCCTGCTGGAAGTCAACACGCAACCGGGCATGACGCCGCTCAGCCTCGTGCCCGAACAGGCGGCCAGGCTGGGCATCGAATATGCGGAACTGGTCGAACGGATCGTCGAGGATGCGCTGAAAGAGGGGCCGGAAATGGGGGCATCGCATGGCTGAGGCACGGATAAGGCGCGGCGGCACCGCGCGCCTCACCCGGACAACATCGAAGGGACGTGGGCGTCAGCCCCGGCGGTCGTCCCGCATCGACCGCCTGATCGCGGCGCTGCCCATCAGCGAGGCGACGGTGCAGCGCATGGCGAGCTGGGCCATTGTCGGCATCGCGCTGGCGCTGGCGGGCGGGGTCGCCATCATGTTCGGCCTGCCCGGCATGGCGCGGCAGGGCGCGGCGGACCTCGCCGCCCGCGCGGGCTTCGAGGTCGAGAAGGTCGAGGTGCGCGGCGTCGAGCGCATGGACGAAATGCCCGTCTACAATATCGCGCTGGGGCAGGTGGACCGTTCCATGCTCTCGCTGGACCTGCCCAGGGTGCGCGAGGAGATGCTGGGGCTCGGCTGGGTCAAGGATGCGCGCATTTCCCGTCGCCTGCCCGATACCCTCGTGGTCGACATCGTCGAGCGCGAGCCGGTCGCGGTGTGGCAGAATGCGGGCCGCCTGCAACTGATCGACGTGGCGGGCGTGGTGCTTCAGCCGGTGTCGCCCGGCGCGATGCCCGACCTGCCGCTGGTGGTGGGACCGAACGCCAATCTCCAGACGGCGGGCCTCAACAAGCTGATGGAGAATGCGCCTGCCTTGAAGCCGATGCTGGCGGGCGCGACATGGGTGGGCAATCGCCGCTGGGACCTGCGTTTCCAGTCGGGCGAGACGCTTTCCCTGCCCGAAGGGGACAAGGATTCCGCCTCCGCTCTCGTCAATTTCGCGCGGATGGATGGGGTGAACCGCTTGCTGGGCCGGGGCATCGTGAAGTTCGACATGCGCGATCCCGACCGCTTCGTCCTGCGCCTGCCCCAGGGCCTGGCGCAGGACAAGCCGGACGTGCCGGCCGACAAGCCCGCCCCGGACGCGGAGGGATAAGGCGCCATGGCCCAGCCCAAGGTCGAAAAGCTCGTCACCGCGATCGACATCGGATCGTGGAAGGTGTCCGCGCTGATCGCGGGGCGGACCGAGACGGGCGAACTGACCATATTGGGCACGGGCCAGCGCGAAAGCCGGGGCGTGCGGCGCGGCTTCATCGCCGACATGGAGCGCACCGAACTCGCCGTGCGCGAAACCGTGGAGCAGGCCGAACGGGTCGCGGGCACCAATATCGAGGATGTGTGGGTCAGCTTTTCCGGCGGCAGCCTCGTCAGCGACGTGGTGACGGTGGAGCGCGACATGGGCGGCTATCGCGTCGAGCAGGCCGACATCGACGATTTGCTCGCGACCGGCCAGCAGGGGATCGACCCGGACGGCCGCGTGGTGCTCCATGCCCAGCCGACCTGCTTCACCATCAACGGCAAGGTGCCGGTCAAGAAGCCGCTGGGAATGCATGCCGACCTGCTCGGCGTCGACATCCATGTCGTGCTGGCCGACGGCGCGCCGCTCGCCAATCTCGACCTGTGCGTCCGGGGCGCCTATCTCAACGTCAATTCCATCGTCGCCTCGCCCATCGCGACGGGCTTTGCCTGCCTCTCCGAAGAAGAGCGCGACCTGGGCGTCGCGCTGGTGGAACTGGGTGCGGGCGTCACCAATGTCTCGCTCTATGCGGGGGGCATGCTGGTGGGGCTGCACTCCATCCCCATCGGCGCCTCGGACATCACCGACGACATTGCCTCGGCCTTCGGCATCCGCCGCAGCCAGGCCGAGCGGATCAAATGCTTCTACGGATCGGCGATGCAGAACCGCCGCGACTTCCGCGAGATGATCGAGATCGCGACGCCCCATGGCGATGTCGCCATTCCGGGGCAGAACGCCGGACCCAATGCGGAAGGGGGCAAGATCACCCGCGCCGCGCTGGTGGGCGTGATCTGCGAACGGCTGAACCAGATCATGGTGGAGGTCAACAGCGCCCTCGCGGGCATGGGCTTCAACACGCCGACCGGGCGGCAGGTGGTGCTGACGGGCGGTGGCGCGGAAATGAAGGGCATCGCCGATTATGCGCAGGGCGCGCTGGGCCGCGCCGTCCGCATCGGCCGCCCGCGCGGCATCGCTGCCCTGCCCGAAGCGCATGGCGGCCCGGCCTTCGCGACTTTGGCGGGGCTCGCGCTCTACGGCGCTTCCAACCCGGTTGATCTAAGGGCGATGGCGCCCGCGCCGCAGACCGTGCATCGTCTCACCGCACCCCAGTGGTGGCAGCGGATGATGCGGGCGATGAAGACCAATTATTGATGGAATCGGGAATCGGACGAAATTATCTGGTGAAATACGCGAATTTCTGTTGCATTAACCTTTCAGGTCAGTTTCGCTTCACGTCGCCGAAGCTGGAGGGAGCTAGAATTTATGAGCATTGAGATCAGCCCGCCGCATGTGGACGAGTTGAAGCCACGCATCGCGGTGATCGGCGTCGGCGGCGCGGGCGGCAACGCCATCGCGAACATGATCGCCGCCAGTGTCGAGGGCGTGGATTTCATCGTCGCCAACACCGACGCGCAGGCGCTGAACGCCTCTCCGGCGGAACGGCGCATCCAGCTTGGCCCGCAGATCACCGAAGGGCTGGGCGCGGGATCGCGTCCCGAAATCGGCAAGGCGGCCGCTGAGGAAACCATCACGTCGGTCGAGCAGGCGCTGGAAGGCGCGCATATGTGCTTCATCGCGGCGGGCATGGGCGGCGGCACCGGCACCGGCGCGGCCCCCGTCATCGCCAAGGCGGCGCGCGACAAGGGCATCCTCACGGTCGGGGTGGTGACCAAGCCTTTCACCTTCGAAGGCAACCGCCGCATGAAATCGGCGGAATCGGGCATCGAGGAACTGCAAAAGCATGTCGATACCCTGATCGTCATCCCGAACCAAAATCTGTTCCTGATCGCGAACCCCAACACCACCTTCAAGGAAGCCTTCCAGATGGCGGACGAGGTGTTGCAGCAGGGCGTGCGCGGCATCACCGACCTGATGGTCATGCCCGGCCTCATCAACCTCGACTTTGCGGACGTGCGCTCCGTGATGGGGGAAATGGGCAAGGCGATGATGGGCACCGGCGAAGCGGAAGGCGACGGCCGCGCGCTCCAGGCGGCGGAAAAGGCGATCGCCAACCCGCTGCTCGACGGCGTATCGATGCGCGGGGCGAAGGGCGTCATCGTGTCCATCGTCGGTGGCGACGACATGCGCCTGATGGAAGTGGACGAAGCCGCCAACCATATCCGCGAACTGGTGGACCCGGACGCGAACATCATCTGGGGATCGGCGTTCAACGACGGCCTCAACGGCAAGATCCGCGTGTCGGTCGTGGCGACCGGCATCGATAGCGAAGCCACGCAGGGCGCCACGCCCCTGACCCAGCCGTTCAGCTTCGCCAGCCGCCCGTCCGTGGCAGTGCCGTCGAGCGCGCCCAGGCCTGCCGCGCCGGCACAGCCCACCGCCGCGCCGGCCGCGGAAGAAGAGCCCGAAACGCTGGAACTGGACGTGCCCGCAGCACCCGCGCCCGCGCCGCTGACGCCGCCGGTCGAGGATAAGGCCGTGCCTGATTCCGCTCCCGCGCCGCTTCGTCCGGCGGCCGTTTTCTCGGACGAGAATCCGGACGAGGACGAACTGCTGCTGGGCGCGGAAAGCGCCGAGGAAGCGGCTCCCGCCGCTGCGCCGGAACCGCCGCAGCCCGCTCCCCGCGTGGCGACGGGCGGGACGCTGTTCGAGCGGATGGCGGGCCTGACGCGCGGCGCGGACAAGGCGCCCGCCGCGGACGATGGCAAGGGCGCGGACATTCCCCGCTTCCTCAATCGCCAGAGCAACCAATAAGACAAGAAGGGCGCGGAGCGATCCGCGCCCTTCTTCCGCGCGTCGTCGATCCCCCGGACCGATCCGGCGCGCTTTCTTCCACGGGCAATTTCCCATTCCTGCCGCGATCCGCTAAGGGGTCCGTGTGACACGATATCATCCATGGATTCTGGCCTCTCTCCTGCTGGCGGGAGCGGCCCACGCCCAGTCCGATCAGGCGCAACTGACCCGCCCTGCCGGCGCTGCCGAGCTCAATTCGCACCTGTCGCGTCTTGCCGACAATCCGCGCGACGTCATGTCTTTGATCGGCGCGGGGGAAGCCGCGCTGGAACTGGACGATCCCCGCGCGGCGGCGGGCTTCTTCGCCCGGGCCGAAGCGGTCCAGCCCAGTAACGGCCGAATCAAGGCCGGGCTGGGCCGCGTGATGCTGAAGATGCAGAACCCGGCCGAAGCGCTGCGCCAGTTCGATCAGGCGGCGCGCCTGGGCTACCCCGATAGCGGTTTCCTGTCCGACCGCGCCCTGGCCCGCGATCTCACCGGCGACCAGGCGGGCGCGCAACGGGATTATCAGGCCGCGTTGCAGAAAGCGCCGGACGACCCGGAACTGATCCGCCGCTATGCCGCGTCGCTGGGCATATCGGGACAGATCGAGGCATCGGACAAGGTGCTCCAGCCGTTGCTCTACAAGAGCGATCGCGCCGCATGGCGGTATCGCGCCTTCATCCTGGCGATGAACAACAGGCAGGCGGACGCGAAGAAGATTGCGGAGCAGACCATGCCCGCGCAACTGGCGAGCGCCCTCACGCCCTATATGCAGAAAATGCCTTATCTGACGGCCGCGCAGAAGGCGGCGGCGGTGCATTTCGGGCATTTCCCGACCAATGTCGGCACGCGCATCGCGGCGGTGACCCCGACCGCGCCGCCGCCCTCCGCCGCCGCATCGGCAACCGCCGCGCCCGTTGCGGCCACCCCGGCGCCTTCGGCCGCGCGGGAGGGCCGCCGGTCGCGCGGCGCGGATCGCGGCGCGGCAAGAGTGGCGCAGGCCACGGCCAATCCCGCACCGGCCGCTTCGTCTCCCGCGCCCGCCCCGACGCCCTCCGCGCCGATGGCGGACCCGTATCGCTCGCCCCCTTCGACGGCCGTCGCGGCGTCACAGCCGCCCGCGCCGCAGACCCAGGCACAGCAGGCCCAGACACAGCAGGTCCAGACACAGCAGGTCCAGACACAGCAGGTCCGGCCGCAGCAGACCCCGCAGCCGCAGCCCGTTCCCTCCCGTCCTATGGTCGCTCCCGCGCAGCCCGCGCCTCAGCCTCAGCCTCGGCAGGTGCAGGCTACGCCGCCATCCGTGCGTCAGGCCGAAGTCGCGCCGCCGCCAGCCTCTCCGTCGGGCAGCGTGCAGGGACCGCCAGCGCCGGGCTTCGAATCCACGCAGGTCGCGCGTGCCCCGGCGGCGGCTCCGGCGCAGCAGGCCCATCCCGGCCCATCCGCCCCGCCGGCGCGCGCGCCGGCCGCGACGGTTCAAATGGCCGTTCCCGCCACGCAAGCCGCCGCAGCCGCGCCAGCGCCACGACCCGATCCCCACGCGACGCGGACGCTGGCGGACATCATCCACGCCATCGACGTGCCGGAATCGGAGATGAAGCCCAGCGTCGCGCCGGTCGATCTGGCCGAGGTCGCCGCCTTGCAGGCCGCCCGCCGCGCCGAGCGCGAAGCCGCCGCGGACAAGGCGAAGAAGGCCGCCGCCGCCAAGGCCAAGGCCGAAGCGGACGCCAAGGCGAAGAAGGAAGCGGCCGAAAAGAAGCGGCTGGCCGACAATCCCGCCCGTAGCTGGGTCCAGATCGGCACCGGATCGGACAAGGGGGCGCTGGCCTTCACCTTGCGGAACCTTCGCAAGAAATATGAGGAGGTCGCGCCGCAGGATGGATGGACGGCATCGTGGGGCCGCACCAATCGCCTGCTGATCGGCCCCTTTCCCAGCTTCACGCGCGCCAGGGCGGTGGAATCCAAGCTCAAGGGCGCGGGCGCGGATGCCTTCGCCTGGCAAAGCGGCGCGGGCGAGGTGGTCGAGCGGATCGGCGGCAAATAAGCGCGCGGCCATGACGACGCTTGCTTCCTACGCCTCCCATCCCGGCCGGAGCCGGGGCCGGTTCCATCCCGAGCCGGGCGGCGAAGTGCGGGGCCCGCGCGACATGTTCCAGCGCGACCGCGACCGCATCATCCATTCCATCTCCTTCCGCCGCCTGCGCCACAAGACGCAGGTGTTCGTATCGCCCGACGGCGATCATTTCCGCGTCCGCCTGACCCACAGCCTGGAAGTCGCGCAGATCGGCCGCACCACCGCCCGCACGCTGGGCCTGAACGAGGATCTGACCGAGGCGCTGTGCCTGGCCCATGACATCGGCCACCCGCCCTTCGGCCATGCGGGCGAGGACGCGCTGGAAGCGGCGCTGGAGGATCAGGGCGGCTTCGACCACAACGCCCATACGCTGCGCACGCTGATGCTGCTGGAAAGCCCCTATCCGCTGTTCCGGGGCCTCAATCTCAGTTGGGAAATGCTGGAGGGGCTGGCCAAGCATAACGGTCCCGTCGACCGTCCGGGCTGGGCCATGCGGGAAGTCGACGCGCTCTTCCCGCTCGATCTTGCCAGCCATGCCTCGCTGGAGGCGCAGCTCGCGGCGATTTCGGACGACATCGCCTATGACAATCACGATATCGACGACGGATTGCGCGCGGGGCTGCTGACGCTGGACCAGTTGCTGACGGTGCCGCTGGTCAAGAGTTGCTGGGACAGGGTGCGCGCCCGCTATCCCGATGTGCCGGAGGACAGGCTGCTGCGCGAACTGGTGCGCGAGCAGATCGGCGTGATGGCGAACGACCTGATCGCCGCGACCCGCGCCAATATCGCGGCGTCGGGCGTCGGGACGGTGGAGGATGTGCGGCAAGCCGGACAGGCGCTGGTCGGCTTCTCCCCCGAACTCGCCGCGCAGGAGCGGGAACTCAAGCGCTTCATGTATGCCGCGCTCTACCACCATCCCGAACAGCTTGCCGCCGCCGAGCGGGCGCGGGTGATCGTCACCGACCTGTTCCGCGCCTATCATGACCGGCCCGGCCTGATGCCTTCCGAATGGCGGGACGATTGCGCGCTGGATGAACCGCAGCGCAGCCGCCACATCGCCGATTTCATCGCGGGCATGACGGATCGCTACGCCGAAAAGCGGCATGCGGAAATATATGGCGAGACCGTTTTTACCTGAACCGTCTCCAAAGGGCGATTGACGGCGCCCATCCATTTGCGCCATGCGGGTCTCGTCTCCGGTGCCGAGGATTCGGCGCAGGGCATGATGCGGGAGAGCATGGCGGGCCTTTGAGGCCAGACGCCGTCGCCGAAGGAGCAACCGCCCCGGAATCTCTCAGGCTTAAAGGACCGCATCATGGGCAGGCACTCTGGAAAGCGGACAGGCAGGCGCCTGTCCCACCGAAGGGGTAAGCCATCCGGTCGAAAGACCTGTGGTCAAAGCTCTCAGGTTCCGTGACAGAGGGGGTGGCAAGCGCGCTGGGGGCCTGAGTCTCTTTTGCGCCTGTCGCCAGAACTCCATCACGGAAAGGCCGCCCCATGACCGGCAAGGACGATATCGCCACCCTCGAAGAGGAACTGCCGCCCGGCGAATTGCCGCTCGACGCCTGGCACCGCGCGCAGGGCGCCCGCATGGTGGTCTTCGCGGGCTATCACATGCCGATCCAGTATGAAGGCATCATGGCCGAACATGCATGGGTGCGCGAACATGCGGGCCTGTTCGATGTCAGCCACATGGGCCAGCTCGGCTTTTCCGGCGAGGGCGTGGACGACGCGCTGGAGCAGCTGCTGCCCAGCGACATCAAGGGGCTGAAACCCTTCCGCCAGCGCTATTCGATGCTGCTGGACGAGGAAGGCGGCATCCTCGACGACCTGATGGTGACGCGGCTGGGCGGCGGCGCCTTCGATGGCGCGGACATCTACATGGTCGTCAACGGCGCGACCAAATATGACGATATCGGCTGGATGATCGAGCATCTGCCCGACGAAGTCACCATGAACCATATGGACGAGCAGGCCCTGCTGGCCTTGCAGGGGCCGGAGGCGGGCGAGGCGCTCGCATCCCTCGTCCCGGAGACGGCGGACCTCTATTTCATGCAGTCCGGCCCTTTCGCATGGCGCGGCGTGCCGCTGTGGATCAGCCGGTCGGGCTATACCGGTGAGGACGGTTTCGAGATCAGCCTTCCCGCCGAACATGCGAAGCTGCTGGCCGATGCGCTGGTCGCCCTACCGCAGGTCAAGCCCATCGGCCTTGGCGCGCGCGATTCGCTGCGGCTGGAGGCGGGGCTGCCGCTTTACGGGCACGACCTCGACCCGCGCGTCAGCGCGATCGGGGCCGATCTGGGCTTCGCGATCCAGAAGCGCCGCCGCGAGGAAGGCGGCTTTTTCGGCCATGCCCGCGTGCTGAAGGAACTGGCCGACGGCCCCGGCAGCAAGCGCGTGGGTTTCCGGATCGACGGCCGCCTCCCCGCGCGGGAAGGCGCGCCCGTCTATGCGGGCGACGTGATGGTGGGCGAAGTCACCTCCGGCGGCTTTGCGCCGACCGTCGGCGCGCCCATCGCGATGGGCTGGGTCAGCCTGCCGCACAGCGCGCCCGGCACGGCGCTGGAGATCGAAGTCAGGGGCAAGCGCATCGCCGCGGCCGTTGCGCCGATGCCGTTCGTGCCGCACCGTTACCGCCGCCGGAAACCGGCCTGAATTTTCGTGGGGAGTTGAATCATGAGCCGCTATTTTACCGACGAGCATGAATGGATCGATGTCGAAGGCGAAATCGCCACGGTCGGCATCACGGACTATGCGCAGGAACAGTTGGGCGACATCGTGTTCGTCGAACTGCCCGCCGAAGGCACGACCTTTGGAAAGGGCGACGATGCGGCCGTCGTGGAATCGGTGAAGGCCGCTTCCGATGTCTACGCGCCGCTGTCCGGCGAGGTCGTGGAAACCAACGGCGCGCTGGAGGATGAGCCCGCGCTCGTCAACAGCGACCCGGAAGAGGACGGATGGTTCTTCAAGCTGCGCGTCGCCGATGCCGGCGAGCTGGACGGCCTGATGAACGAAGCGGCCTACAAGAAGTTCGTCGCGAGCCTGTGAGCAACATGGCCCCTCCCCATGCAAGGGGGAGGGGGGAGAATTGGACGATGCGCTACCTACCCCTCACCGACAGCGACCGGCGGGAGATGCTCTCCGTCATCGGCGCGGCCAGCGTGGACGATCTGTTCGTCGACGTGCCCGCCGAGGCCCGCCTGAGCGGCACGATTCCGGGCCTGCCCGACCATGCCGGCGAACTGGCGGTCGAACGCCATATGGCGAAGCTGGCGCGGCAGAATCTGTCGGCGGGGGAAGCGCCCTTTTTCCTGGGCGCGGGCGCATACCGCCACCATGTCCCCGCCAGCGTCGACCACCTGATCCAGCGCGGCGAGTTCCTGACCGCCTACACGCCCTATCAGCCGGAAATCGCGCAGGGCACGCTTCAGGTGCTGTTCGAATTCCAGACGCAGGTCGCCCGCCTCCTGGGCTGCGACGTCGCCAACGCCTCCATGTATGACGGCTCGACCGCCTGCTGGGAAGCGATCGGCATGGCCCGCCGCATCACCAAGCGCGGCAAGGCGCTGCTCTCCTCGGGCCTGCATCCGCATTATGTCTCGGTCGCGCAGACGATGGCGAAGTTCACCGGCGACCTGCTGGTCCACGATGCGCCGAAGCTCGACGCCGCGATGGACATCGACGCCCTGATCGCCGCCATCGACCAGGATACGAACTGCGTCGTCGTCCAATATCCCGACATCCTCGGCCGCATCGCCGACCTGGCCCCGCTGGCTGACGCCGCGCATGAAGCGGGCGCTTTGCTGGTCGCGGTCGTGACCGAGCCGGTCGCGCTGGGAGCCATTGCCGCGCCCGGCCATATGGGCGCGGACATCGTGGTGGGCGAGGGGCAGTCGATCGGCGTCGGCCTGCAATTTGGCGGCCCCTATCTGGGCCTTTTCGGCTGCAAGCAGAAATATGTCCGCCAGATGCCCGGACGCCTGTGCGGCGAGACGGTGGACGCGGCGGGCCAGCGTGGCTTCGTGCTGACCCTCTCCACCCGCGAACAGCATATCCGCCGGGAAAAGGCGACCTCCAACATCTGCACCAATTCCGGCCTGTGCGCGCTGGCGTTCAGCATCCACATGACGCTGCTGGGCGAAAAGGGACTGCGTGACCTCGCGGCGCTCAACCATGGCCTTGCCGCGCAGGCGGCGGATCGCCTGGCGCAGGTGCCGGGCGTCGCATTGCTCAACGACGCCTTCTTCAACGAATTCACGCTGATCCTTTCCAGGGACGCCCGCGCAGTCGTCCGCAACCTTGCCGACAGGGGCGTGCTGGGCGGCGTATCGCTGGGCCGCCTGTTCCCGGGCGCGCCGGAAATCGCCAAAGGCCTTGTCGTCGCGGTCACCGAAACGGTGACGGCGCAGGACATCGAAACATTCGCCAAGGCGCTGGAGGAGGAACTGGCATGACCATGCTCAAGGAAGGCCGCCCCACCGCGCCGCAGGCCGCCGCGCAGGGCCATATGGCTCCCGCGACCGCCACGGGCAACCGCGCCCTGATGCTGGAAGAGCCGCTGATCTTCGAGATCGGGTCGCCCGACACCACCGGCGTCGATTTCGCGGAGGCGCCGAAGGTCGCGAGCCGCCTCGGCCACCTCGCGCGCCAGGACGCCATCGGCCTGCCGGGCCTGTCCGAACAGGAAACCGTGCGCCACTATACGCGCCTGAGCCGCCAGAACTACGCCATCGACCTTGGCCTGTTCCCGCTCGGCAGCTGCACGATGAAGCATAACCCGCGCCTCAACGAAAAAGTCGCGCGGATGCCCGGCTTTGCCGACATTCATCCCTTGCAGCCGCAATCGACCGTCCAGGGCGCGCTGGCGGTCATCAACCAACTCGCCTTCTGGCTGATCGACCTGACGGGCATGTATGGCGTCGCGATGACGCCCAAGGCGGGCGCGCATGGCGAACTTTGCGGCCTGCTCTGCATCCGCGCGGCGCTTGAGGCGCGCGGCGACGCCCGGCAGGTCGTGCTGGTGCCCGAGAGCGCGCACGGCACCAATCCCGCGACGGCCGCGTTCTGCGGCTACAAGGTGGAGGACATTCCGGCGACCCCCGATGGGCGCGTCGATTTGGCGGCGCTCAAGGCGCGGCTGGGGCCTGACGTGGCGGCGGTGATGATCACCAACCCCAACACCTGCGGCCTGTTCGAGCGCGACATGAAGACGATCTCGGACGCGGTCCATGCCGCCGGAGCCTTCGTCTATTGCGACGGGGCGAACTTCAATGCCATCGTCGGGCGGGTCCGCCCCGGCGACCTCGGCGTCGATGCCATGCACATCAACCTGCACAAGACCTTCTCGACCCCTCATGGCGGCGGCGGTCCCGGCTCCGGTCCGGTGGTGCTGTCCGAAGCGCTCGCACCCTTCGGGCCGCTCCCCTACACCGCGCGCATGGCGGACGGCACCATCCACCTCATCGAGGAGGATAATGTCGGCGAGGAAATGCCGCGAAGCTTCGGCCGCATGAGCGCCTTCCACGGCCAGATGGGCATGTTCACCCGCGCGCTGGCCTATATTCTGAGCCACGGCGCGGACGGCTTGCGCCAGGCAAGCGGGGATGCCGTGCTCAACGCCAACTATATCCTGCGCAGTCTGGAGGATGTGCTCGACGCGCCTTTCGGCGGCAGCGGCCCCTGCATGCATGAGGCGCTGTTCAGCGACAAGGGCCTTGCCGAAGGCTTCACCACGCTCGACATCGCCAAGGGGCTGATCGACGAAGGCTTCCACCCGATGACCATGTACTTCCCGCTGGTCGTCCATGGCGCGATGCTGATCGAGCCGACCGAGACGGAAAGCAAGGCGGCGCTCGACCAGTTCATCATGGCGCTGCGCAGCCTGGCCGAACGGGCGAAAGCGGGGGATGAGGCATTGAAGGGCGCGCCCTATCATGCGCCCCGCCGCCGCCTCGACGAAACGCTCGCCGCCCGCAAGCCGGTGCTGGTGTGGAGCGAAGCGGAACTACCCCAGGCCGCGGAATGAAGCGGAGGCCGGCGCTGCGGAAACGCGGTTCCGGCCTCACATGGACGGCGGCCGGACGGAGCCTATATGCCGTCGTCGTCCAGCATGGCGATGATCGGGAAGATATGCGCGATCATGCTCCGGTGGATCGAAACGGTGATGCCGTCCCGATATTGCGTCAGGCCGATCAGGTTGCGGTCGCGCATGCGCAACCTGCCGACCGTCCATAGCATTTCGCCTTCGTCTCCCCGCAACTGGACCAGCACGTCCGTGTCCAGCGAAGCGGGCTTGATTCGGTCCATGATGACCCGTTCGCCCGCGCGGAAACGCGGTTCCATCGCTTCGCTGGGGATGTAGATGGCGAAATAGCGTTCCGCGTTCCCCTGACCGAAAGGGATCGGCATGAAGGCGGCGGGGCGGGAAAAATCGCCTTGCCAAAGCTCCAGCTCCTTCGAAAGCGGCAGGCTGCTCTCCTCCGGAAACAGCAGGGTCGCGCCGTCCGATTCATAATCGAACATAATGTTGGATGCGCCCAGATTTTCTCTTTCAACGGCACGAAAATGCGTCCGCCGTACCCCTTTTTTGGGGGAGAATATGTGTGTTAACGATCCAATACGCAAATCGAGCCGGTTCACTTATCGGACATGTGCGTTTGCGCACCA
This sequence comes from Sphingobium cloacae, assembly GCF_002355855.1. Lineage (NCBI taxonomy): Bacteria > Pseudomonadati > Pseudomonadota > Alphaproteobacteria > Sphingomonadales > Sphingobiaceae > Sphingobium > Sphingobium cloacae. The sequence continues at coordinate 3,384,015 of NZ_AP017655.1, forward strand.
AATATGCGGCATAATATGCTGAAAAACAGCGAAAATTATTATTTTTCGGCCGCAATTTGGGTCGACATGTGCGCAATAATCAAAAAATGATCTGCGAAACAGTGCGATAGGTAATACCTGATTTGCGCAGATTGCGGTGACGTGCGTCGGATGTGCGTCCCGGGATGAAGGGGCTGAGAAGGGGGGAGACATCCTGTCTCCAGACTTGTCCGCGGCTTTATTCGCCGGGAAGCAGCGCTGCCGGAAGGTATCCTGCCGCATTTCTGCGCGAGCCGTTGTCCAGGTTTCGCAAGTCCGAATTAGGGGAAAGTGAATGAGAAATAGTGCTAAGTTGAACCGGATGCTGCTGGTTTCAGCCTCCATCCCGGCGGCGCTGCTTGTGAATGCCGGTGCGGCTTGGGCGGCGCCTGCCGTTGTCAATGTGCCGACTGCGGGCGACACGGACGCGAATGTCAACGCGGCGATCGTTACCGCGATCACGACGCCTGCCAATCCCGCCCTGACGGTCAATATCGACGGTGAAGTGACGGGCGGTGGCGATATCGGTTTCGACTTTGTCGGCGGCGGCTATGCGGCAGGTGAAGGCGACGGCGCCATCATCGTCAACAACAACGCCGGCGGCAAGGTCGGCGGTCTGAATTTTAGCGGCGTGGGCGCGGCGGCAGTCGGTAACACCTTCACCGCCGTCAACAAGGGCGATGTGACCAACAACGTCAATGTCGACGATTTCGGTGGCGCGGTTTCGATCACCAATGAAGCGACCGTTGGCGGATATGTGGATGTACGCGGCGCTTTTGGCGCTGTCACGATCGTCAATGCCGCCAAGGCGAAGGTCGATGATTATATCGACGTGCATACCGATGGCGCGGTGTCGATCACCAATGCCAAGTCAGGCCAGATCGGTGATTATGTCGACGCTTCCTCGAATACGGGCGATGTGAAGTTCGTCAACGAAGGCGCGGTCATCGGCGCGACCTATCTGGAAAGCTCGAGCGTCGCGGCTCCCGTGGTGACAACGGACAAGGCCGGCACGACCACGACGACCGTGAGCAGCGCGGCTGGCGGTTCGGTCGAAGGCACCTATGCCGGCGTCAACGGTCCGCTGAACTTCGTGGGCGGTTCGGGCCACATCACGCGGGTCGCGGACAAGGACAGCACGGCGAGCGTGACCGGCAAGGTCTACGGCAACCTGTCGTCGAAGGCCGGTTCCAATGATGAGACGCAGGTCTCGACGCTCATCGTGGGCACGCCGCTTGCGCCTGCCACCGCTGGCACGGTCGTCAATACCAAGGCCGACAGCGATACAAAGGTTTCGACAGCGGGCACCAGCAAGGTCGACGTCACCGGGAAGGGAAGCCTTGTCACTGGCGATGTTGACTCGGAAGGCGCGACGGCGAGCGTCGTTACGGTCGATGCCGGCACCGTGAACGGAACGGTCAATTCGAGCAGCTATGCAGGCAGTCAGAAGTCCGGGTCCAGCAAGATCGTCACGGAAAACTACAGCACCAAGGCTTTGGAATCGACGGACACCGCTGAAACCTCCGAATATAAGGTTACCATTACGGGCGGCGATGATTCGGTGGCCGTGAAGAACGCGGGCAAGGTGCTGGGGAGCGTGGACTCCAACGGGGCGAACTCGGCTTCGGTCGTGATCGACTCCAAGTCGTCGGTGGGCGGCAACGTCAACATCGACGCCGGCAGCACCGATTCTGCACAGTCGGGCACGGGCAACAGCTCCGTGAACAATGTCACCAACGAGGGAACGCGGACGGTCGTCATCGAGACGACGTACGCAGCCTCTGCCCTGGATGGCAACGCCACGCTGAACAATGCCGGCCGGATCGACGGCAGCGCGGATGTCGGCGCGTTGCAGGGCAACGCCACCGCGACCGTGACGGGCACCGTCGGGCAGAATTTGACGGCCCACACGGGCGGCGGTTCCGTCGGCACTTCCAAGGTGACCGTGAATTCCGTCACGACGGACGGCGGCGCTACCTGGACGCCAACCAGCGGCACGCTGGAACAGGCCTCCACCGATGTGGGCGGCGCGGCGACCATCGTGGTCGACACGGCGGCGGCTCTTCAGGGCAAGGGCGTGCCCAGCGTCGGCGGTTATGTTGAGGCCTTTGGCCTTGGCGGCGCCACGGTCACGATCAAGGCCGGCAATGAAATCGATGGCTATGTCTCCGCTGGCAGCTTTGGCGAAAGCGAGACGAGCAAGGTGGTGACCACCTATGCTTCGGGTAGCACCACGGTCGACAAATATGAGATGGACCTGTCCGAAACCGCTCTGGGCGGCAAGGCCGCGGTAGCCAATGACGGCACCGTCCATGGCGGCGTCAGCGCATCCGGTCAGGAATCCGCTTCGGTGACCAACAGCGGGGTGATCGAAAACGGCGTCGGCGTCTATTCGCTGAGCGGCAATCTCACGGCCAAGGTGACGGACGACAAGCAGGGCTATCCCGTCCAGCGTCATCTGACCGGGGAGTTCGAAGTCACGCCGGTCGGCGGCGATGCCAGCCTCGCCAACACGGGCCTGATCCTCGGCGGTGCGGAAGTCGTCGGCGCGACGGGTTCGGTGACCAACAACGGCATCCTGAACGGCAACACCTATCTTGGCGAATCCGCTTTCAGCGGCACTGCCACGCTCGATGCGACGCTGACCACCACGACCGTCACGGTCGATCCGGTGCTGGCTTCGCAGAAGTACACGGTGAACCAGAACGGCGTTTCCGGCGGGTTCTTCGTGGACGGCGCTGTCACGACGCAGAGTGAAGTCTATTATCAGCTTCAAAATCAGCTCTCGTCGTTGCCCTCTGGCCTGAACATGACCCAGGACGATATCGATCCGGCCACGTTCGACCTCAGCGTCAACAATGGTCAGAAGGCGGTCAAGACCGCCAACATCGAAGCCACCATCAACCTGAACAAGGGCTCAATCACGCTGGGCGACATCACCGCGCAGCAGGATGACAGCGGCGCGTTCCTGACCAAGACCACGGTCAACCTGAACGACAGCGGTTTCCTGGGTCGGGACACGACGGGATCGGGTGCTTCCGTTCCGGTGCTTCCGGACGATGCGAAGGCGCTCAGCTGGACGAATGCGGTTCGGGTGCGCGGCGTCGAGACGCTGAACAAGGAAGGTGCTGGCACGTTCGTCATCACCGGCGCCGACTATGTTCCGGCGGCGAGCGGCAATCCGGCGGTATGGACGCTGGATGTGGGCAACTTCAACGTCAAGGCGGGTGAAGTTCAGCTGGGCCAGAACAACGATGACGACGTGTTCGGCATCAAGGGCAACATCAACAACGATGCCACCCTCGTGCTGGGTCGCCGCGTGACGGTCGCTCCGAGCCAGTCGATCGGCAACAACATCACCAATCCGACGCGGCAAATCATCGACGGCGTCACCATCTATCAGCAGGGCAACTATAACCAGAGCGCCACCGGCACGACGGTCGTGGGCATCAACCCCTCGCTGATCCGCAATAACGCCTACATCCAGCAGTCGGGTTCGGCCCCGGAAATCCTGGGTCCGATCACGGGCGGCGTCACCATCAACTACTTCACTGCCGGAAGCACGGGCACGCAGTCCACGCCTTCGTCGGTGACGGTCGATGGGAACCTGAACCTGGCCGGCAAGGTGGCGGTCTCCGTTTCGAAGGACAGCCTCTATTCGAACGGCGATGGTTACACGCTCTTCACCTACACGGGGACGGGTGCTGTGACGGCGACGGTGGACTCCACGCTCAGCTCGAACTTCGTGAAGTTCGGCCTGACGCACAACGCCACGGCCAAGACCGTGTCGCTCGGCGTGAACCGCCTCAGCTATGCCACGGGTGCGACCAACCCCAACGCCGCTTCGGCCGCGGTGGGTCTGGACAGCGCGCTGGCCGATGTCATCACTGCGATCAAGACCGACAACTTCGCCTCGGTGAAGGACATCGCCAATGCGCAGGACATCGCCAACATCGCGTCGGCTCTGGACTGGCGTCTGAACACCGCCCAGGCGGCCCAGGTCTTCAACGAGCTTTCCTCGGCTGAGATCTACGGCTCGCTGGCTTCGGTGGACCAGAACTCGGTGTTCAACAGCTCGCTCAACCGTCTGACCCAGCGTCGCGGCTATGGTGAAGCGCTCGGCACCCAGCTGTGGTTCGATCCGTCGGCCAGCTTCGCCAAGGCGGGCGGCACCAAGTCCGGTGCGTCGAAGATCAAGACGGACAGCTATGGCGGCGCCTTCGGCATCGACGTGGCCTATCAGGACAATGGCGCGATCGGCATCGGCTTCGGTTACGGCCAGCATGATGTGAACGCTCGCGGCACGCCGGAAAGCGCTCAGGTACGGACCTACACCATCGGTGCCTATGCGACCCAGGGCTTCGGTCCCTTCTACGGCAACCTCAGCTTCGCCTACGGTTTCTCCAAGTTCGAGGTCGAGCGTGATCTGACGATCCTCGCCCGCACCATCGAAGGCGATTTCAAGGGCAAGCAGTGGGATGCCGCTCTGGAACTGGGCTATGACATGCAGGCTGGCGGCAATCTGGTCGTCACTCCGTTCGGTAAGCTGGCGGCTCGCCACTGGTCGATGAACGGCTTCACCGAAGAAGGCGGCGCGGGCATCGGCCTGAACGTCAAGGGCGCATCGAAGACTGTCTTCAACCCGGTCCTGGGTGTGAAGGCGGGCGCTCTGATGGGCGATCCTGAAAAGGTTGCCTTCCGTCCCTACGGTAAGCTGCAATACACCTTCCAGGGGAATGTCGGTAACCGTCGCACGGTCCAGTATCTGGGCGGCGGGGATGCGTTCCAGCTGCGTGGTGTTGATCCGAGCGGCTTCGGCCTGGTTGAACTGGGCATCGATGCCACGGTCAACAAGCGCGTCGGACTGTTCCTGTCGGGCGGGTTGGGCTTTGGCGGCCGCAACTCCTCGGGCCAGGTTCGCGCCGGCATCAGCTTCGGCTTCTAATACCCCACAGGGTCGCGAAGGTGGAGGGCGCGTCGGCTACGGCGCGCCCTTCATTGTTGGCGGGATATTCAATCGGCGGAAGAATTCTTATGTGGAATGCGGGCTATGTTTCTGAAGTGGATTATCTCTACGGCTATTATCCCGAACTTTCGCCGCAACGGCTGAAACTGGCGCTCCTGTCGCGCGGGATTCAGCATTCGATAGGGGAACGGCCCAATTATCTGGAGCTGGGCTTCGGACAGGGCGTGTCGCTGAACATCAATGCCGCGACGTCGGAGGGACAGTTTTTCGGGACGGATTTCAATCCGGCGCAGGCCGCCCATGCGCGGGAACTGGCGGAAGCCAGCGAGCAGCCGGTCCGGATATTCGACCACGCTTTCGAAGAACTGATGGCGGCGGAAGACCTGCCGCAATTCGACATCATCTCGCTGCACGGCATCTGGTCATGGATTTCCGCGGAAGGCCGCCAGTCCATCCTGGACATACTGCATCGCAAGCTGAAGCCCGGCGGCATCCTCTACATGAGCTATAACGTCACGCCGGGGTGGTCGTCGGTTGTCCCGTTGCGCCATTTGATGACGCAATATGCCAGAACGGCGGCCAAGGGCGATTTGATTTCCCGGGTCGATCAATCGATCGAATTTGTCGAAAAGGTCATTGAAAATGGCGCGGCCTATTTCGGGGCCAATCCCGCGCTTGCCCACAGGCTGGAGGCGATCAAGAAGCAGGATCGCTACTATGTGGCGCATGAATATTTCAACGCCTGTTGGGATCCGATGCCCTTTTCCGCCGTCGCGGAGATATTGGAAAGCGCGAAGCTGGGATTTGCCGCGTCCGCCAATATTTGGGACAATATTCCCATGATCAGCACGCCGGAAAAGGCGCGTCCGATTCTGGCGCAGATCGACGATGTCAAATTGCGCGAAACCACGCGGGACTATTTCATCAATCAGCAGTTCCGCCGCGATGTCTTCGCGCGCGGCGTGCGGGTCATGTCCCGCTATGAGCTATTGGACCTTGTCGGGCAGCAATATTTCATGCTGCTGGGCAATCCCGCCGATACGCCCACGAAGATCGTCGCGGGCGCCGGGGAAGCCTCCTTGCGGGCGGACATTTACGGTCCGTTGACCGAAGCCCTGGCCAGCAGGCGGCTCGAGCCGATCAGCGTCGCGGAAATCGAAGCGACGCCGGCCTGCAAGAAACTGTCCCGCGGGCAGATATGGGAAGCCTTGCTCATCCTGATGGGTCAGGGTTTCGTGGCTTCCGTGCAAATCCCGGCCAGCCAGAGCGCCACGCCGGCCGCGTCGCGCAGGCTGAATGCCCATATCTGCAAGCGCGCGCAATATTCGGGTGACATTCAGCATCTGGCCGCGCCCCTCATCGGTTCCGCCCTGCCGGTGAATCGGATCGAGCAACTCTTCCTTCATGCCATCAACCAGGTTCACGATGACGCACCGGCGTTCGTCAGGGACACGCTGGTCGCGCAGGAACAGAGGCTGGTCATCGACGGCAAGGAGATCGCCGATGGCAAGGAGATCGAGGCGCAGGCCCGAAAGATGTTCGGCAAGTTTTCCGAAGACAGGCTGTCCGTGCTGAAGGCAGTCGGCGCCGTTTGACGCGGGCGGCATTCGACAGGGCTGTCCGGATGCCGTTGATATTGTTGGGGGATGAAGATCGTGAGACACCGGCCAATAGTCGATGATTTGTATCCGTCATCCCAGACCCACGTGGCGTAGATGGCCATGAGCTTTGAGTGTCCCGCGTGCATATCGCGTAATTTGATTCGGCGGGGTGACTGTGGAGCAAGAGATCGACGGCAGTGGCGGCGTGGAGAACGGGCGCCGACGGCGCTGGACGCTGGAAGAGAAGCGCGCGGTGGTGGAGCTGTCGCTCGATCCGGCGTGCAGCATGGCGGAGGTGGCCGCGTGTTTCGATGTCCTTCCGGCCCAGATATATGCCTGGCGCCGCGAGTTGCGCGAGATGGCGGAGGACGCGGCGCGCGAGGACAGGGCGATGTTCCTGCCGGCGGTCATCGAGCCGACATCGGTGCCGGCGGTGCTGCTCGAACCGGAGGCCGCGAACGCGCGGCTGCTGCCGGACGCGGTGGTGCAGGTCGCAATGGAAGTGCGCGGCGTGCCAGTGATGGTCGCCCACGGCGCAAGTTCGACGCTGGTCGCCTCGGTAATCGCAGCGCTGCTGAGGGCGCGATGATCGGGCCGGGCAGCGACGCCAAGGTGCTGATCTACACCAAGCCGATCGATTTCCGCTGCGGCATCGACACGCTGGTGGCCAAGGTCCAGCACGAGTTGAGCCAGGATCCGTGGCGCGGAGTCGCCTATATTTTTCGTTCCAAGAGGAAGGACAGGCTGAAGATTCTGTGGTTCGACGGCACCGGCATCTGGCTGATGACCAAGCGCGCCGAGGCCGCCGAAGGATTCGCCTGGCCGCCGGCGGTCGATGGCAGTTTTTCGATCACGGCGGCGCAGATGGCAGCACTCACCTCGGGCATGGACTGGCGTCGGCACCGCGCGCCAAGGCGCGTAAATCCGCCTAAAATCGAGGGTTTCGCTGATGCGTGAGATAGTCGCGACAGGCCGAGTCAACTGCGCTGGACGCGTCGTTACGCATGTGATTCGATGCCTGCCATGGACCCGCTGACGGCCTCCTGCAAAGACCCAGTTGCGCTGCTCGCGACCATCGCGAAGCTGACCGCCGAGGCGGCCGAACGCGACCAGCAGATCGTTCGCATCAACGCCGAGAACGAGGCGCTCGCCCGCGCTGCGGCCCAAGCTGAGGCGCGCGAGATCATCGCGCTCGCCACCGCGAAAGCGGCCGAACACGCCGCCGTCATCGCCGAGGCGAAGGCCGCCGAGATGGAGGACGCGCTCGCGGCCGCCCGCGATGAGGTCAAGCGCCTCAACGACATTCTCGACCAGTTCAAGCGCCACCGTTTCGGCCAGAGCGCCGAGCGGCTCGATCCCGACCAGTACCAGCTCGTGCTCGAAGAGCTCGAAGCTGCCTTGTCGCGCGCCGAGGCCGGGCTCGAAGCGCTGATCGACCAGGCTGACGCGACCGGCGAGACAAAGCGCCGCCGCCGCAACAACCGTGGAGCGCTGCCCGCCCATCTCGAGCGTATCGAGCAGGTCGTCGACATCGAAGACAAGCAGTGTGCCTGCTGCGGCAACGATCTTCATGTCATCGGCGAGGACGTCACCGAGCGCCTCGACGTCGTGCCCACCATCTTCCGCGTGCTGGTCACCCGCCGTCCGCGCTATGGCTGCCGCGGCTGCGACGAGGGCGGCGTCACCCAGGCGCCGGCGCCAAGCTTCATCGTCGATCAGGGCCTGCCCACCGACGCGCTCGTCGCCCAGGTCATCGTCGCGCGCTACGCCGATCACCTTCCGCTTTACCGGCAAGCCCAGATCTACGCCCGCCAGGGGATCGATCTCGACCGGGCAACGCTCGCCGACTGGGTCGGGCGCGTCGGATGGTGGCTGACTCCGCTCAGGCAGCATCTGCTCGCCGAGCTGCGAAGTTCGGTGAAGCTGTTCGCCGACGAGACGCGCATGCCCGTGCTGGCGCCCGGGACCGGCAAGACCAAGAGCGGCCAGCTGTGGGCCTATGCCCGCGACGATCGGCCATGGGGCGGACTCGCGCCGCCCGCCGTCGTCTACATGTACGCCGCCGGCCGCGGCGGCATGCATCCGATCGACCATCTCGGCGACTTCGCCGGGGTGCTCCAGGTGGACGGCTATGCCGGCTACAATGAGATCAAGCGCCGCAATGGCGTCACCCTCGCATTCTGCCTGCTTCACGCGCGGCGCAAGTTCTACGATTTCCGCGAAAAGGAGCCCGTTGCCGACGAGGTGCTCCGTCGCTTCTCGGCGATCTACAAGATCGAGGCGACGCTCAGGGACACCTCGCCCGAGGCGCGGTTCGAAGGGCGGCAGCTGATACTGAAGCCGCTGTTCGATAACCTGCGCGACTATCTCTCGAAGAACCTCGGCCGGTTCAGCGCCAAGGGCAAGATGGCCGAAGCGATCAACTATATGCTCAACCACTGGCAGCAGCTCACCTATTGCCTGCTCGACGGCCGCGTCGAGCTCGATACCAACACGGTCGAAAGAAGCATCCGCCCGATTGCCCTGTCGCGCCGCAACTCGTTGTTCGCCGGCAGCGATGCCGGGGCAGACAATTGGGCGGTGCTCGCCAGCCTTCTCGAAACGTGCAAACTCTCGGACGTCGATCCGCTCGCCTGGCTCACCGCCACCCTCACCAAGCTTGCCAACGGTCATAGCAACAAGGACCTCGATTCCCTCATGCCCTGGCACTTCCCCAAGATCGCCGGGCGCAACGCCCCCTCTTAAGACGCTTGACCGGCACGTTTCCGCCACGTGGGTCTGGGATGACGGATACGATGATTTCCTGGATGTGATGAAAAGCCGTCATGATGCGGGATCGGTCGGGCACGATCTGGCTGCGGGCGATGGGCCGGCAAACAGCCGGTTCAACTAGGCGGGCAAGGCGATATGACGGGAGTCTTCTTCTTCATCGGCGGCCTGATGGTAGGCGTCTTGATCGCAGCGGTCATATTTGCGGGTTGGATATTCTGCATCTGGTCTGAAGACCGGGAAGTATAGCTTTCCGGTCCTTTGGGTCGCGGCTTGAAGGAAGGCCGCCGCTCGCTGGCCCAGGGGCAGGGGCGGCCGTCGCGAAACGGCATGGACGATGGACGATCCGGCCGACCGAAATCTGCGTCTGTCCTTGCGGTTCGACAACCGTTAAGGAAGGCGTCGATGACCGACAGCCTGCATTTCCTGGTGTCCGAAGAATTGGCGATGCCCGCCGATCCGCTCACGTCGGCGATGGCGCGGATTATCGCCGCGCGTTATCCCGATGCGGCCCGGGCGGTGCTTTTCTACGGTTCCTGCCTGCGGGAGAAGAATCTCGACGGGTTGATGCTGGATTTCTACCTGATCGTGTCCGATTATCGCGCCGCCTATGGCAGGCGGTGGCTGGCGCCCGCGAATCGCCTGGTTCCGCCCAATGTCTTCCCCCTCGAACATGAAGGGCTGTTCGCGAAATATGCGGTTCTGTCGGAGGAGGATCTGACCCGCCTCTGCGGACCGCAGGCGGACAATGTTTCGGTCTGGGCCCGTTTCGCGCAGCCATCGCGGCTGCTCTGGGCGGCGGACGATCGCGCCCGGCGGCATGTGGTCGACGCCATCGCCTCGGCCGCGCCGACCCTGCTGCAACTCACCTTGCCGATGATGCCGCCCTCATCGTCTCCCGGCATTCTCGATCTCTGGAGGGCGGGTTTCACCTTCACCTATGATGCCGAACTGCGGGCGGAGCGGAAGGGGCGCTCCGTCTCCATCGTCGATGTCGATCCGGACCGCTATGAACGCTTCGGCCGCGCCGTTCTGGACGACATCGCGCGGCGGCAGGGGAGCGGGCCGCAGGGCGAAGCCCCGCAAATCCTGTCGCCCGATGACGCCGCGAATCGCTGGCGGCGGTTGCAGCGGCGGGGGAAGTGGCTGTCGGTCGTCCGGCTCGCCAAGGCCAGCTTCACCTATGCGGACGGGATCGATTATCTGGCGTGGAAGATCAATCGCCACGCGGGCACGAATATCGCGATCAGGCCGTGGCAGCGCCGCTGGCCGCTGATCGGCGCGCTCACTCTGCTGCCGCGACTGTTTCGCGGTGGCGCGATCCGTTGAGCGCGTTGGAAAGCGCCATGGACAGCGCCGCCAGCGTATAGGGTTTGCGGAGCACCTCATAGCCTGCGAAATCGGCGCTCTCGGTCGTGTCCCCGGCATATCCCGTCACGAACAGCACCGGCAGATGCGCGTAGATATCGGGGAGGGAGCGGATCAGTTCCGGCCCCGTCATGTCGGGCATCAGCACGTCCGTCATGATGAGGCCGATGTCGCGGTTGGTCGCCAGCAATTTCTCCGCCTTGGTGGGCGAATCGCAGGCAAGCGGCAGATGGCCGAGTTCCGCCAGGGCCGCCATGCTCTGACTGAGCACGCGCGGGTCGTCTTCCACGACCAATATCCGCGTGGGCGGATGGAGCGTGGGCTCCCGCTCCACATCCTGCACGATGCCGGGGGTGTGGCTCTCCGCGACGATGCGGCGGGGCAGGTGGATCTGCACGCGGGTGCCCTTGCCTTCCTCCGATTCGATGCGGATTTCGCCCTCGCTCTGCCGGACGAAACCGAAAATCTGGCTGAGCCCCAGCCCGGTGCCCTTGCCCACGGGCTTGGTCGTGAAGAAGGGTTCGAACACGCGGGCCAATATGTCCTGGGACATGCCGCACCCATCGTCCGTCACGGCCAGCGTCACATAATCGCCCGCGGGGCATTCCCCGACTTCATTCTCGCCCAGCTGCGCCTGGCCCGTTTCGATGGTCAGCTTGCCGCGTCCGTCCATGGCGTCGCGCGCATTGACGCACAGGTTGATGATGGCGTTCTCCATCTGCTGCTGGTCGACGAAAATACGCCAGCCCCGGGCATGATGACGGAAGGCGACGGTGATCTGGTCGCCGATGGTGCGGTCGATCAATTCCTGCATGTCGGCCAGCAGGAGGTCGGGGTCCAGCGCGTTCGGCAGCAGCGGCTCGGACCGGGCAAAGGCCAGCAGCCGGCGCGTCAGGGCGGCGGCGCGATGGGCGCCTTCCATCGCGTTGGAAAGATGGCGGGATGCTTCCTCCGGCTTCAGCCGCAGCTTGCGCTTGGCCAGTTCCAGCCCGCCGACGACGACCGCCAGCATATTGTTGAAATCATGGGCGATGCCGCCGGTCAGCTGGCCGATGGCGTCCATTTTCTGCATCTGGCGCAGATTTTCCTCGATGATCGCGCGTTCGGCGGTTTCCTTCTTCAATTGCTCATAGGCCTGCGACAATTCGACCGTCCGCGCGCTGACCGCCGCTTCCAGCCTGTCGGCCCGGTCGGTTTCCGCTTCGGCGAGGCGGCGGGCATTGCGCCGCTCGCTATAGGCGGCATTGGCCAGCCAGAGCGCGCACAACACGCTGACCAGCAGGGCCAGCCCCAGCAGGCGATAGGTGCGGCTGACCCATGCGCTGCGATCCCCGGCCAGGCTGACCGCCAGGCTGCGTTCCGCCAGCCGCTTGTTCTCCGCCTGTATCACATGGTCGAGCGCGGTCGTGAGCCGGGCCAGGTCCTCGGATTTGCCCGCCTTATGGAATTGCGCGAGCGCCCCCATCTTCTGATCGTAGGTGGTCCGCAGGCCGATCTGGCTCAACGTCTTCCCGCGCTCGACGAAGGCCTGCTGCAATTCCCGGACATTGTCATGCTGCCAGCCTGAATTCCGCGTGGCGAAGGTCAGCGACTTGATCTGGCTGGCGGCGGTTCGCCACTGGTCCTGGAACAGCCGGCCCGTATCCGGGTCCATGCTGATGACATAGCGCGCCAGCGTCACTTCCGCGCGCGCGGTCGTGGCCTGAAATGTGCGGGTGAGGGTGATGACTTCATAGCTTTTCTGCTGCTCCGCCAACGCCTGGCTATGGTCGCGCGACGCGCTGCTCGCGCCGTACAGCAGCGCGCCCAGCGCCCCGATGAGGAGGATCGCCAGCACGGGCGCGAAGGCGCGCCGCAGATGGGACCGCCACCCCCTGCCTTCCTCTTCGCTTTCCGTGAAATCGCCTTGCGCCATGGGCCGTTACACTAGCTAAACGGTGTTGGACGCGAAACAGCAACGATCAAAAGTTGCATAAACGCCTGCGATTTTGTCGCGCCAAAAGCCCGCTTTGTCGCGATTCTGTCGGATGGAGGCGATTAACCGATCGCGCCCGTCGCCTTGCCCGCCGTTTCGAACATGGCGATGATCTGCTCCACCTGCTCGTCGCTATGCTCCGCGCAGAGCGAGCAGCGCAGCAGGAAGGTGCCCGCCGGAGTCGCGGGCGGGCGGGCCATGTTGACGTAGAGTCCCAGTTCCAGCAGCGCCTGCCACATGGCGACCGCTTGTGTCTGGTCGGTGAGGATCACGGCGATGATCGCCGACTGCGGCTCCTTCGTCCCCAGCGTGAAGCCCAGACCGGTCAGCCCCTTGTGCAGCCGCTGGCTGTTCTTCCACAGATGCGCGCGCTTCTCGCCCGCATGCATCAGCTTGCGGATGCTGGCGGCGGCGGTGGCGACCACGCTGGGCGGCAGTGACGCGGTGAAGACATAGGGACGGCAGACCAGCCGCATCACCTCGAACTTGGGATGGTTGGACACGCAGAAGCCACCCACCGTGCCGACCGACTTGGAAAAGGTGCCGACGACGAAATCCACGTCCTTCTCGACGCCCTGCTCCTCATAGACGCCGCGGCCATTGGGGCCGAAAAAGCCCATGCCATGCGCTTCGTCGACCAGGATCATGCAGTTGGGATGCTTGCGCACGGCGGCCACCATGTCGGGCAGCGGCGCGATGTCGCCCAGCATCGAATAGACGCCCTCCAGCACCACCAGCTTCAGCGCGTCGGCGGGCAGGCGGCCCAACCTCTTGTCCAGATCCTCGACGCTGTTGTGGCGGAACCGCACGATTTCCGCGTCGCCCAGGAAGCAGCCGTCATAGATGGACGCATGGCTGTCCGCGTCCAGCACGACATAATCGCCCTTGCCCGCCAGCGTGGAGATCATGCCCAGATTGGCCTGATAGCCCGTCGAAAAGACCATGGCGGACGATGTGCCGTAAAATTCCTTGAGCGCGTCCTCGACTTCCCTGTGGCCCTGATAGGTGCCGTTGAGGACGCGGCTGCCGGTCGTGCCCGCGCCGAACTCGTCCAGCGCCTTCTTGCCCGCCGCGACCACGTCCGGGTCGAAAGTCATGCCCATATAGTTATAGGTGCCGAGCAGGATCGTCTCCTTGCCCTTGATGATCGCGCGGGTAGGGGACAGCACCTCGTCCATCACGATCGAGAAGGGGTCGCGCACGCCCGTCGCCAGCAGCGCCTCGCGCTCCGCGATCAGGGGGTCGAACTTGGAAAACAGGTCGCGCGCATTCTGCGTGGCGGGCGCTTGCGTCATGGTCATGTCCCTCAACCTGAAATCAGGCCGCTTTCAGCTTCGCGACGGCGTCGACCAACTGGCCGACGGTTTCGATTTCCGCCTGCATGTTCATGGTGATGAGGATGTCGAACTCGTCCTCGATCGCGGCGACGAAATCCATCACGGTCAGGCTGTCCCATTCCAGATCGCCCGCGAAGGTGGTGGCTTCGGTCAGCTCCACGCCCTTCTTGTTGAAAGGCGCGATCTGCGCGGCGATGCTGTCGAAAATCTGCTGGCGATCCGTCATTGATCTCTTCAATCCGTCATGAGAAGCCACGGCTATTGCCGCCCCGGCCCGCTCTTTGGCAAGGGAATAAGGCGTCAATCGGGCAGCATCTGGCCCGAAAATATTCCCGCCGGGCGGCGCGCCTTAGCGGAAATTGTCAGCGTAAGCCTGAATTTTCAAAGCCTTGGGTGCCGTCGGAATGACGGTATAGGCGACCCCTTCCCGCTCCGCATAGGCGCGCGCCGCTTCCTCGGAAGGGAAGGTCAGCTTGAGTTGCTGCTTCATGTCGCCCGAACCGGCCCATCCGGTCAGCGGATCGGGCTTCTTCGCTTCGGCGGGGGCATATTCCAGCACCCATTTACGGGTCAGCGCCTTGCCGGATTGCAGGGCGTTCTTCTGGATCTGGTAGATGCGCGCGCTCATCGCGAAAGACTCCGTGAAATCGTGCAGCCGCGTTGCACCAGCGAGCGGCCTTTCGTCAAGGCTTTGGCGATTGCGCGGCTTGCAAACCCGCCGTCCAACGATGGCGGTTTCGCAAGCGACGCAATCCAGGTCAGGGCTTGCCACGCCGCGCATCGGCGCGCTTGGTGCGCAGCGTCGCCGACGCGCCCGCCGGATCGTCGGGCCAGGGATGCCGGGGATAGCGCCCGCGCATCTCCTTGGCGACCGCGCTCCAGCTTCCCGCCCAGAAGCCCGGCAGGTCGCGCGTCGTCTGGATCGGCCGCCCGGCGGGCGAGGTCAGCGACAGCACCAGCGGAATGCGCCCGCTCCCCACCACCGGATGCTCGGCCAGCCCGAACAGCGCCTGCACCCGCAGTTCGACGCGCGGCCCGCCCTCGGCGGCATAGTCGATCTCATGGCTGCTCCCGGCGGGCGAACGGAAGGCGGGCGGGGCGAGCCGGTCGAGCTGCTGCTTCCCCTCCCATCCGATCAGCCCTTCCAGCACGCCCGAAAGCGGCCCCTTGTCGATGTCGGACAAGCGCCGCTTCCCCGCCAGCAGCGGCGGCAGCCAATCGTCCAGCGTCTCCAGCAGCGCCGCGTCCGACAAAGCCTCCACCCCCGCGAACCCCGCCCGCATCCGCAACGACCGCGCCGCCTCCGACCATGGCAGCAGGCTGAGGCCACCCTGCCGCACGCCCTCCACCAGCGCCGCCGTCACCGCCTCCGGATCGGGCCGGTCGTCGGAGCCGGAGGAAAGCCGCACCGCGCCCAGCCGCCGCTCGCGCAGCGCCTCGATTCCGCCATTCTCCGCGCGGAAGCGCACCGTCCGATGCTCCGCCACCCGCCCGCCGAACAGCGCCAGCACGTCGCTCTCGCTCAACGGCGCGGCGGACAGGATGCGCGCGCCCGCCGCGCTGCCCTGCACCGCGCCGACCGCCAGCCATTCCTCCCGCGCCAGCGACGACAGGGGATCGAGACGGAATCCGCGCCCGCCCACGCTCGCCCAGTCGGCTCCGTCGCCCGACCGCCGCTTCGCCACCCGGTCGGGAAAGGCAAGCGCAAGGCACAGGCCGACCGCATGGTCCCCCGCCGCGTTCGAGGGCGCGCCGGACGCCAGCTTCGCCCACCGCTTCGCCAGCGCGCGCGCCGCATCCGCGCGCTTGCCGCTCTCGCGCCGCCAGCGCATCCGCCGCTGCGTAAGGTCGATGTCCTGCCCGCCGATCCCCCGCTCGCCCAGCAGCACGGCGACCTCGGCGGCGACCTCCGCCAGGCCCATCTCCCCCGCGCACACCAGCATATGCCCGATGCGCGGTTCCACCGGCAGCCGCGCCAGCGCCTTGCCATGCGCCGTGATCCGCCCGTCGCCGTCCAGCGCCTCCAGCACCGTCAGCCGCCCCCGCGCTTCCGCCACCGCGGCGGCGGGCGGCGCGTCCAGCCAGCGCAAGGCCCCCGGATCGTTCACCCCCCACAAAGCGCAATCGAGCAGCAGGCTCGACAGATCGCTCTCCAAAATCTCCGGCGGGTCGAAGGGCGGCATCCCCGCCGTCGCCGCCGCTTCCCACAGCCGATAGGCGACGCCCGGCCGCTGCCGCGCCGCGCGGCCCGCGCGCTGGGTCGCCGCCGCCTGACTCGCCCGCTCCGTCACCAGCCGCGTGACGCCTGCCGCCCGGTCATAGCGCGGCCGCCGCGCCAGCCCGCTATCCACCACGATCCGCACGCCGTCGATGGTCAGGCTCGTCTCCGCGATGGAGGTGGCGAGGATCACCTTGCGCCGGCCCGCGCGCGAAGGCCGGATCGCCGCGCGCTGCGCCGCCGGGTCGAGGCTGCCGTGCAGCTTGTGGATTTCCACGCTGAGGCCCTCCAGCCGTTCCGCCGTCCGCTCGATCTCCGCCACGCCGGGGAGGAAGGCGAGCACATCGCCCTCCGCTTCCTCGCCCAGCGCCAGCCGGATCGCCGCCGCCATCCCGTCCTCGATCCGCTTTTCGGTGGCGCGCCCGACATGCCGCAACTCCAGCGGCTGGATGCGCCCCTCGCTCTCGATCACCGGCGCGTCGTTCAGCAGCGCGGCAAAGCGCCCCCCGTCCAGGGTCGCCGACATCGGCACGATCCGCAAATCGGGTCGCAGGGCTCCCTGCGCGTCCAGCGCCAGCGCCAGCCCGAAATCGCTGTCGAGGCTCCGCTCATGCACCTCGTCGAACAGCACGGCCGACACGCCCGACAGCTCCGGATCGTCCTGAATCCGCCGCACGAAAATGCCCTCGGTCAGCACCAGCAGGCACGTCCCGGCCGACTGGCGGCTATCCATCCGCGTCGCATAGCCCACGGTGCCGCCCACATCCTCGCCCATCAGCTCTGCGATCCGCTCCGCCGCCGCCCGCGCCGCCAGCCTGCGCGGCGAGAGCAGCAGCACCTGTCCCTCGCACCACGGCTCGTCCAGCAGGGCAGGGGCCACCGCCGTCGTCTTGCCCGCGCCTGGCGGTGCGACCAGCACGGCATTGCTCCCCGCCCGCAGGGCGGCCAGCAGGTCGGGTAGCACGGCGTCGATAGGCAGATCGGTCATCGCCTGATCCTCTCGCGCCGATTCGTTCGGCCCGCAAGAGTGGCGTGTCGCCTTTCGCTTGTCCGTTCCGCGAATGTGGGGCACTCACCCCCTGTCACAGGGGAGGATGTGGAATGTCGGTTCGGTTCTTGTCATCAGGCGCGGCGCTGCTCCTGGCGCTTTCCCCTATGCCTGCCCACGCCGCCGCCTGCTCCAGCCTTCCTGCCGAGGCGGGAGCGCAAGTGGACGGCTTCTTCGCAAAGCTGAAAGCCGACCGGGCCGAAGCGGCGCTGGACGGAATCCTGCAAACGTCTCCCTTGTGGAACAACCGGGCGGGCGCGAAGGAGCAACTGCTGGCCCAGATGCAGGCGGCGCTCAAGGTGTACGGCGCCGTGACCGGCGTGGAATGCGTGTCCGAGGACAGCCAGGGGACCATGATTGTCCGCCAATATTGGCTGGCCCAGCATAAGGATATGGTGACGCGCTGGGAGTTCGACTTCATGCGCGCCGCGAACGGATGGCAGATCGGCTATTTCGGTTTCAGCGATCAACTGCCGACATGGTTCTGAATCAGCCGAACAGGTAAAGATGGATCGGATTTGCCGGATCGACCAGCATCTTCGCCGTCAGCGCCAGCGACATGACGATCAGCAACGGCCGGATCAGCCTGCTGCCAAAGCGCATCGCCAGCCGCGCCCCGATCTGCGCGCCCACGATATTGGCGGCCGCCATGGCGAGCCCCGCGATCCACAGCACATGCCCGCCCGCCATCATCGTCAGCAGGCCCGCAAGGTTGCTCGCGAAATTCGCCGCCTTGGTCTGCGCCGTCGCCCGCAAGAGGCTGAGCCCACCCAGCGCGAGGAAGACGGTGGTGTAGAAGGCTCCCGCGCCCGGCCCGAAAAAGCCGTCGTAAAATCCGATGCCCCCGATCAGCAGCCCCAGCAATCCCATGCCGACCCGCTGGTGCCGGTCCATCTCGCTCACCTTGGGCGAGAAGGTGAAATAGGCCGCGATGGCGATCAGCAGCGCGGGCATCAGCCCCGCCAGGATCGACGGATCGACCCGCTGCACCAGCCACGCGCCGCCCACCGATCCCGTGAAAGCGGCGATCACCGGCCAGCGATAGCTTTTGAGGTCCATATGCCCCGCCCGCGCATAGGCGACGCACGCCCCGAAAGTGCCGAGCGAGGATTGCAGCTTGTTGGTGGCGACCGCGCCCACCGGCGGCACCCCGGCCGCCATCAGCGCGGGGAGGGTGATAAGGCCCCCACCGCCCGCCATGGCATCGATCAGCCCCGCCATCAATCCGGCGGCCATCAGAAAGGCGATGGTTTCGGGAGACAGGATCATCGGGCCGCACCCCGCCCGTCAGCCAGTCGGGGCCGGCGCCTCAATAGGCCCGCGCGATGGCGAATTCCACCGCCTCCACCAGCGCCGCCTTCGCCTTGCCGCCGTCGAACATGCCGAGCGCGTCGATGGCCCGCTGCCCGTAATGCCGCGCGCGCGCCAGCGTGTCGCCGATGGCGCCCGTCTGCCGCAGCAGCGCCGTCGCATGGGCAAGGTCCTCGTCGCTCACCCGGTGCCCGGCGATGGCGGCTTTCCAGAAGGCGCGGTCTTCCTCCGACCCGCGCGCATAGGCGAGGATCACCGGCAGCGTGACCTTCCCGTCGCGAAAGTCGTCGCCCGCATCCTTGCCCATGGTCGCGCCGTCCGATTCATAATCGAGGGCATCGTCGATCAACTGGAAGGCGATGCCCAGATTGCGGCCATAGACATCCAGCGCCTGCTCCTCCGCTTCGTCGCGCCCGGCGACCACGGCGGAAATGCGGCAGGCGGCGGCGAACAGCGCGGCGGTCTTCGCCACGATGATCTCCAGATATTGCTCTTCGCTGGTATCGATCTTGCGCTGGGCGGTCAGCTGGTTGACCTCGCCCTCCGCGATCACCGCCGACGCGCCGGACAGGATCTTCAGCACCTTGAGCGATTCGGCCTCGACCATCAGTTCGAAGGACCGGGAGAAGAGGAAATCGCCCACCAGCACGCTGGCGCTGTTGCCCCATATGATGTTGGCGGTCTTACGGCCACGGCGCAGCCCCGACCCGTCCACCACATCGTCGTGCAGCAGCGTGGCGGTATGGATGAACTCGACCGCGGCGGCGAGCTTGTAGTGCCGGGTCCCCGCATAGCCCACCAGATCGGCGCAGGCCAGCGTCAGCATCGGCCGCATCCGCTTGCCCCCGCCCGCGATCAGATGGCCGGCCAGTTCGGGGATCAGCGGGATGCGCGACTGCATCCGGTCGAGGATGACGGCGTTCACCTGGTTCATCCCTTCCGCCACCAGCTCCATCATGGGCGTGAGCGAAGGCGCGCTGCTGGCGCGGCCGATGGGATGAACGTTGCCGGAAACAGGTGCAGTCATGACAGGGGCCATGTGGCGGGGCAAAAAGCTAAACGCAAGCGGGAATAGCTTGCGCGACGCCGCGTAAGGCGCAAAAAGCGCCGGATGAACGGAGGAACGGCGTGGACGACACATTGAAGCGGTATCGCGAGAGCATCGACAATATCGACGCGGCGCTGGTGTTCATGCTGGCCGAACGCTTCAAGATCACGCAGGCGGTGGGCCGATACAAGGCGGAGCACAAGCTGCCCCCCGCCGATCCGGGCCGCGAGGACAGCCAGATCGCCCGCCTGCGCCAGTTGGCGCTGGACGCCCATCTGGACCCCGATTTCACCGAGAAATTCCTGCGTTTCATCATCGACGAGGTGATCCGCCACCACGAACGGCTGCGCGAGGGCTGACGGGAAGCGCTTGCCTATCCCGGATAATTTTCATGACCCGCATTGGGCCAGCGGAAATTGGTGTAGGTCAGCATCGCGCTGAAGCTTTCCGACCGCACCTGATGCCACCAGCCGATCGGGATGAACAGCAGGTCGCCCGGCGTCAGCACCAGTTCGTAACGCAGCACGTCCCGCGCCGCCGGATAGGCGTCCAGCCGCCGGGGGTCCGTCACGTCCTGCACGTCGCTGAACACATGGCGGCGATGGGCCAGCCGCCCTGTCTGGGACGGGGGGATGAGGATGATCCGCTTCGTTCCCGTCACCTGCGCCAGCAGATTGTTGGTCAGGTCGAAATGCAGCGGGGTGAAGGCGCCTTCCCCGCCCAGCCACAACATGCCGTGGGCGCGCGTCAGATAGGCGTCCAGATAGCCCAGGTCAGGCTCCAGCCCCTTGAACGCCGCTGCATTGGCCGCGCTGTTATAGGCGGTGATATAGGCGTCGTTGCCGCCGTCGCGCACCAGCTGGATGAATCGGGAAAAGGGGGCGGTGCGCTTGTGCCGGTCCTTCATCAACTCATAATCGGCTGCCGCGTCCCGCCCGCCCTGATATTCCACCATGGCCTCGCCCACCGTCGCGGCCAGATAGTCGGGCGTCCACCTGTCCAGCGCGGGCCAGCCCGTCATCGCGCCCTTGATGATGACCGGCCGTCCCGGCGCATAGAAATGGTGCAGGAAATCGTCGCCGGAGGGATGATCGGCCGTCAGCAGCCCCGCGGCATAGGGCGAAAGCGCGCGCTGCCGCTCCATCACGTCGAGCAGCCATTCGCGCCGCCGCAGGGCCATGCCCGTCTCGTCGTCCCGCGCGGCGGGCATGAAGTTCATCTGGCGCAGGGCCATGCGCATCTGCATGTCGGCCGTCGCCGCCGTGAGGGAAAGGTCGGGAGCGTTCTTGCCTGACTTGCGCATAGACCCCCTTATCGCCGCAAGATGACGAAGATGTTGCAGCCGGGATTTGTCGTTTCAGGCCGGCTCCGCCACCGCGTCCGCGCGCTGTCTGGCGCGCGCCCGGCCCAGCAGCACGCCCCCCAGCGCCAGCGCGAAGCCGGTCAGTTGCACCGGCCCCAGCCTTTCCCCGAAGATCAGCCACGCCTCCACCGCCGCCAGCGGGGGCACGAGCAGCAGCAGCATCGACATCCGCGTCGGCCGCTGATGCCGGACCAGCCACACCAGCAGCGACAGGCCCGCCGCCGACAGCCCCAGCACCGACCAGCCCAGGCCCAGCCACAGCATCGCGCTATTGTCCCAATGCGCTTCGCCCATCAGCAGCGCCGCCGCCACGGCGACCAGCGCGCCGCCCGCATTCTGCACCGCCCCTGAAATCGCGATGCCGTCCCCCGCGATGGCGCCCCGCTGGATCAACGTGCCCATCGCCATGCCCATGATCGAGAGCAGCGCGGCGACGGCCGGCCATAGGGCGATGGAGCCCGCGCCGGTCCGCTCGATCGCCGGCATCAGCACGCAGCCCACGCCCATGATCGCGATGCCCATGCCCGCCCAAGCCCGCGCGGGCAGATGCTCGCGCAGGAACAGGACGCTCGCCGCCGCGACCATCAACGGTTGCAGCGCGCCCAGCAGCGCCATGATCCCGGCGGGCATGCCATGATCGACCGCCCACCAGCTGAGCGTCAGATAGACGCCATGCAGCATTGCTCCCGCCGCCAGATGCAGCGCCAGACGCTTGCCCCGCGGCAAAGCCTGCCGCGCATGGAGCGCCGCCGCGCCGAGCAGCAGCGTCACCAGCGTCAGCCGCACCGCCAGCACCAGTTCGGGCGACCCATGCGGCATCACCGCCCGCGCGACGATGAAGCCGGTGGACCAGATCAGGACGAACAGAAGGGAAGCGAGAAAAGCCAGCATCGGACCGCGCCTTTGGCCCAGCCACGCCCCCATGTCGAGGGCCGCTTGCATGATTCCAGGGCAGATGCCATCATCCTGCGATCCGAAAACCCGCATTCTTATGGCGGGTTGGGGCAGGAGGGGATATCCAATCTCCGCTCGGCCTGAGCTTGTCGAAGAGCTCCACTAAGCAGAGCGAAGTGGCCTCCCTATAGTCGGCCGTGCCCTTCGACTTCGCTCGGGACGAGCGGCGGCTGGCGTCTGGGATCACCCATAATGCAAAGCACGGCCAAGCAGCACGCCGCCCGCACCAAACCCTACAACCATCCCTTCGCCCGATAAGCCTCGACCGTCGCCTTCAACCCGGCCTCAGTCGCCACTTCCGGCGCCCACAGCGCCCTGGGCGGGCATTGCCCCGTCGCCGCCACCCAGTCGGGATGGCAGAAATAGCGCACCCGGTCGGGGGTCAGCTTCGCGCCCTTGCCGCGGAAGAAGCGGTCCATCCGCGCCCCCGCGCCCAGCAGCCATGCGGGCGTCGCCATGGTCCGCACCGGCCGTCCGACCGCGCGCCCGATCGCCTGCCCGAAATCCTGATGGTCCCAGCCGCCCGCCGTCCCGTCATCGACCTCATAGGTCTGCGCCAGGCTCATCTCCGTCTCGCCCGTCAGCGCCAGCAGCAGCCGCGCCAGATCGCTCACCTCGATCACCGACAGCCGTCCTCCCGGAGGCAGCAGCATCACGCCGCGCTTAGCCATGCGGAACAGTTCCAGCATCTCCCGGTCGCCCGGCCCGTAGATCGCCGGCGGCCGCACGATCGTCCAGTCGAGCCCGCTCGCCTTCACATGCCGCTCGGCCAGTTCCTTGGACCAGCCATAGTCCGACAGCCCCGGCTCCCGCGCGGCGAGCGACGACACATGCACCAGCCGCCGCACGCCCCGCTTGCGCATCGCATCCACGACCGCCATCGTCCCGCGCGCGTTCCCCGCCTCGAACCCCTCGCGGTCGGGCGCGTTCACCACGCCCGCGATGTGGATCACCGCATCGGCGTCGCGCACCAGCGTATCGAGCGCGGCGGCATCGTCCAGCGCCCCCGGCACCCATTTGAGGCGCGCGCGCGGCGGCTGCGCCCGGCGGGTGAGGGCGCTCACCCCATGCCCCGCCGCCAGGGCCCGCTCCAACGTCTCGGCGCCCACGAATCCCGTCGCGCCCGTTATCGCAATCCGCAAGGCCATGGCGCTCAGACCATCGCCAGATGATCGCGGTGGACCAGCACCGACCGGGGCAGGTGGCCCAGCAGCGCGGCGATGTCCTCGCTCCGCTTGCCCGCGATCCGCGCCGCTTCCTCGCTGTCATATTCGACGAGGCCGCGCGCGATCACGCGCCCGTCCTCCGCCAATATGTCGACCACGTCGCCCCGCGCGAAGACGCCTTCGATCTTCGCCACGCCCGCGGGCAGCAGGCTGTTGCCGCGCCCCAGCGCCTTCTCCGCGCCCGCGTCCACGAAGATCCGCCCGCGCACCGTCAGCCGTCCCGCCAGCCACCCCTTGCGCGCCCGCCTGGCCGGAGCGGCGAGGAAGATCGACCCGCGCCCGCCCTTCGCCCAATGGGATAGCGGCGCCTCCACCTTGCCCGAAATGATGGCGAGATGCGCGCCCGCGCCCGTCGCGATCCGCGCCGCCTCGATCTTGGAAGTCATCCCTCCCGACCCCATGCCCGAAGCGGAATCCCCATCGGCCATGGCCGCGATGCGCGCGTCGATGCGCTCGATTGTCTCTATCAGCATGGCGCTCGCATCGGCATGCGGGTTGGCGGTGTAAAGCCCGTCCACGTCCGAAAGCAGCACAACCGCGTCAGCCCGTGCCGCCTGTCCGATGCGCGCCGCCAGCCGGTCATTGTCGCCGAAGCGGATTTCCGCCGTCGCCACGCTGTCATTCTCGTTGACCACCGGCACGACGTTTAGCTGCATCAGCCGCTCCAGCGTCGCCGAGGCATTGAGATAGCGCCGCCGGTTCTCCAGATCGTCCAGCGTCACCAGCATCTGCGCGGCGGTGATGCCCTTTTCGTGCAGCAGTCCCGCCCAGCATTGCGACAGCGCGATCTGCCCGGCCGCCGCCGCCGCCTGCGCGTCCTCAAGGCTGCCGCGCCCGCCCTTGGGCAGCTTCAGCCGCCGCGCGCCCAGCGCGATCGCGCCCGACGACACGATGATGATCTGCTGCCCCGCCGCGCGCCGCTCCGCCACGTCGGCGACCAGCGTGCGCAGCCAATGCTCACGCACCTGGCCCTGCGGATCGACCAGCAGCGCCGATCCGATCTTGATGACCAGGCGGCGGATCTGGGCGGGAGGAAAGCCGGGAAGGGGCGCTACAGCGGCGACCATGTCCCGTCGCCTTCCGCTTCGCCCGCCTCCGCCTCATCCGCCGCGGGCTGGTCCAGCAACGGCAGCACCGCGTCCAGCAGCGCGCCCACGCCCTCGCCGGTCGCGCCGGAGATCAGGAACACATCCTCCACGCCCGCCTCGTCGCGAAGCTGCGCGGCGATGTCCTCCATCAACTCCTGCCCCAGCAGGTCGCCCTTGTTGAGCGCAACCAGCTGCGGCTTCTCGTCCAGCCCCGCGCCATAGGCGGCCAGCTCATCCTGCACGATGCGGAACTGCTCGACCGGATCGTCCCCCGTCGCGTCGATCAGGTGGATCAGCACGCCGCACCGCTCCACATGCCCCAGAAAGCGGTCGCCGATCCCCGCGCCTTCCGCCGCGCCTTCGATCAGGCCCGGAATGTCGGCCAGCACGAACTCCCGGTCGCGGTGCAGCACCACGCCCAGTTGCGGCTTGGTGGTGGTGAAGGCATAGGCCCCGACCTTCGCCTTGGTATTCGTGACCTGGTTGATGAAGGTCGACTTGCCCGCATTGGGCATCCCCACCAGCCCCACATCGGCCAGCAGCTTGAGGCGCAGCCACACCCACATTTCCTGCCCCGGCCATCCGGTGCCATGCTGGCGCGGCGCGCGGTTGGTGCTGGTCTTGTAGGACAGGTTGCCCCGGCCCCCGTCGCCCCCGCGCAGCAGCACGATGCGCTGCCCGACCTGCGTGAAGTCGGCCAGCACCTCCTGCTCATATTCCATGCTGCCGTCCTCGTCCTCCGTGCCCTCCACGGGCGTGGGATCGGACAGGATCTGCGTGCCCACCGGCACCTTGATGACAAGGTCCTCGCCACCCGCGCCATAGCGGTTCTTGCCCATGCCGGGCATGCCGCGCTGCGCCTTGAAATGCTGGGTATAGCGAAAGTCGATCAGCGTGTTGAGGCCCGCGACCGCTTCGAAGATGATGTCGCCGCCCTTGCCGCCATTGCCGCCGTCCGGCCCGCCATATTCGACATATTTTTCGCGCCGGAAACTGACCGCGCCGGGACCGCCCCAGCCGGACTTGATGAAAATCTTGGCCTGATCGAGAAAATGCATCGCGCGCCCATAGAGCATTTCGGGTCGGGTGTAATCACCTGACGCCCCGAAAATGCGAAAAGCGAAGAAAAGCCCGGCACCGCTTCATCGCGGCGGACGAAGCCCGATCGCTCATGCGGGAGGATGAAAGCGGCGGGGTAGCGTTGCCGCATGGGGTGGGACCGGGAGGCGGAGGGAGAAGCGCCTCCCGGTCCGGGGCGCGCCTCTACGCCGCCAGGGCGGGCAGGGCGTCGCCATAGATGTCGAGCGCCGGGTCCACCGGCATGAGCGCGCCTTCGCCTTCTTCGAAGACCAGGCAGTCGGCGGCGTTGTCGCGGCCGGGGCTGCGCCGCTTTTCGATGCGCCCGGTGAAATGGAACCCCAGCTTCCGCAGCACATGGCCCGAAGCGGGATTGTCCGCGAAATGGGCGGCGCGCAGGTGGCGCAGGCCGTTGGCGCGCGCCATGCCCAGCAGCGCGCGGGTCGCTTCCGTCGCGAAGCCCAGCCCCCAATAGGGGCGGGCGATCCAATAGCCCAGTTCGGGCGCATCGTCGGCGGCGCTGTGGATTCCGCATCCGCCGACCAGACGCGGCGCGCCTTGGGTGCGGGCGAAGATCAGCAGGCGCGGCTGGCGCGAATCCTGCGGCATCGACAGGAAGGATTCGGCATCCTGCGGGCCATAGGGGCTGGGCGCGCGGGTCAGGTTCCGCAGGATGGCGGCATCGCCGATGGCGTGGGCCAGGGCGGGCGCATCCTCCTTCCAGCCGGGCCTCAGCAGCAGGCGGGGGGTACGGGCGAACATGATAGGTCTCTCCTCGATTCTGGACATGCCCTTGGCCGATGAAAGTTACGACTTGGCGACGGTCTCGGCTGGCTGCCCCGGTTGCGCGATGGACGCACGAAAATGTCTTTGGTTCCAGCGCTTTGACGGAAAAATATGGCGATGGCGCAACAGGCGAATCCGCCGTCCAGCGATGGCGGGTTTCGGCCAGGGGCGGACATTCCTCCATCCGTTTCGGCTGAGCGAAGTCGAAGCCTTCCACTGAGCGGAGCGAAGTGGCCTCCCTACGGTCGGCCGTGCCCTTCGACTTTGCTCAGAGCGAACGGAATGAGGAAAGCGGACCGTCACCAATCCACCCAAACCGTCCTCCGGCGCTGCCTCCGCAAACTCCGCTATCTCCAAACCAACCGGGGGAAACCCCACAAACGAAACAAGGGGCGCTCCCGGATGGGGCGCCCCTTGTTTCCCTCGAAACACCGGCAGTCCGCCTGATGGCTTTCTACCGGGAGGATCGCCCCTGCGAAGGACGATCCGTCATCGATCGTCCGATTATTCGGCGGCTTCCGCCATGGCGTCGACCGACACATATTTGCGGCCGAGCTTGCCGGTGTGGAATACCACGCGGCCTTCGCCGAGCGCGAACAGCGTATGGTCCTTGCCCATGCCGACATTGCGGCCCGGATAGACGCGCGTGCCGCGCTGGCGGATGATGATGTTGCCGCCGATCACGTCCTGACCGCCGAACTTCTTCACGCCAAGGCGCTTGGATTCCGAATCGCGACCGTTGCGCGACGAACCGCCAGCTTTCTTATGTGCCATGACCTAACTCCTTGAAATCTTTTGCTGCTGGGGCTCAGGCGCCGATCGACACGATCTTCAGGATCGTGTGGTTCTGGCGGTGGCCGTTCTTGCGGCGGTAATTGTGGCGGCGGCGCTTCTTGAAGACGATGACCTTCTCGCCCTTCGCCTGCGCGATGATCTCGGCGGCGACGGTCAGCTTTCCGGCGTCCTGCGCCTTGCCGCCTTCACCGGCGAACAGGACATCGTCCAGCGTCACCTTGTCGCCGGCCTCGCCGGCCAGCTTTTCGACGACGATCTTGTCTCCGGCGGCGACGCGATACTGCTTGCCGCCCGTGCGCACGACTGCGAACATGGCTTTTCTCTTCTCGTTCAAATCTGCTTTACGCAGATCATCAAGGACGAACGTCCTGCCGACCCGCGCGGGAATGTGGCCCGGTAAGGGAATGACTCGCCGATGTCAACCGATATGGGCGGGAATCGAAACTGGCATTCGGCGCTTATACCTCCTATTTGCGGTAGAGAAAGGAAGCGCATGCCGCAGCGACGCCACAGCCGGGGATCAGGGAAGGGCCGTCCGCTCTTCCTCGCGACCCTGTGGATGGCGATCTGCGTCGCGCTGCTCTGCGCCATCGCGCCGCTGGGCCTTCCTTCCAGCAAGCTGACCGGATCGGCCTTCAATCCCGCCACCACCAGCGTGGTGCTCAAGGCCCGCTCCCCCGCCGCCCCCCAGGCCAAGCGCCTTGCAGGCCCGGACGGGGCGGGCCTCGTCCCGCTCCCCATTCCCAATCCCTTTCACTTCGCCATCTCGTTCATGGTTTTGCCGGTCCTGTGCTGGCGCCTTCGCGCCGCCGCCGCGCCTTTGTCTTCTATCGCCCGGGCGGTCCTCTCCGTCGCTCCCGCCCATCTTCCGCCCGCCAGGGCCCCGCCGCGCATCTGACGGAAAGCTTGCAGCCGGTTCGCGTCGCCAACGCCGGCCGGTCCGTTTCTTCCCGAACAAGGAGTGCGCTCATGTCCCGCAGAAGAGCGCGGCGCGGCGACCGCCGTCCGCCCTGGTGGTTCATGCCTGCCGTCATGTCCGGCCTTGGCGCGGCGGCGGCTCTTTTGTCCGCCGCCTTGCTGACGGCTATCGAATAAAGCGATCATCCTGCCGGTGGAAGCGGCGGCTTCGCCGCTCTCCGCCGGCAGGCGTAACAAAGGATTTCTATGCCCCACCACACGCCGCTGATCGGCACCATCGTTGCAGGTCTTGTCGTCGCGTTCATCCTGGGCGCCCTCGCCCATCGTCTCAAGCTTTCCCCGCTCGTCGGCTATCTGCTCGCGGGCATCATGGTCGGCCCGTTCACGCCCGGTTTCGTCGCGGACGCCAATCTGGCGAACGAACTGGCGGAGATCGGCGTCATCCTGCTGATGTTCGGCGTCGGGCTCCACTTCTCCCTGCGCGACCTGCTGTCGGTCCGGAAGATCGCGGTGCCCGGCGCCATAGGCCAGATCGCGGTCGCCACGCTGCTCGGCATGGCCCTTGCCTGGACGCAGGGCTGGTCGATCATGGGCGGCCTCGTCTTCGGCCTGGCCTTGTCGGTCGCCAGCACGGTCGTCCTGCTGCGGGCGTTGCAAGGCGCGAACCTGATCGAAACCCGGCGCGGGCGCATAGCGGTGGGCTGGCTGATCGTCGAGGATCTGGTGATGGTGCTGGCGCTCGTCATGCTTCCGGCTCTGGCGGGGGTGATGAACAGCGCCGAAGCGGGCGTCGGCATGGAAGCATTGCTGGCGCCGCTTCTGGGCACGATGCTGAAGGTCCTGGGTTTCGTCGCGCTGATGCTGATCGTCGGTCGTCGGGTCATTCCATGGGCGCTGCACTGGGTCGTCCACACCGGATCGCGCGAGCTGTTCCGTCTCGCCGTCCTTGCCATAGCGCTCGGCGTCGCCTTCGGCGCGGCCGTGGCGTTCGACGTGTCCTTCGCGCTGGGCGCGTTCTTTGCGGGCATGATCCTGGGCGAAACCCCCCTCAGCCGCCGCGCGACGGAGGAAACCCTGCCGCTTCGCGATGCCTTCGCCGTGCTGTTCTTCGTGTCGGTGGGGATGCTGTTCAATCCCGCCGTGCTGGTGCAGCAGCCCCTGCTTTTGCTCGCGACCGTCGCGATCATCATCGTGGGCAAGACGATCGCGGCCTTCTTCATCGTGCGCGCCTTCGGCCATCCGACGGACACGGCGCTCACCATTTCGGCGAGTCTCGCGCAGATCGGCGAATTTTCTTTCATCCTGGCGTCGCTCGGCACCGGCCTTGGCGTCCTGCCGGCGGAAGGACGCGACCTGATCCTCGCGGGTGCGATCGTGTCGATCCTGCTCAATCCGATCATCTTCTCGCTGGTCGTGCGCGCCCGCAGGGAAGAGGAAGGGGAGGAGAAGGAGGAGCCGGCCACCGAAAAGCCCCGGATGGGCCATGTCATTCTGGTCGGCTATGGCCGGGTAGGCAAGATGATCGCCTCGCGCCTCAAGGAACGCAATGTGCATTTCGTCGTGATCGAAGGGGATGCGGAGCGGGCGGAGGAGGCTGAGGAAGCTGGCCTGTCCGTGGTGCGCGGCAGCGCGCTGGAGGACCGGCATCTGATCGCCGCGGGTATCGGCAAGGCGCGCCGCCTGCTCATCGCCGTGCCGGAAGGCTTCGAATGCGGCGCGATCCATCAACATGCGCGCAACCTCAATCCCGACATCCAGGTCATCGCGCGCGCCCACAGCGATGCCGAAGTGGCTCATCTGGAAGGGCTGGGCGTTCCTTATGTCGTCATGGGCGAGCGGGAGCTGGCGTCGCGCATGTTGATGCTCTGCGGCGCAGGGTGACCGGCTTCAGGACGCCGGCGGGATCGGGGTCCGATCCGGCCAGTTGTCCTGTCCCGGTTCCATGCCATCATCGATCATCGATCCGTCCATGACGAACCGATGATGGAGAGGTGTGCGTGACTACCCGCGCGGCTTGCGTGGGGCGGGACGTTTTGGCCCTTTGAACGGACGTGCGCTATGCGGCGCTCCGCTGCGGGGGCGGTCGCCATTGCCGGGCCGTCCGCCAGCTTTGCGATGTTCGCGCGCCTGTTCGCGCGGCTTGCCCTCGATCTGCTCGATGGCAACGTCCGCGCCCTCATCGCTTGCCTGCCCCGTCCGTTTCACCGCCGCCATGAAGCGCGAGGCGATGGCGGAGGGAATCTCGAACAGTGTTTCGTTGGCGGCGATGCGGATCGCGCCGATCTCGCCCCGGCTGACATGGCCTCGGCGGCAGATCAGAGGCAATATCCAGCGCGGATCGGCATTTTGCCGCCGCCCGATGTTCATCTGGAACCAGGTCGTATCCTCGAAGCCGGGGCGCGGCCCGTCCCGTCGTGGCGGCGCTTCGCTGGCGTCGAGCAATTCCTCCGGCGCGGGGAGCGAGGAGCGGGCGCTCCGCACCAGCATCGCCGCGATTTCCTTCGCGCTCTTTTCCGCCAGCAGTTCCGCACCCAGCGCCCAGTCCGCTTCGTCCAGTTCGGCCCGTGCCATCAGCGTGGCCCGCAGACGCGCATTATCCTGTTCCTGAATGGCCTCCCGGCTGGGCGGCGTGCCCCATTCCACGGGGATCTTCGCGCCGCGCAGCATGGATTCGACGCGGCGGCGTCGCGGATAGGGGACGATCAGCACCGCCGTCCCCTTCTTCCCTGCCCGCCCGGTGCGACCCGACCGGTGCTGCATCGTTTCGGCATCGCGCGGCAACTCGACATGGATGACGAGGCTGAGGTTCGGCAGGTCGATACCGCGCGCCGCCACGTCCGTCGCTACGCACACCCGCGCCCGTTTGTCGCGTAGCGCCTGAAGCGCGTGATTGCGCTCATTCTGGCTATGTTCGCCCGACAGCGCCACGGCGGCAAAGCCCCGTTCGGTCAGGCTCGCGTGGAGATGCCGCACATTGTCGCGCGTCGCGCAGAACAGGATCGCCGTCTCCGCCTCATGAAACCGCAGCAGGTTCACCACGGCATTTTCGATGTCGGCGGGTGCGACCGTCACCGCCTGATAGCTGATGTCGCCATGGCCGCGATCTTCGCCGACGGTGGAAATTCGCAGCGCATCCTTCTGGTAGCGCCGGGCGAGCGCCACGATGGGCTTGGGCATGGTCGCGGAGAACAGCAAGGTCCGCCGCTCCGCCGGCGTCGCGTCGAGAATCTCCTCCAGATCCTCGCGAAAGCCCATGTCGAGCATCTCGTCGGCTTCATCCAGCACGACCGTGCGCAGGTTCGACAGGTCGAGCGCCCCACGCTCCAGATGGTCGCGCAGGCGTCCCGGCGTGCCGACGACGATATGCGCGCCGTGGGAAAGCGCCCGTCGTTCCTTGGCTGCGTCCATGCCGCCTACGCAGGTAGCGATCCGCGCCCGCGCAGCCCCATAGAGCCATTCCAGTTCCCGGCTGACCTGCAACGCCAGTTCGCGTGTCGGCGCGATCGCCAGCGCCAGCGGAAGGCCCGGGACAGGCAGCTTTCCCGCCTCGCCCAGCAATTCGCCCGCCATGGCAAGGCCGAAAGCCACGGTCTTGCCCGATCCGGTCTGCGCCGAAACGATCAGGTCGCGGCCTTCCGCTTCGGCCTGCGTCACTTCGGCCTGGACCGGGGTCAGGCCCTCATAGCCCTTCTTGGCGAGCGCGTCGGCGAGCAGGGGAGGGAGGTGTTCGAATGTCATTTATGTTCCATCGGATAAAAGCGACCCGCCCTTGTCCGACGGTTCCCTGTGAGAGGCTTCGTCCCGCCTCATGAATCCGTTCGTTCTGAACCTGCGCCTTTGTAGCAAGGCGCGGGGCCTCGACATTTGGATGAGACGAGCGGCTCGTCCAAACAGCCGAACGGTTGATGGCGGATAGCGCTGGGCCACCGCCAAAAAGCGAAAGCCTCCTTCCCCCGCGCGGAGGAAGGAGGCTCCCCTATACATTATACGCGTCCGGTCAGGCGGCAGCGACTTCCGCCACGTCGACCTTCA
This sequence comes from Sphingobium cloacae, assembly GCF_002355855.1. Classification (NCBI taxonomy): domain Bacteria; kingdom Pseudomonadati; phylum Pseudomonadota; class Alphaproteobacteria; order Sphingomonadales; family Sphingobiaceae; genus Sphingobium; species Sphingobium cloacae. Next base: position 3,415,913 of record NZ_AP017655.1, read on the forward strand.
CGCCCGGACCCATGGAGGAGGACAGGGCGATCTTGCGGACATATTTGCCCTTGGCGCCGGCGGGCTTCGCCTTGACGATCGCATCGACGAAGGCGTCGAAATTCTTGCGCAGATCGTCCTGGCTGAAGCTGGCCTTGCCCAGGCCCGCATGGATGATCCCCGCCTTTTCGACGCGGAACTCGATCTGGCCGCCCTTGGCGGCCTTGACCGCTTCGGCGACGTTCGGGGTCACGGTGCCCAGCTTCGGGTTCGGCATCAGGCCCTTGGGGCCCAGCACCTTGCCGAGGCGGCCGACCAGACCCATCATGTCCGGGGTCGCGATCACGCGCTGGAAGTCGATATTGCCGGCCTGGATCGATTCCAGCAGGTCTTCGGCGCCCACCACGTCGGCGCCAGCGGCGGTCGCAGCCTCAGCCTTGTCGCCACGGGCGAACACCGCGACGCGCACGGTCTTGCCAGTGCCCGCGGGCAGGGTGACGACGCCACGGACCATCTGGTCGGCGTGACGCGGATCAACGCCCAGGTTGATCGCGATCTCGACGCTTTCGTCGAACTTGGCGGTCGCGTGGGTCTTGATGAGGCCCAGCGCCTCGTCGACGCCGTGCAGCTTGTCCCTGTCGACGGCAGCGGCCAGGGTCTTCGCCTTCTTCGTCAGCTTTGCCATGGTCTTAGCCCTCCACCACTTCGAGGCCCATCGCGCGGGCGGAGCCTTCGATGATCTTCGTCGCCGCGTCGATGTCGTTCGCGTTGAGGTCGGCCATCTTGGCCTGCGCGATCTCGGCGAGCTGCGAGCGCTTGATCGTTCCGGCGGTGACCTTGCCCGGCTCCTTCGAACCGGACTTCAAATTCACGGCCTTCTTGATGAGATAGGTGGCGGGCGGCTGCTTCGTCACGAAGCTGAAAGAACGGTCCGCATAGACGGTAATGATGGTCGGCAGCGGCGTGCCCTTTTCCATCTTTTCCGTCGAGGCGTTGAATGCCTTGCAGAATTCCATGATGTTCACACCGCGCTGACCCAGCGCCGGACCGATCGGCGGCGAGGGGTTGGCGGCTCCAGCGGGCACCTGGAGCTTGATATAGCCCGTAATCTTCTTGGCCATTGTTACTCACTCTGTTGCTGGGAGATAAGGCAAGCCCGTCTCCCGGTTCAAGTTTAGCGGTCTTGACGGATCGCCGAAGCGACCCTCCCGCAACATTTCCGGGCCAGAGCCCGAAAATCCTTACTTCGACAGTTCGACCTGTTCGAAATCCAGTTCGACCGGCGTGGCGCGGCCGAAAATCGACACCGACACCTTGACCCGGTTCTTCTCGAAATCCAGTTCCTCGACCACGCCATTGAAGCTGGCGAAGGGACCGTCCAGCACCTTGACGCTGTCGCCGATCTCATAGTCGACATTGACCTGATGCTTGGGCGCGGCGGCGGCTTCCTGCTGCGCGCCGAAATAGCGGGCGGCCTCCGATTCGCTGATCGCCTGAGGCTTGCCGCTAGCGCCCAGAAAACCCGTCACCTTGGGCGTGTTGCGGATCAGATGGTAGATGTCGTCATTCAGGCTGAGCTTGGCGAGGACATAGCCGGGCATGAACTTGCGCTCGACCTGCACCTTCTTGCCGCGCTTCACCTCGGTGATCGTCTCGGTGGGCACCTCGACCTGCTCGACCAGTTGGGAGAGGCCCATGCGCTCGGCTTCGGAGAGGATCGATTCCTTCACCTTGTTCTCGAAGCCCGAATAGGCGTGGATGATGTACCAGCGCGCCATGTTACCGTCTCAAACTCCCAAAAAAGCCGAAAGCTCAGCCCTGACCCGATGCGAAGCCCAGCAGCCACTGGACGATCGCGCCGAAGAAGGTGTCGATGCCGAAGAAGAAAAGGCCCAGCAGCGTCGTCATGATGACGACCATGACCGCCGTCATCACCGTTTCGCGGCCGGTGGGCCATACGATCTTCGACGCTTCGGTCTTCACCTGATTGACGAATTCGCCCGGGGAAACCTTCGCCATCGCCTGCCTCAAAACCTTCGTGTCAACGCCAATTCGCGAAGCAACAGTCCGCCCTCCGGACCCCGCCATATCAGCGTCCCGGGGTGCGGCCGCCGCTCCGCGACCCAATTCTTCACCCGCGCACCTAATCGCAATTCCCTGTAAAAACAAGGAACGACGGCGGTTCGCATGGCAGGAGTGGAGGGACTCGAACCCCCGGCATTCGGTTTTGGAGACCGACGCTCTACCAGCTGAGCTACACTCCTGTACTGGCGAAGGAGGGCGCTTTAGCGTGGGCAGGCGGGCAGGGCAAGCGGGATTTAAGCCGCTTGCTCCATCGGTTCGCCCACGCCGGTTTCCGCGCTGGTCTGCCGTTCGGCCTCCGCATTGATCTGCGCGCCCAGCAGCACCACGAAGGCGGAGACGAACAGCCAGAGTTGCAGCACGACCACCGCGCCGAGTGAGCCATAGGTCTCGTTATAATTGCCGAATTGCGAGACATAGATCGATACCGCCAGCGTCGCGCCCAGCCAGCACAGCGTCGCGGCCACCGATCCCACCGTCAGCCATTGCCATTGCACCTGCCTGCGATTGGGGCCGAAGCGGTAGATGAGGCCGAAGATCAGGCTGGCGAGCAGCCCGGCGGAAATCCACGTCACCGCCTTGATCGCGAACAGCACGCCCGGCCCCCATCCAGTGAGCAGCTTTTGCAGGAGGCCGATGATCGTCGCCGTAAAGACGCCTGCGACGACGACCAGCACGGCAGAAAAGGTGATCCCCATCGATACGCGGTAGAAGGAGAAGAAACCGCGCCCTTCCTTCTCTCCATAAACGACGTTCAGCGCCTCCATCACCGCGGAAGCCGCGCGCGTGGCGCCATAGATCGCCAGCGCGAGGGCTACGGCAAGGCCGATGCCCGCCACGCCCTTGGCGGTGGAAACGACGCCCAGCAACTGATCGTTGATGAGCGAGGCGGCGTCGGCCGGAACCACGGTGATGATCGCCTGCATGTGGCGGCTCACCAGCTGCGGATCGCCGAACAGGCCATAGGTCATGACGACGGCCGCCAGCAGCGGCGCGAGGCTGAGGAAGGCATAATAAGCGACGCCCGCCGCCAGCAGCGAAAGATGATTGCCCGATATCGCGGCATAGACGCGTTTCAGGATTTCCCACCAGGCGCGGGGCGGAATCTTCCACGGCGCATCGACATGGACTTGCTGCGCGACCTGTTCTCTCATCGGCTCCCCCTTCTTGTGGCCCTCACAGGCAAGCGCGCGAGAAGCGCAGGGAGTTCCATCCGCACCGTCGAAAGGACGGCAAGCGAAGGTTTACAGAAAAGTCCCGCCCTTCATGATCCGCCGCACCCGACCTTGCACCGGCATTCGGTCGAAGGGCGTGTTGCCTGCCTGCGCCGCCATCTTGCCGGAATCCACGATCCATGGCGCATCGGGGTCGACAAAGATGAGGTCCGCCGCGCTTCCCGTGGAGAACCCGCCCGCATCCACGCCCAGAATCCGGGCAGGATTGGCGCTGAGCAGCGTCATCAGCCGGTTGATGGATAGCAATCCGTCGCGCACCAGGTTGAGCGACAACGCCAGCAGGGTTTCCGCGCCTGCCATGCCCGGCGCGGCATCGGCGAAGGGCAGGCGCTTGTCCTCCGGCCCGCGCGGGTCGTGGCTGGAGGTGATGACGTCCACCGTTCCGTCGCGCACCGCGTCGAGCGCCGCCTTGCGGTCGTCCTCCGCGCGCAGCGGGGGAGACAGCCGCGCGAAGGTGCGGAAATCCGTCACGGCCTGATCGTTGAGGAAGAGATAGGCGGGGCTGATCCCGCATGTCACCTTCAACCCCTCCGCCTTGGCCGCGCGGATGAGGTCGAAGCCCGCTTTCGTCGTCACCAGCCGGAAATGCAGCGCGGCGCTCGTTTCCCGCGCCAGCATGATGTCGCGCACGATCGCCAGCGCCTCGGCGCAGGCCGGTGCATGGGGCAGGCCCAGCCGCGTCGCCGTTTCTCCGCTGGTCGCGACCGCCTTCCCGGCCAGCCCGCCATCCTCTGCATGGCTGATCACCGTCAGCCCCAGCCCCGATGCATAGGACAGCACCCGCAGCATCATCCCCGAATCCGCGATCCACTGACGTCCGGTGCCCACGGCTTTCGCGCCCGCCGCCTGCATCATGCCGATCTCGGCCAGTTCCGCGCCCTTGAGGCCGCGCGTCGCCGCCGCGATGGGGTGGACCCAGAAATCGGGTTTGCCCGCTCGCGTCGCCTGCTGGATCAGACCCACATCGTCGAGCGGCGAGGACTGGTCCGGCATCAGCGCCGCCCGCGTGATCCCGCCGAAATGGAAAGCAGGCTTGTCCGTTGCAAAGACGCCGAGATCGACAAGCCCCGGCGCGACCACCAAGCTCTTGGCATCGACTGTCTCGGCATCCTTCGGCACCGCGACGTCGCCCGCCGCCACGATCCGGTCGCCTTCGATCAGGATCGTGCCGGCAACAAGGTCAGATCCAGCCGGATCGGCCAGCTTCCCGTTGACGATGGCGAGTTTGCTCATGCCCATCCCTCCATGCCGCGCGCGCTTCGCGTCAGCACGTCCAGGCAGGCCATCCGCACCGCCACGCCCATTTCCACCTGTTCGGTGATCGCCGAACGATCGGGATCGTCCGCGACATTGCTGGAAATCTCCACGCCCCTGTTCATGGGACCGGGATGCATCACCAGCGCGTCGGGCTTCGCGATCGCGAGCCGTTCCGGCGTCAGCCCGTAAAGCATGTGATATTCGCGCGGGGAGGGGATGAAGGCTCCATCCATCCGCTCATTCTGGAGCCGCAGCATCATCACCACGTCCGCGCCGTCCAGCCCCTCATCCATGCGGTAACAGGGTGTCGCGCCCAGCATCTCGACCTCCGGCGGCATCAGGGTCGGCGGAGCGACAGCCCGCACCTGCGCGCCCAGCGCGGCAAGGCTCAGCATGTTGGAGCGCGCCACGCGGCTATGGAGAATGTCGCCGCAGATCGCGACGATCAGCCCTTCGAACCCGCCCTTTCGCCGCCGGATGGTGAGCGCGTCGAGCAGCGCCTGCGTGGGATGCTGGTGCCATCCATCGCCTGCGTTCAGCACCGGGCAGTCCACTTTGTCCGCGATCAGCGCCACCGCGCCCGAACTGGCATGGCGGATCACGATCACGTCGGCGGCCATGGCGTTCAAGGTCATCGCCGTGTCGATCAGCGTCTCTCCCTTCTTCACGCTGGATTGGCCCGCATGCATATTCACCACGTCCGCGCCCAGCCGCTTGCCCGCGATCTCGAACGACAGCAGCGTGCGGGTGGAGTTTTCGAAAAAGGCGTTGATCTGCGTCATGCCCGCCAACCGGCCGTCATGCTTGCGCGCATTGCCGCGATTGGCCTTGGCCCATTGCTCGGCCTCGTCCAGCAGGAAACGGATTTCCCAGGGTTTGAGGTCCGCGATGGAGAGCAGATGGCGATGCGGAAACAACGCCCGGCCGGTCAGTTCGGACGATGCGGAAGGAATAGTGGCTTCGGGCATGAGCCGATGCTTTAGGCGCGGGAAGATAAGAGGGCAAGGCGCTCCTGCGCGCCGTGGATCGCAATCAACTGGAAGGGGGAAAGGCGATGATGTTATCAGCCGCCGGAGCGTTGGCCCCGCTATTCCGTTTCGCTGAAGCCATGCGGAACCATCGCGGCTCGTCGGCGAAGGCGATGCCGTCTTCCGTCAGGGCGCGCGCTTCTTGCTTCTTCAGCCTTCTCCGCATCCGTCTTTCCCGATAGTTGCGGAAAAACCCGCCCGGGAACCGCCCTTGTTCCTGCCGCACCCTCTCATAGATGCCCAGCATCGCCTCTACATTGTCCGACCATTCGTAAAGCCGGGCCACTCGCGCGCGCCCCGCCTCGCCCAGCTTTGCCCGCAAGGCGGGGGCCGCGGCAAGCTGGCGCAGCCGCTCGCCCAGGGCGGCCGGGTCGTCGCGGGGAATGACGAAGCCCGTCACCTCCTGCTCGACGACTTCGGGAAGCCCTCCGGCATCGGAGACCACGACCGGCAAGCCGCAGGCGCTCGCTTCAATGATGGCGACGCCGAAGCTTTCGCTATCGTCTCTGCTGAGCGCCGCATAAATGTCGAACCCATGGAGGGTGGCGGGAACATCCCTATGCCTGATCGGGCCAAGGAAGGTGACCCGATTGCCGATTCCCAGGCACTTCGCCAGCAGTTCATAGCTTTGCCGTTCGGGTCCGCCGCCCGCGATCCGCAGTTCCGGATCGAGCGCCAGGAAGGCGGGATCATGCAGCGCGCCGGCGAAGCCGCGGATGAGCGTATCGATGCCATATTTGCGCTTGAGGGTCTTGACCGTTCCCACGACGAACCGACCGTCTCTTTTCGCGCGGGGCTGGAACGTCCCGGTGTCCACGCCGAATGGCACGACATCTATTGGCGTGGATACCCCTAGCCGCTTCACCTGCGTCTTCATCACATGGCTGGTGGAGGTGATGCGGCTGGCTCTCCCCAGCGCGCCGATGACGGCCATGCGATGCAGCCGGCTTCGGAAGGGCACTTCATAAACGTCCCCGCCCCATACGGAAATCAGCGGCCGGGTGACACCGGACAGCCAGACCGTCGCGCCATATCCGCCCGCATAATGCACATGCAGGAAGTCCGCGCCCGATCGGTGATAGAACCAGCGCACGAACGGCGCATTGAACAGATAGGCGAGGCGGCCTCGAAACGGCAGAAGCGCGAAATGCACGGCAGGGTGATAGTCACCCGGCAATGGTGGCTGCTGCGTGATCACCAGAATATCCAGCCCCCGTTCCGCCAGCGCATTGATCCAGCGAATCGCATGGATATTGCTGGCCACCGTCAGGATGGCGATCTTCATGCGGGCTTGTGCTTCATCCTTCATGGGACGCCCGCCGATCATGTGCAGGCCGTTTGCGTCGATACGGGGGATGGCCGGATCCTGCCCTCCTCCAAACAGATCGGGAATATATTGCATCCGTCCCTCCGCGCCCGATGCCCGCAAGGGGGAAGCTAGGCAGTTTTGGGACAAACCGGAATCCGCCGATCAGCATAACCCTTATGGCTTGTCATAAAGGCGGTAACGGCATGAAAAGTGCGGAACGCGTCGTGGACAAGTCCGCTAAGTCCTGGCTGGGGCGGCAGGATTCGAACCTGCGCATGGCGGTACCAAAAACCGCTGCCTTACCGCTTGGCTACGCCCCATCGGATCGCCGGAAATGGCTGATGCGGATCGCATATAACGCCTGATCCGCGAAAGGAAAGCCTAGTCATGGCGATCATTGCGCGGCAAGATGACGGGACCGAACGAGCCCGAGGAAATCGCTGGCCATGCCCGCAAACAACAGCCTGACCGCATCGCAGATTTCCCCGGCATCCCCGCTTTTCCTGCGCGAGGATGAGATACGGCGCGGCATCGAGATGCTCTATTTCGGCTATTCCGCGCTGACCCGATCCATCGATGAAGGGTTGGCGGCGCAGGGACTGGGGCGCGCGCATCATCGGGCGCTTTATTTCATCTCCCGACAGCCGGACCTGACCGTCAAGGATCTGCTTCGGCTGCTGGCGATCACGAAACAGTCGCTCGGGCGTGTGCTCACCGACCTGATCGAGCGTGGCTATATCGAAACGCGGCAGGGCGCGAGCGACAGGCGGCAAAAGCTGTTGCGGCTCAGTCCGGCGGGCGCGGCGCTGGAGGCGGAACTGTTCCGCGCGCTGCGGGAGAAGATGGCGACCGCCTATGCGCAGGCGGGGCAGGGATCGGTCACGGGCTTCTGGCGCGTGCTGGAAGGGTTGATCCCTGATGAGGACAAATCCATGGTTCTGGGGCTGCGAAGCCGCTGAACCTTTCCGCGCGCAACCTTCTGGCGGCTGATGCGCTTATTACCGGTTCATGGGTGAAACGAGGGAGAGATCATGAGGAAATCCTTTCTGGCGGTTGCCGCCATCATGTCCGTCGCGGGCTTGTCGGCCTGTTCGGAGAAGGCGCAGGACAGTCTGGAGAATAGCGGTTCCGCGATCGGGAATGACATCAGCAGTTCCATGGAAAGCGCGGGCGACCGGATCGACAATGGGCTGGACCGCGCGGGGCGCGCCATCGATGAAGGCTCCGACAAGGTCGGCGCGGCGGCCGACAACGCCGCCCGTGATGCGCGCCGCGAAGCGGGCGAGGCGAAACGGGACGTGGGTGAATCGCTGGAAAAAGCGGGCAATGATTTGAAGAAGTGACCGTCAGGACGGTCGGCGGAAGACCGGGGCGCGCTTTTCGAAGAAGGCCGTGAAAGCCTCCTGCGCCTCGGCGGATTGCATGGCTTCCATGAACAGGCGGCCTTCTTCGTCGATGCGGGCGCGTAGTCCGTCGAGATCGCCTTTTAGCAGGCGGCGGGTGGCCGCGAGCGCCTGAGGCGGCTTTGACGTCAGGGCGGCGGCCTTCTTCCGCGCATGGTCGAGAAGGACGTCATTCGGAACGACGGCGCTGACCAGTCCCGCCCGGTCCGCCGCTTCGGCATCCATGGGTTCGCCCAGCAGCAGCATGGCGGCGGCCTTGGCGTGGCCCATGATCGCGGGCGCCAGCAGGCTGGAGCCGGCTTCGGGCACGATCCCCAGATTGACGAAGGGCATGATGAAGCGGGCGTCGGGCGCGGCGTAGATCAGGTCGCAATGGAACAGCATGGTGGTGCCGACGCCCACCGCCAGACCCTGCACCGCCGCGACGACGGGCTTGTCGAAGACCGCGATGGCGCGGATGAATGCGAAAGCCGCTTCGCCGCCCTGCGGGCCTGCCAGGAAATCCTTGAGGTCGTTCCCGGCGCAGAAATCGCTTCCCTTCCCGGCGATCAGGACCGCGCCCACATCGGAGCGGCGGGAGGCATCGGCCAGCGCGGCGGTCATGGCGTGGTACATGGCGGCGGTGAGCGCGTTCTTCTTGTCGGGGCGGTCGATGTGGATTTCGATGACGCCTTCGCTCTCCGCCAGATTGATGCCTTCGCTCACGATCCTGCTCCCTGAAACGGCCAAGCCGGATTGTTGGCCGATGACGGCCTTCCCGTCTATCCTTTGCCGTCTCTTTTCAGCACATAGGCTGCATGAGTCGGCTGAGATTGATCCTGGACCCCTTCCTGCTGCTGTTGATCGCCATGGTGGTGCTGGCGTCGCTGGCCCCGGCGCATGGACGGGGCGCGCGGGTGGTGGACATGGCGGCGGATGTGGGCATCGTGCTGCTCTTCTTCCTCCATGGCGCGAAGCTGTCGCGGGAGGCGATCTGGAACGGGGCGCGGGCGTGGAAGCTGCATCTGGCGACGCTGGGAACGACCTTCGCCGCCTTCCCGCTGCTGGGGCTGGCGGCGCAGCAGATCGGGGCGCTGCCCGCGACGATGCGGGCGGGATTGCTGTTCCTGACATTGCTGCCTTCGACGGTGCAATCGTCCATCGCCTTCACCGCCATCGCGCGGGGCAATGTGGCGGCGGCGGTGGTGAGCGCGTCCTTTTCGAACCTGCTGGGCATATTCCTGACCCCGGTGCTGGTCGCGCTGCTGATGGGGAGCGGCGGGACGGCGGGGATGATCTCGCTCCATTCGATCGAGGGGATCGTGCTGCAATTGCTGCTGCCCTTTGTGGTGGGGCATTTGCTGCGGCCGTGGATCGGGGGCTTTGTCGGGCGGCACCGGACGATGCTGGGGCGGGTGGACCGGACGTCGATCCTGCTGATCGTCTATTCCGCTTTCAGCGCGGCGGTGGTGGAGGGGCTGTGGCACAAGATGTCGCGGGCGGAACTGGCGCTGCTGGCGGGGGTGTGCGTCGCGATGCTGGTCGTGGTGCTGCTGTTCACATGGGTGCTGGGACGGGCGCTGGGCCTGGCGCGGGAGGATGCGATCGTGCTGCAATTCTGCGGGTCGAAGAAAAGCCTGGCGTCGGGCGTGCCGATCGCGGGCGTGCTGTTTCCGGCGAGCGTGGTGGGGCCCTTGATCCTGCCGCTGATGCTGTTCCACCAGATGCAGCTGATCGCCTGCGCCCTGCTGGCGCGGCACTATGGGGCGGAGGGGGAAGGCGAAACCATGAAGGAGATGGCGAAGTGAACGCGTTCCGGATTTTCGTTTCGATATTGTAACGAAATTGGCGCGAGGATCATGGGGGGAGGAGGAGGCGCCGGACGGGCCTCCTCCTCCGCGTGCGCCTTACAGGTCGACCAGCCGGAGATAGGGCTTCAACGTCCTGTAGCCCTGCGGGAACTGGCGGTTGGCCTCCTCTTCCGACAATTTGGGGGAGATCACCACGGACTGGCCCGGTTCCCAGTTGACGGGCGTGGCGATGCTGCGCGCGTCGGTCAGTTGCAGGCTGTCGATGGCGCGCAGCACCTCCGCGAAATTGCGGCCCGTGCTGGGCGGATAGGTGAGGACCAGACGGACCTTCTTCTGCGGATCGATGACGAAGACGGAGCGCACGGTGACGGTCGGATCGCTTTCCGGGTGGATCATGCCGTAGAGGCCCGACACGCGCCCGTCGGGGTCGGCCAGCATCGGGAAATCGAGCTTGTGCTTCTGCGTTTCCTCTATGTCGAGTTCCCATTTGCGATGGGCTTCCACCGGGTCCACCGACAGACCGATGGGCTTCACGCCGCGCTTGTCCCATTCGGGACGCAGGCGCGCGACTTCGCCCAGTTCGGTGGTGCAGACGGGCGTGAAATTCTTCGGATGGCTGAACAATATGCCCCAGCTCGATCCCAGCCAGTCGTGGAAGCGGATGGGGCCGTGGGTGCTGTCCTGTTCGAAATCGGGCGCGATCTGCCCAAGCTGGATGGTCATGGGAACTCCTTCATGCAGACGCGCCTACTGTGCGGCAGTCTCCATCCATGAACAAACGAATGTTATAGAGAGTTCAGCGCATTTTATTTGCTGTTATTCCGCCCCTTGCCGCGCCGCTTGCGCCGGTTGTCGGGCCGGGGCGGCCAGACGGAGGCGATGTCGGGGGGCGGCGGCACTTCGTGCCAGGGCGGCGGCTCCACGTCGATGAGGATGAGATAGCCCATCGGGATCGCGATGACGAGCATGAGCAGGGGATAAAGCGTCTGCGCGGTGATCGTGCCGGCCATGAACAGGCCGAGGAGCAGCGTCGCCAGCGCCATGGCGACCGCGCCGGGCCAGAAGCTGGCCGGGCGGCGGTTCGGGCCCCGCGGCGGCTCCGCCTTCCATGGGTCCATGGGCTTCATGGCGTGGGACCGCTTCGGGTTTCGGCATCGTCGGACATGGGCGCTCTCCCTTGCGAGGGCATCATCCGTCCGCTATGATGCAACAAGCAAATGAATATAATTGTTATTTGAAATGAAAGAATTTTATTGATGGATATTAGCGTCGCGCGGACTTTCCTGGAGGTCGTGAAGACCGGCAGCTTCGTGAGCGCGGCGGCCAACCTCAACCTGACGCAGACGGCGGTGAGCGCGCGCATCCGGGTGCTGGAGGAGCAGCTCGACCGGCCCGTCTTCATCCGCAACAAGGCGGGGGCGAAGCTGACCCCGGCGGGCGAGCAGTTCCTGCGCTTCGCCACCACCATGGTGCAGGTGTGGGAAAGGGCGCGCCGCGCCGTGGCGCTGCCGCCGGGACGCGAGACGGTGGTGACGGTGGGCGCGGAGCTCAGCCTGTGGAGCCCGCTGCTGCGCCACTGGCTGCTGTGGATGCGGCGCGAATGTCCCGAAATCGCGGTGGCGACGCAGATCGCGGCGTCGGACCGGCTGATGGAGCAGGTGCAGGACGGATCGTTGGACGTGGCCATCCTCTATGCCGCGCCCAGCCGCCCCGGCGTGATCGCGGAACTGCTGTTCGAGGAGAAGCTGGTGCTGGTGCGGACGACGCCCGCCAACCGCCCGCTCGGCCCGGAGGACCATGTGCAGATCGACTGGGGCGAGGAGTTCGCGGCAAGCTATCAGGCGGCCTTTCCCGACCAGCCCAATGCGGTGGTGTCGATCGGCTATGGGCCGCTGGCGCTGGACTATATCCTGGCGGCGGGAGGCAGCGGCTATTTCCGCAAGGGGTTCATCCGATCCTATCTGGAGGAGGGGCGGCTGGCGCTGGTGCCCGACAGCCCGGAATTCTCCTATTCCGCCTATGTGGTCCATTCGACCAAGGCCGATCCGGGCGTGATGGACCGGATACGCAGCGGGTTGCGGGCGGCGGCGGCGATTTCGGCATGACGCACGAGCCTGCCTCGCCGCCTTGCTATGCCGCCGGGGTCGACGGGGCCTATATGGGCCATGCCGGGCGGGCGGAGATCGTGGCGGCGCTCGACGAATTGCTGGAGGCGGAACGGGCGGGCGCGCGCGTGGCGCTGGCATCGGCGAAACAGGGGCCCGCGCCGGATTATGGGACGCTGATGGGCGACGTGCGCGCGGACGAGGCGCGATGGTGCGCGATGTTGTCGCGGCATCTCAGGCGGCTGGAGGCCGCGCCGTCGCGCCGGACCGGGGCCTTTTACGGCAAGGCGATGGCGATCGCGGAGCCCTGGGAACGGCTCGCCTTCCTCAATCGGGGGCAGGCGTGGGTGGTCCGCAAGCTGGAGACGCTGACGCCGCGCGTGCGGGATGAGAGGCTGCATGCCGACTTGAAGGCGATGCTGGAGAGCCACCGGGAGAATATCGCGCGGGCGGCGGCGTTGCTGGAGAGGGAAGGCGGGCGCTGATGCCGGCGGCGTGCGCCCACCCTCTCCCGCAGCGCCGCCGCCGTTCCGATCAGACGGCCTGACCGGCCGCGACGCCGCTGGCCCAGGCCCATTGGAAATTATAGCCGCCGAGCCAGCCGGTGACATCCACCGCTTCGCCGATGGCGTAGAGGCCGGGGGCGTGGCGCGCTTCCATGGTGCGGGAGGACAGGCCGTCGGTGGCGATGCCGCCGGAGGTGACTTCCGCCTTGGCATAGCCTTCGGTGCCGTTGGGGAGGAAGGTCCAGCCGGAGAGGCGGCGTTCGGCTTCGGCGAGTGTCCTGTCGGGAAGGTTGCCGAGATCGCCGGAGAGCGCGAGGCGGTCGGCCAGCGCGTCGGCGAGGCGGTCGGGAAGGTGGGCGCGCAGCGTCTGGGCCAGCGTGGCGCGGGGCTTGTGGCGCTTGGCTTCGATCAGCCAGCCTTGCGGGTGATCGGGGAAGAAGTCGAGGTCGATGGGCTGGCCGTGCCGCCAATAGGAGGAGATTTGCAGGATGGCGGGGCCGGACAGGCCGCGATGGGTCAGCAATGCGGCTTCGCGAAAAGCGGTCTTGCCGGTGCGGGCGATCACTTCGGCGGAGACGCCGGAGAGGGAGCGGAAGAGGAGGTCTTCGCCGCCCAGCGTCAGCGGCACGAGCGCGGGGCGCGGCTCCACGACCTTGAGGCCGAAACGGCGGGCGAGGTCATAGGCGAAGCCGGTCGCGCCCATTTTGGGGATGGAAGGCCCACCGGTCGCGATCGCCAGCGCCGGGGCGCGGGCGATGCGGTCGCCATGGGTGACGCGATAGTGGGCGTCGGCATGGTCGACGGCGGCGATCGCGTGGCCGAGGCGGATGTCGACGCCGCCCGCCGCGCATTCGTCCAGCAGCATGGCGACGATCTGGCGCGCGGAGCCGTCGCAGAATAGCTGGCCGAGGGTCTTTTCATGCCAGGCGATCTTGTGGCGCTCCACCAGCGCGAGGAAATCGGACGGGGTGTAGCGGCCCAGCGCCGACTTGGCGAAATGGGGATTGGCGGAAATATAGCGGTCCGGCGCGGTGTGGATGTTGGTGAAGTTGCAGCGGCCTCCGCCAGAGATGACGATCTTCTTTCCCGCTTCGGGGGCGTGGTCGATCACCAGCACGCGCTTGCCGCGTTGCCCTGCGGTGGCGGCGCCCATCAGCCCGGCGCCGCCTGCGCCGAGGACGATCAGGTCGTAAAGGTCGCGATCGTGGGAAATCGGTCGGTCAGCCTGCGGCGAGGGCGTCCATGATCTGGCGCACCGGCGTCACGTCATAGCCTGCATTGGCGGCCTGTTCGGTCAGCGCAGCGGGATGGTCCCCGGCGCGCGCGCGGGTGAGCGCCCAAAGGAGCGTGCTGCGCGTGCCGGAGCGGCAATAGGCGAGCACCTTACCCTCCCTTGCCTGCGCGAGGGCGGCGGCCATGCCGTCGAGCTGCCATGGGGCAAAGCCGCCATGGGCGACGGGGACGGCGGCATAGGCGATGCCGGCGGCGGTCGCGGCGGCTTCGATTTCGGGGCCGTTCACCTGACCCGGTTCCTCGTCATCGGGGCGGTTGTTGATGATGACGGTGATGCCCTGCGCCTTGGCCTGTTCGACGTCCGCCACGCTGATCTGCGGCGACACGAGGATGTGAGGGGTAAGCTGGCGGAACATGGGCGTCTCCTTCTGCGGCCCTCCTTGCGCTCTGGACGGGCGGGATTCAAGGGGGAAGGATCAAGCGAAGGGCCGGATCGCGGCGAGGAAGGCGTCGCCCCAAGCGTCTAGCTTGCGCTGGCCGATGCCGCTGATGTGCCCGAGTTCGGCGAGGGTCGTGGGGCGCTGCTCCGCCATCTCGCGCAGGGTGGAATCGTGGAAGATGACATAGGGCGGCACCCCCGCCTCCTGCGCCAGTTCGCGGCGGCAGGCGCGCAGGGCCTCGAACAGCGGATCGCCGACGGGGTTGGCTTCGCTGCCGGTGCGGGCGCCCCGCTTGCGGCGCTCGCGGCGGGGCGGGAGGACGATGCGGACTTCCTCCTCGCCGCGCAGGATCGGGCGGGCGTGGGGGCCGAGCATCAGGCCGCCATGCTCGGTGGTTTCGAGCGCGTCGCGGACGAGCAGCGCGCGGGAGACGGGGCGGAGGAGCGCGGTTTCCTCTCCGTCGACGATGCCGTAGACGGAGATTTTGTCATGGCCGCGCTCGCGGATCTTGTCGGTGACCGCGCCGGTCAGGACCGATTCGATGTGGCCCGCGCCGAAGCTCTGGCCGGTGCGGTAGACGGCGGAGAGGAATTTCCGCGCCGTCTGCGTCGCGTCGAGGCTGGCGGGCGGAGCCAGGCAATTGTCGCAATTGCCGCAGGTGGCGGGCGGGTCTTCCCCGAAATGGCGGAGCAGGATGGCGCGGCGGCAGGTGCCGGTTTCGACCAGCGCGCCCAGCGCCGCGATGCGGGCGCGCTCGCCCTGCTGGCGGGCGGGGTCGAGTTCGGCGATGCGCTGGCGGGCGCGGGCGAAATCCTCCGCGCCCCAGTAGAGATGCGCCTGCGCCGGTTCGCCGTCGCGGCCCGCGCGGCCCGATTCCTGATAATAGCCCTCGATCGACTTGGGCAGGCCCGCATGGGCGACGAAGCGCACGTCCGGCTTGTCGATGCCCATGCCGAAGGCGATGGTGGCGATCATCACCATGTCCTCGCTGGCGATGAAGGCGGCCTGGTTGGCGGCGCGGACCCTGGGGTCGAGGCCGGCATGGTAGATGCTGACCGGCCGGCCGGCGCGGGAGAGGCTTTCGGCCAGTTTCTCGGTCGCGGCGCGGGTGGGGGCGTAGACGATGCCCGGGCCGGGATTGGCGGCGACGAGATCGGCCAGCTGACGCGGCAGGCCGTCGCGGGGGTGGACGGCGTAGCGGATATTGGGGCGGTCGAATCCCGCGATGATCATGCCTTCGCGCGGGATGCCGAGCTGGACGAGGATGTCCTCGCGGGTGTGGGCGTCGGCCGTGGCGGTGAGGGCGAGGCGGGGAACCTGGGGAAATTCGTCGAGCAGGGGGCGGAGCAGGCGATAGTCGGGGCGGAAGTCGTGGCCCCATTCGGAGACGCAATGCGCCTCGTCTATGGCGAAGAGGGCGACGTTCGCGGAGCGCAGGAGGCTGCGGAAGCCTTCGCCCGTGGCGCGCTCCGGGGCGACGTAGAGGAGGTCGAGATCGCCGCCCCGCAGGCGGTCCTGCGTCTCGCGCCAGTCGGTGTCGACGCTGGTGAGGCTGGCGGCGCGGATGCCGACGGCCTGCGCGGCGCGAAGCTGGTCGTGCATCAGGGCGATGAGCGGCGAGATGACGACGCAACAACCCTCCAGCGCGACGGAAGGCAATTGGTAGCAGAGCGACTTGCCCGCGCCGGTCGGCATGATGGCGAGCGTCGCCTGCCCCTCCATGATACGGCCGACCACCTGGTCCTGCACGCCGCGAAAGCCGGGGAAGCCGAATATGTCGTGCAGCAGCGCGGGGATGTCGGGACGCATGGGGACTGCCTTAGCGGGCGGGGGCGCGCAGGCAAGGAGGGAATGCGGCATTTTTCGGTGCGCCGACGCCCCTGCGCAGGCAGGGAGGCAAGGACAGCGGCCCGTTCAAGGCCGGTCGAGCAGGCAGCCCCAGCCGGGGCGGTAGCGGGCGGTGCGGGTGGCGATGAGGGGGACGCTGGCGCTGACGGCGCGCGCTTCGGGGCGGTCGGTCAGGCTGACGATGCCCATGCCCGGTTCCTTGTCGGTCTGGCAGGCCTGGAGGGGGCGTCCTTCGACATAGCGGCAGGAACAGGCGATGCGCGCGCCATAGGCCGCGCCGAGCGCCGCGCGGGCGTGGAGCGAGCGCCAGTGCCACGCCAGCAGGGCGAGCAGCACCACCAGCAGCGCGGTCAGTCCGTAAAACCATTTGCGGCGTGTGGACATGCTCCCCTTTCCCGACAGCCGATGCAGGGCATTTGCCGGCCGACCCGTCGCGGGTGGCGATTCGGAAAATGCGCAAAAAAAATCAGAGCATTTTCACCGCGCGGGAAAAGGCTCTATGCGCGGCTTATGAAGCTCTGTGGGATCAGCGTAAAGCGCCTTGGCGCGGGGGTGGCCTTTTTGTTGCTGGCGGGCGCGGCGGGGGCCTGGGCCGTGCATGCGCAGAATGAGGACGCGCCGGTCTATCGCGTCGCCAGCGATGGCGATGTGAGCGAAAGCGCGGTCCGCGCCGCCGTCGATCCGCTGTTCGAGGATGCGGCGATGGGCGAGACGCGGGCGCTGGTGGTGATGCACCGGGGGCGGATCGTGGCGGAACGCTATGCGCCCGGCTTCGGGCCGGAGACGAAGCTGCTGAGCTGGTCCATCGCCAAGAGCGTGACGGCGGTGCTGGTGGGCCTCATGGTGTCGGACGGGCGGCTGGGCCTCGATTCGCCGGTGCCGGTCGATGCGTGGAGTCAGCCGGGCGACCCGCGCGGGCGGATCACGCTGCGGCAATTGCTGACCATGACGGCGGGACTCGACCATGTGGAGGAGATGAAGCCGGTCGAGCGCGGCGACACGGCGCGGATGCTGTTCACCGACGGGGCGCGGGACATGGCCGCCTATGCCGAGGCGAAGCCGCTGGCCCATGCGCCGGGTTCGGTTTTCTCCTACAGCACGGGCAGCACCATGATCCTGTCGGAACTGATGGCGCGGCAATTGACCAACAGCCACGATCCCGACGCGCGGCGGCGGGCGATGCAGATGTTCATCGACGGCCGGCTGAAGGCCCCCGCGCGGCTGGACAGCCTGACCGTCGAATATGATGCGGCGGGGACGATGGCGGGGGGCAGCTTCCTGCATATGACGGCGCGGGATTATGCGCGCTTCGGGGAGCTGCTGCGCCAGCGGGGGCGCTCGCCCAACGGGCACCAGATCGTGCCGGAGAAATGGATCGACTTCATGCGCACGCCCTCGCCGCGCAACCCGGCCTATGGCGCGCATCTGTGGCTGAACCGGGCGAGCGAGGAAAGCGCCCTGATGCCGGGGATGGCGCCGCAAAGCCTGTTCGGCTGCGTCGGGCATAACGGGCAATATGTGCTCGTGTCGCCGGGGCAGAAGCTGACGGTGGTGCGGATCGGCATGTCCCCGCGCAAGGAACAGCGCGAGGCGCTGAAGGCCGGGCTGGCGCGGTTGATGGGGGCGTTTCCGGGTTAGAGGCTAGAGGAAATAGCGGCCCTCGATCACCGTGCGGCACGCGCCGGTGAGCGTCACCCGGTCGCCTTCCAGCGCGCAGCCGATGCGCCCGCCGCGTGCCGACGCCTGGAAGGCCGTGATGCGGTTCCGGCCCAGACGCTTCGCCCAGAAGGGGGTGAGAAGGCCATGCGCCGATCCGGTCACGGGGTCTTCATCCACGCCGCCGCCGGGCACGAAGACGCGGCTGACGATATCGCTGTCCTCGCCGGGAGCGGTGGCGATCAGCATGATGTCGCCCAGCGTCTTCAATTGCGCGAAATCGGGGGAGAGCGCCCGCACGGCGGCGGCGTCGGGAAAGAGGAAAAGACTGTAGCCGCCGTCGCGCCAGTGGCTTTCGGCCGGCGCGCCGCCAAGGCCCGCCGCCAGATCCGGGAGCGGGCGCGGCTCCATGGTCCAGGCCGGAAGCGAAAGGGCATAGCCCTCCGCCGCGCGCGTGACGGTGAGGACCCCGGCATGGCGGGTGCGGAAGCGGACGGCGCCGCGTTCCATCAGCACATGGCCGCTCGCCAGCGTCGCGTGGCCGCAAAGCTTCACCTCGACCGTTGGGGTGAACCAGCGCAGGGCGTAATCGGCGTCCGGATCGTCGGGCGTCGGCACGGTGAAGGCGGTTTCGGACAGGTTGTTTTCCGCCGCGATCCCCTGAAGCACGTCGTCGGGCAGCCATTGGCCGAGCGGCAGCACGGCGGCGGGATTGCCGGTGAAGGGCGCGTCGGCAAAGGCGTCGACCTGAACGAAGGGCAGGGTGGTCATGGGCGTTCTCCTTGCCCACGGCCTTGCCCGAGCGCGGCGCGGCGGGACAGGGCCGACCGGCGGAGATTGGCCGTGCTCAGTTCAGCAGCACCAGCGTGGTGCACACCGCCAACCCCACGGTGATGTTGAGCGGCACGCCGATGCGGACGAAATCGGCGAAGCGATAGTCGCCCGCGGCATAGACCAGCGCATTGGTCTGATAGCCGATGGGCGTCGCGAAACAGGCCGACGCGCCGATCATCAGCGCGATCACCAGCGGCAGCGGATCGACGCCCAGTTGCCGGGCCAGCGCGATGGTGATCGGCGTCATCAGCGCCGCCACCGCATTGTTGCTGAGCAGTTCGGAGAGCAGCAGCGCGAAGAAATAGATGACGAACACCAGCGACCAGGTGGGCGCGACTTGCAGCAGCGGGGTGATCCACCCGACCATCAGCGCGACGCTGCCCGCCTGTTCGAGCGCGAGGCCCACGGCCAGCATCGCGAAGATCAGCACCAGCACGTCGCCGTCGATGGCGCTCCATGCCTCCTCCGCGTCGATGCAGCGGGTGACGAGGATGACGCCCACGCCCAGAAAGGCGGCCAGGCCGATGCTGATGACGTCGAGCGCGGCGAGGATCACCGCGGCGGCCATGGCGAGGATCGCGATCCACGCCTTGTTGCGGCGGAAGGCGCGGGTGCGGCTGATGTCCACGCCCATCAGGTGCGGATGGTTGCGCAGGGACCGGACCGCGTCGTCGCTGCCCGCGATCAACAGGCGGTCCGCGCCCCGGATGCGGGCATCCGTCAGATCGGGGCCGGGCAGATGGCGGGCGCGGTGCATCCCGATGATGCGGACGCGCAACGCATGGAGGAAGGGAATGTCCATCAGCCGGTCGCCGGTCGCCGGGTGGCTGGGCGCGACCATCGCCTCGATCACCGTGCCTTCGTGCGAGGAGGTTTCGGAATCGGCCGCGATGCCCAGTTCGAAGCGGCCCGATTCGCGCAGGGTCATGATCGCGGTGCCGTCCGCGCGGACGATCAGGCGGTCGCCCGCCTTCAACTCTTCCTCGTCCAGATCGGCGCGCCGGATCTCCCCGGTGCGCTTGAGGCCGAGCAGGACGATGGAACGGCCGAACAGGCTGAGCGATCCGATCTCCCGCCCGATCAGGTCGCTTTCGTGCGGGACCACCAGTTCGGTCAGATAT
The DNA here is from genome assembly GCF_002355855.1 of Sphingobium cloacae. Classification (NCBI taxonomy): domain Bacteria; kingdom Pseudomonadati; phylum Pseudomonadota; class Alphaproteobacteria; order Sphingomonadales; family Sphingobiaceae; genus Sphingobium; species Sphingobium cloacae. Next base: position 3,435,739 of record NZ_AP017655.1, read on the forward strand.
TCCTGCACCGTGCCGCCGTCCTCGCCGCCGATGGCGGGTTCGTCGCTGGGCAGGAGGAAGGACAGGCAGGCCAGCGTCACGATCCCCGCCAGCGTGCCCGCTATGCCATAGGGGGTGATGGTGAAGATGCCGATCGGGTCCATGCCCTGTTCCGTCGCGATGCCCGCGACGATCAGGTTGGTGGACGTGCCGATCAGCGTGATGCAGCCGCTCATCACCGCGACGGCGTTCATGGGGATGAGCAGCTTCTTGACCGGGATGGCGGTCGCCTGCGCCAGCTTGAAGACGATGGGGATCAGGAGGACCACCACCGGCGTGTTGTTGAGGAAGCAGGAAATGACGATGGTGCCCGCCGTCACTTCGGCCAGGGCGAGCCGGGGATGCTGCTTCGCGCGGGTCATGATGATGTCGGCTACGCGGTTGATCGTGCCGGTGCGGATCAGCGCGCCCGACAGCACCAGCATCGCCGCCACCGTCAGCGGCGCGGGATTGGCGAAGACGGAGAAGAGGCTTTTTTCGTCGAGCAGGCCCAGCACCGCATAGGCGCAGGCCCCCAGCACCGCGACGACGCTGGCGGGATAGCGTTCCCGCAGGAACGCGACGAACATGCAGGCGAGGATGACGAGGCCGATCTCCGCGCGATAGACGCCCAAAAGCGCCGTCACCATGTGCATATGAAGGCCAGTCCCCTGTTGCTCGCGCGGTCGCGTCGCTTCGCGGTCTTTAGGGGGTGAAAACGAAATGGGCCAGCCATGGTTGCATGGCTGGCCCGTGGTTCGCGGCTTGAGGGGACGTTTTATCGTCATGCCCGCGCAATGCGGAGACCTTCCCCATGCTTACGCTCTGCCGCTCGCCCTCCCGCGGGCGATCCGTAAGGGAAGTGTAACGCAGATTGCGCGAGTCGTCTTGCCTTATGTGCGGCTTTATCGGCTAAATCGCGCCGTTCGCCGCTGGAAAAGGGGTTTCAGCGTGCCCCGCACTGGGCACGGTCGAGCAGATACTGGTCGGCCAGCACCAGCGCCATCATCGCCTCCACCACCGGGACGCCCCGGATGCCGACGCAGGGGTCGTGGCGGCCCTTGGTCACGATGTCGGACGCGGCGCCTTCGCGGGTCACGGTTTCGACCGGGATCAGGATGGAACTGGTCGGCTTGAAGGCGACGCGCAGCCTGACCGGCTGGCCGGTGGAAATGCCGCCCGCGATGCCGCCCGCATGGTTGGCGAGGAATTGCGGGCCATCCGCGCCGGGGCGCATCGGGTCGGCATTCTGCTCGCCGCGCAGGCGCGCCGCGTCGAAACCGTCGCCGATCTCCACGCCCTTGACCGCATTGATGCTCATCATCGCGGCGGCGAGCTCGCTGTCGAGCTTGGCATAGAGCGGCGCGCCCCAGCCGGCCGGGACGCCCGCCGCCACGCATTCGACCACCGCGCCGAGCGAGGAGCCGTCGAGCCGGGCTTCGTCGACCAGCTTTTCCCAGCGCTTCGCGGCTTCGGGATCGGGACAGAAGAAGGGATTGTTGTCGATTTCTGCCGCGTCGAAGCGGGCGGGGTCGATGGCGTCGCCGCCGATCTCGCTCACCCAGGCGAAGATGTCGACATCGGGGATGACGAGCCGCGCCACCGCGCCCGCCGCCACGCGGCTCGCGGTTTCACGCGCGGAGGAACGCCCGCCGCCGCGATAGTCGCGCAAGCCATATTTGGCGTCATAGGCATAGTCGGCATGGCCGGGGCGGTAGGATTGGGCGACTTGCGAATAATCCTTCGACCGCTGATCGGTGTTTTCGATCATCAGGCTGATCGGCGTGCCGGTGGTCTTTCCCTCGAACAGGCCGGAGAGGATGCGCACCTCATCCGGTTCGCGGCGCTGGGTGGTGAATTTCGACGTGCCGGGCCTGCGCTTGTCGAGGAAGGGCTGGATGTCCGCTTCGCTGAGCGGCAGGCCGGGCGGGCAGCCGTCCACCACCGCGCCGATGGCGGGCCCGTGGCTTTCCCCCCAGGTGGTGAAGCGGAAAACGCGGCCGAATGTGTTGAAGCTCATTGTCCGTTCCTGTCCGGCCGCGTCCCGCCGGTCACTTTTCGAGGGCGATGTCGGGCGCGTCTTCGGCCTTCATGCCGATGACATTATAGCCCGCGTCGACATGGTGGATTTCGCCGGTCACGCCCGAGGCGAGGTCGGAGAGGAGGTAGAGGCCCGCGCCGCCCACATCCTCGATCGTGACGTTGCGGCGGAGGGGGGAGTTCAGCTCGTTCCACTTCATGATGTAGCGGAAATCGCCGATGCCGCTGGCCGCCAGGGTCTTGATCGGGCCGGCGGAGATGGCGTTGACGCGGATATTTTCCGGTCCCAGGTCCATCGCCAGATATTTGACGCTGGTTTCCAGCGCCGCCTTGGCGACGCCCATGACGTTATAGTGCGGGATCACCTTTTCCGCGCCATAATAGCTCAATGTCAGCAGACTGCCGCCTTCGGCCATCAGTTCGCGGGCCCGCCTGGCCACGGCGACGAAGCTGTAGGCGGAGATGTTCATCGTCATCAGGAAATTTTCGAGGCTGGTGTCGACATACAGGCCGCGCAGCTCGTTCTTGTCCGAAAAGCCGATGGCGTGGACGACGAAATCCAGCCTGTCCCAGCGCGCCTTCAGTTCGGCGAAGGCAGCGTCCAGCTTGTCCATGTCGGACACGTCGCATTCGATCAGGAAATCCGACCCAAGTTCCTCGGCCAGCGGCCTCACGCGCTTGGCCAGCGCCTCGCCCTGATAGGAGAAAGCCAGTTCCGCTCCTTGTGCGCGCAGGGCTTTCGAAATGCCCCAGGCCAGCGACTTGTCGTTCGCAAGGCCCATGATGAGGCCGCGCTTTCCTGCCATCAACCCGTTCATTCTTATGTCCCGTTCCCTTTGCCGTCGGGCGCCTCTTCCTCATCCGGAAATTCGGCGAGCGCCGCGTTGAGTTCCGCGCCAATTACCACGCCAAGCCCGACGAGGAAGAAAAAAATGAGGGTAATCATCACGCCCGCCAGACTGCCATAGGTGCGGTCGTAGCTGCCGAGCAGCCCGAGCGTGGGCGGCAGCAGCAGCGTCACCGCATACCACCAGAGCGTCGTCGCCGCCGCGCCGGGCCATTTGGGGAAGCGCGCGTCCTTGTAGAGGCTGGGGGTCAGCGACCAGTAAAGCGACCAGAGTGAAATGAAGAGGATGGCGCTGGGCACCAGCTTGGTGAGGGTGAGGATGCGGATGGCTTCGTCGGCGAAGGGGAAGAGGCGGTGGATGAGCTGGTCGATGGCCGTCACCGCGACCTGAAGCGAGAAGGAGAACATCACCGCCAGCACGCTCGCCAGCGTGATGCCGATGGCGGTCATGCGGTAATGCAGGAAGGATTTCGTGCTTTTCGTGCCATAGGCGCGGCGCAATATGTCGCGGATGGTTTCGATGAGGCTGCCCACGGTCCACAGGCCCACCAGCGCGCCGAGCCAGAGCAGCGGGCCGGTGCGGGCGGCGAGCACGTCGGCGATGGGCTGGCGGATCACGTCCGAGACGCCGCGCGGCAGATTGTCGAGGAAGGCGCCCACCGCCGCCAGCCCGTCCTGCGAGCGGCCAAAGATGCTGGCCACCGCCGCGGCCACGATGAAGAAGGGGAAGAGCGCCACCAGCGAGAGATAGGCGAGGTTCCCGGCATGGATGAAGCCGTCGCTATAGGTGCCGACGGCGACGCGCTTCATGACTTCGAAGGCGTGGCTGCCGGGGCGGACGCGATCGATATGGCGGTTGAGGCGGCTGCGCGCCTGACGCGCGACATGGCGGCGCGATTCAGGGGAAAGGGGGGAAGGCTGCGGCATCGGTCCCTCTTAGAGACTGTTTCCGCTGGATTGAAGCGCCATGGGCATCGGGACGGTTTTCCATCCTCCCCTTTAAGGGGAGGTGGGCCGAAAGATCAGACGGAGGGGTGATCTCCCCATCGAGAGGGCCGTTACCCCTCCACCACCGCTGCGCGGCGGTCCCCCTCCCCTTGGAGGGGAGGAGGGAGGGTCTTGTCTCAGACGCCCAGATGGGAGCGGACGGCGCGACTGTCCTGCCAGTTCTCGATGAAAGCCTTGAGCGCCGGATCGTCGGCGGGCAGGTCGATCTGGAGCGTGACGAGCTGGTCGCCGCGCTTGCCGCCCTTGGCCGTGAAGCCCTTGCCGCGCAGGCGCAGCGTCTTGCCGGAACTGGAACCGGCGGGCACGCCCAGCATCACCGGGCCGTCGACGGTCGGCACCTTGACCTTGCCGCCCTTCACCGCCTCGTCGAGGGTGATGGGCAGGTCGAGCAGCACATGGTCGCCGTCCCGCTTGAAGAAGGGATGCGGCTTCACGTCGATGGTGACGATGGCGTCGCCCGCGCCGCCGGGACCGGGCTGGCCCTTGCCGGAAAGGCGCATCTGCGTGCCCGTCTCCACGCCGGGCGACAGTTTGAGGTCGATGGTCTTGCCGTCCTGGAGCGTGATGCGCTGCGGGGCGAGCGTCGCCGCGTCGACGAAGGACACGGCGAGGCGATAGGCGACGTTCGCGCCCTTTTGCGGGGGCGCGTTGCGGCCGAAGCCGAAACCGCCGCCTCCACCGCCCGCGCGCCGTCCGCCGCCGGCGCCGCCGAACAATCCTTCGAAGATGTCGCCGAAATCCGCGCCGCCGCCGTTGAATTCGAAGCCGCCGGCCTGTCCGCCGCCCGCGCCGCCGCCGAAGCCGAAGGGCGCGGTCGGATTGCCGTCCGCGTCGATCTCCCCCCGGTCGAAACGGGCGCGCTTGTCCTTGTCGGACAGCAGGTCATAGGCGCTGGTGACGGTGGAGAATTTCTCCGCCGCCTTGGGATTGTCCTTGTTCCGGTCGGGATGCAGTTCCTTGGCGAGCTTGCGATAGGCGGACTTGATCTCCGCCTCGCTCGCGCCCCGTGCGACGCCCAATGTGGAATAGGGATCGGCCATTTACGTCGTGCTGCCTTTGTCTTTGGATCGTGAAAAGGGAATGTGCCCCTCTATGTGGAGAAAAGCGCCGCCGCGTTCAAGTTGCGGTTGGCCCGTATCGACAGCGGACGCGCTTCTTCATAAGGTCGGCGGCATGACAGACCCCTTTGCCCTGTTCGACGACTGGTATGGCGAGGCCCGCCAGAGCGAGATCAATGACAGCAACGCCATGGCGCTGGCCACCGCCGACGAACGCGGGCGGCCTTCGGTGCGGATGGTGCTGCTGAAAGGCCATGGGCCGGACGGCTTCATCTTCTACACCAATTTCGAAGGGCGCAAGGCGGGGGAGCTGCTGGACAATCCCCATGCGGCGCTGCTGTTCCACTGGAAGTCGCTGCGGCGGCAGATCCGGATCGAAGGGCCGGTGGGGCGCGTCGACGACGCCACCGCCGACGCCTATTTCGCGACGCGCAGCCGGGACAGCCAGTTGGGGGCCTGGGCTTCGGATCAGTCGCAGCCGCTGGAATCGCGGGAAACGTTCATGGCCCGCTATGAGGAGGCGCGGCTGCGGTTCGAGGGCGGGCCGGTGCCGCGTCCGCCGCACTGGTCGGGCTTTCGCGTGAAGCCGCAGCGGATCGAGTTCTGGCAGGACCGGGAGCATCGGCTGCATGAGCGCCGCCTGTTCACGCGGCATGGGGATCATTGGCATGAAGGGATGCTTTACCCCTGAGGGCACAGGTTCAGCCCCGGCCGCGATAGCCCGGCACGTCCTGCGGGGGGAGCCATAGCCCGGCGGGCGGATCACCCGACTGCCAGAACACGTCGATGGGGATGCCGCCGCGCGGATACCAGTAGCCGCCGATGCGGAGCCAGAGCGGCTCCATCTCGGTGAAGAGCCGCTCGCCGATGCCGACGGTGCAATCCTCATGGAAGGCGGCATGGTTGCGGAAGGCGCCGAGGAAGAGCTTCAGCGACTTCGATTCGACGATGGTCGCGGCGGGCGCATAGTCGATCACCAGATGGGCGAAGTCGGGCTGGCCCGTCACCGGGCAGAGCGAGGTGAATTCCGGCGCGGTGAAGCGCACCAGATAGGGCTTTCCCGGACGGGGATTGGGAACATAGTCGAGGACGGCCTCTTCCGGGCGCTGCGGCAGCGCGCTGGTCTGGCCGAGGTGGATCGGGGGGGGCATGTCGGTCATGGCGGCCCATCTACGCGATCGCACGCATAAAGTCATGGGGTCGATCCGTTCATCTGCCGTTCAGGTGCGGCGTTGCCTTGGCTGCCCCCATGGGGCCTTATCGCTTGATCCTTTCCATGCTGCCGCTGCTGCTGCTGGCGTCGCCTGCCTTCGCCCAGCAGCAGGATAATGGCGGCCCGGTCATCAACCTGCCGCGCGGCAACAGCCAGCGCGCGCCCGACAACCGGCAGGGGCCGGAGCTGGACGTTTTCCGCGATCCGGTGACGCCCACGATCACGCCGCCGCCTCCCGTGGCGCTGCCGCCGGTGGTGACGCCCACCGCTCCGCCGACCGCCACGCCGACGCCCGCGACCCGGACCCCCGCGCCGCGCCGGGAAACGCCGCCGGCCGAGACGCGGACCGAACAGACGGCCCCGGCCACCGAGCGGAGCGAGCGGCGGCAGGCGGAAACGGCTGCGCCTGAACAAGGCGAGCCGGAGGCGCGCGGGAACGGGGCGGAGGAGACTCATCCTCCGGCCGCGACGCCCGCGCCCGCGCCGCGGAATGAGGCCGTTCCGCGGAACGAGGCCGACAACGCCGCGAGCGCGCCCGCCGAACCGGCCCCGGTGGCGGAGGCTTCGGCCGGACGCCCGCCATGGCCGTGGATCGCCGGGGGTTTTGCGCTGCTGGCGGGGATCGCTTTCTTCTTCCTGCGGCGCAGGCGGGATGCGGACGAGGCGGAGGACGATTTTGCCCCCGCCCCGGTCGAGCCGGTCGCGGATGCATTTCCGGTCGCGGAGACGCCGCCGCCGCCCGCGCCCCGGCCGGTCGCCGCTCCGCCGCTGCCTGTTCCACCGCCCGCTCCCGCGCCCGCTCCGGCGCCCGCTCCGGCGCCCGATGCCGTGGCGGCGCGCGCGCGGATCGACCTGTCGCTGGAAATCACCGGCGCGCGCAATTCGCTGATGGGACTGACGGTCGGTTATGCGCTGACGCTCACCAACCGGGGCGAGCGGGCGGCGCAGGACGTGCTGGTGCGCGGGCTGCTCGGCAATGCGGGCGGGGATCAGCATGCGCTGCTCCAGCAGTTCGTGGGCGGGCAGACCGGTTTGCCGCTCCATTCGACGGTTGCGATCGCGCCGGGGGAAAGCCAGCATCTGACCGGCGAATTGCGGATGACGGCGGACCAGTTCGCGCCGGTGCCGATGGGCGAGCTGCTGCTGCTGATCCCGCTCGCGGCGTTCGATGCGCAGTATCGCTGGGGCGAGGACAGCGCCGATCCGGCGGGCACGGGGCGCACCGGCGGGGCGTTCATCATCGGACAGGAACAGGACCCGCCCGCCGAGCGGCTCGCGCCCTTCCGCCTCGACCTGGGGCCGCGCCAGTATAAACGGCCCGGCGCGCGGGTGGCGGGACAGTTCGGGCGAAACTGACAGCCCCCTTTGCAGCGCCGCCCGCCCCGCTTAAGGTCGGACGCGGCAGATGGATGGGGTGACGCATGGACATATTGGTTTCGACCGACTGGCTGGCCGGGGAACTGGGCAAGGACGACCTTCGGATCGTCGACGCCAGCCTGTTCCTGCCCGGCGCGCCCCGCGATCCCCGCGCGGAGTTCGAGCAGGCGCATATTCCGGGCGCGGCCTTCCTCGACCTGCCGACGCTGGCCGATCCCGACGATCCCCGGCCCGGCATGTTGCCGACCGACGCCTTCATGGAGGAAAGATGCCGGGCGCTGGGCATCGACGCGGACAGCCGCATCATCGTCTATGACAACAGCCCGACGCACAGCGCGGCGCGGGGGTGGTGGATGATGCGGCTCTATGGCGTGGGCCGGGGCGCGGCGATCCTGGACGGGGGCCTGCCCAAATGGGTGGCGGAGGGCCGTCCGGTCGAAAGCGGCGCGGTGACGCCTGCGCCGGGCAACGCCGTGGCGCGGCGCGCGGCGGGGCAGGTGCGGACGATGGACGAACTGATCGCCAATGTGCAGAGCCGCGCCGAGCAAGTGATCGACGCGCGCGGGGCGGCGCGCTTCACCGGCGAGGAGAAGGAGCCGCGCCCCGGCATGGCTTCGGGCCATATTCCGGGGTCGCGCAACCTGCCCTCCTCCGCCCTGTTCAACGCCGACAACAGCATGAAGACGGGGGATGAGTTGCGCCGGCTGTTCGATCGGGCGGGGCTGGACATGAGCCGCCCGGCCGTCACAACCTGCGGCAGCGGGGTGACGGCGGCGATCCTGCTGGCGGGGCTGGAACTGCTGGGGAAGAGGGACGTGACGCTCTATGACGGAAGCTGGTCCGAATGGGGGCTCGATCCCGCCACGCCCAAGGCGACGGGCGTGGCATGAGCGGGACGGAGGACGACCGCAAGCCGCTGACCAGGCTGGCGCAGGCGGGGCGCAAGGCGGAATGGACCGGGATGCCGGGGCAGCCGGGCGGCATCGTCAGCCCGCCGGTGTGGCGCGCCTCCACTATCCTGTATGACGATGTGGCGCATCTGCGCCGCGCCGCCGGGTCGAGCACGCATGAGCGGTTGTTCTACGGGCGCAAGGGGACGCCGACCGCCTGGTCCCTCGCCGACGCGCTGACGGAGATGGAGCCGGGCGCGGAAGGGACGATGCTCTTTCCGTCGGGCGTGGCGGCGCTTTCCTGCGCGTTGATGGCGGTGCTGCGGCCCGGTGACCGGCTGCTGATGGTGGACAGCGCCTATGATCCGACGCGCGCCTTTTGCGAGCAGGTGCTGAAGCCCTTCGGGGTGGAGACGGTCTATTATGATCCGCTGATCGGCGCGGGCATCGCGGACCTGCTGACGGAACGGACCCGCGCCATCTTCCTGGAAAGCCCCGGCAGTTTGACCTTCGAGGTGCAGGACGTGCCCGCCATCGTCGCGGCGGCGAAGGAGAGGGGCGTCGTCACGCTGATCGACAACACATGGGCGACGCCGCTTTTCTTCCCGGCGCTGGGACATGGGGTCGATATATCGATCCTGGCCTGCACCAAATATATCGTCGGGCATAGCGACGTGATGATCGGGTCCGTCACGGCCAATGATGCGTGGTTTCCGAAGGTGCGGCAGATGGCCTATCTGTTCGGGCAGATGACCAGTCCGGATGACGCATGGCTGGCTTCGCGGGGGCTGCGGACGCTGGGGGTGCGGTTGCGGCAGCATCAGGAAGGGGCGCTGGCGGTGGCCCGCTGGCTGAAGGAGCAGCCTGATGTGGCGCGGGTGCTGCATCCGGCCCTGCCCGATTGTCCGGGGCATGCATTATGGGCGCGGGATTTCGCCGGTTCTTCCGGGCTGTTCGGTTTCGTGCTGAAAGGCGGGGACGAGGCGGCGCGGGCGGCGCTGATCGACGGCCTTAGGCATTTCGGCATCGGCTATAGCTGGGGCGGGTTCGAGAGCCTGGCCCTGCCGGTCGATCCGGCGCGCTATCGCAGCGCGACGAGGTGGGAGGCGGAGGGGCCGCTGGTGCGCCTGCATATCGGGCTGGAGGACCCGGCCGACCTGATCGCCGACCTCGACGCGGGCCTCGCCCGGTTCCGGGCGGCGCGGGGGTGATCCCGGATTTCTCCTCCCTGCTGGCGTTGGTGCCGGGCAATGCGGAAATCGTCCAGCCGCTGATCGCGCTGGGCATCGCGCTGCTGCTGCATCTGGCGGCGACGGCGGCGGCGCGCGTCATCGCGCCGCGATTGCGGGAGAAGGCGGCGATATTGAGCGAGGCGCTGGCGGGGCGGCTGCGCGCCATGCTGCGCTATGCGCTGTCGGCGCTGTTCATCGGCTTCACGACGGCGCTCTGGCCGGTCGATACGACGCCGCATCTGGTGCTGGGGATCGCGCTGGGCCTGTCGGTCGCGCTGCTGGCGGCGCATTGCCTGCGGGCGCTGGCGATCCCGGTGTGGGCGGTCGCGCCGCTGGCGCTGCTGCTGTTCCTCACCACCGTGTCGGGCACCAATGGCGGGCTGACGCCGGTGGGGACGATGCTGGACGCGATCGGCATCGACCTGGGCAAGCGGCGGGTGACGCTGCTGGGCCTCATCACCATGGCGGCGATCTGCGTGGCGCTGTTCGCCATGGTGCGGCTGGCCAACCGGCTGATCGGGGGCAGCATTTCGCGCGCGGACGGCTTCGACGCGACGCAGAAGCTGCTGGCGCAGAAGCTGGCCGCCATCGCGGTGGTGGTCGCCGCCTTCTTCATCGGCGTCGACCTGCTGGGGATCGACCTTACCGCCTTTGCCGTCTTTTCCGGCGCGCTGGGGCTGGCGGTCGGTTTCGGCCTGCAAAAGACCTTCGGCAATCTGATCGCCGGGATCATCCTGCTGATGGACCGCTCCATCAAGCCGGGCGACGTGATCGTGGTGGGCGACAGTTTCGGATGGGTGAACAAGATCGGCGTGCGCGCCGTCAGCGTCATCACCCGCGACGGCAAGGAACATCTGATCCCGAACGAGAACCTCATGACGCAGGAGGTGGAGAACTGGTCCTATTCCGACCGCAATGTCCGCGTCCGCATCGCCGTGGGCGTAGGTTTCGACAGCGACCTGCCGCTGGCGCAGAAGCTGATGTTGCAGGCCGCGCAGGAAAGCGACCGCGTGCTCGACATGCCCAGCCCCACCGTGCGCCTCACCGCCTTCGGCGAGAACCGCGTCGAGCATGAGATATTGGTGTGGATCAGCGACCCGGAAGAGGGTGTCGGCAATGTGCGGTCGGACGTTCTCAACCGGCTGTGGCGGCTGTTCCGCGACCATGGCGTCACCATCCCCTATCCGCAGCGCGTCATCCATGCGGTGCGCGAGGATGCGCTCCCGCCCGCGCCCTGATCCCGTCATTGTTGCAGGGCAGCAACATTTCGTCCGCAAATGACATGATGCAGCAATAAATCCTTGTGCGGCGCAACAGGGAAGCGCATTCCTTCGGGGTCGAGGCACCCGGCCCATCCCCTTGGCGGGACAAAGAGGCAGGGGTCTCCACGCAGGTGGGACGATCGCATAACCATCAAGGGGTTTTATCATGCGTCAGTCCATTCCCGGCCTTCTGGCCGTTGCTCTTGCCGCGCTTTCCGCTCCCGCTTTCGCCCAGGACGAACCCACGCCGGAACTGACCGTTTCCGGCACAGCCGCCGTCGTCACCGACTATCGTTTCCGCGGCGTGTCCCAGACCGACAAGCGGTTCGCCGTTCAGGGCGGCATCACGCTCACCCACTCTTCGGGCTTCTATGTGTCGACCTGGGGTTCCTCCATCGACGATTATGTCGCCAATGGCAGCGACCAGGAAATCGACCTGATCGCGGGCTTCTCCAAGACGGTGGGCGCGGCGACCTTCGACCTGGGCGTGCTCTATTATTATTATCCCGGCTCGCATGGCGCGAACACGGATTTCGTCGAGCCTTATGCGTCGGTGAAGGGCACTTTCGGTCCCGCCACCGCGAAGCTGACCGTCAACTATGCGCCCAAGACCAAGGCGCTGACGCTGGACGGCATCCACAAGGAGGATAATCTCTACGTCGCGGGCGACCTGTCGGCCAGCATCCCCAACACGCCGCTGGGCGTGTCGGCGCATCTGGGCCATAGCTGGGGTCCGAGCTACCTCATCATCGGCAGCGGCAAGGAATATACCGACTGGAGCGTCGGCGCGACCTATACATGGGATCACCTGACCTTCGGCGTCAGCTATGTCGACACGAACAAGGACGCCTATTCGCCGGGCGGGCGGAATATCAGCAAGGCCGGGGTCGTGGGGTCGGTCACCGCGTCGTTCTGAGGCTTTGGGGGAGGCCGCTGGTTGTGGACGAGCGGCTTCCCCATGAGGCGGAGTTGGGTGGTTAGCGGACGGTTTGCTTTCCTAACTCCGTTCGCCCTGAGCGAAGTCGAAGGGCACGGCCGACCGTAGGGAGGCCACTTCGCTCCGTTCAGTGGAGGGCCCTTCGGCAAGCTCAGCCCGAACGGGGTGAAGGAACGGCAACAACTGCCCGAAAGCCGTCACCGCCGCCTCTTCACGCATCATCGTGGAACCAACCGTCCCTACCCCCTTGGCCCTGGGCGGCGCTTGCTCTATGGCAGCGGCATATTTCCCAAGGGGAACCGCATCTTGATCCTCGACCTTGCCGCTGCCGCCGCCCATGCCCTCCGTTTCGACGATCTGGGGCTCAGCCCCGTGGCGCTCGACCTGGGTTTCTTCACGCTGAAATGGTATAGCCTCGCCTATCTGGCGGGCATCCTGATCGGCTACTGGTATCTGCTCAAGCTGGTGGCGCAGCCGGGGTCGCCGATGGCGCGGCGCCATGCGGACGACATGATCTTCTATGCGACGCTGGGCATCATCATCGGCGGGCGGCTGGCCTATGTGGTCTTCTACCAGCCGGAAATCCTGCGCCATCCGCTCGACATATTGAAGCTGTGGAACGGCGGCATGTCCTTCCATGGCGGGGTGGTCGGCGTGTCGCTCGGCATCCTCTATCTGGCGCGCAAGGAGGGGCTGAGCTGGCTGCGGGTGCACGATTACGTCGCCTGCTGCGTCCCCTTCGGCCTGTTCTTCGGGCGGCTCGCCAATTTCGTGAACGGGGAGTTGTGGGGCAAGGAAACCGACGTGCCCTGGGCGATGATCTTCCCGACCGGCGGCCCCTTCCCCCGCCATCCGAGCCAGCTTTACGAGGCGCTGCTGGAAGGCGTGGTGCTGTTCGCCATCCTCGCCTTCGCCTTCTGGAAGACGAAAGCGCGCTACAAGCCGGGGATGCTGGTGGGGCTGTTCCTCTTCTTCTACGGCCTGTTCCGGTTCAGCGTGGAATTCTTTCGCGAGGCGGACGCGCAGCTCATGGAATTCGCGGCGCGCACGGGCCTCCATATGGGCCAGTGGCTGTGCGTCCCGATGATCCTGGGCGGCCTCTACCTGATCGTCACCGCCAAGGGCCGCCGCGTGCGCGTGGAGCCCATAGCGGGCAGCGCGAGTGTCAGTTGACGACCTGCCCCTGAGCGAAAGGCTCGCCCGGCAGATCGAGGCGGGCGGGCCGATCTCCGTCGCGCATTTCATGGGCGAGGCGAACCAGCATTATTACGCCACCCGCGACCCGCTGGGGATGGAGGGCGACTTCACCACCGCGCCGGAAATCAGTCAGATGTTCGGGGAACTGATCGGGCTGTGCCTCGCGGATGTGTGGATGCGGTCGGGCAGGCGGCCGGAAGCTTTCTATGCGGAATTGGGGCCGGGGCGCGGGACGCTGGCCGCCGACGCCCTACGCGCGATGGAGCGGGCCGCTTTCGCGCCGCGCCTGCATTTCGTGGAGACGAGCCCGGTGCTGCGCGAACGGCAGAGGGCGCTGCTGCCCCATGTCGTCCATCATGACCGGATCGAGGCTTTGCCGGAAGCCGGGCCGCTGCTGGTGGTCGCCAACGAGTTTTTCGACGCCCTGCCGGTGCGCCAATGCATTCGCGTCAACGGCGAATGGCGCGAGCGGGTGGTGCTGGCAAGCCGGGGGGAGGACGGCATCCGCTTCGTTCCGGCCGTGGGGTATCGGCGCATCGAGTCGGGCCTGCCCGCCATTGCCGCGAGCGCGGATGACGGGCATATCGTCGAAACGCCGCTGGCCGGGGCGGAGGCCGCCTATGCGCTTGCCCACCGCATCGCGAAGCAGGGGGGCGCGGCGATCATTGTCGACTATGGCTATGAGGGGCCGGCCATCGGCGACACCTTGCAGGCGGTGCGCGATCATCGGTTTGCCGATCCCTTCGCCGATCCGGGCGAGGTGGACCTTACCACCCATGTCGATTTCACCATGATAGGAAATATGGCGCGGCAGGCGGGCCTGCGGGTGCTGGGGCCGGTGGGGCAGGGCGTGTTCCTGGGAGAACTGGGCATCGACGCCCGCGCCGCGCAACTGGCGCAGACCAGCCCGGAGCGCGCCGATGAGGTGGAAGCAGCCCGCTTGCGGCTGACCTCGCCCGACGCCATGGGGACGTTGTTCAAGGCGATGGCATGGGTGCATCCCGACTGGGCCGACCCGGCGGGATTTGGGGTTTAGCCCCGCTCAATCTTCCTGATGATAGCGGCTCAGGCGGCGGATGAAGCCGATGAGGCCGGTCTGGCGGCTGCGCTTCATGCGTTCGGCGTGGAGGATGGTCTGCACCCGCGCGAAACATTCCTCCGCATCGACATTGCAGAGCACATAATCATAGCCGTCCCAGTGGGCGATCTCTCCCGCCGCGCGCGCCATGCGGCCCGCGATCACTTCCTCGCTGTCGGTGGCGCGGCCGCGCAGGCGGCGCTCCAGCTCCGCCATGGAGGGGGGCAGGATGAAGACGCGCACCACGTCGCCGCCCGCGATCTGGTGCAATTGCTGCGCGCCCTGCCAGTCGATGTCGAACAATACGTCGCGCCCACTCTTGAGCATCGCTTCGACAGGCGCGCGGGGCGTGCCGTAGCGCTGGCCGAAGACATGCGCCCATTCGAGGAATTCCTGATCCGCCGTCATCCGGCGAAATTCCTCCAGGTCGACGAAATGATAATCCTTGCCATCCACTTCGCCGGGCCGCATCGGGCGGGTGGTGGCGGACACCGACATCGCAAGGTCGGGCTCGGCCGCCAGCAATTTGCGCGCGATGGTGGACTTGCCCGCGCCCGAAGGCGATGAGAGGACGAAAAGAACGCCACGGCGCTTGAAATCGGGCGTTTCGGTCGGAATGTCGTCGGCCATGGCCGCTAGTGCCGCCGGAAGCGGCGATTTGCAAGAGGGCAAGAGGGGGAAAGACCGGGTGTCGAGACGCAGGAGGAGCCGGAATCGCCGGGGCTATATGCTGGCGGGGCTGATCGTGCTGGCGGCCGGCGCGCTGCTGTTCCTGATGGGACGGCCCCCGATCTGCGATTGCGGCACGGTGGAATTGTGGCATGGCGCGATCGACAGCGGCAACAGCCAGCATCTCTCCGACTGGTACAGCCTCAGCCACATCATCCACGGTTTCCTCTTCTATGGGGCGGCATGGGCGCTGATGCGGCGGCAGCCGGTGGGGATGCGGCTGGCGGCGGCGGTGGCGGTCGAATCGCTGTGGGAGATATTGGAGAACTCGCCGATCATCATCGACCGGTATCGCACCGCGACCATCGCGCTGGGCTATTCGGGCGACAGCATCCTCAATTCGATGAGCGATGTCGGCATGATGGCGCTGGGCTTCGCCTTCGCGGCGCGGGCGCCGGTGTGGGTGACGATAGCGGTCGGGATCGGGTTCGAGCTGCTGGCGCTGTGGGTGATCCGGGACAATCTGACGCTCAACGTGCTGATGCTGGCATGGCCGGTCGAGGCGGTGAAAGCGTGGCAGTCGGCCCTTTAGACGAAGGCCAGCCGCTTCTCGACCGCCTGCAACGCGCCCACCACGCGCTGCGGCGGGGCGGGGGCGACGAAGAGCAGGTCCACGATCCGGCTCGCCCGCGCGGCGAGGGCCAGCAGCAGCCCGGCCAGCAGGGCCAGCGGAAAGGCGATGAGGGTCGCCGCCTCCGCCGCCTCCACGCCCAGGGCGCGGCACAGGCCCATGACGAGGTAGATGGCCGGGAAATGGGAGACGTAGAAGATCAGCGAATTCTGGCCCATGAAGATCAACGGCGCGCAGCCGCGCGCGCTTTCGATACGGCAGGCGGTGGCGCTGACCGCGACGATGAAGCAGAGCGCGGGCACGGCATAGAGCGGGCCGTAGCGCAACTGCCACAGGACCGCCGCCGCCGAAGACAAGGCGATGACGATCCACCCCAGCAGCGCCGCTCGGGACCGCACGATGCGCATCCACAGCGCCCAATGGCCGCCCGCCCATGATCCCAGGAAGAAGAAGGCCATGAGGTAGAAGAGCCGCTCGCCATTCTTGCTGCCGTCCGGGGCGAGGATCGCGATGCCGAAGGCGGCGGCGGCGACCAGCAGGGGCGGAAGGCGGCGGAGCGGGATGGCGGCGAGATAGTAGAAGAGGATGAAGGTCAGGAACCAGAGATAGGACTGGCCGGACAGATATTTGAGCAATTGGGCCGGGCCGTCCACCGGCGGCCCGACGATCGCCGAATAGATGAGCGACCAGAGGAGCAGCGGCCAGAAGATCCGCCGCCCCTTCCCCAGGAGGTAGAGCACGATCCCCTTGCCGAACGATCCCGACAGCAGCAGGCCGGACAGGAACACCAGCGTCGGCATCCGGTAGAGCACGAACAACTGGTTGAAGTCGCGCATCCATGGCGGGACCGCATAGCTGTGCCGCTCCAGGATAGTCACCGAATGGAAGGCGATGACGAGCAGGATCGCCAGACCGCGCAGCAGGTCCATCCATAGCTGCCTTTCCCGCTTCGGCCGGGCGGCATCGGCGGGCAGGGGCAGGCTTTGCGCCGGGGCGTGAGGATCGGTCACTGAAGGGGCTCTCCGCGGGAAGGCGCATCATGCTGCGCTGCGGAACCCTATGGCCTGCGGATGAAGGAAAAAAGTCCGTCCCGGTCGCGCCGCGCCGAAACCGGCACGGGTCGCCGCAAGCGGTTCAGCCCTTGACGCGGCGGGACCGGGCCTCGTCGATCAGGATCGGTTCGCCGCGCTGGTCCGGCAGCGCCTTGATGGCGCGCTTGCGGTCCATCTCGCGCTTGGCTTCATAGAGGCGGCCCGCCAGATAGGCGCCGGTCACGACCATCGCGCCCACGGGGTAGCGCATGATGAGGCGCCTGGCGCCCATGCCCGCGATCAGGCCGACCACGCCCTTCTTGCCGGTTTCGGCGGCGACGCGGGTTCCCACCAGGACAGCGCCGGCGCGCGCCGCCTTCCGCAGCAGGCCGGGCTTGCGGGGAGAGGAGGCCGGGGCTTTCTGAGCGGCCGGTTTGGCGGGGGCGGCTTTCTTCTTCATATCGCATCAATGTATCGGAACGCCGTCCGTTCCGCCATGTCGATCTGAATCAGACCATATTTTCAGGACGGACGAGCCGATCGAAGGTCGCTTCGTCGACGAGGCCGAGGGCAAGGCCGGCTTCCCTGAGCGTAAGCCCTTCGGCATGGGCATGTTTCGCGATCTTCGCCGCATTGTCATAGCCGATCTCCGGCGCGAGGGCCGTCACCAGCATCAGCGAGCGGTCGACCAGTTCGGCGATGCGCTTCTCATTGGCCTCCAGCCCCTCGACGCAGCGCTGCGCGAAACTCTCCATGCCGACGGCGAGCAGGTGGATGGAGCGCAGCACCGCCGCGCCGATCAGCGGCTTGAACACGTTGAGTTCCAGATGGCCTTGCAGGCCGCCGACCGTCACCGCCTGATGATTGCCGATCACCTGCGCGGCGACCATGGTCAGCATCTCGCACTGGGTCGGGTTGACCTTGCCCGGCATGATGGAGCTGCCCGGCTCATTGGCGGGGAGGTCGATTTCGCCCAGCCCTGAGCGCGGCCCGCTGCCCAGCAGGCGGATGTCGTTCGCGATCTTCGTCACCGCGACGGCGATGCTGTTGAGGCGGCCGGAGAAATCGACCAGCGTGTCATGGCTCGCCAGCGCCTCGAACTTGTTGGGCGCGGTTTCGAAGGGCAGGCCGGTGAGGGACGCGATCTGCGCCGCCACATCCTCCGCGAAGCCGGGGGGCGTGTTGAGGCCGGTGCCGACCGCCGTGCCGCCCTGCGCCAGCTTGGTGAGGCCATGCTCGACCAGCGGCATGGTGCGGGTGCGGGCCAGGCGGAGCTGGGCGACATAGCCGGAAAATTCCTGCCCCAGCGTCAGCGGCGTCGCGTCCTGCAAATGGGTGCGGCCGATCTTGACGATGCCGTCCCACGCCTTCGCCTTGTCGAGCAGCGCACCTTCCAGCCGTTCGAGCGCGGGGAGCAGATGGCGGGTCGCGGCCAGCGCGGCGGCGATGTGCATGGCGGTGGGGAAGCTGTCGTTGGACGACTGGCTCATATTGACATGATCGTTCGGGTGGACCGGGGACTTGCCGCCGCGCTGGCCGGTCAGGATTTCATTGGCGCGGCCGGCGATCACCTCGTTGACGTTCATGTTCGACTGGGTGCCGCTGCCGGTCTGCCAGATGACGAGCGGGAACTGGTCGTCATGCCGGCCTGCCGCGACTTCGGCGGCGGCGGCGTCGATGGCGTCGGCGATGGCGGCGTCGAGGCCATGCTTGCGGTTCACCCGCGCCGCCGCCTGCTTCACGATGGCGAGCGCGTGGATGAGGCCGATGGGCATGCGTTCGGTGTCGCCGAAGGGGAAATTCTCGATGCTCCGCTGGGTTTGCGCGCCCCAATAGGCGGCGGCGGGCACGTCGATCGCGCCAAGGGAATCGGTTTCGGTGCGGGTGTCGGCCATGCTCGCGGCTCCGTGATGAGAATCAATCGCAATAATAGGATGGATGTAGGGTGCGAGCGGGAAAAGCCAAGCGGGATTTTTGGGAAGCGTGTCTGTCGGCTTTGGGTGGATTGGCGACAGTCCGCTTTCCTCATTCCGTTCGCCTGAGCGAAGTCGAAGGGCTCAGCCCGAACGGAGATTGAATGTCCGCCTTTGTCCGATACCGCCGCTGCCTAGTCCAGTTCCACAGCGAGCGGGGACTGGCCGTTCGTCATGCGGCGCATCGCGGCGCGGTCGGTGAGCAGGTCGGCGATGGTATAGGCGTCGAATACCGCCAGCATGGCCCGCACTCCTTTGGAAAGCACGCCCGTCAGGCCGCAGGCGGGGGAGAGCGAGCAGCTGGGACAGTCGGCAAGCTGGAAGCCTTCCTCCGTGCGGCGGACGACTTCGCCCACGCCGATCCGGTGCGCCGGGCGGGCAAGACGCATCCCGCCGCCGCGGCCGCGCAGGGTTTCCACGAAGCCGTCATGGGCGAGTGCGTTCACCACCTTCATCAGATGATTGTGGGAAATGCCATAGGCGCGCGAAATCTCGCCGATGGAGCAGAGCCGCTCCTCGTGCAGGGCGAGGTGGATGAGCACCCGCAGGGAATAGTCGGTATAGCGCGTCAGCCGCATGGCCATGTTCTAGCGGGTTTGCGCATCGAATACATGTATAATGATGGCACCTCTTGCCTTGTCACCGCATTGATATGAAAAATATTCTGTTCAAGATCAAATAATAGTCATTTGCCTTATTTTATTCCAGCGCCCAGATTGGCCTTCTGAGTGAAGGATGCTTCATGACATCGGCGCCCGGGGAGGATTCTGCGCAGGCAGGCCGGAGCGCGGGAGGGAGCGGAACGCCGGGGATAAGCGCGAATGACGACATCGGAAATTCCGGGGAGTGCCTTGACCCCGGAGCAGTGGCGACTGGCAGAGCAGCTTTCGCGGTCGCTGGACCCGATGCAGGCGCGCTGGATCAGCGGCTATTTCGCCGGGTTTGACGCGGCGCTGCGCCATCCCCAACCGCAGCCCGCGTCATTCGCGCCTGCCCCTGCGCGGTCGCTGACGATCCTGTACGGCACGGAAACCGGCAACGCGGCCGAACTGGCGCGGACGCTGGAGGCGGCGGCCAAGGCGGCGGGACTGACATGCGCGCTGGCCGACATGGCCGATTACAAGGTGCGGCAATTGGGGCAGGAACAGGACCTGCTGGTCATCGTCAGCACCTATGGCGAGGGCGATCCGCCGCAACCCGCGACCGGCTTCTTCGAATTTGCCGAAGGGCGCAAGGCGCCGAAGCTGGAAGGCGCGCGCTTTGCCGTGCTGGCGCTGGGCGATTCCACCTATGAATATTTCTGCCAGGCGGGCAAGCGGATCGACAAGCGGTTCGAGGAACTGGGAGCGCAAAGGATCGCGCCGCGCGTCGATTGCGATGTGGATTATGAGGAACCGGCGGCGGAATGGATCGAGGCCATCGTCGCGCAACTGGCGAGCGAGGCGGAGGCCGCGCCCGGACCGGCTGTTGCGACCGTGTCCGGCGCAGGCGTCGCTCCGGCTTCGGCTTATGACAAGCGCAATCCCTTTCCGGCGCAGATCGTGGACAATATAGCCATCGTCGGGCGCGGATCGGACAAGGAGACGCGCCATATCGAATTCTCGCTGGCGGGGTCGGGGCTGCATTATGAGCCGGGCGACGCCATGGGGATCGCCGTGTCCAACGATCCGCAGGTGGTGGCGGCGCTGCTCGATGCGCTGGGCCTGCCGCCCGATGCGGCGTTCGAGTGGAAGGAGCAGGCGCTTACCATCGGGGAGGCGCTGACTCATCGGTTCGAGATCACCGCCGCGACGCCGCGTTTCCTGGATTATTGGGCGTTGCTGAGCGATGCGGCGGCCTTGAAGCAGTTGCAGCAGGAGGATCGCGCGGGCGAGCGGTCCGTGTTCCTGCGGACGCATCATATCGTCGATATCGTGCGCCGCTTCCCAGTGGGGGAGGTGATGCCGCAGGGCTTCGTGTCGGCGCTGCGGCCGCTCCAGCCGCGGCTCTATTCGCTGGCGTCCAGCCTGTCCGCCGCGCCGGAGGAGGCGCATCTGACGGTTTCGCCGGTGCGCTATGCGCTGCATGGGGAGGCGCGGCATGGGGTCGCGTCCTGCCTGCTGGCGGATCGCGCGCCGCCCGATACGACGCTGCCGGTCTATATCCAGAGCAATCCGCATTTCCGCCTGCCGGGCGACGACAAGCCGATCGTCATGATCGGGGCGGGAACGGGCGTCGCGCCCTATCGCGCCTTCATGCAGGAGCGGGAGGCGCGGGGCGCGGAGGGCAAGAGCTGGCTGTTCTTCGGGGAGCGGCGGTTCCGCACGGATTTCCTCTATCAGACCGAATGGCAGGGCTGGCTGAAGGACGGGACGCTGAACCGGATGGATGTCGCCTTCTCCCGCGACGGGGAACAGAAGGTTTATGTCCAGCATCGGATGAAGGAGCAGGCGCGCGACCTGTTCGGATGGCTGGAGGACGGCGCGCATGTCTATGTGTGCGGCGATGCGGCGAATCTCGCGCCGGACGTGCATCGGGCGCTGATCGACATCGTGGCGCAGGAATCGCGCACCAGCCATGAGGCGGCGGAGGATTATGTGCGCTCGCTCCAGGCCGACCACCGTTACCAGCGCGACGTGTATTGAGGGACGCCATGACCAGCATGACCATCGACCGCAGCCATGACCTGTCCCAGCCGCTCGACCGGCTGAGCGCCGACGAACGGATGAAGGACGCCAGCGATTTCCTGCGCGGGACCATCGCGACGGGATTGCTGGACCGGATCACCGGGGCGGTGCCTTCGGCCGACGACGTGAAGCTGATGAAGTTCCACGGCATATACCAGCAGGACGACCGCGACGTGCGCGACGAGCGGCGGCGGCAGAAGCTGGAGCCTGCCTATCAGTTCATGATCCGGGTGAGGCTGCCCGGCGGGGTGTGCACGGCGGCGCAATGGCTGAAGCTGGACGAGCTGGCGCGGGCGCATGGCGGGCAGACGCTGCGGATCACGACGCGGCAGACGTTCCAGTTCCATTGGGTGCTGAAGGATAGCTTGCGGCCGATCATTCAAGGATTGCACGAGACGCTGCTGGATACCGTCGCGGCCTGCGGCGACGACAGCCGCGGGGTCATGTGCACCGTCGATCCGCAAAGCTCCCGCTTCCATGCCGAGGTCGCGGCGATGGCGAAGCGGGTGAGCGACCATGTGATCCCCAAGACCCGCGCCTATCATGAAATCTGGTATGGCGACGAGCGGGTGGCGTCGTCCGAGCCGGAGGAGCCTTTTTACGGGCGCACCTACATGCCCCGGAAGTTCAAGATCGGCTTCGCGCTGCCGCCGTCCAACGACATAGATGTCTATGCGCAGGATCTGGGCTTCATCGCCATCGAAGGGCCAGACGGGCTGGCGGGGTTCAACGTCGCCATCGGCGGGGGCATGGGGCGCACCGATCAGGCGCCGCACACCTATCCGCGCCTGGCGAGCGTGATCGGCTATGTGCCCGCCGACCGGGTGATCGCCTGCGCGGACGCAGTGATGACGGTGCAGCGCGACTATGGCGACCGCAAGGACCGGCAGCGGGCGCGCTTCAAATATACGATCGACGACAAGGGGCTGGACTGGATCAAGGGCGCAATCGAGCGGGTGATGGGCGAGCCTTTCGAGGAGGCGCGGCCTTTCCTGTTCACGTCCAACGGCGACAGCTTCGGGTGGAACGAGACGCCTGACGGCCGCCTGCATCGGACCGTCTATGTGCAGAACGGGCGGCTGGACCTGAAGCTGCTGGACGCCTTCCGCGACATCGCGCGGGTCCATCGCGGCACGTTCCGCATGACGCCCAACCAGAATGTCATCGTCGCGGGCGTGAAGGCGGAGGATCGGGCGGCCATCGACGCGCTGCTGGCGGAGCATGGGCTGGAGGAGGAAAGTGCGTCGCCGCTGCGGCGCAACGCCATCGCCTGCGTGGCGCTGCCGACCTGCGGCCTCGCCATGGCGGAGAGCGAGCGCTATCTGCCGGACCTGCTGGGCAGGATCGAGGAGATGATGGACCGGCACGGCCTTTCCGGCGAACCGATCACCGTGCGGATGAGCGGTTGTCCCAATGGCTGTTCGCGGCCCTATATCGCGGAGATCGGCTTCACCGGGCGCGCGCCGGGCAAATATAATCTCTATCTGGGCGGCGGCTTCCATGGCGAGCGGCTCAACCGCATGGTGCGGGAGAATGTGGGCGAGGCGGCCATGCTGGAAGTGCTGGACGACGCGCTGGGGCGCTATGCCCGCGAGCGGGAACCGGGCGAGCCTTTCGGCGATTTCACCATAAGGGCCGGGATCGTGCGCGAGGTGACGGAAGGGCGCTATTTCAATGACTGAACGGGATCGCCCTCTTCCTGACGTGGAGACGATCGCGGCGGCCTATGGGGTCGCGGCGGACCCGGCTTTCGGAGCGGTGGCGCCGCCGCTCTATCTGTCCAGCACCTATGAGTTCGCCGGTTATGAGCGGCCGCGCGTCTATGATTATGGCCGGGCGGGCAATCCGACGCGGGACATGCTGGCGGACGCCCTGGCGGAGCTGGAGGGCGGGGCGGGCGCGGTCGTCACGTCGAGCGGCATGGCGGCGCTCGACCTGCTGGCGGGCGGGCTGCGCGTGGGCGCCCTCGTGGTGGCGCCGCATGATTGCTATGGCGGGACGATGCGCCTGCTGAAAGCACGGGCGGAGCGGGGGCAGATCGGCCTGCGACTGGTGGATCAGGGGGACGCGGCGGCGCTCGACGCGGCGCTGGAAGCATCGCCCGCGCTGGTGCTGATCGAAACGCCGAGCAATCCGCTGATGCGGGTGGTCGACATCGCCGCGCTCGCCGGCCGGGCGAAGGCGGCGGGGGCGGAGGTGGCGGTCGACAATACCTTCCTGTCGCCCGCCATCCAGAGGCCGATCCTGCTGGGGGCCGACTATGTCATCCATTCGACCACCAAATATCTGAACGGCCATTCCGACGTGATCGGCGGCGCGGTGGTGGCGGCGGATCGGGGGAAGGCGGAGCAGTTGCGGCAATGGGCCAATGTCGTGGGGAGCGCGGGCGCGCCCTTCGATGCGTGGCTGACCTTGCGCGGGCTGCGGACGCTGTTCGCGCGGCTGGAACGGCAGCAGGCCAATGCGATGGCGGTCGCCCAGTATCTCGAAAGCCATCGGGCGGTGGCGAAGGTGCATTATCCGGGCCTGCGGTCGCATCCGGGGCATGGCGTCGCGAGCCGCCAGCAGCGGGGGTTCGGCGCGATGCTGAGCTTCGAACTGGCGGGCGGCGTGGAGGCGGTGCGGCGCTTCCTGCCGGCGGTGCGCTTCTTCACGCTGGCGGAGTCGCTGGGGGGCGTCGAGAGCCTCGTCGCCCATCCCGCGACGATGACGCACGCCGATATGGGTGACGAAGCGCGGGCCGTGGCGGGAATAAGCGACGGGCTGCTGCGCTTTTCCATCGGTCTGGAGGCGGAGAAGGACCTGATCGCGGGGCTGGAAGAGGGGTTGGCGGCATGTGCCTGATCCGCCTGGAGGAGAGGTGACATGCCCGTCCATGTGTGGGTCATCGATCTGTTCGGGGTCGCGCTGCTGATCGTCGGCTTCACCATGGCATTCCGGCAGGATGTGGCGCGGCGGATCATCGGCAAGCCGCATACCCCCGCGGCATCGGCCGCGGCGAAGGAGGAGGGGGGCGATCCGCTGACCTATATCCTGCGGATCGCGGGCGTCATGCTGATGGTTTTCGGTTTCGCGATCGGATTGATGTTCACGCTGTTCAATCTGTCTTAGGATGCGAATGTCATGGGCAAGATCGGCATCAAGCGCATTTACGAACCGGCTGACCGGGCGGACGGACAGAGGATATTGGTGGACCGCCTCTGGCCGCGCGGCGTTTCCAAGAAGGAAGCCGAGCTGACGGAGTGGTGCAAGGACATCGCGCCTTCCCCCGCCCTGCGGAAATGGTTCGGCCATGATCCGGCCCGTTTCGACGAGTTTCGCGACCGTTATCGCAAGGAACTGGACGGGAATGGAGAGGCCGTCGCGGCGCTGTGCGACCGGGCGGCGAAGGGCGACCTGACCCTGCTGTACGGCGCGCATGACGAGACATGCAATCATGCGGTGGTGCTGGCGCAATATTTGCGGGCGCATTGCCGATAGGCAGCCTCTTCGCTTCCCTGTAACAGGGGGAGCCGAATCCTCCTGTGAACGGATCGTCCGCGAGGCGGCCGCCGCTGTCCCCCGGGGGTTTCCTTGGCGGGCAATTGTCCTAAAGAGGGGCCTTCGCATGGAATCGGGAGTTTGCGCATGAAAACCAGAGCCGCCGTCGCGTTCGAGGCGAAGAAGCCTCTCGAAATCGTGGAGGTCGATCTGGAAGGTCCCAAGGCGGGCGAAGTGCTGGTGGAGATCATGGCGACCGGCATCTGCCATACGGATGCCTATACGCTGGACGGGTTCGACAGCGAAGGCATCTTCCCGTCCATATTGGGCCATGAAGGCGCGGGCATCGTGCGGGAAGTGGGGCCGGGCGTCACTTCGGTGAAGCCGGGCGACCATGTGATCCCGCTCTACACGCCCGAATGCCGCCAGTGCAAAAGCTGCCTTTCGGGCAAGACCAACCTGTGCACCGCGATCCGCGCCACGCAGGGCAAGGGACTGATGCCGGACGGGACGACCCGCTTTTCCTACAAGGGACAGCCGATCTTTCATTATATGGGCTGTTCGACCTTCTCCAACTTCACGGTGCTGCCGGAGATCGCCGTCGCGAAGATCCGCGAGGACGCGCCGTTCGACAAGAGCTGCTATATCGGCTGCGGCGTCACCACCGGCGTCGGCGCGGTGGTGAAGACCGCCAAGGTGACGCCCGGCTCCAATGTCATCGTCTTTGGCCTGGGCGGCATCGGCCTCAACGTCATCCAGGGCGCGAGGCTGGTGGGCGCGGACATGATCGTGGGCGTGGACATCAATGACGACAAGGAGGAATGGGGCCGCCGCTTCGGCATGACCCATTTCGTCAATCCGGCCAAGGTCGAGGGCGACATCGTGCAGCATCTGGTGGAATTGACCGACGGCGGCGCGGATTATACGTTCGATTGCACCGGCAATACGGGCGTGATGCGGACCGCGCTGGAAGCCTGCCATCGCGGCTGGGGCGAAAGCATCATCATCGGCGTCGCCGAAGCGGGGAAGGAGATTTCCACCCGTCCGTTCCAGCTCGTCACCGGCCGCGTCTGGAAGGGCAGCGCTTTCGGCGGGGCCAAGGGCCGGACCGACGTGCCGAAGATCGTGGACTGGTACATGAACGGCAAGATCGAGATTGACGCGATGATCACCCATGTGCTCGATCTGGAAGAGATCAACAAGGGCTTCGACCTGATGCACGCGGGAGAAAGCATCCGGTCCGTTGTCGTTTACTGAGAGGAGAGAATGCGATGTTCAGCCATGTGACGGTCGGGGCGGACGATCTGGAAAAGTCCCGGACATTCTACGACGCCCTGCTGGGTTCGATCGGCTACGGTCCGGGCGTGCCGTTGAAGGAGGACCGCTACGCCTATCTGTCGGACAACGGGGCCTTCATGATCGTCCGTCCCATCGACGGGAAGGAAGCGACGCACGCCAATGGCGGCACGATCGGCTTTGCCTGCGATTCGCCGGAGAAGGTGGAGGCATGGCACGAAGCGGGCCTCGCTCATGGCGGCACCTCCATCGAAGACCCGCCGGGCGTGCGCGCCATGCCGTTCGGCAATCTGTATCTCGCCTATCTGCGCGATCCCTATGGCAACAAGCTTTGCGCCATGCATCGGATGGCGGGCTGAACCGGGGCGGAGATGGAAACGCTCTCGACCCATCGGGCCCATGGCGGCGCGCAGGGCGTGCATCGCCATGCGTCGGCGGCGACGGGGACGGAGATGACCTTTTCCGTCTTCGTGCCGCCCCATGCGGAAGGCGCGCGGCTGCCGGTGGTCTGGTATCTGTCCGGCCTGACCTGCACCCATGCGAATGTGACCGAAAAGGGCGAGTTCCGCCGCGCCTGCGCCGAGCTTGGTCTGATCTTCGTCGCGCCCGACACCAGCCCCAGGGGCGAAGGCGTGGCGGACGATCCCGAAGGTGCCTATGATTTCGGGCTGGGCGCGGGCTTCTATGTCGATGCGACCCAGCCGCCCTTCGCGGCCCATTATCGCATGTGGTCCTATGTGACGGAGGAACTGCCCGCCCTGATCGCGGCGCATTTCCCTGCCGACATGGCGCGTCAGTCGATCATGGGGCACAGCATGGGCGGGCATGGCGCGCTGACCATCGGGCTGACGTTCCCGGATCGCTTCAGGGCGGTGTCGGCCTTCGCGCCGATCGCCGCGCCCGCCCGGGTTCCGTGGGGGGAAAAGGCGCTGGCCGGTTATCTGGGGGACGACCGGACGGCCTGGCGCGCGCATGATGCCGTCGCGTTGATCGAGGATGGAGCGCGGCTGCCCGACCTGCTGGTGGATCAGGGCGATGCCGATCCGTTCCTGGAAGAACAGCTCCGGACGCCATTGCTGGAAGAAGCCTGCCGTGCGGCCGGGCAGAAGGCGACGATCCGCATGCAGCCGGGCTATGACCACAGCTATTATTTCATCTCCACCTTCATGGATGAGCATCTGCGGTGGCATGCCGACCGGCTGCGCGCGGCCTGAGCGGCGGGCCGTGACGGATTGAAGCGGGCGATCACCCGTCCAGCATCGCGGCGAGGGCAGGCGTCATATATTCCCGCGCGCGGTCGCCCTCGCGCCGGACGAGGCGGATGGCGAGGCCGTGGCGGGTGGCGAGGGCCATGCCGCGATCATGACCGAGGACGGTGACGGCGGTCGCCCATGCGTCGGCCAGCATGGCGCTTTCATGCAGCACGGTGACGGCGGCTACATCATGCGCGATGGGCGCACCGGTCGCCGGATCGATGCTGTGGGAAAGGCGCTGGCCGCCTTCCATGCGGAAGCGGCGATAGTCGCCGGAGGTGGCCACGGACAGGCCGCAAAGCGCGATGCGAAGCGTGGGGATGGACAGGCCGGGCGGGGAATCCGCGTCGACCCACCATGGCTGGAGGTCGGGCCTCACGCCCGCGCCATGGAGTTCGCCGCCGATCTCGATCAGGAAATGGTGGAGGGATCGCGCCTTCAACGCCTGCGCCACGGCGTCGACGGCATGGCCTTTGGCGATGCCCGAGAAGTCGAGCGTTACGTCGGCGAGGCGTCGGGCGCGGGAGCCGTCGACTTCTATCGCCTGCCATGGCGGAGAGGCGGCGGCGGGCGTGCCTGCTCCGCTTCCGGGGCCGAAACCCCAGTGGGCGACCATGTGGCCGATGGCGGGGTCGAAGGCTCCGCCGGAGAGGCGCGCCATGTCCAGCCCGGCGCGCAGGACCGTCATCATCTCGTCGGGAAGGGTCATCCATTGGCCGGGGGGCAGGCGGTTGAAGCGGCTGATGTCGGAATCCGCCTCCCAATTGCTCATCTGCGCGATGATGCGGGCAAGGATGGTTTCGATCAGCGCCGCGCAGTCCGCGGGCGCGTCGACGATGCGGGCGGACCAGCTCGTGCCCATGGTGGGACCGCCCAAGTCCGCGATCCGGCCCGCGCGGTTGCGGCCCTTGAACGAGTCGGGCGAGAGGTCGGGCGGGATGGCGATGCGCAGGGCGGGGGGCATGGATGGTCGTTCCTTTGCTGGTCCCGGCCTGAATCAAGAGGGAGGGCGATTATGTCCTTTGCAAACCCGGTATGGAAGGCGGCTTTGGATGGGGAGCGGACAGTCTGCTTTCCTAACTCCGTTCGCCCTGAGCGAAGTCGAAGGGCACGGCCGACCGTAGGGAGGCCCCTTCGCTCCGCTCAGTGGAGAGCTTCGACTGCATTGGAGATGCAGTTTATCCTGAGCGACTGCTGCAAGCAGTCAGTCGAAGGGCTCAGCCCGAACGGAGATTGAATCTCCGCAAATGGCCGGAAGCCGCCCAGGAACGCCTGGTTCAGGGGGCCAGCACTTCCAGCGTGGTGATGTAGGAAGCGCGGCGCGGCGGAGGGCCGGCGGGGACGGGCGGCGGCGACTTCGGCGCGGCTGCGCCCTGCGCTTCGCCCATGCCGCCGCCGGGGCCGCCTTCGCGCTCGCTGGCGAGGCTGACGTTCATCCAGTACATGCCCGGCTGCGGCCAGTTGACCGACACCTTGCCGTCCGCGCCCGTGCTGAGGTCCATCTGGCCCAGCGAATCCCGGTAACGGATCCCGCCGGGGATCACCGTGACCTTGAGGCCCGAGGCGGGCTTGCCGTCCAGCAGGAACTGGAAGGTCGCGCTTTCGCCCGAAACAAGGTCGTTGGGATGGGTGACCGGCACCATCTCGATGCCCTGGCCGGTCGGCTTGAAGAGATCGCTGGTGGGCGCGCCCAGCGTCACGAAAATCTCGTTGCGGCTGATGGATTCGGCCGTCTGCACATCCGTCGCCCCGGCGGGGAGCGCGGTGGCGAGCGTGTCCTTCGTCGTGCCGCGCGGCAGGCGTTCGCGCTTGCCGTTCAGCATGTAGCTGCCCATCAGGCCGCTCGACACATTGGCGATGCGATAGGTGCCCGGCTGGGTCAGATGCACGTCGAAGGTCGAGCGATAGCGGCCCTTGGCGGCGTTTTCGATCCTGCCCGCCGAACCGTCCGGCTGCGTGACGGCGATCTGGTCGGTCGCCATCGGGAAATGCTCGAAATAGAAAAGGTCGTTGGAGATGGCGGCGTCCACCGTCACCCAGCTATCCGTGCCGGACAGCACGGTGGAGGAGGGCATCATCCACTGGCGGTGCGCCTGCGCCGCGCCGGAGAGGGTGAGGGCGGCAAGCGCGCCCGCGATCAGAAATCTGGCCTTCATTGGACTTCCCCTTATTTCCCGATGCTGAGGCTGACCGCCCCCAATTCCGTCGATCCCTTGGCGCGCAGCACCGCGCCGGGCTTTTGCGGCCAGGCGAAGGGCACGCGCACGACTTCGCGGCCGCCGACTTCGCGCGCGGCTTCCACGATCAGCGTGTAATTGCCCGGCGCAAGCTGGCCCAGCGGCCCCTTGCCGGTGGCGAAGCTGACCTTCTGGTCGCCCGGCGCGCGGGTCGCGCCGGTGACGCCATCGGCGGGGAAGGTCATCGTCCGGCCGGAAGCGCGCCACCATTGCCGCACGTCGCGCAGCCATTTGGTGCCTTCGCCATTCTTCATGTCATAATCATACCAGACCGACAGGGTGCGCGGCGCCGCGCCTTCCTTTTCCAGCCAGATGGCGACATAGGGGCGGTGATATTCGGCCACCGACAGGCGCGGAATATTGACGGTGAGGTTCAGCGTTTCCGCCTGCGCGGGCATGGCGGCGAGCGCGCCGGTCGCGCCCAGCGCGGCCCCGCCGGTCAGCAGCAGTCTGTGGCTGATCTGCATGGTTGTTCTTTTCCCTGTCAGTGGATGAAGACGATGGCGAGGATCGCCGGGATGGCGAGGCCGATGGCGACCAGCGGCCATGTGCTGGGCCGCTTGGCCGCGTGGAGTTGCAGCAGCAGCAGGCCGGTCAGAGCGAAGAGGAAGCAGGCGACGGAGAAGATGTCGATGAACCATTTCCATACCGTGCCGGTGTTGCGGCCCTTGTGCAGGTCGTTGAGATAGCTGATCCAGCCGCGGCTGGTCGCTTCGCTGGTGACTGCGCCGCTGTGCCGGTCGATCGCGACCCAGCCGTCGCCGCCCGGGCGGGGCAGGGGCAGATAGACTTCATCGGCCGACCATTCCGCCTCGCCGGTGCCGCGCTGGCCGATTTCCTTCTGGACCCATTGGGCGATGTCGGCGGGCAGCGGCTTCTTGCTGTCGGGCTTGTCGTCGGGCGCGACCTGTTTCAGCAGGGCGGGGGGCAGGGTCGCGGCCTTCTCCACCGTCTGCGGCGCGCCTTCGACATCGGCGGCATGGTTGAGCGTGATGCCGGTGAAGGCGAAGAGCAACAGGCCGATCAGGCTGACCGCCGAGCTGATCCAGTGCCAGGCGTGAAGCTGCTTCAGCCAGAAAGCCTTGGGGCTTTTCTTCTTCCTCTTGGGCTGAAGTTGAGCGGGAGCGTGCATCGGAAAAGCGGCGAATCCTGAGAATAGCAAGGCGGACCGAATAACGCGAACGACTCGCAATTGCAAACCTGCGAGGGAGGGAAATTGTATCAAAATGTAAGCGGGATCATCCCTTCCCGGTGGGGAGGGGTAGCATCCTTTCCATAGGACGATACCCCTCCGTCAGGCCTTCGGCCTGCCCCGTCCCCTTGCAGGGGAGGATTTTTAGCGGCCCAGCAACCCGCGTGCCTGTCCCGCGATTTCCGCGAGCATGGCGACATTGGGCGCGGCCGCCGCGCGGGCGCGCTGGACGAGGGTGCGGAACTGGCGGATGCGGGGGTCTTTTTCCTTCAGCCAGTTTTCGACATGGGCGGCGATGTCCTTGCTCTTCGCCTGGGCGAGGAGGTCGAGCCGCACCTGCTGCATGTCGCGGGCGATGCCGGAAATGAGCAGCCGTTCCCATGGATCGGTCGGCTCCATGCGGGCGGCGGCGGACTGGACCCAGTCGATGCCGACCGCTTCGCCCAGATGGGTGAAGGCGCGGGTGAGGGCGACTTCTTCCACGCCCAGCTTTTCGGCCAGCATGGCGATGCCGACCGCACCGTCCAGCTTGAACAGGCCCGCGGTGCGATGGACCAGTTTTTCCGGCGCGCCCAAGGAGAGGAGGTGATCGGTGACGGCGGCGGTGCGGCGAAGCGCTTCGCTGGTGAGGAGGTCGTCGACCTTGCTTGCGAGCTTGCCGACGCCCTTGGCGAGCAGGGCGTGGCCCGCTTCCGGCAGGGTGCCGGTGGGGACGGAGCGCAGGATGTCCGCGATCTGGGCGCGCATGCCGCCGGCGATATGGCCGAACAGGGCGAGACGGGCCGCTTCGGACATGTCCGCCGCGTCGATGTCGTCCCACAGCTTGTGGATGTCGTAGAGCCGTTCGGCGATCAGGAAGGCGCTGGCGAGGTCGCCCGTCGAGCAGCCTTCCTCCTCCGCCAGTTCGAGCGGGTGGATGAGGCCAAGGCGGTTGACGATGCGGTTCGCGACCTTGGTGGCGATGATCTCTTTCCGAAGGGCGTGGACGGCGATGGCGTCCGCTTCCTTCTTCTGCATCTGCGGCGGGAAGGCGGCCATGAGTTCGCCGGTCATGGAAGGATCGGTGGCGAGGGCGCTTTGCTCGATCGCGTCCTGCAAGGCCAGCTTCGCGGTGGAAAGCAGCACGGCGAGTTCGGGACGGGTGAGGCCCATGCCGTCCTGTCCCCGGCGCAGGAGCTGGTCGTTCGCGGCGAGCCCCTCCACCTGCCGGTCGAGCCTGCCCGCTTCCTCGAAGGTTTCGATGAGGCGGACATAGCTGGCAAGGTCCGCCGCGCCGCCGCTTTCCGCGATGGAGAGGCCGAGCGCCTGCAAGCGGTTGTCCTCCAGCACGAGGTCCGCGACCGCATCGGTCATGCTTTCGAGCAGCGCGTTGCGCGCGTCGAAGGCGAGGCGGCCTTCGGCCATTTCCTTGTTGAGCGCGATCTTGATGTTGACTTCATTGTCGGAGCAATCGACGCCCGCGCTATTGTCGATGAAGTCGGTGTTGATGCGCCCGCCGCGTAGCGAGAAGGCGATGCGCGCGGCCTGGGTGACTCCCAGGTTCGCGCCTTCGCCCACGACCTTGACGCGCAAGTCCTCCGCATTGACGCGGAGGCGGTCGTTGGCGGGGTCGCCGACATCGGTCTGGCTTTGCGCGGCGGCCTTCACATAGGTGCCGATGCCGCCGAACCAGAGCAGGTCGTTGGGGCTTTTGAGGATGGCGGAGATGAGGGCGGTCGGCTCCATTTCCGTGGCGTCGACGCCGAGGACCGCCTGCATTTCCGGGGTGAGGGGGATGCTCTTGAGCGAACGGGGGAATATGCCGCCGCCCCTGGAGATGAGCGCCTTGTCATAATCCTCCCAGCTTGAGCGGGGGAGGTTGAAGAGGCGCTGCCGTTCCGCCCAGCTTGCCGCCGGGTCGGGATCGGGGTCGATGAAGATGTGACGGTGGTCGAAGGCGGCGACCAGCTTGATCGCCTGCGAGAGCAGCATGCCGTTGCCGAACACGTCGCCCGACATGTCGCCGCAGCCGACGACCGTGACCGGCTCGCTTTGCACGTCCACACCCATTTCGGCGAAGTGGCGGCGCACGCTGATCCATGCGCCGCGCGCGGTGATGCCCATCGCCTTGTGGTCGTAGCCATGGCTGCCGCCGCTGGCGAAGGCGTCGCCCAGCCAGAAGTCGCGATCCAGCGCGATGGCGTTGGCAACATCGGAGAAGGTCGCCGTGCCCTTGTCCGCCGCGACGACGAAATAGGGGTCGTTGCCGTCATGGATGACGACCTGCGCGGGGTGCTTGACCTTGCCCTTGACGATATTGTCGGTGACGGAAAGCAAGGCGCGGATGAAGATGCGGTAGCTTTCCGTGCCCTCCGCCATCCATGCGTCGCGGTCGACCTGCGGGTTGGGAAGCTGTTTCGGGTAGAAGCCGCCTTTCGCGCCGGTGGGGACGATGACGGCGTTCTTCACGCGCTGCGCTTTCATGAGGCCGAGGATTTCGGTGCGGAAATCGTCGCGGCGGTCGGACCAGCGCAGCCCTCCGCGCGCCACCGGACCGGCGCGCAGGTGAATGCCCTCCACGCGAGGGGAATAGACCCAGATCTCGCGCCAGGGCAGCGGGGCGGGAAGGCCCGGCACCTGCGCGCTGTCCAGTTTGAACGCGAGCGCTTCGGTCGAGGCGGGAGCGAAGAAATTGGTGCGCAGCGTTGCGGCGATGACGGCGCGCAGCAGGCGCAGCACGCGGTCCTCGTCGATGGCCGTGACTTTTTCGAGGCCGGTTTCGATGGCGGCCTGCGCGGCGGCGGCGCGGGCTTCGCCCTCTTTCGCGGCGGGATCGTGGAGCGCGATGAACAGTTCGACCAACTGATGCGCCACATCCTTTTCCCGACGCAGCGTATTGGCGACGGTGGCCCGGCTATAGGCCATGCCGGTCTGGCGCAGATAGCTGAACAGGGCGCGGAACAGCACGACCGCGCGCGGCGAAAGGCCCGCCGTCACGATCAGTTCGTTGAGGCTGTCATCCTCCGCCACGCCCTCGATCACCTGCGCTATGGCTTCGGTGACGACATCGGCGCGGGCAACCACGGCTTCGGCATCGCCGCCTGCGGGCAGTTCCAGCACGAAGCGCTGCACATGGCCGAGCGCGCCGCCGTCGATGGCGGTCGTCATCTCGTCGATCACGCGGAACCCGAAATTCTCGAAGGCGGGGACGACTTCGGACAGGGCGATGGCGTCATGGCTGTAGAGCTTGAGGCGCAGGCGTTCCGCGCTGTCCTCCGCATTGCGGTAGATGCGGATCGACTTGTCGCCGGGGCCGGACAGGCCATGGATCAGGCGGATGTCGATGGCCGCTTCCGCCGGGCCCGCGCCGTTGCGATAGGCCATCGGGAAACCGTTGGCGAAACGCTGGGCGAGTGCGGCGGCGCGGCCCGGCTCCTCGGTTTCGGCGAGCGATTCCTCGACGGCGGGAAGCCAGCCGCGCACCATCTTGCGCAGGCGTTCGTCCAGTTCCGCGTCGTCGGGCACCACGCCGCCGTCGCGCAGGTCGAGCGTGATGCGCAGCAGGGCGAGGCCCCCTTCCTCCAGCGCGATCGACCAGCTGAGCACCGCGGCACCATTGGCGGCCTGCGACAGCATATCCTGAATGGAGACGCGGCGGGCGGTCGAAAGCTCTTCGCGGGGGAGCCAGACGAAGGCGTAGAGATGGCGGGCGAGCGCGCTGGTGGCAAGCGCCAGCTTCGGGCGCGGGCGGTCGGCCAGCGACATGAAGGTGAGCGCCAGCCGCTCCAGCGTCTCGCGGTCGAAGCCGATCAATATGTCGTGCGGCAAGGCGGTCAGCGCATGAACCAGCGTCTTGCCCGCATGGCCAACCGGATCGAAGCCGAATTTCTCCATCAGCAGCGACAGGGCGGAACGCAGCAGGGGCACCTTGTCCGGCGGCGCGGCGAGGGCGGAGCTGGTCCACATGCCCGCGTGGATGGAGAGGGCGACCACCTCCTTGCCCTGCCGCACCGGCACGATGATGAGGTCGAGCAGCACATGGCGATGCACGCGCGAGGTGATGTTGGATTTGATGATGAGGGGGACGCGCTTGCCCTCCTCGAACCAGGCGAAGGCGGCTTTGCGGGAGGCGGGGGCGATCAACGGCTTGTCGCGCAGGGCGCAGATGCCGATGCCGTCCCGCGCCTTGCCGTCGCGGCCGCAGATTTCATGCCCGGTCTGCGTGAAATGGCGCGAGAGGAACCAGCGGAGCAGCGCCGCGCCTTCCTCGTCGGGGATGGCGTCGGCATCGGCGGCCATCGCTTCCTGCATCCGTGGCCAGTCGGCGACGGCGGCGCGCACGTCGGCCAGCGTGTCGCGCAGGTCCTTCTCCAGCGCGCGGCGGACCTTCGCGTCGGCGCGGTCGGCCTCGATATAGATCATCGATTCGCGGCGGGCGCCCGATGTTTCATCGTCAAGGATCGCCTTCAGCGCCCCCTTGGCGTCGCGGCTGACCGACAGGACGGGATGGAGCAGGCGGTGGATGGTGATGTCCTCCGCCGCCAGCGTGTGCGCGATGGAATCGACCAGGAAAGGCATGTCGTCGTTGACGAGGGCGATCCGCATGAAGCGGGCCGACACGCTTTCGCCCAGCGTTTCGATGGCGATGGCGGGCTGACCGGGCGCGCGGCTGCCGGCGGTGCCGGCGAGGAAGGCGGCGGCGTCGGCCAGGGCGGCTTCATCGAACCCTTCGCTCTCGCCGGGCAGCGCGCCGCGGGCCAGCGCGTCTTCCAGCGCCTGGCGGATGGAAAGGTCGACTTCCTTGATCTTTGGCTCAGCCGCGGCCGTCATGCGTACACCTCATCCTCGCGGGATTGCCCGCTTATTTCCCAGAATGGAGGAGGCGTTGGATCGCGATCCGACGACTCCCCGGCTCGCAACCCACTATGCGCCGGAGAGCCGTGTGGCTCAAGCAGGAATGAGAAACAATGTTTCTTGATTTTGAAATATTACACCGAAAGGGCGCCTCTCGAGGGAAGCGCTGGCCGGTCCTCGTGGCGGCGCCCGTCGGCCCCGGCGCCATATGTGCCTAGTTGTTCAGTCCCGGCATCTGGTGGATTGGGTTGACGATGAACCGTTCTGGCTCTGACGTCCAGATCTTGGCGATGTATTCGTAGGGTGTGAGCCCGCTGAGCGTTTTGAGCCTTCGGGCGAAGTTGTAGGCGGCCATGAAGTCAGCGAGGTGCGTCCGGAGTTGCTGATGGCTGTCGTAGTGGAAGCGTTTGACGGTCGCCTCCTTGATGGTCCGGTTCATCCGCTCGACCTGGCCGTTGGTCCACGGGTGGTTCGGTTTGGTGAGACGATGCTCGATGTCGTTTGCCTCGCAGATCATGTCGAAGCGCATCTGGCGTGACCATGCGGTGTTACGGTTGCGCGGCTGCTCGGCGAACTGGATGCCATTGTCCGTCAGGATCGTGTGGATGCGGTAGGGCACCGCTTTCAGCAGGTGTTCGAGGAACTCCCACGCCGTTCGGCGATCCGCCTTGTCGACGAGTTGCGTGACGGCGAACTTGCTGGTGCGGTCGATGCCGACGAACAGGTACAGCTTGCCTTCTGCAGTTTGCACTTCGGCAATATCGATGTGGAAGAAGCCGATCGGATAGCGTTTGAAGCGTTGTCGCTTTGGCTTGTCACCTTCGATGTCGGGCAGGCGAGAGATGCCGTGTCGCTGCAGGCACCGATGCAGCGCCGATCGTGTCAGGTGCGGGATCGATGGTTGCAGGGCATAAAGACAGTCATCGAGCGGCAGCAACGTGTGTCGACGGAACGCCACAACCATTGCCTCCTCGGCCTCGGACAGGGTGGTGGAATGAGGGGCCTTCGGCCCGGTCTTCAAATCCTCGACCGTCGCCCGCTTGCGCCACTTCGCCACCGTCTTCGGGTTGATCCCCAAATCCCGGCTCAGCGTCGCGAGCGAAGCTTGCGATCGCTGTATTGCTGCTCGGACGGCGTGCGTGGTCGTGGCGCTCCCGTGACGTACCTGTCCCATAAGGCTTCCTTCCATTCCAACGAAAGGATCGCACCATCAAACCGTGGGATCAAACAACTAGGGGGTAGGGGAATGGCTGTGGCCCTCCCCGCACATCGGGGGGGGCGTGGCCGCAGTCAGCCGTCCGGCGGGAAAGCATCAAAGATTATAGGCAATCCTGATTTCCGCCGAAGAAGCGGTCATCAGCCGCAGCGCTTCATCCACATTCTGGTTCAGTATCGCCACCAGAATTTCTTCATGATAGGCGATCCATTTATAGGGATCGGAATTGAGGGTCATGATCTGCGCGGGGTAGCAGAAGATCAGGGATTGCAGCCTGCCGCGCGTTTCCCACAGAAACGGGTTGTCGACCACGGACGCGATCGAATCCCAGAAGCGTATATTTTCCTCGCTATACTTGATCACCCGCCGTTCATTGCCGGCCGCTTTCGCAAAAGCCTTCGCTTCTTTCAGATTCTTTTCGAGGATCGATTTGACCTTCGGCTCCTTCGCGCTCTCGGTCGCGCGCCGGATGGCGAGCGAGGTCAGGGTGTCGAGCACATCGAAAATGCAGGATATATCCTGCGGCGTCAGCTTGCGCACGGCCGCGCCGCGGTTTTTCTCGATCGTGACGAGGCCTTCGACTTCCAGCCGCTGCAATGCCGATCGAACCTGACGCTGGGATGCGCCGAATTCGGTGATGAGGTCGATCTCTACGAGCCGCTGCCCCGGCACATATTTGCCGTTATGGATGCCTTCGCGCAATTGTATTTCGAGATGTTTCGCGGCGTCCTCCTCCGCGACCTTCTTTTTCCTGGCGGGCGACTTTGCAGTGGTCTTCATGTCAATCCTCAGATCCGGAAGGCAGCCACCGGTAGAAGCTTCTCGTTTCCGTTATTTTCTCTCTGTGGGACTTGGAAAATTTTCATGGGATGTCAAGCGTCAATCCCGCCTCATAGGCCCTGCTTGCGGCCATGGCGGTGCAGGCGGACCAGAAGCGGAAGCACCATGACAAGCGTCAGCGCATACAGGCCGATGCCGAGCCACAGGACGTGCGAATAATCATTCTGCGCGACGATCAGCGCCGCCAGGGCCGGCCCTGCCGCGGTGCCCAGCATCTGGGCGGCTATGCCATGTGCGAGGATGCCGCCGGTCTTGTCGATCTTGGACAGGAAGGACAGCAGCAGCGGATGCATGAAGTTCCAGAAGAAGCAATAGGCACCCGCGGCCACCGCAAAGGCCAGCGACGAAAACGGACCCAGAAGGAAGACGAGC
Source organism: Sphingobium cloacae (assembly GCF_002355855.1). Classification (NCBI taxonomy): domain Bacteria; kingdom Pseudomonadati; phylum Pseudomonadota; class Alphaproteobacteria; order Sphingomonadales; family Sphingobiaceae; genus Sphingobium; species Sphingobium cloacae. The sequence continues at coordinate 3,473,585 of NZ_AP017655.1, forward strand.
GACACAATACTGCCCGCCACGGCCCCGGCGGTTGGAATGATCCTGCCGAATTTCAGGCCGATCAACGTGAAGCTGAGCGACACGAAAACGCCGGACCCAAGCCCGGCCAGCCCCCGAACGATCAGGGACAGGGGAAGGGATTGCTGAAGAGGCGCGATGGTGCCGTGAAGGAAATTCGCGGCGGCGATGACGAGCGCGGCCAGCGCCATCATCGCGCGCCAGTTGAAGCGATGCAGGACGAAACCCATCACCAGCGTCGTGACGGCGATGCCCCACATTTCCGCCGACGCGATATATCCGGCTTGCTGATCGTTGAAACCATAGCCGGCGACGAGGCCATGGACAAAACCGGGCTGCACGATGAAAACCGCTGGCCCGATGACGCTGATATACAGGATCGCCAGCAATATGATCGGCCTGTTCACATCCCGCGACCCGTCCCGTGAAGCCCGGTCGATGTTCATCGGCATTTTCCTTCGCTACCCGATGCGCCGGTCCGCGGGGGCATCCGACCCGCTCTGCTTCGTGCCCGCGTGGGGCATCTCGGCGGTCATCGGGAGATAGGTGTTCACACGGCGGTTGTTGATATCTGGAGCTTGATGATGTAGCAATATATTATGCGAAATAAAATGCAGGACACGGCGAGCCCCGGCCGGTTCATGGACTCATACCCGGTCGAATGGGGGAAATTCCGGCGGTTGCTTCAGGCTTTCGGGCAGTCGCGGGCCTCCTTAGACGCCCGCTCTCCGTCAGTTTCGGGTGGAGGGACGGCCGCGCTCCCGTCCCAAATGTCGCCCCGGTCCTGCGTAAACTTCTGGCCGGTGTAGGGAAAGCCAGTATGCATGGAGGGTTCCGCTGATGTCCGCCATCGGGCAGGAGGGAGGCGAGCCAGGTGATCTTAGCCCGAAGGACTGCATATGGAAGATGCGGATTGGAAGTCTCGGCTCAGGGAAGAGGCGGAACGTATCCGGCTCGGCAAGAGGCTCGGCAAGTCGGCGCAGATCAATCGGCTGTTCGATTATCTTGTCGAGCGCTCTCTCATGGGGACCGCCACCAAGGAAATCGAAGTGGCGCGGGAAGTCTTCGGATGGTCGGCGGATTCCAACGCCGGGCTGGATGCGACCGTGCGCACGCATGTCCATCGGCTGCGCAAGAAGCTGGATGAACTGGCGGCGGAAAGCGACGGAGATCATCTTGCCCTTCCGCGCGGCGAATATCGGCTGGTGCTGGTTCCGCAGGAGCATGATGGCGGCCGGGGTATATTGTTCGACCGGCCGGGCCGATCAGCCGCCTCCATCAGCATCCGGGGCAGGCACCTGTTCTGGATTGCCGCGGGCCTTTTCGGTCTGGCGCTGGCGGGCTGGCTCGGCTGGATCGCGCATGCGGGCTATCATCCTGCCGATCGCCGGGCGGCTTCCGCCTTCTGGAAGCCGCTGACGACCAGCCGTTTCCCGACATTGATGGTCATGGGTGACGACTATACGTTCGGCGAATTCAACGATCATGGAGCCGTCGCGCGGCTGATCCGTGATCCCGCCATCAATACGCGCCAGGATCTGGATCGGGAAAAGCTTCTGGTCGGCGGCGCCAGCAAGGGTTTTGTCGACCTCGACTATCACACTCTGCCCGAAGCGATGGGACCGGCGCTGACCATGGTGGCGCCCATCGTCCACGCGGCGACGGGCGACCCGGAAAGACCGGCGGTTGTCGGCATATCGCGCTTCCCGACCGAAATGCTGGGCCGCAACAATATCGTCTATGTCGGCTTGCTCGGCGGACTTCGCCTGTTGGCCGCTCCCCTGTTCGAAGGATCGCGTTTCTCGGTTTCCGACGATGGAGACAGCATCCTCGATCGGGAGACGAAGCGACGCTTCGAGTCGGATTGGGCCGACCCGGCGGAGGACAGGCTGCTTCGCCATGATTATGCCTATATCTCCAGCAGGCCGGGGCCGATCGGCAACTGGATATTGGTGATTTCCGGGACGCGCGATCCGGCGCTGAAGGAAGCCGCGCAAATCGTGTCGAGCCGCGCGAAACTCGATCAGCTTGCCAGGATCGCCGGCAATGGCCCGTTCGAGGCAGTCTACGAAGTGCGCACCTATGGGCCGTCCAACTATACCAGCCGGCCGATCATCGTGCGGCCCATCCCTGCTGGCGCACGCGTACCCGGCGCCGATCCGGCCAAAGCCCAGTCGCGCCGCCAGCCGTCCCCGTGAGAATTTCGGCCCCTCGACCCGGAGCGCGCAGGATAGACGCTCCGGGCGAACTCGTTCCCGTGACCGGGGGATCGTTCAACGCCGGGGAAGGGGAACGTCCCGCTCGAAATCCTCGGGACTGGCGATGGGTTTGAGCGTTGCGGCGTCTTCCGGCAGCAGATAGCCCTCCTTCACCGAACGCTGCTTGGCTTCCTCGAAACGGCGCGCGTAATCGGCGTAGCTGCCATACATCTTCTTCAGGCGCCTGGCGGAATAGGGCAGCTTGCTGTCATAGACCACGCCGCAGCCGGTTTCGAAGTCGGTCCAATATTCCGCGCTCGGCACCGTGATCCACGGGGGACGAACGCCGCCCACGATGTTGCCGGTCTTCGCGTCGCGCACGACCGTCTTGCCCCGGCGCACCACGCGCGGCGCCATCGGCATGGGAGTGCCGTTGCGAACCCAGCGATCCATCGCATCGAGAAGCGCCGAAAAGGGAAGCTCGGCCGGTTCGTCGTAGATGAACTGGCAGCGCGGGTCATTGGGCTTGCCCCGCTCGTTCGGCCAGGGTTCCACTTCGTTGGTGCCGAGGTCGGCTTCGCGCAGATGGGGGGTGCCCATCACCTCGTAATAGCGCAGCTCGGGCTTGTCCGTATCCGCCGGCAACCTGATGCCCTCCAGCACGTCGTGCAGGGTTTCCGACTGGCTGTATACCGTCACGAATGGGACGTTTTCGGGCATTTTCCGGGGAATGCGAATGGCGTCGCCCGCCACCTCGCCATAGGCGAACCTGCCCGTCATATAGGCGTCGATCAGCGGGCGTCCATCGGGCAGGCGCCATTGCTGGTGACGGCCCTGGTCGAGATAGTCGAACCATATCTGCGCCGTGACGGCCCAACTGTTCACATAGACGCGCTCCACCTTCAGCCCGGCCATGGGGCCCGAGGGAAGGTTGGACTTCAGCATCAGCGCCAGTTGCGCGCCGATTCCCTGGGATTGCGGCACGAACGGATCGGGCGCGCCGCCCCGCTGGAATCGCGTCTCGTCATAATAGCTGCCCAGCGGCGCATAGCGCGCATAGTCGAAATCCCGCATGAACTCGAAATTGACGATATCGCCATAATGGTTGATGCCGTCGCCCGGCGACGCGGGATCGGCGTCGCTCGGCGGAAATTTGGGATCGTTCTTCGGCTGGTTGATGTTGAGCGTGTAGCCGACGAACGCATATCCCTTGCGCAGCAGATATTCGCGCGTGAGGATCCAGCCCGCCGCCCGTTCGCCGAACCAGGTGAACGGCTCGATTACCACCGTCCCGTTGAACCGGGCGGCATCCTTCGGTTTGCGGACGAGGATGCGCGTCACATAGGGAGCCTGCGCCACCGTCTGCCCGCTCGCCGTAATGGCTGGCGCTATGCCCGAAAGATAATATTCCTCTTCGACATAACCCGCCTTTTTCAGGTCCACATATTCCGTGCCCTTGCGCGCCGCCGACGACAGCGGGATATTCCCGCTGTCGGGGACCGGCGTGACAATCGGCATCGGCGGGGTTTCGGCGCGGGCAGGGGCTGCCTGCGCCGTTATGGAAGCGACGAGGATCATACCGCCCAGTCGCAGAACGGTCGCCGCAGCCCTTGCAATTTTCATGTCAGAAATTGACCCTGTATTGGACGCCGATCTGGCGTGGACGGCTCACCGCGGCACGCGGCAGGCGTTGGGACGACCCATCGGGAAGCATCTCCGAAGGCTCGAAGCCGGCGGTGTAGAGATCACCCATGTTGAGCCGCTTGTCGAGCAGGTTCTTGCCATAGATGAGCAACTGCGAATTCCCGAAACGGACACCCAGCGTGGCGTTGACCATGTTGAAGGGCTGACGGGTCAGGAAGCCGCCGGCGCTGTTCGCGACCTTGACCGGTCCGGTATAGCTGTAGTCGGCGCTGGCGGTGAGCGAGAGGCTGTCGGTCAACGGAGCTTCATAGTTGCCGGAGATCGACCCGGTCCATTTCGGGGTCTGTGCGAGCCGGGTGTTGGGCAGCTGCTGGGTCAGGCCCGGATCCTTGAGGACGCCGTCCGTATAGCCCAGGCCGAGCTGGATCGTCAGCGGCACGTCGGCGATCGGGCGACCCGAGATTTCCAGCTCGCCGCCGCGAATCCGCGCCTTGCCCGCATTGGCGATGAAGCTGAAGGTGCAGGTCGAATCGGTCATGACCTGCTGCTGGATATCCGACCAGTCGATCTGGAAAGCGGCGGCCGATACGCTGATCCGCCTGTCGGCGAACTGTCCCTTCGCCCCGACCTCGTAGCTCCACAGGGAGTCGGACTTGAACTGCTGGATCCCGTCCCTGGTGAGGCCGAGCCTCTCCACGGCGCCTTCGCAGAAATCGGGGAGCCTGCCCTGCGATCCGCCGATGCGGAAGCCCTTCGCCGCGGAAACATAGACCGTGCCCTCGTTCGGCAAGGCATAGGACAGGACGAACTTCGGCACGATCCCGGTTTGCTTCGACGACCGCGCGGGCGTGAAGTCGCCGCCCGGCGCACTGAAGATGCCCTTGGACAGCGTTTCGTCGTTCTTCTGGCCGATCCAGTATTTGCGCAGCCCGACCGTGAGGGTCAGCTTGGGAACCGCCTCATAATAGAGTTCGCCGAAGATCGCGGTGTTGTTGTCATGCGCGGGGAAGGCCTGATCGGCAACATAGGGCGTTTGGCCCGCCTCGCCCAGTTCGGGCACGAGGACCGGGGGCTGGATGAAGTTGTTGTCGCGATGCTGGTGGAACACCCCGACGATGCCGGAGAGGTTCGGCAGGAGCGTGCCTTCATCGAAGGACAGGCGGTTTTCCGAGGTGAAGCGCTTGTCCTTGGAAATGTTGAGGGACCAGAGCGCTGGATGCCCGATATCGCCGATACCGCTATCGCTGCTCTCGAAATATTCGTTGTTCCCCTCGGTCACATCTTCCAGTTCCCTGGTGCGGCGGGCGAAATAGCTGGTCGACGACACGATCGAGAAGCCTTCTCCCGAATAGCGCAGCACCAGCGAGGCGAGGCCCCAGCGGTCCTTGGAATATTCCTGGACATCGCGATCGCGGTTCAGCGTGTAGGACACCGGCTTGTAGGCGGGCAGGGGCACATAGGCGGCCGGGAATCCATGCAGATTGGATATCTGGCCGATGCCGCTGAGCGATGCTTCCAGGCTGTCGGTCAGCTTGACGCGCAGAGTCGCCGAAGCGGAGTAGGCGTCGTTGCGGCCTTGACCGCCCCTGCGGAGAAGTTTGCTGGTGTCGGGATAATTGGCCGGAAAGCTGCGCACCAGGAAGCCGGATTCCCGCAAATAGCCCCCCGCAATGTTGAGCGACACGCGATCCGGCACCAGAACGATGTCCGCGCGCGCGTTACCGTCGAAATCGAAGCCGCCATCCTTTGTGCCACCACCCTGCACCTGGACCGCGTAGCTGTTTTCCGTGAAGGACGGCTGACGCGTGATGAAGCGGAGGTTGCCGCCCATCGAGCTTGCGCCGAACAGCGTGCCCTGGGGGCCTTTCAGCACCTCGATCCGGTCAAGGTTGAGCACTTGGGGGCTGATCGACGCGGGGACCGGCGTATCGTTGATGTAATAGGCGGTGGTGTTTGCGCCCGCGACGCCCCGGACGGTCGTTTGACGGCCTCCCACGAAGCCGACCGAAGAGAAATCCGTGCCCTGACCATATTGGAAGGTCAGGTTCGGAATCTTCGTCGCATAATCGGTAAAGCTCTGGATGTTCTGCTTTTGCAGAAAGTCCGAATTATATGCCGTGATGGACGCGGGCACCTCGGTCAGGGATTCGTCCCTGCGCCGCGCGGACACGATGATTTCCACCGAGGATTCCGATCTGGCCTTGTTCCCCGCCGGGGACCGGGCGTCTGCCGTCTCCTGCGCGGAAGCGGGCGCGATCCCGGCACTCGATAACGCTAGCAGGATGGCCAGATGCGAAATCGTGCCCAGCTGGCGGCTGCGAAAAGATTCCTGTTCCCTTATGTGCCCCATCATTGTTTTTCTCCCTCATTGTTTGATTATTGAGCCCGGCGGTTGAGCCGGGCCGTCCCCCGTCCCCTGACCTGTTCTTATCGTGTCAGGTTTGTTCCCATCATGTCGGGCTTGCCCATTGGCATACCCGCCCTGGCGCACCTGCGGCCCGCCGTGGCATAGGGTTGGCCCCAGACTTCATTGGACTCGCCAAATGCCATGAAAGGGTGGCGAGCGGCCGTCGCGGTGAGGCGAGGGCAAAGGCCAGCGATCTGGAAAAATGGAGCTTCAAAGCTCAGCTGCCTCCCCCCTTTGCGCATAGGCGGCGCGCTGCCGATGCGTTTCTGAAACATGTAGCAAAAGGCTCGATTGCCTGATTTTTGGGTTCAGCTTTGCTTATATGACCGGTTTGGCCGAGGATAGCGCTGCACCGGCGGAAGGGACCGTTCTGAACGGTGCGGGAGACGGATTTCCGGGCATCCCGACATCATTTGTCGAACGGTTGCGCACCGTTGCACGGTCCATTGACGCTGCGTTAACGGAATCGCCATGCGGCCGTCAGGCCGTGGAGGCCGTGCCGCCGGAGCCTTTGGGAGCGGACCGCCCGTCTCCCTGGGCATGTCGGATGCGCGTTGCGCCGCATCGGCGGTTTCCCGGTTCGCGCCTTGTCATTCCCCCGGCGCGCTGCCATAGCCGCCGCGGCATCCGGGAACGGCAGGGCTATGCAATTCGCAAAATTCGACATTGGCCTTTTCCTGCGCGAACATTGGCAGCGCAAGCCGCTGTTGATCCGCAATCCATGGACGGACTGGACCAATCCCCTCGAACCCGACGAACTCGCCGGGCTGGCCTGCGAAAGCGCCGTCGAATCGCGCCTCGTCCTGCGCGCCGGCGACGGCTGGTCGCTCGAACATGGCCCTGTCCCCGAAGCGCGCTTCGCTACGCTGGGGGCGGAGCCATGGACGCTGCTGGTGCAGGCCGTCGACCATCATGCCGCCGACGTGACCGCGCTGATCGAACCGTTCCGCTTCATCCCGAACTGGCGCATCGACGATGTGATGGTGAGCTACGCGACCGACGGCGGCGGCGTGGGGCCGCATTTCGATCAATATGACGTGTTCCTGATCCAGGGGCTGGGCCGCCGCCGCTGGCGGGTGGGCGCGGTCTGCGACGAAGAAACGCAGCTGCTGCCCCATGACGATCTGCGCCTGCTCGACCATTTCGAGGCGACGGAGGAATGGGTGCTGGAGCCGGGCGACATCCTCTATCTGCCGCCGCGTTTCGCGCATGACGGCGTGGCGGTGGGCGACGATTGCATGACCTATTCGATCGGCTTCCGCGCGCCCTCGCGCAGCGAGCTGATCGCGGCGTGGTGCGACGATGCGCTGGCCGATCTTCCCGAAGACGACCGCTATGCCGATCCCGGCCTGCCTTTGCAGGACAATCCTGGAGAGATTTCCGCGCAGGCGCTGGACCGTCTTCACGCGATGATCGCCGAGCGGCTTATGGACCGCGAAGCCTTTGCGCGGACCTTCGGCAGGCATAGCAGCACCCGGCGCTATCCCGATATCGACTGGCGGCCCGACGAACCCATGGAGATCGCCGAACTGCGCGCCCGGCTGGAACAAGGCGCGGCCTTGTCGCGCAATCCCGCCAGCCGCTTTTCCTTCGTCGCCCATGCGGCCGATGCGCTGTCGCTGTTCGTCGACGGCCAATGCTTCGAATGCCGCGGGGATGCCGCCGCTTTCGCCCGGAGCCTGTGCGCGGCGGATCGCGTGGAAGCCGGTCCGGACCTGACGGACGACGCGCTGGCGACGATCCGCGCGCTCTGCAATCAGGGCAGCATCGCCTTCGACGAGGAGGATTGAGGCAGCCGTCTATCGGGGGACGGGGGCTTCCCGCCACTCTCCCGGCGCCAGGCCTTCCACGCTCCAGCCGCCGACGCTCCATCGCACCAGCCGCAGCGTGGGCAGGCCGACCGCGGCGGTCATGCGGCGCACCTGCCGGTTGCGGCCCTCCCGGATCGTCAGCCTGATCCAATGGTCGGGCACGCTCTTGCGGAACCGCACCGGGGGATCGCGCGGCCAGAGGGCGGGCGGCTCGATGGCTTCGGCCATGGCGGGCTGCGTCGGGCCGTCCTTCAGGCGCACGCCTTGCCTCAGCCGGTCCAGCGCGGTCTCGTCGGGCGCGCCTTCGACCTGCACCAGATAGGTTTTCGGCAGCTTGAAACGGGGATCGGCGATCCGGGCCTGCAACCGGCCGTCATCGGTGAGCAGCAGCAACCCCTCGCTGTCGCGGTCGAGCCGTCCCGCCGGATAGACGCCGGGCGCGTCGATGAAGGCGGATAGGGTCGGGCGCGCCGTTTCCGCGCCGCGATCCGTGAATTGCGAGAGCACGTCATAGGGCTTGTTGAACAATATCAGCCGCGGCATGCCTTCTCCGGTGTCGATCCTGCCGCGTCTCTCTAGCGGCGGGCCGCGGCTTCGCAAAGCGCCGCATGATGCGCATGGAGCAGTATGCAGGGGGATGACAATCGAATCCCACCCCGGCTTTTTTCCCGGATCGTCAGGCGTATCCATCAGGACATGTTCCGCGCCTCCGGCAATATTTTGTTACGTTCTGCATATCCGGCAGACATGTGGTCCGGCTAGAGGGTGGGCGATCCGGCGTGACGGCCGCGAGTAGGGAGAAGCCTCCATGTCTTTCGCCATGGCACGGGACGCCGCCTCGCTCCTTTCCTGCCCCGCGTCCATGGGGACGGGATGAGCCATCCGCTGGTCCTTGTCGCCGAACAGCAACGGGAATTGCGTCACGACCTGCGCGCCTTTCTGGAGCAGAGCGGGTTCCGGGCGCTGCCCGTTTCCTCCGAAAGCGGCATATGGGACGCGATCGCCACGGAGCCGGTCGATGCGCTGGTGCTGGACGCGGGGCTGCGCGGCGCCGATGGCAGCGGCCTGTGCGGCGGCGTGCGGGCGCGCAGCGACGTGCCGATCATCCTGGTCGGCGCGGACAGCACGGAGGTCGACCGGATCGTGGGACTGGAACTGGGCGCGGACGATTTCATCGCCAAGCCCTATTCGACGCGGGAAGTCGCCGCCCGCCTGCGCGCTGTATTGCGACGCAGCAAGACTGCCTCCATGCCGGGCGAACGCCGCCGGAACGAAGCGCGTTTCGACGGCTGGATCGTCGACTTCGCGCGGCGCGAGGTGATCGACCCGGACGGCGCGCCGGTCGATTTGACGGCGGCCGAATTTGCCTTGCTCTCCCTGTTCCTGGACAATGCCCGTTCGATCGTCCCTCGTGACAACTTGCTGAAACTGAATGGAAGGAAGGGCAATCCTTCATCGCCCCGCAGCGTGGACGTGCTGGTCAGCCGTCTGCGGCGCAAGCTCGACCATCCCTCCCGCGCCGCGCCGATCGTGACGGTGCGCGGCCTCGGCTATATGTTCAGCGCGATCGTCGAGCGGCACTGAAATCCAGACATAGTTTTTAACAGAAGCGCTGCGCCGCAGCAAAACGGCATCTTTATTCTTCCTGTCAAAGCCGGTCCTCCCCGACCGGCGCACACAGACAGGAAGGATAACCGACATGAACGAGCTTATCGGTCGAGTCTTCAGTTTCGAAAGCCATGTCTTTCCGAACCAGAGCGCGCTCTACAACCGGCTGGCCAGCGACGGGCAGAGTCCCAAGGCGCTGATGATTTCCTGCGCCGATTCCCGCATCGTCCCCGAACATATCATGCAGGCCGACCCCGGCGACCTGTTCGTGTGCCGCAACGCCGGCAATATCGTGCCGCCCTTCGCCACGCAGAATGGCGGCGTATCCTCGACCGTGGAGTTCGCGGTCATGGCGCTGGGCGTGCGCGACATCATCGTGTGCGGACATAGCGACTGCGGCGCGATGAAGGCGCTGGTACATGACGAGTTGCTGGCGCCCATGCCCAATGTCGCGGCCTGGCTGCGCCATTCCCACGCCGCGCAGAAGGTGGCGCGCGACAGCTATCCCGCCGATCTGAGCGATAGGGAAAAGATTCGCGCGGTGACGCTGGAGAATATCGTGGTCCAGCTCGCCCATCTGCGGACCCATCCTTCGGTGGCGTCGGGCATCGCGCGGGGCGAGATCGCGCTGCACGGCTGGTTCGTGGACATCCATGCGGGGCAGATTCTGGGCCTCGATGGCGAAACGGGCCGTTTCCTGCCGCTGCGCGAAGGGTCGCCGCTGCCCGTCGCGCTTCCCCATGCGCGCCGTCTCGCCGCTGAACCATTCTACGCGCAAGCCGCGGAGTAAGCCATGCTGAAAGCCTTTTCGGGCGGCACGTTCAGCCGCGACTTCACCGCGTCCATCGTCGTCTTCCTGGTGGCGATGCCCCTCTGCATGGGGATCGCCATCGCGTCCGGCGTGCCGCCGGAAAAGGGACTCATCACCGGCATCATCGGCGGCATCGTCGTCGGCCTGCTGGCGGGGTCGCCGCTTCAGGTGAGCGGCCCGGCGGCGGGCCTGGCCGTCATCGTCTTCGAAATCGTCCGGGAACAGGGTCTTTCGGCGCTCGGCCCGATCCTGATCCTCGCGGGCGCGATCCAGGTGGTCGCCGGCCTGTTGCGGGTCGGCGGATGGTTTCGTGCCATTTCGCCCGCTGTCGTGCATGGCATGCTGGCGGGCATCGGCGTGCTGATCGTCGTCGGCCAGTTCCATGTCCTCTTCGACGACAAGCCGCTGTCGAGCGGCCTCGCCAATCTCATCGCCATGCCGGGCCAGTTGCTGGGTCTCGCCAATCAGAACGCCGCGATGGCCTTTGCCGTTGGTCTCGTCACCATCGGCGGCATGATCGGCTGGGAAAAGATCCGACCCGCATCGCTCAAGCTGTTGCCGGGCGCTCTGGTCGGCGTGGTGCTGGCGACGCTGGTGGCCTTCTTCCTCGGCCTGCCGGTGGCCCGCGTGGCCGTGCCTGAATCGATCATGGCGGCGGTCTCCTTGCCGGAGGGCAATCTCCTCGCGCAGATGATGACGCCCGCCGTCATCACCACCGCCATCGCCATCGCCTTCATCGCCAGCGCGGAAACGCTGCTGTCGGCGGCGGCGGTGGACCGGATGCATGACGGGGTTCGCACCAATTACAACAAGGAACTGAGCGCGCAGGGCGTGGGCAACCTGCTCTGCGGCTTTGCCGGGGCACTGCCGATGACGGGCGTGATCGTCCGCAGCTCCGCCAATGTGCAGGCGGGCGGCAAGACCCGCTTGTCCACCATCCTGCACGGCATCTGGATATTGGGCTTCGTCGCGCTGCTGCCCTGGCTGCTGCGGGAAATCCCGATGGCGGCGCTGGCGGGCATATTGGTGGTGACGGGCGTGCGCCTCGTCAGCCTCGACCATGCGAAGCATCTGCTGCACCGTTACGGTCCGCTGCCGGCGCTGGTCTGGGCCGTGACGCTGGTGACGGTGGTCGCGACCGATCTGCTGACGGGCGTGCTGCTCGGCATCGGCCTGTCGCTGATCGAACTGATCCCGCATGTTCGCCGTCTTGGCCTCAGGATCGACGAGACGAGCCGGGAAGACAGCCATGAAGTCGCGCTCGGCGGCACGGCCAGCTTCTTCAGCCTGCCGGGTCTCTCCGCCCGGCTGGAGGCGCTGCCCGCCGGTGGTCTGGTCGTCCTCAATGTCGAGCGGCTGGGCCATATCGACCATACCTGCGCGGAAATGCTGCGCGAATGGATCGACCGCCGGCGGGGGACGGGGACGCCTGTCGAACTGTCCGGCGCGACGGGCAGGTTGCGCCAGCTCGCCGCCTGATCGCCCCGCCCGATCTCTCCCTCGCCGCCGCGCCAGTCCCCCTCTGGCGCGGCGGCTTTTTTGTCTGGCGTGAATCTCTCTGGCAATGAAATGGAAACATCGGTTGCCGACCGGGAAAAGAACCGTGTCCCCGGCGTCACGCTTTGCGCGCCGCCTTTCGCACTTGCACAAAATACGGTTTGTAGGACGGGCCGGGCGGCATAGCCCTGTGTCTGTCCCCATGCACCGAAGGCGTTAAGAGAAGAGACCTTAGGGCTGGGAACGCAGGATGGAACATTCTTTCGAAAAGGGGAATGTTCATGAAAAAATACCAGATCGCCTGTGCCACCGTCGCGCTGATGTCCGCAGCGCCCGCCTTCGCGCAGGAGGAACCCGCCGCCCCCGTCACCGTTTCCGGCAGCGTGGCGCTTGTTTCGGACTACCGCTTCCGCGGCGTGTCGCAATCCGACAAGGGCATGGCCGTGCAGGGCGGCGTCACGCTGACCCATGAAAGCGGCCTTTATGCGGGGACCTGGGGGTCCAGCCTGTCCGGCTGGGGCACGTTCGGCGGTTCCAACATGGAACTGGACCTGTTCGCGGGCTATGCCATTCCGCTGGGCGGCGCGACGCTGGATGTCGGCCTGACCTGGTATATGTATCCCAGCGGCGCGGACACGACCGATTTCGCCGAACCCTATATCAAATTGTCGGGCGATGTGGGTCCTGTCTCCGCCCTGGTCGGCGTCGCCTATGCGCCCAAGCAGAAGGCGCTGGGCAAGGTCTATGACAGCGCGGCGTCGGTCCTGCCGGACCATCCGGGCAAGAAGAACGACAATCTCTATGTCTGGAGCGACATCAGCGGATCGATCCCCCAAACGCCCGTGACGCTCAAGGCGCATCTCGGCTGGTCGAAAGGCAATTCGGGCCTTGGTCCCAACGGCACCAGCCTGGCGCCCACCGGCCAATATCTCGACTGGATGGTGGGCGCGGACGTGGCCATTCCGGGCACGCCTCTGACCGCCGGCATCGCCTATGTCGATACCGACATCGCGCGGGTGGAGGAAAATTACATCCGCCCGAACTTCTCGGACTCGGACGGTTCGTCCATCGCGCGCGGACGGGTGGTATTCTCCCTTTCGGCCGCCTTCTAGGGGAAGGCAGGGGCCGGTCATCCGGCCCCTGCGACCTTCGATCATGTCCCTCCCATGACAAAATGTTGCTGGGAGGGCGCCATGCCGCCATGGCCCGGACCTTCGGTTGACCGTCGGCGGGCACGGTCCTATCTCCGCCCTATGATCCGCCTTTCCCGCCCGAAGCCGCTGCGATGACGGCCCCCACCATCGTCCTGGTGGAAGACGATCCGCCGCTTCGGATGCTGACCGCGCGCGCCTTGCAGGAGCATGGCTATCAGGTCCGGCCGGCATCGTCCGGGCCGGAAATGTGGGTGGCCTTCGACGCGGGGCCGGTCGATCTCGTCGTGCTCGACGTGATGCTGCCGGGGACCAACGGCATGGACCTGTGCCGCCAGATCCGCCGCAAGAGCGACGTGCCCATCATCTTCATCAGCGCCCGGGGCAGCGAGACCGACCGCATCGTCGGGCTGGAACTGGGTGCGGACGATTATCTGCCCAAGCCCTTCGGCACGCGCGAACTGATCGCCCGCATCCGCGCCATCCTGCGCCGCGCCGGCGTCGAGCGCGGCCCGGACGAGCATCGCGACAATGAAGCGCGGTTCGATGGCTGGGTCGTCAACTTCCCCCGCCGCGAACTGCGATCCCCGACCGGCGCCATCGTCGAGCTGACCGGGGCGGAATTCGACCTGCTCGGTTCCTTCCTCAGCCACCCGCAGCGCGTCATCGCGCGCGAACGGCTGATCGAACTGTCCCGCACCCGCATGGGCGACAGCAGCGACCGCAGCATCGACGTGCTGGTCAGCCGCCTGCGCCGCAAGCTATCCACGCAGGACAAGGGGGCGCCCATCACCACCGTGCGCGGCGTCGGCTATATGTTCAATGCAGAGGTCAGCCGCGCTTGAAGGGCGGCGCGAAGCGGCCGCTGGGCCTGGTCGGGCGGATTTTCGCCATATTGCTGCTGACGATGGTGCTGGAATTCGCGGTCGGCACGCTGATCTACGAGCGTTCCAGCCATTTGTCGCTTCAGGACGACGAAGCGCGCCGCCTGGCCGAACATCTCATCATCGCGCGCAAGCTGCTGGACGAACAGCCCGCCGACGCCCGGCGCTCGCTGGCGGTGCGGCTCACCACCGACCGTTACGACATCCACTGGACGCCCGCTTCCCCACCGCCGCCGCCGCTAGCGCCCGAACTGGAGCGGATGCGGCGGCAGATCGTCGCCTGGGAACCGTCGCTGGAACAATCCCGCCTCTGGCTGCGCCTGACCTCGCCGGGGCGCGTGTCGCAGATCAACGGCGGACTGCTGCTCTCGGACGGCAGCTGGCTCTATTTCGGGATGCATCATACGGGGTCGAAATGGGAATTCACCATTGGCCGCGTCGGGCTGGCGATCATTCCCGTGCTGGCGCTGCTGATCGTCGGTGGCCTGCTGATCCGCCGGACGCTGGCCCCCTTGCGCGAACTGACGCTGGCGACCGAACGCATCGGCCTCAGCGACGAAGTCGTCGTGGCGGAGGGGGGCGGCAGCGACGTGCGCGACCTGATCCGCGCCTTCAACGCCATGCAGAAGCGCATTCACCGGCTCATCACCGAACGGACGGAGACGCTGGCGGCCGTGGGTCACGATCTGCGGACGCCGCTCGCCCGCCTGCAACTGCGCCTGGAGACCGTGCCGGACGGCGAAGCGCGCGAAGCGATGGAGGACGACCTTGCCGAAATGCGCGGGATGATCGAATCCCTGCTCGCATTCCTGGGCGGAGAGAAGAATGTGGAACCGCCCGAACGCGCCGATCTGGCGGTCATGCTGGCGACGATCGCCGACGCCTTCCAGGATCAGGGGCGCGATGTGATCTATGAAGGTCCGGACCATCTGGAGCTGAAGGCGCGTCCGCTCTCCCTGCGCCGCGCCATCGGCAATCTGGTGGAAAATGCCCTGCATTACGGCCAGCGCGCGCGGATCGGCCTGTCGTCGCGGGATGGCGAGGTGCTGGTTCGCGTCGACGATGACGGTCCCGGCATCCCGCCGGACCGGCTGGAGGACGTGCTGATGCCCTTCGCCCGCCTCGACCAGGCGCGCCAGCGCAATACGCGCGGCCTTGGCCTTGGCCTCGCCATCGTCGCCAAGGCGGTGGAACGCGAAGGCGGGGATTTGTCGCTCACCAACCGCCCCGAAGGCGGCCTGCGCGCCGAAATCCGCCTGCGCGCCTCGCAATAGCCCGCGAATTATCTTATCGCGCGCCCGCGCAGCTATCCCCTTCGCCCGCGATCAGGTCCAGGCAACGCCCGTCGATCTCGCCCTTGGGCACCGGCAGGCCGATGAGCGCGGCGAGCGTGGGCAATATGTCCGCCGTCTCCACGCCCAGCGGCTGCTCGAAATGCCGCAGCCCCTTGCGCCAGAACAGGATGGGCACGCGCCGGTCGGTGTCCCACGGACTGCCATGGGTCGCGACATAGCCTTTGGTGGGATCGACGATGGGCGTGATCCGGGGCTTGAGCAGCAGCAGCAGGTCGCCCGACCGTTCCGCATCGAAGCTCGCCCGCGCCATCTGCAACAGGCTCCAGCTTTCCGGCGGGCCGGAGGGGGAAGGGGTGGCCGCGATCTGCGCCTTGGTGAACACCGTCTCCACCTGCGGATGGGCGCGCAGGATCTTCAGCGTCTCGGCCTCCACGGCGGCCCGCTGCTTCGGGGTCAGCGACAGGTCGAAATAAAGGTCGCCCATCGGCCCGTCGCCCCAGATCAGCTTGCGCCCGGACAGCCCCGTCTTGGCGCCCACGGCCGCCGACAGCGCCTTGGGCGTCAGCGCCTCGTCCACACGGCTTTCCATCGGCATGGCGTTCTGCCGGTGCCGCTCGGGCAGGTCATGGCCGCCATGGTCGGCGGTCAGCACCACCACATAGTCGATGCCGCTCTTGTCCAGCTTGTCGAAGAAAGCGCCCAGTTCCCGGTCCAGTCGCTCCACCTGGATGCAGCTTTCGGTCCCTTCGGTGCCATAGGTGTGGCCGACATAATCGGTCGCGGACAGGCCGATGGAGATGATGTCGGTCTGCGCCTGCCGCCCCAGCGCCATGTCGTCGATGACCGCCGCCGCCAGCGCCAGCGTCAGCGCGTCCTGCTCCGGCGAGGCGCGGAAGACCTTGTAATCGCCAGCTTCGCGCGCGAACCGCCCCGTTCCCACCGTCTTGCCCCCGCCGACGGCGACCGGGAAGTCCTTCGCCGCGCATTGCGGCGGCAGGTCGAAGCCCGCGCTCGGCTGCGCCAGCCTTTGCGCGAACACGTCATTGACCTTCGCGATCAGCGGCGGCACCGCCACGCCCTTGTAGCTCACATAGCCTTTCGAGGTCAGCCACCAGACCTGATCGGCGGTCGGCCCGCCCATCATGATCGCCGCCCGGTCCTTGCCCGCGACCGACACCACGCGGGTCGCGGGATGGGCCGCCTTCATCCGCCCGCCCAGCGTCGGCACGCGCAGATGGACGGGGGATGCGACATAATCGCCGCTGTTCGTGCCCGGCTGCGTCTCATCCTCGGCGCAATAGACCGCCTTGTCCTGCCGCCCGGTCTTGAGGTCGAACCATGTGTTCGCGATGATGCCGGTGCGCGACGGGCGGCTGCCGGTCAGGATGGTGCTGTGGCCGGGGCAGGTTTCGGTCGCCGCATGGGATTGATAACCGCGCGGGAATGAAACGCCGTCGGCAGCCAGCCGCTTGAGCCCGCCTTCATAATAGGGCCGGTATTCGCTGAAAAGATCGCCGGAAAACTGGTCGACGGAAATCGCCACGATCAGTCTGGGCGGCGTCGCGGGCGCGCTTTGCGGGGCAGGGGCCGGGCCGGGCTGGGCGGCGGCGGGCAACGCGCAACTCGCGAGCAGCAATGCGGCGGTGGCTTTCCTCAACATCATGCGCAGGCCTTCTCATCTTGACGAGGGGTAGCTGCGGACCTAGCCCGCTGGAAGCCACCCGACCAGAGGCCCGATGCGGATATTTCATGTCATTCTCGTGACCATGGCGTTGCTGCTGACGCCGTGGGTCGCGCATGCGCAGGGCGCGTTCGGATCGGGCGCGCCGCATATCGCCGCGCGCCTCCTGCCCGAAAGCGCCGCCCCCGCGCCCGGCAAGGGCACGACCATCGCCTTCGCCATGACGCCGGAGGCAGGCTGGCACGGCTATTGGGAAAATCCGGGCGACGCAGGCCTTGGCATGACCGTCAAATGGACGCTGCCCAGGGGGGTGACCATCGGCGCGCTGCGTTATCCGGTGCCCGAAACGCTGATGATCTCGGGGCTGATGAACCATGTCTATGAAGGCCCCTATGCGATCCTCGCGCCGCTGACGATCGCGCCGGGCGTGCCCATGGGCACCCGCCTGCCGATCCGCGCGCGGGCCGAATGGCTGGCCTGCACCGACAAGATCTGCGTGCCCGAAGGCGCGGACCTCGCCATCGACCTCGTGGTGGGCGGGGGGCAGGTCCAGCCCGCCGATCAGGGCCGCTTCGACCAGTGGCGCGCCCATCTGCCCCGGCCTCTGGGCGCGCAGGCCAGTTATGCGGTGACGGATGGCCGCCTGCGCATCGCCATCCCCTTCCCGGCGGGCGCGCAGGCCAGCGACGTGCATCTCTTCCCGCTGGCGGAAGGTTTCGCCCGCTACGCCGCGCCCCAGAAAATCCAGCGCGACGGCGACCGCCTGCTCGTGGAAACCGAAGCCGGTCGGGACTTCAAGGGCGGTCCGGCACAGGCGGTGTTGCGGACGGGCGACCATCTCGGCTTCCTCCTCTCCACCGCGCCCGGCCCCGTGCCCGCGCTCCCAAGCGGCGGCGGCGCGCAAACCATCCTCATCGCGCTGGGCGGAGCGATCCTTGGCGGCCTGCTGCTCAACGTCATGCCCTGCGTTTTCCCGATCCTTGGCCTCAAGGCGCTCAGCCTCGCCCGCGCGGGCGGCGATGAAAGGGACGTGCGCCGCGAAGCCCTCGCCTATGCGGCGGGCGTCATCGCCGCCTGCCTGTTGCTGGGCGGCGCGCTGCTGGCGCTCCGGGCGGCGGGCGCGGCGGTGGGCTGGGCCTTCCAGTTGCAGGACCCGCGCATCATCCTGCTGCTCCTCCTGCTGGTGACCGCCATCGCCTTCAACCTTGCGGGCCTGTTTGATTTGCGCGCTTTCGGCGGCGGCGATCGCCTCGCCGCGAAGGGCGGCGCGGCCGGCAGCTTCTGGACCGGCGCGCTGGTGGCTTTCGTCGCCACGCCCTGCACCGGCCCCTTCATGGGCGCGGCGATGGGCGCGGCGCTGGTGCTTCCTGTCGCCGCATCGCTCGCGATCTTCGCGGGGCTGGGCCTTGGCCTCGCGCTGCCTTTCGTCCTGCTCGCCTGGCTGCCCGCCCTTCGCAGCCGCCTGCCGCGCCCCGGCCCGTGGATGGGGCGGCTCCAGCGCATCTTCTCCATCCCCCTGTTCCTGACCGCGCTCGGCCTTGCATGGTTGCTTGGCCAGCAGAGGGGCGTCCCGGCCATGACCCTCGGCTTTGGCGCGGCGTTGCTGCTCTCGCTCTTGCTCTGGTGGCTCGGTCGCCGCCAGCATCGCGGCAAGAGCGGCGGCCTCATCGTCCTCATCGGCGCGCTGGCGCTGCTGGGCGGCGGCATCGTCCTGCTTCCCACAAAAGCGCCCGCCGCCGCCGCGCAAGCCTCCGGCGCCATCCCTTTCGACGAAGCCCGGCTCGCCAGCCTGCGCGCGCAGGGCAAGCCCGTTTTCCTCTATTTCACCGCCGACTGGTGCCTCACCTGCAAGGCGAACGAAGCCGCCGCCATCGACCGCGCCGAAACCCGCGCCGCCTTCGACAAGGGGGGCGTCGCCGTCATGGTCGGCGACTGGACCAATGCCGATCCCGCCATCACCCGCTTCCTCGAAGGGCAGGGCCGGTCGGGCGTCCCGCTCTACCTCTGGTATGCGCCGGGCAAGGAAGCGCACACGCTGCCCCAGCTTCTCACCCCCTCCACCCTGGCCGTTCTGGCGCGCTGATGGCGAAGATCCGCGCCGACCAGCTTCTCGTCGATCTCGGCCTCGCCGAAAGCCGCGCCCGCGCGCAGGCGCTCATCCTCGCGGGCCATGTCTATCTCGGCGAAAAGAAGGTGGAGAAGGCCGGGCAGCAGGTCGCTCCCGACGCCCCTATCGACGTGCGCGGCCGCGATCATCCCTGGGTATCTCGCGGCGGCATCAAGCTTGCCCATGCGCTCGACCATTTCGCCATCGACGCGACGGGCCTCACCGCCATTGACGTGGGCAGTTCCACTGGCGGCTTCACCGATGTCCTTCTCACCAGGGGCGCGGCAAAGGTCTATGCCGTCGACAGCGGCACCAACCAGCTTGCGTGGAAGCTCCGCTCCGACCCCCGCGTCATCGTGCATGAACAGACCAGCGCGCGCATCCTGACGGCGGATCATATTCCCGAACCCGTCCAGATCATCGTTTGCGACGCCAGCTTCATCTCGCTCGCCAAGGTCCTGGAAAGGCCCATGTCCTTCGCCGCGTCCGGCGCGATCCTCGTCGCCCTCATCAAGCCGCAGTTCGAAGCGGGCCGCGAGGAAGTGGGCAAGGGCGGCGTCGTTCGCGACCCCGCCGTGCATGAACGCGTCTGCGCCGAAGTCCGCCACTGGATCGCCGCGCAGGGCTGGCATGTCGAAGGCGTGACGCCCAGCCCGATCACCGGCCCGCAGGGCAATGTCGAGTTCCTCCTCCATGCCCGCAAAGGCCCATTATGACCGGCGGATACATTTTGCGACAAAAGCATCTGTTGTGCCGTGCTTGCAGGCCCGTTAGCCCGTCTTCCATGCGCCTTCCCCTCGCCCTGTTCCTGTGTCTTTCCCTTGGCTTGACCGGCTGCGGCAAGGAGCAGGAGGCCAAGCCGCGCCCCGCCGCGCTGGTCGAGGCGTCGCCCATCGCCATCGCCACCTTCTCCGACGATGTGAGCGCGGTCGGCACCGCCCTCGCCAATGAGCAGGTCGTGCTGTCCGCCCCGGTGACGCAGCGCATCACCTCGCTGAACTTTGCGGACGGCGGCTATGTGAAGCAGGGACAGGTCATCGCCACGCTGGCGCAGGGGCAGGAAAAGGCGCAACTCGCCGCCGCGCAGGCGCAGGCGCTGGAAGCCCGCCAGCAACTCGACCGGATCAAGTCGCTGAAGGCGCGCGGCTTCGCCACCACCGCGACCTATGACCAGCAGGTCGCCGCCGCCAACGCCGCGCTCGCCAATGCCGAACTGGCGAAGGCGTCCATCGGCGACCGCGTGATCCGCGCGCCCTTCTCCGGCTGGGCGAGCCTGCGGACCGTGTCGGTCGGTGCGATCGTCTCGGCGGGGACGCCCATCGCCACGATCAGCGACATCTCACGCATCAAGCTCGACTTCACCGTACCCGAAACCCAGTTGTCGCTGATCCGCCAGGGCCAGCCGATCCGGGCGGTGTCCGCCGCATGGCCCGACCGGCCCTTCACCGGGACCATCGCCACCATCGACCCCGTGGTCGATCCCGCCACCCGCGCGGTCAAGGTGCGCGCGATCCTGCCCAATCCCGACCGGGCGCTCAAGCCGGGGATGCTGCTGACCGTCAGCGTCACCGCCCGCCAGCACCAGTCGCTCGCCGCCCCCGAACTGGCGGTCGTGGGCGATGGCGAGCAGCGGTCCATCTTCGTCGTGCAGGACGGCAAGGCGAAGCGCACCGATGTCCGGACCGGCCTGCGCCAGAACGGCCTTGTCGAGATCGTGGACGGCGTGAAGGCGGGGCAGGTCGTGGTGACGGACGGCGTCGTCAAGCTGACCGACGGCGTCCCCGTCCGGGTCGAGGGCGGCCAGGCCCGGCCCGCGACTCCGGCGCGCTGACGGGCCGGGACGATGCAGCTTTCCGACCTTTCCGTCCGCCGCCCGGTCTTTGCCGCGGTCGTCGCGGTGCTGCTCTGCATCGTCGGGCTGGTCGGCTATCTCAGCCTTTCGGTGCGCGAATATCCCGACACCGATCCGCCCATCGTCTCGGTCGAGACCACCTATACCGGCGCGGCGGCTTCGGTGGTGGAAAACCGCATCACCCAGCTGCTCGAAGATTCCATCGCGGGCGTGCAGGGCATCCAGACGATCACATCCTCCTCGCAGGACGGCCGGTCGGACATCAACATCGAATTCAGCCCTTCGCGCGACATCGATTCCGCCGCCAATGACGTGCGCGACCGCGTCGGCGCGGCGGTGGAGGATTTGCCGGAGGACGCGCTCGCCCCCGAAATCCGCAAGGTCGACGCGGATTCCCGGCCCATCCTCTATCTCGCCTTCTCGCGTCCCGGCTGGAGCCGCATCCAGATCAGCGATTATGTCGACCGCAATATTTCCGACCGCTTCTCCGCCATCGACGGCGTCGCGCGCGTGTTCATCAGCGGGGAGGCGCGGCCGTCCACCCGCATCTGGCTCAATGCGGAAAGGCTGGCCGCGTTCGGCCTGACCCCCGCCGATGTCGAAAATGCGCTGCGGGCGCAGAATGTGGAGCTTCCCGCCGGCCGCTTCGAATCGAAGGACCAGAACCAGACCCTGCGCGTCGAACGCCCCTTCGTCACGCCCGCCCAGTTCGACCGGCTTGTCGTCGGGCGTGGCGACGATGGCTATCAGGTGAAGCTGGGCGATGTGGCCCGGATCGAAACCGGCGCGGAAGATCCCTATACCATGTTCCGCTCCAATGGCGGCAACGCCGTGGGACTCGGCATCGTCCGCCAGTCGGGCGCGAACACGCTGGAGGTCGCGGAACGGGCCAAGGCCCTCATCAGGGATCTTGAGCCGACCTTGCCGCAGGGGATGCGGATCGCCATCGGCTCCGACGAATCCCAGTTCATCAGCCGCGCCATCGCCAATGTCTACGACACGCTGATCGAAGCGGCGCTGCTGGTCGTGCTCGTCATCTTCCTGTTCCTGGGATCGGTGCGCGCCACGCTCATTCCCGCGGTCACCGTGCCGATCTGCCTGCTCGCCACCTGCGCGGTGATGTGGCTGGGCGGCCTGTCGATCAACCTGTTGACGCTGCTGGCCTTCGTCCTCGCCATCGGCCTCGTCGTGGACGACGCCATCGTCGTGCTGGAAAATGTCTATCACTGCATCGAGCAGGGCGACGATCCGCTGGTCGCCGCCTATCTCGGCACGCGGCAGGTGGGTTTCGCGATCATCTCCACCACGCTGGTGGTCTGCGCCGTGTTCGTGCCGGTCATGTTCCTGGCCGGACAGACGGGCCTGCTGTTCCGCGAACTTGCCATCGCGATGGTCGCTGCCATCGCCTTTTCCGGCTTCATCTCCTTGAGCCTCGCGCCCATGCTCTGTTCCAAGCTGCTCAAGACGGCGGAGCGCGGGCGGCTGGCGCGCTGGATCGACGCCCGCTTCCAGCGGCTGGAGGCAGGCTATGCCGGATGGCTCGACCATGTGCTGCGCAAGCCCCTGCTGCCGCTTCTGGGCGTGGCGCTGTTCTTGGGGGTGGCGGGCGCGGCCTTCACCCTGCTCCCCAACGAACTCGCGCCCGCCGAGGATACCGGCGTGGTCGACGGGCAGGTCAGCGCCGCGGAGGGCACCGGCTTCGACCGCATGACCGCCTATATGGAGCGGATCGAAAAGGACCTGATGCCGCTCGTGAAGGATGGCACGCTCCAGCAGCTCATCGTTCGCGCGCCGGCCGGTTTCGGGTCCAGCGACGACTTCAACAGCGGCAATGTCGTCGCCTTCCTCCGTCCATGGGAGGATCGCAGCATCACCACCGCGCAGGTCGCCGACGCGATCAACAAGGTGATCGCCCAGCAGCCCGGCGTGCGCGGCAACGCCGCCGCCCGTTCCGGCCTTGGACGCGGGCGCGGCCTGCCCGTCAACCTCGTCATCGCGGGCGCGACCTATGAAGGGCTGGCCGCCGCGCGCGACCGGATCATGGCGGCGGCGGCTTCCAATCCGGGCCTCATCAACCTCGATTCCGACTATAAGGAAACCAAGCCGCAGATGCGGATCGAGGTGAACCAGCAGCGTGCCGGCGACCTGGGCGTCTCCCTCAACGACATCAGCCAGGCGTTGCAGAGCCTTCTGGGTTCCCGCCGCGTCACCACCTATGTCGACCGGGGCGAGGAATATCGCGTACTGGTGCAGGCGGAGCGGGAAGGGCGCCAGACGCTCGCCGACCTCGAACGCATCCAGGTCCGCTCCCGCAGCGGCGCGCTCGTCCCCATGTCCGCCGTGGTGACGGTCCGCGAGGTCGCGGGCCCCCGCCAACTCAACCGCTACAACAAGCTGCGCGCCATCACCCTCACCGCCGCCCTCGCGCCCGGCACCTCTCTGGGCGAGGCGCTGGCATGGCTGGAGGGGCAGGCGCGCCAGTCGCCCGAGGTGCTCGCCATCGGCTATCGCGGCGAAAGCCAGTCCCTGCGCGAAACCGGCGGGTCGATCTGGCTGGTCTTCGGCCTCACCATCCTCATCGTCTACCTGCTGCTCGCCGCCCAGTTCGAAAGCTTCATCCATCCCGGCGTCATCATCGCCACGGTGCCGCTCGCCGTGGCGGGCGGGGTGCTGGGCCTGCTGCTGACCGCGGGGTCGATCAACCTCTACAGCCAGATCGGCATCGTCATGCTGGTCGGCCTCGCCGCCAAGAACGGCATCCTGATCGTCGAGTTCGCCAACCAGCTCCGCGACGAAGGGCTGGAGGTAGCCGCCGCCATCCGGCAGGCCGCCGCCCGCCGCCTGCGTCCCATCCTCATGACCTCCATCGCCACGGTGATCGGCGCGGTGCCGCTCGTCATCCGGGGCGGGGCAGGGGCGGCGGCGCGGCACAGCATCGGCACCGTCGTCGTCTTCGGCGTGTCGCTGGCGACGCTCATCACGCTTTTCCTGATCCCGATCTTCTATTCGCGGGTTGCGGGACGAACCGTTTCACCGCAAACCGTAGGGCGACGGCTGGATTCGGCGCTCAAGGATTCGCCCGACGCCGCCGAATGAGAGGGCAGGGAGAAGAGGTGCAGATGAACCAGATCGCGTCCCCCGGACAGTTGCGCCTCGCCTATCTGCGCTGGGCGCTGGTGACGGTTCCCGCGATCCTGTTCCTCGGTTTCCTGTCCGGCTGGATCGCCAATAGCGGCTACGGCAATCGCTGGTTCGCCGCCCTTGCCAAGCCCGACCTGATGCCGCCCGGCTGGACGTTCGGCGCGGCCTGGACGCTGCTCTACATATTGATGGCGCTGGCCTTCGCGATGGTGCTCCATGCGCGCGGGGCGAAGGGACGGGGCGTCGCCATCGTCCTCTTCCTGGTCCAGCTTGCGCTCAACCTCCTCTGGTCGCCCCTATTCTTCCGTGCGCATCAGGTCGGCGACGCGCTTGCGCTGATCCTCGTCCTCATCCTGCTGGTGGCGCTCACCACGGCGCTTTTCTGGCGTATCCGCCGCGCCGCCGGACTGTTTCTGCTGCCCTATCTGCTCTGGCTGGCCTTCGCCGCCTACCTCAATTATGAGGTCGGCCGCCTGAACCCGGACGCGGAGACCCTTGTCGTCCCGGCGCTGCGCACCCAGATATGATGTTTGCCGCCCGACAGGGGCGGCGCGACGTGAGGACAACAGGATCATGCAAAGCGAAAACCGCTTTTTCGACGACTTCGCCAAGCTGGTGAACGGCGCCGCCGGGACCGTCGCGGGCATGAGCCGCGAGTTCGAAGCCAATGCCCGCGAAAAGGCGAAGCAGTGGATCGGCAGCATGGATTTCGTCAGCCGCGAGGAATTCGATGCCGTCAAGGCCCTCGCTGCCGCCGCCCGCGAGGAGGTGGAGCTTCTCAAGGCCCGTCTCGACGCGCTGGAAGGCCGCGCCCCCGAACCCGTGACCAAGACGGTCCGGGCGGGCAAGGGCAAGGCCGGCGGCACGGAATAAGCGGCGCTTTCGCGTCTGTCTTTTCCCTGCCGCCGATGTTAAGGCCCGTCCATGATGGACAGCGACGAATATGAGAATGGCGGTCAGGAGGCGGCTCCGATCGACATGCTGGCCGCCTGGTTCGAGGCGAACGGCTGGACCTACGAGCAGATGGGCGAGGATGAGATCGTCGCCAGCACGCAGGGGTCGTGGGCGCAATATGAACTGCGCGGCATCTGGCGCGACGAGGATCAGGTGCTCCAGCTTCTCGCTTTGCCCGACATCCGCGTGTCGGAGGAAAAGCGCCCCGCCATCCATGAAACGCTGGCCCTCATCAACGAACAGCTCTGGCTCGGCCATTTCGAACTCTGGTCGTCCAGCGGCATCGTCCTCTTCCGCCACGGCGCGCTACTGGGGGCGGGGGGCACGCTGACGCTGGATCAGGCGCAGATCCTCGTCGAAACCGCCATCGACGAATGCGAGCGCTTCTATCCCGTCTTCCAGTTCGTCCTCTGGGGCGGCAAGACGCCGTCCGAAGCCATTTCCGCCAGCCTTATCGAAACCCGTGGAGAGGCTTGAACATGACGGCGACCCTCTGGCCCGATCACCTGTTCCTCGTCGGCTGCGGCAATATGGCGGGGCAGATGCTGGCCCGCTGGCTGGACTGCGGCCTCGACCCCGCGCGCGTCGCCGTGCTGCGCCCCAGCGGCAAGCCCATCGCTGAAGGCGTGCGCGTCATGAGCGCCTATCCCGATGCGCTGCCTGCCGGAACCACCGTCCTGCTGGGCATGAAACCCTATCAGATCGCCGATGTCGCCGCTTCGCTCGCCCCTCTTTGCGGTGAGGATACGCGCATCGTCTCGATTCTCGCGGGCACGCCGCTCGCGGACCTGCGCGCCCGTTTCCCCGCCGCCCGCGCCGTGGTGCGCGCCATGCCGAACCTGCCGGTCGGCATAGGGCAGGGCGTGACCGGGCTCTACACCGATGCGGCCACCGCCGCGCAGGCCCGCGACGCCATCGGCTCGCTCATCGCGCCGCTCGGCCTTGTCGAATGGATCGCCGATGAAGGGCGCTTCAACGAAGTGACCGCGCTCTCCGGCTGCGGCCCCGCCTTCCTGTTCCGCTTCATCGACGCGCTGGCGCGGGCCGGGGAGGCGCTGGGCCTTCCCGCCGATCAGGCCGCCCGCATGGCGCTCGCCACGGTGGAGGGGGCCGCCAGCATGGCCGCGCGCGCCAGCGACAGCCCCGGTACGCTCGCCGATCGCGTCGCCAGCCCCGGCGGCATGACGCGGGAGGGGCTCAACGTGCTGGATGCCGACGACCGGCTGCTCAGCCTATTGACCGACACGCTTGCCGCCGCCCGCGACCGGGGCGAGGCGATGGCGCGCGGCGGCTGATCCTTCTCCGGAGCCGATCATGCTGCCCCCCGACACGCCCATCCTCCTCCTCACCACCGGCGGCACGATCGACAAGATCTATTTTGACGCGCTGTCCGACTATCAGGTGGGTGAAACCGTGGTGGCGAAGCTGCTGGAGATCGCCCGCGTCCGGCGCCCCTTCCGCATCGAGGAAGTGACCCGCAAGGACAGCCTGGAACTGGACGATGCCGACCGCGCCCTGATCCGCGCCCGCGTGGCCGCCGCCCGCGAAAGCCATATCGTCATCACCCACGGCACCGACACGATGACGCAAACCGCCAAGGTGCTGGCCGACATTCCCGGCAAGACGGTGGTGCTGGTCGGCGCGCTTGCCCCGGCGCGCTTCGGCGAGAGCGACGCCAGCTTCAACCTCGGCATGGCCTTCGCCTGCGTGCAGGTCGCGCAGCCGGGCGTCTACATCACCATGAGCGGCTCCGTCTTCCCCGCCGCCCATGTGGTCAAGGACCGCGACAAGGGCGCTTTCGTGCCGGTGGAATAAAGGCGCGCTTCAGGCTCGATGCGGCCCCAGCAGGATCACCGCCGCCCCGGCAAGGCAGAGCGCGACGCCCCCCATATCCCAGCGATCCGGCCGCACTCCTTCCGCTGCCCACAGCCACAGCAGCGCCGACATGATGTAGATGCCGCCATAGGCCGCATAGGCCCGCCCCGCATGGCTCGTATCCACCAGCGTCAGAAGCCATGCGAAAAGGACGAGGGAAAGACAGCCGGGAACCAGCCACAAGGGCGACTTTCCCATCCGCAGCCATGCCCAGAAGGCGAAGCAACCCCCGATTTCGGCCAGCGCCGCCCCGATATAGATGAAAGCCGTGCTCATGCCTTACCTATGCGCGGGCAACGTCCCGTTTGCCAATCCCGAACTGGCAACCGCCGGGGCCGGGTCGGGACGAGGCATGGCTTCCCGCCCGCTCCCAAAAAGAAGCCCGGCGATCATCGACCGCCGGGCGAAACGGGCCTTGGCTGGGAGCCGCCCTTGGTAGGATCGTGCTCAGCCCTTCTTTTCGGGCGGCAGGGTGATCTTCACATTCTCGCCGCTCTGTCCCGGAAAGCCGGTGAACATCGCGTCGATCAGGTTCGGCACCAGATAGGTGAGCTTGTTCGACAGCGACTGCGCGCTTGCCTTGCCTTCGAACAGGCGGCGATTGTCCGCCGCGCGGTCGATCTTCATGGTGAGGTCGCTGGTATAGACGGTGTAGCTCGTCACGTCGGCATAGCCGCCGCCGGGGCCGAACAGCCACGGATCGTAGAAGCCATAGCCCCAGGGCCGCGCCCAGCGCCCGCGCCAGCCCCAACCGCCATAGAAGAAGGGATCGGGCGCGAAGCCGGTCGAGCGTACCCGCTCGCGGCCGTTGTCGACATCATAGGCCACCCGGACGACCAGATCCGCGCGCGCCGGATCGTTGGCCGGCCTGTAGCCGACCTGCGTCAGGCGCTGGCCGACCAGATCGGCATAATGGCCGAATTCCAGCCCGCCCGCGAGCCGGGGATCGTCGGAGACGATGGTGAAGCTCTGCCCGGCGGGGGCTGGCAGCTGCTGGAAGCGGGCGACATCCGCCTTGAACGAGGAAGCGCAACCCGAAAGCGCCACCAGCGCCAGAGCGGGCGCCGCAAACATGCCGATCTTCTTGAAACGGGTCATTTTCTTCTGTCCTTACCGAGCCGTAACGGCTCGCCAATCATCTTTGCGCCCTGCCATAGCAAAACGCAACTGAACATCGTTTGAACGCGCGAGAGAGGCAAGCGGGCGCAAACCATGCTCCGTCAATCTCAAGACGGCACGGACGGAAATGTTCCGTCATTCGGGTCGGGAAAGCTGCGGGACCATGGAGCGGACCGGCATTCCGCTCCTGATGGCTTGCGCAGGGCCAATTCAGGCCTACCGCATCAGCCCCATCGCGTCATAGGCCGCCCGCAGGGTCGGTTCCGCCGCCGCCGAAGCCTTGGCCGCGCCCTTCTCCAGAATCGCGTCCAGCGCGGCGTCGTCCGTCCGCAATGCCATGAACCGCTCGCGAATCGGCCGCAGCGTTTCGACCAGCAATTCCCCCAGCGCGGGCTTGAACGCGCCGAAGCCCTGGCCCGCGAACGCGGCGCAGACGGCATCGGCCGTCTGGTTCGACAAGGTGGCGTAGATGCCGACCAGATTCCCCGCCTCCGGCCGCCCGGCCAGCCCTTCGGCCGTTTCGGGCAGCGGTTCGGGATCGGTCTTGGCCTTCCTCACCTTCTGCATGATCGCGTCGTCATCGTCGGTCAGGTTGATGCGGCTCATGTCGCTGGGGTCGGATTTCGACATTTTCGCCGTGCCGTCGCGCAGCGACATGATGCGCGCCGATTCCTTCGGGATGATCGGATCGGGCAGGGTGAACAGCTCCACGCCGAAATCGGTGTTGAACTTGGTGGCAATGTCGCGCGCCAGTTCCAGATGCTGCTTCTGGTCCTCGCCCACCGGCACATGGGTGGCGTTGTAGACGAGGATGTCGGCGGCTTGCAGCACGGGATAGACGAACAGGCCGACCGAAGCGCCTTCCCGGTCCTTGCCCGCCTTGTCCTTGAACTGGGTCATGCGGTTGAGCCAGCCGATCCGCGCCGTGCCATTGAGCAACCAGCACAATTCCGCATGGGCGGGCACCCGCGCCTGGTTGAACAGCACCGACCGGTCCGGGTCGATCCCCGCCGCCACCAGCGCCGCCGCCATGTCGCGGACGTTGCGAATGCGCTGCTCGCGGCCTTCATGGATCGTGATCGAATGCATGTCGGCAAGGAAGAAGAAGCACTGGCTTCCCGGCTCCATCTCGTCCTGCATCCGCACCCAGTTGCGGATCGCGCCCAGATAATTGCCAAGGTGCAGATTGCCGGTGGGCTGGATGCCGGAAAGGACGCGCATTGTCTTTTTAGCTCGCTTTGGGCGGGCGGCGCAGGGCCGCGCGCAGTTCTGGAATGGTATAGGCCCTGAAGATCAGGGACGCCGCCCCATAGACCAGACCGCCGATCCCGCACAACAGGCCAAGCGCGACGATGCGCTCCATCAGCCCCCTGGCCATATAGGGATCGAACAGGGGGTTCATGAACCACAACGCCACGCCCATCAGCGCGCTCGCCGCGACGATCCGCACGGCCTTCGCCCGGAAACGGGCATCCATCCGCAAATGGTCGCGCCGGTGCAGCAGCCAGTAGAGCGCGGCCACGTTCACCCACGCCGCGATCGCGGTGGAGATCGCCACGCCCACATGGCCGAAGGGCCAGATCAGCGTCAGGTTGCCCACCAGATTGAACAGCATGGAAAAGACCGCGACCCTGACCGGCGTCTTGGTGTCCTGCCGCGCATAGAAGCCGGGCGTCAGCACCTTGATGAGCACATAGGCCGGCACCCCGACCGAAAAGGCCGCCAGCGCGCCCGCCGCCCCGATGGTGTCGGCGGGCGTGAAGGCGCCATGCTGCAACAGCCCCCGGATCAGCGGCGTCGCCGACACGCAAAGCGCCACGGCGGCGGGCAGCGCCAGGAACAGCGACAATTCCATCGCCCGGTTCTGGGTATGGCTCGCCGCCTCCTCATGGCCCGACCCGATCTGGCGGGAAAGGGCGGGGAGGATCGCCGTGCCCACGCCGATGCCGATCAGGCCCAGCGGCAACTGATTGAGCCGGTCGGCATAATAAAGATAGCTCACCGCTCCCTGCGGCAGGAAGCGTGCGGCAAGGCTGGTGGAGATGAGCAGGTTGAACTGCACCGCCCCCGCGCCCAGCGCCGCCGGACCGATCAGCGCCAGCATCCGCTTCACCTGCGGCGACAGGCGCGGCAGGCCGAGCCTCAGCCTCACCCCCGCCCGGCGGCAGGAAATCGTCAGCCACGCCAGTTGCATCACGCCGGAGACGGTGACGGCGATGGCCTGCGTATAGGCGGTCTCCACCGCCGTATCGCCATGGAAGAAGAGGATCGCCACGATCATGCAGATGTTGAGCAGCACCGGCGCGGCGGCGTTCACCCAGAAGCGGTCCAGCGAATTGAGGATGCCCCCCAGCAGCGACACGATGCTGATGAGCGCCAGATAGGGAAAGGTGATCTGCGTCAGCCGGACGGCAAGGTCGAACTTTTCCGGCCCGCCATCGGGAAAGCCGCCGGTCATCGCCCAGACGACCGGCCCCGCCAGCACCATCATCAGCCCGGTGAAGACCAGCAGCACCGGGAACAGCACCGACAGCACCTGTCCCGCGAAGGCGACCGCCGCCGCCTTGCCGCTGCCCGGATCGTCGCGGTCATGTTCCGCCATGGTCCGGTTGAACATCGGCACGAAGACGGCGGAAAAGGCCCCTTCCGCGAACAGTGCGCGGAAGAGGTTGGGCAGCCGCCAGGCGATCAGGAAGGCGTCCGACGCCAGCCCCGCGCCCAGGAACCGCGCCACCAGCATGTCGCGCACCATGCCCAGCACGCGGCTCACCAGCGTCAGTCCGCCGATGGTGGAGGTGGCTCGGATCAGGCCCATGGGGTCAGCCGCCCTTCACCCGTGGGGAAGGGCGCACCGGATCAGGCGTGGCCCGCCGGTTCGCCGGCCGTCTGCGCCATGGCCTGCGCCTGTTGCAGATAGAGCCCGCCGAAATCGATGGGATCGAGCAGCAGCGGCGGGAATCCGCCGTCGCGGATCGCATCGGCCAGCACGCGGCGCGCGAAGGGAAAGAGCAGACGGGGTGCTTCGGCCAGCAGGAAAGGCTGGGCCTGGTCCTCCGGCACGTTCCGCATCCCGAACAGCCCGGCATACAGCAGGTCGACGGCAAAGGCGGTGCCCTGCGGCGCGACGGCCTTCACCTCGATCTTCAGGGAGACTTCGACGACTTCCTCGCCCACCTTGTCGGCGCCGATGTTGAACTGCACGTCGATCTGCGGCTGGTCGGGCCATTGATAGACGGCGGGCGCGTTCGGATTCTCGAAGGACAGGTCCTTGATATACTGGCTGATGAGCGCGATCTGCGGCCCTTCGTCCACGCCGTTGGGCTGGTTGGTGTCGATGATGTCGGCGTCCTCGGCCATATGCTGTCCCCGCTGGTGATGTGAGTGCGGGGCGCGCCCGCGCGCGCCCGTTCGAAACGATTGACCCGCGCGCTTAGCAGGGGGCGCGGGGCAGGGCAATGGCGGCGCGCGCCCGACATGGCGTCGCGGCATTTGAAGTTGCGGCCAAACATGCCTATGTAGGCGGGAACCATTGTTGCGAAAAAGGGTATTTGCCCCCGTGTATGTGATTGTCATCCTCGCCATGATCGCCGGTTTCCTGGCGTTGCGGCTCTATTCCGTGCTGGGCAAGCGTACCGGCCACGAACAGGAGCCCGCGCTGCGTCCGGCGGAGGAACGCGCCAAGGTGACGATCCTGCAACCCCGGCCCGCGCCGGAAATGGGCGGCGATTCGGTCCGCCTGTCGGAAGGGTTGCTCGCGCCCGGCGCTGAAAACGGCGTCCGCGCCCTGATCGCCGCCGACCGCAGCTTCGACGTCCCGCAATTCGTCGAAGGCGCCAAGAGCGCCTACAGGATGGTGCTGGAAGCTTTCTGGCGCGGCGACCGCGACGAACTGGCATGGCTGTGCGACAGCGACGTGTTCGCGTCCTTCCAGGAAGCGATCGCCGCGCGCGAGGCGGAAGGGCATGTGCTCGACAACCGCCTCGTCCGCATCGAAAAGGCGCAGATCGTCGAAGCCTCCGTCAATGGCGGCACCGCCGAAGTCGCGCTGCGGTTCGAAGCGGACATCGCCGCCGTTACGCGCGACAAGGACGGGCATGTCGTCGCCGGGTCGCTGACCGACGCGGTCGGCACCAACGACATCTGGACCTTCACCCGCGACATCCGCAGCGCGGACCCCAACTGGAAGCTCAGCGAGACCGACGAGGCCGCATGAGCCTGCGCCAGTCGGGGGGTGCGCTGGCTGCGGCGCTGCTGCTGTCCGCCTGCGCGGGTGGTTTGATTCCGCCTTCCGCCGGTGGGCCGGGGCCGTCGCCGGAACGGCCTTCGACCGGCCGCCCATCCTCTTCCGGCGGAGAGGCCGCGACCCGGCCCCAGCCGTCCACGCCGCGCCCGACCCTGCCGCCCACGCCGCCGCCGACTCAGCCCGCGGACCAGCAGGGCACCGCCGTCGCGGCCGGAATCACGCGCGGCCCCGACATCGCCAGCCTCATTCCCTCTGGCGAGCGTTCCCGCGCCGCCTTGCAGGCCTTTCGCATCTCCTGCCCGACGCTGATGCGCCGCACGGACCAGAGCGGCCTGACGCGCGGGTCCGACTGGAACAACGCCTGCGCCGCCGCGTCGAGCTGGCCCGAAGCCAGCGCGTCCGAATTTTTCTCCCGCTATTTCGAAGCGGTGCAGGTGGGCGACGGCACGGCCTTCGTCACCGGCTATTACGAACCGGAAATCTCCGGCTCGCGCACCCGGCAGCGCGGCTATGAAGTGCCGATCTACCGCCGCCCGCCCGACCTGATCGATGTCGACCTCGGCCAGTTCAGCGACACCCTCAAGGGCAAGTCCATTCGGGGCAAGGTGAACGGCACGAAATTCGTCCCCTATGACGAGCGCGCCCAGATCGTCAGCGGATCGCTCGCCGGGCGCGGGCTGGAACTGGCATGGGCCGCCGATCCGGTGGAATTCTTCTTCCTGCAGGTGCAGGGCAGCGGACGGCTGCTGCTGCCCGACGGCGGCGTGATGCGGATCGGCTATGACGGGCAGAATGGCCGCGACTATACCGGCATCGGCAAGCTGATGAAGGATCGCGGTCTCATCCAGGCCGGGTCGATGCAGGACATCATGCAATATCTGCGCGCCTATCCGGCCGAGGGCGCCGCGATCATGAATGAGAATAAGAGCTTCGTCTTCTTCCGCGAACTGACCGGCGCCGGGCCGGTCGGCGCCCTGGGCGTCGCGGTGACGCCCGAAGCCACCGTCGCCGCCGATCCCAAATATGTGCCTTTGGGCGCGCCAGTCCTGTTATCGCTCGATCGGGCGGAACCCAATGGCGTCTGGATCGCGCAGGATACCGGCGGCGCGATCAAGGGCGCGAACCGTTTCGACAGCTTCTGGGGCGCGGGCGCGAAGGCGCGCGGCGTCGCGGGCGGCATGTCGGCGCGGGGCAGCGCGCTGGTCCTGCTGCCCATCGGCTCCTATGCGCGGCTGAGCGGCCAGTGACGCCTCGCCATGGCCCGGCGTTCGCTTTCTCCTGAAGAGCAGGCGCTCTGGGCGGCGCTCACCCGTTCGGTCAAGCCCATCCGCGCGGCGCCCCGCCTGCCGGTCCCCGCCGCCGCGCCCATGAAACAGCCGGTCGAGCCAAGACGGTTAACGCCGTCCCCCGACTTGCCGTTCGTCCCGCAGGCCGCACGGTCCCCCGCAACCATTCTGGATTCCGGTTGGGAACGCCGGATCCGTAGCGGCAATCTGGTCCCTGACATGACCATCGACCTGCATGGCCACACGCTCGCGTCGGCTCATGCGCGGTTGGGGCAGGCACTGGCGCTGGGGCTCGCGCAGGGCGCGCGCATCCTCCTCGTCATTACCGGAAAACCTCCGAAAACCAGGGCTTCCGGCGGCACGCCGCGTCGCGGCGCGATCCGGGGAGAGATCGGCCACTGGCTCGAAACCGGCGCCCATGCGGACCGGATCGCCAGCGTCCGCGCCGCGCATCCGCGCCATGGCGGCGACGGCGCGCTTTATGTGATCCTGCGGCGGTCGCGGTAACGCTTTTTTCTGCTCCGCACTGACCATTTCTTAACCACCGTCCTTCATATCCGGATGATCCATTCGTTCATCCGGGGCGCATCAGCATAGAGAGGCACATGCAGGGCATGACGATGACCAGCCGCGCGACGGCCTTTGCCTGCGCCGCCGGGGCTCTGGTCTTCATTCTTTCGCTGCTTCCGGGACCGGGGCAGGGCCGGCAATTGGCCGATATCGGCCGCTCGCTGATCCTCGCCATCTTGTGCGGCACGTTGAGCTGGGCCTGCGCCCGCCGCGCCATCGCGACCATCGCCGCTGCGCTCGACCGCGCCACCGACCGCCTGCTTGCTGCGGCGCATGGCGACCTGCAATCGCCCGTGCCGCCCGAAGCGCGCCGGGAATTGCCGGACCTCTCCGTCGCGATGGAAAGCCTGTTCAGCCAGGTCCGCACCAATCTCGACCATGTGCAGGCGCTGGCGCTGTTCGATCAGGTGACGGGCCTCGCCAACCGCGCCAGCTTCTGCCGCCAGGTGGAGCGGCTGCTGGCCGAGCGCCCGGCGGGCGGCATCGCCGCCCTGTTCTTCATCGACCTCGACGGCTTCAAGAATGTGAACGACACGCTGGGCCATGCGGCGGGCGACCAGTTGCTGGCCCGTGTCGCCGGACGGCTGCGCGAAGTCGTGATGGCGCAGGTCAGCGCGGGGACGGGCGATGCGGTGATCGGCCGTCTGGCGGGCGACGAATTCACCCTCTTCTTCCCCAGCCTCTCCAGCCGCGACTCCGCGTTGAAGGTCGCGCGCGCCGTCCAGTTCGCGCTGGGCGAGCGGTTCGATCTCGGCAGCCAGCATGTCGATCTGGGCGCGTCCATCGGCATCGCCTGCTGCCCGGACGATGGCGACACGCTGACCGCCTTGCTGCGCGCCGCCGACATCGCCATGTATCATGCGAAGAGCGAGGGGCGCGGCCGGACCGAGATGTTCACCGCCGAACTGGCGCTCAAGGCCGCCGACCGCGCCGAACTGGAACGCGACCTCCTCCGCGCGCTGGAGCGGGAGGAGTTCCTGCTGGAATTCCAGCCCCAGATCGAAGCGCCCAGCGGCCAGCCGGTGGCCGCCGAAGCGCTCCTGCGCTGGGCGCATCCGCAACGCGATCTCGTCATGCCCGCCCTTTTCGTGCCGGTGGCGGAGGAAAGCGGGGTCATCGTCGCGCTGGGCGACTGGGTGATGAGCCGGGTCTGCGAGACCGCGGCCCGCTGGGCGCGGGCGGGGATCGGGCAGCGCATCGCGATCAACATCTCCAGCCGTGAACTGGAGCAGCCCGATTTCTTCCTGCGCCTGCGCCACGCCATGACGACCCACGGCACGCCGCCCGCCATGCTGGAACTGGAGATCAGCGAATCGCTGACGATGGGCATGGACGCCCGCCTGCTGGAGCAACTGGATGCGCTGCGCCGCGAAGGCGTCCGCATGGCGATCGGCGGTTTCGGCACCGGCTATTCCAACCTGTCGCGGCTGAAGGAACTGCCTGTCGACCGGATCAAGATCGACCGCAGCCTGGTGCGCGACATCGTCGTTTCGGCGGAGGCGCGGACGATATGCAGCGCCATCGTCGGCCTGATCCAGGGGCTAGGCCTGGAAGTGGTGGTCGAGGGCGTCGAGAATCAGGCCCAGATGGACATGTTGCGCGTCATCGGCTGCACGCTGTTCCAGGGCTATCATTTCGACCGCCCGATGGGCGAGCGGGCCTATATCGACCGCTATGCCACGCAGTCCGCATGGCCCCGGCGCGATGCCGTTTAGGGCCGAGCGGCGGTTTCGGGCCCTCATGGGGAAGGATCTGAATGTCCGCTCCCCACCCAAAACAGCGTCCTGAATTGGGTGCCATCCACCCGGATCATCCCGCCAGCGCGCGCCGGACGATCAGCGCATAGATCCTCGCCAGATCGCCAAGGTCCGCGATCCCCACGGCTTCGTCCAGCTTGTGCATCGTCCCGTTGTTGAGCCCGAACTCCACCACCGGGCACAGGCGTGAAAGGAAGCGCGCGTCCGATGTCCCGCCGCTCGTCGAAAGCGCCGCTTCCAGTCCCGTGACCTCGCGGATCGCCTCGCTCACCAGTCCGGACAGCGCGCCCGGCTGCGTCAGGAAAGGCTCGCCGCTGATCTTCGCCTCCACCGTGCCGCCCTCGGCGGCGGCGATGGCCGTGATCCGCTCGATCAGCGACGCGCCGCTGTGCCGGTCGTTGAAGCGGATGGAGATGCGGGCCGTCGCCGCGCCGGGGATCACATTATGGGCGGGATTGCCGACTTCCAGATCGGTGATCTCGATATTGCTGGGCTGGAACCAGTCTGTCCCTTCGTCCAGCACCTCCGCCTCGATGGCGGTCAGGATGCGGATCAGGCGCGGGATCGGATTGTCGGCCAGATGGGGATAGGCCACATGGCCCTGCGCGCCCGCCACGCGAATCCACATATTGACCGATCCGCGCCGCCCGATCTTCATCACGTCGCCCAGCCGGGCGGTGGAGGTTGGCTCGCCCACCAGGCACATGTCGGGTCGCAATTCGCGTGCCGCCATCCGCTCCATCAGCGCCAGCGTGCCATGGACCGCCGGGCCTTCCTCATCGCCGGTGATGATGAGGCTGACAGTGCCCGGCAGCTCGTCCGGCAGGGCGTGCAAAGCCGCGACGAAGGCCCCGATCGCGCCCTTCATGTCCACCGCGCCCCGCCCGTAGAGCAGGTCGCCGCGCACTTCCGGCACGAAGGGATCGCTGGTCCAGCCCTGCCCCGGCGGCACCACGTCGAGATGCCCGGCAAAGGCGAAATGCGGCCCCGGCCCGGTCGTGCGCCATGCCAGCAGGTTCTCCACAGGCCCGTCCGGCGCTTCCCCCGCGACGAACCGGTCTACGGTGAAGCCGAGCGGCGCCAGCATCTCTTCCAGCGCGGCGAATACTTCGCCGGTCGCGGGCGTTATGGAAGGACAGGCGATCAGGCGCCGGGTCAGGGCCACCGCGTCGGCATTGGGGCTGGTCATGCTCATGCCGCTGCGTTAGCGAAAGCCTTGCCGCTTGACCAGCAGGAGGAGGAAAGGGAGGGCCATGCCCAGAATCGACCTCACGATCATTCAGCAGAGCAATGGGACCGGCTATCCCGCGCCCTATGCAGCGGCGGTGAGCGGGCGATGGGTCCGGCGTCTGGCGCCCACATGCGGCCTGTCCGATTTCGGGGTCAGCCATGTGGTGCTGAAACCCGGCGCGGCTTCCTCCCAGCGGCATTGGCACGAGGATGAGGATGAATTCATCGTGATGCTTTCGGGCGAAGCCGTGCTGGTGGAGGATGACGGGCGCACCGTGATGCGGGCGGGCGACATGGCGGCCTTTCCGAAGGGCGAGCCGAACGGCCATCATCTGCTGAACGAAAGCGACGGGGACTGCGAATTTCTGGCGTTCGGCCGTCCGCCCCTGGGCGACGCCCATTATTCCGACATCGACCTTCGCTGGGCGGGGGGGAACTATGTCCGCAGGGACGGGAGCCGCTATTGACCATCGCATTCGACCGCCGCGCGCTGATCGCGGCCATGGGCGGCGCGCTGATCGCGGCCAAGGCGCCCGCCGTGCCGGGGACCGATCCCGCGCCTGCCTTCGTGAAGCCGCCCCGCCTGCGTCCCGGCGACACGGTGGGGCTGATCGAGCCGGCGGGCTTCACCGATGACGCCTTCGACCTTGATCTGGTCAAGGAAACCATCGCCGCCATGGGATTGAAGCCCAAGTTCGCGCGGCATCTGGTGGAACGCTATGGCTATCTGGCGGGGAAGGACGCGGATCGCGCGGCGGACGTGAACGCGCTTTACGCCGATCCCGAAGTGCGCGCCATCTTCGCCGTGCGCGGGGGCTGGGGCTGCGCGCGCATCCTCCCCTTCCTCGATTTCAGGACGATCCGCGCCAACCCGAAGCTGCTGATCGGTTTCAGCGACATCACCGCGCTGCACCTTGCCTTCGCGGCGCGGGCAGGATTCACCACCATCCACGGCCCCAATGCCTCGGCAAGCTGGCCGGGCTTTTCCTGGGACGCCTTCCGCGCCATCGCCTTCGACGGCGCCACGCCCACGCTGGTCAATCCGGCGGGGCGGGAGGATCGGCTCGTCCAGCGCATCGGCCGCATCCGCACCTTCCGTTCCGGCACGGCGAGCGGGCGGTTGCTGGGCGGCAACCTCACCGTGCTCGCCGCGCTGATGGGGACGCCCTGGCTGCCCGACTTCACCGGCGCGATCCTCTTTCTGGAGGACACTAACGAAGCGCCCTACCGCGTCGACCGGATGCTGACCCAATTGGCGCTGGGCGGCGTGCTGGGCAAGCTGGCCGGCGTGGTGTTCGGCCAATGCACCGGCTGCGCGCCCGAAGGCCCGTCCTATGGCGGCTTCACCCTGTCGGAAGTATTGCAGCAGCATCTGGAACCGCTGGGCATCCCGGCCTTTCAGGGCGCGCAGTTCGGCCACGTCGCCAGCCAGTTCAGCCTCCCCGTCGGCGTGCGCGCGCAGATCGACTCGGACGCAGGCAGCATCCGCCTGCTGGAACCGGCGGTGGCTTGACGGTCGCGCGTCCCGCGCTTCGACCTGATCTAGCCCAGCCCCACCAGCGGCACGATGTCGACCGGCCTGCCGTTGCGCCGCAGTTCCACGGTGACCATGGGCCGCCCCGAACCCGCCACGCCCACCGGATCGCCCTGCCGTACCGCTTCGCCCACCGTGGCGGTCACGCGATGCAGCCCGGTGATGAGCGTCGTCCATCCCTGTCCATGGTCGATGATGAGGATCTGCCCATAGCCGCGATAGGGCCCGGCAAAGGCGATGCGGCCCGCCGTTGGCGCCACGGCCTGCGCTCCGCCCTGCGCCGCGATGGTGAGCCCGCGCGACCGCACGCCGCTGTCGTTCACCTCGCCCATGCCGGTGACGAGCTGGCCGATGACCGGCAGGCGATAGGGCGGCGGCCCGCTGCTTGCCCGGTTCTGCTGCGGCGCGGGGGCCTGCGCCTGATCGGGCCGGGCCGGGCGCGGCAGCGGCCCCGACAATTGCGCCAGCCGGTCGCGCAGGTCGCCCGCTTCCTCCAGCCGGTCCATCAGGTCCACGATATCGCGGGCCTTTTCGCCCAGCGCCAGCGCCCGTTCGCTCTCCAGTCCGGCGTTGGAGCGGTAATCCCGCGCCGCCAGCCTTTTCTGTGCTTCCAGCTGCTCCAGCGCCGCCTGCCGCTGCT
Source organism: Sphingobium cloacae (assembly GCF_002355855.1). NCBI lineage: Bacteria > Pseudomonadati > Pseudomonadota > Alphaproteobacteria > Sphingomonadales > Sphingobiaceae > Sphingobium > Sphingobium cloacae. The sequence goes on from NZ_AP017655.1 coordinate 3,512,898, forward strand.
TCAGTTCCGTCCGCCCCCGCGCCAGCGCGTCCGCGGCCTGCTGCGCCGTCGCCCGGAGTTCCCGGCTGCGGTCCAGTTCGGCGCGCAATCCCGCCGTCCGCTCCCGGATCGCGGGCAGCACATTGCCCAGCACCGCGCGCATATGCACCGCGTCCGTCATCGACCCCGGCTGCACCAGCGTCAGCGCCAGCGGCCGCCGCGCCATCATCTGCAAGGCGGCGGTCAGCTTCACCACCGGCTCCTGCCGCGCCGCCAGCCGCGCGGCCTGCGCCCGTTGCAGCCGGGCGATGATGGTGATCCGCGCCTGCGCCGCCTGAATGTCCGCTTCCGATTCCTGTATCCGCGCGGCCATGGCGGCGGCGCGGCGGCGGGCTTGATCCGCCTCGTCGCGGGCCATCGTCGCCTGCTGCTCCAGCCGCTGCGACCGGCCGCGCGCGTCTTCCGCCTGCCGCCGCGCGGCCTTGAGCGCGGCCTGTTCCTGATCCAGCGTGGTGCCCGCCATGCCGGGCAGGATGATCGCGCCGCCCTCCGCCGCGGGCAGGCGCGCCGCCGCCATGGCGAGCGCGCCCGCCAGCGCCGCCGCGCCGCACCATTTCGCCATGCCGCTCACCCCGCCCGTCATGCCCGCCAGCCTAGAGCATCGCGCGGGAAAGTGGGAACGGGTTTTTCACCGAGAACAAACTGGCGCAAAAAGGGATGTGCGAGGGACAACCGGCGGTTCCGCAATGGACTGGTTTCGGGTATTTATTACCGCTCCCCTCTCCGTTCGGGCTGAGCGAAGTCGAAGCCTTCCACCGAACGAAGTGAGGTGCAGAGCCTTCGACTTCGCTCAGGCGGCCCTTCGACAAGCTCAGGGCGAACGGGCCTATGTTGGAAGCAAACCGTCCGCTAACCATCCAACTCGGCCATTCGGCACGAAGCGCGCTTCCGGGCCGGGTTGTCCCACCTCACCCCTCGCGGTGATAGGGATGCCCCGCCAATATGCTGCATGCCCGCCAGAGCTGCTCCGCCAGCATAGCCCGCGCCATCATGTGCGGCCATGTCATCGCGCCGAAGGCGATCAGCAGGTCCGCGCCCGCCCGGTCCGCATCGTCGAACCCGTCCGCCGCGCCGATCAGGAACCGGCACTCCCGCGTCCCCGCGTCGCGCCATTCCCCGATCCGTTTCGCGAACGCCATCGAGGAAAGCTGCCGGCCCTTCTCGTCCAGCATCACCGTGACGGTGCCGGGCGGGGCGGGGGGCAGCTTGCCGCCCCCATTCCTGCCCAAGGCTTCGGGCATTTCGGTGATCCGGTGCGGCATGGTCAGCCGCTTCATGTAACGCTCGACCAGTTCCCCTTCGGCCGAGCGCCCGATCTTTCCGCGCGCGATGATGTGGAGCAGCATGGCCGCTCCCCTAAAGAGTCACGCGCCGCTTGTCGAATGTCAGGCGGTGCCGGCCGCCGGCGCGTCGACAAAGCCCCACATCCGCTCCAGATTGTAGAAGCTGCGCACTTCCGGGCGGAACAGGTGGACGATCACGTCGCCCGCGTCGATCAGCACCCAGTCGGCGACCGGCAGCCCTTCGATCCGCGCGGAACGCCCGGTCGCCTGCTTGATCCGCTCGGCCAGCTTCTGCGCCATCGACGCGACCTGACGGGACGATCGCCCGCTGGCGATCACCATATGGTCGGCAATGCTGCTCTTGCCCTGGAGGGGGATGGAGATGGTTTCCTGCGCCTGGTCGTCGTCGAGCGACTTGAGGACAAGGTCGTGCAGGGCGGCAACGCTATCGGCGGCGGGGGCCGTATCGTTGGCGGGTCGGGGTGTGGACAAACAAACTCCTTTTCAGACGATCAACCGGCGCGTGAGCGGATCGCGCACGCGTTTCTGTTCATATTCGCGATGCCAGAGAGGGTCCGCCTGCCTAAGCAGGGTCGCCGATCTTGGATCAGGGCGAAAGCGCAACAGCACAAGCGCCGGCGGTCTCCAATCCGTCCAGTCTGCACTCTGGCGCGCGGGCCGGACGAAACGCCGCAGCCATGCCATAGCCTTGGAGCTATAGGCAGCTTCATCATAACCCGGACGGGCGATCACGGCAATGGGCATCTGTCGCGCGATGCCGCGCCAGTCCTTCCACCGGGCGAATTGCGCCAGATTGTCGGCGCCCATCAGCCAGATGAAGCGATGCCGGGGATAGCGCCGCCCGATCGCCCGCAGCGTATCGACGGTATAGCGCGTATGCAGTTCGCGCTCGATCGCGGTCGCCCGGATCGGGGCGCGCCGCGCCACCGCCCGCGCCCGCGCGAGCCGGGCGGGCAGCGGCGCCATGCCCGCCCGCCGCTTCAGCGGATTGCCCGGCGACACCAGCCACCAGACCTCATCCAGTTCCAGCGCCTTCGCCGCGAACAGCGAAATCGCCCGATGCCCGTCATGCGCCGGATTGAAGGAACCGCCAAGAAGGCCGATGCGTGCCATGCCCAGCGCCATGCCAGTTGAAGGGGCGGGCGGCAATCTTCCGCATGATGATTTCGATTCGGATCGAATCGGAATCCCTTTCCTCGCTCCAAAAAGAAAAAGGGCAGCGCCATGACGGCGCCGCCCCGATCCTTCCTCCGCAGATGCGGAGTAAAAAAGCTTACTTGAGTTCGACGGTCGCGCCGGCTTCTTCAAGCTGCTTCTTGAGCTTTTCGGCTTCGTCCTTGCCGACGCCTTCCTTGATCGCCTTGGGAGCGCCTTCGACCAGCGCCTTGGCTTCGGTGAGGCCGAGGCCGGTGATCGCGCGGACTTCCTTGATGACGTTGATCTTCTTGCCGCCGTCGCCGGTCAGGATGACGTCGAATTCGTCCTTGGCTTCCTCGGCGGGCGCGCCACCGGCGGCGCCACCGGCCGGAGCGGCAACCGCCACGGCGGCGGCGGCCGAAACGCCCCACTTTTCTTCCAGGGCCTTCGACAGCTCGGCGGCTTCGAGGACGGTCAGGGCCGACAGCTGATCGACCAGTGCGTTAATGTCTGCCATAATATTCTACCTGTTCCCTTCTGGGCGGGGCGTTGAACGGCCCCTTCAATGAGAGTTGAAACGAATGTCCGGCGGTCCTGAAGATCAGGCCGCGTTCTTTTCCGCATAGGCGTTGAAGACCCGCGCGAGCTGCGCAGCCGGCGCCTGGGTGACGGTCGCGAGCTTGGTCGCGGGCGCAACGAGCAGCCCGACGATCTTCGCACGCAGTTCATCCAGCGACGGCATCGATGCGAGCGCCTTGACGCCGTTCGCATCCAGCACTGTCTCGCCCATCGCGCCGCCAACGATCTCGATCCTGTCGTTGGTCTTGGCGAAATCGACCACCACCTTGGCGGCGGCGACCGGATCGGCCGAGGAGGCGAGCGCGACCGGACCGGTCAGCAGGTCGCTGATGCCGGTATAGTCGGTGCCTTCAAGGGCGATCTTGGCGAGGCGGTTCTTCGTAACCTTGTAGGTCGCGCCGGCGTCGCGCATCTTCTGGCGCAGGTCCGTCGACTGGGCGACGGTCATGCCGAGGTTGCGGGTCACGACGACCACGCCCACCTCTGCCAGATGTGCGTTCAGCGCGGAAACGACCTCAGCCTTCTGATTACGATCCATGCCATTCTCCACTTCATGTCCGCCGGAAAATCCGGCGAACGGCTAAAACCCGCGACGAATCGCGGGGCATTGGTCCGAAGGGGAGAGATCGACTGGCCCGCGCCTCATGGGAACAGGCAGACCCGGACAGGCATAAAGCCCGGCCGGCAAAGAACTTTTCCCCGTCTAGGCTGGATATTAAGAAGGGCGGATTCCCTTCACCAACTGTCTCGGACGGTGGACCCGCAAGGGGTCCGGTGGCGCGCCATTACAACGGATCGCGGCAAATGGCAACGGCCTGTGTCCGGCGCGGGAGCGGCGCGGCGGGCGAGGAGATTGCGCTCCCGGCCGAATCCGCCATGGCGGCGGAGTCAGCCGACGGCGGTTTCCGCCATCACCGGCGCCACGCCGTCCGGGCAGAGCCAGACCAGCTCCTCGATCGCCAGGTCGCGGCCGTCATGCGACTGGATCGTCATGCGGCGGATCGGCTGTCGGTCGCGGCTGTCGGCCAGCACCTGGCAGGATTGCGGGCCGCAGCCCCAGCGTTCGCCCCATTGGCGCAGCGCGACCATGACGGGGGCGAGTTCCTGCCCCTTCTGGGTCAGGCGATATTCGACCTTGCGCCGGTCGCACTGCATGGGCTGGCGCGCCATGATGCCGTTTTCCACCAGCCGCGTCAGGCGATTGGCGAGGATGTTGCGGGCGATGCCCAGCACGGACTGGAACTCCTCGAAATGGCGGATGCCCCCCATGGCGCCGCGCAATATCAGGAACGACCAGCGCTCGCCCATCATCTCCAGCGCGCTCGGCAGCGCGCATTGCTCCAGATCCTGCGCCAGATTATGTGTCATCGTGATCACTCGATAGCGTAAAGCGGTCTCCGTTGCAAAAGTGCAGCAGAATTATTCCGAGATGGGATTTTTTTGTTGCACGGCAAGGCGCTTCTCACACAATCGGGAAAGGATGCTACGTCAATATGAACTTGTCGAACGGGTAAAGAGCTACGATCCGGAAGCGGACGAAGCGATGCTCAACCGCGCCTATGTCTTTTCCGTCCAGAAACATGGCAGCCAGAAACGCGCCAGCGGCGACCCCTATTTCAGCCATCCGATCGAAGTCGCGGGCATATTGACCGACTTCCATCTGGACGACCAGACCATCGTGACGGCGCTGCTGCACGACACCATAGAGGACACGCTGGTCACCTATGAGGAGATCGAGCAGGCGTTCGGCAAGGATGTCGCGCGCATGGTCGACGGCGTGACCAAGCTCAGCAAGATCGAGGCGATGAGCGAGAATGAGCGGGCGGCGGAAAATCTGCGCAAGTTCCTGCTCGCCATGTCGGACGACATCCGGGTGCTGCTGGTGAAGCTCGCCGACCGTCTGCACAATATGCGCACGCTCCACTTCATCAAGAATGAACAGAAGCGCCGCCGCATCGCGCGCGAGACGATGGACATCTACGCCCCGCTGGCCGAGCGGATCGGCATGTACGACTTCATGCGCGAGATGCAGCTGCTCGCCTTCCGCGAACTGGAGCCGGAAGCCTATGACAGCATCACCAAACGGCTGGAGCATCTGAAGGAAGGCGGCCATGGCAAGGTCGACCGGATCGGCGCGGAGCTGCAATTGCTGCTGGGCAGCCACGACCTGCCCGTCACGGTTTCGGGGCGGGAGAAGCATCCCTATTCCATCTGGAAGAAGATGCAGGAACGGCACATCAGCTTCGAGCAGCTGACCGACGTCATGGCCTTCCGTGTCATCACCGAGACGACGGAGGATTGCTACAGGGCGCTCGGCGTGATCCACCAGACCTACAAGATGGTGCCGGGCCGGTTCAAGGATTACATCTCCACCCCCAAGCGCAACGGATACCGGTCGATCCACACGACCGTCATCCATCAGGACAATGCCCGGATCGAGGTGCAGATCCGCAGCCGCGACATGCATCATGACGCCGAACTGGGCCTCGCGGCGCACTGGGCCTACAAGCAGAAGGGCGACGCGAACGACCATCATGCCGCATGGCTGCGCGATCTGGTCGAAATCCTGGAGCAGAGCCAGGACGCGGACGAACTGCTCGAACATACCCGCATGGCGATGTATCAGGACCGCATCTTCGCCTTCTCCCCCAAGGGCGAACTGCACCAGTTGCCCAAGGGGTCGACGCCGGTCGACTTCGCCTATGCGGTGCACACCACGCTGGGCGACCAGACGGTCGGCGCGAAGGTCAATGGGCGGGTGGTGCCGCTGCGCACGCAACTGGAAAATGGCGATCAGGTCGAAATCCTGAAATCCGAAGGGCAGCAGCCGCAGCCGGGCTGGCTGACCTTCGCCATCACCGGCAAGGCGCGCTCGGCCATCCGCCGCTTCATCCGGCACAAGCAGCGGGGCGAGGAAATCGCGCTGGGCGAGAAGCTCTATGAAGAGATTGTCGGCCGCTTCCCCCTCGAACTGGCGAGCGAGCTGGGCGACAAGGCGCTGACGGCGGCATTGAAGCGCCTCAAGCTGGAGGATCGCGCGGCATTGATGATCGCCATCGCCACGCACCGCCTGCGCGACCGGGAAGTGATGGAGGCGCTGATCCCCGGATCGACCGACGCGGAAGGCATGGAGGAAGCCCATCCGCGCCAGCATGAACCGGTGTCGATCCGTGGCCTGACGCCCGGCATCGCCTATAATCTGGGCGATTGCTGCCATCCGGTTCCGGGCGACCGCATCGTCGGCGTGCGCCGCACGGGCGAACCGATCGAGGTGCATACCATCGACTGCCGCTCGCTGGAGGCGGGGCAGGACGACGACTGGATCGACCTGTCCTGGGACAGCAAGTCGAAGGGCGGGACAGCGCGGCTTTCCGTCATCGTCAAGAACCAGCCGGGCGCGCTGGCCGCCGTCACCAATGTGTTCGGCGCGACCAAGGCGAACATCCTCAACCTCCAGCTGGTGAACCGCGAAGGGCCGTTCCACACCGACATCATCGACCTGGAGGTGGCGGACGCGCAGCATCTCAACCGCATCCTCTCGGCGCTGCGGGCGCTGGATGCGGTGGTGCAGGCGGATCGGGTGTAGCGGCCTTCGCGGATCGGATCGCTCTTCCCCGCAACCGCCATGAAAAAGGACGTTTTCGCCCCGCATGAAATCGCCTAGTCTGCGCGCGATGTCACCGCCCCGTATCCAGCCGCAACCCTTTTTCGCGGACAAGAATCGCGCTTTCTGGAACCTCCAGTCTCTCGGCTGGGCAGGGGCCTTCCTGTTGCGCGGTTCCTCCACCATCGCCAACGGCCAGCCGCTGTCCAGCCTGATCCCGGTGCTGATCTCCACCATCAGCGGCTATTCGGTGACGCTGCTGATCGCGGTGATCTTCCGTTTCCTGCTGAAGCAAAGGCCGGTCGTCACCTGGGGCGTCTCGATTGTCACGGTGCTGGCGGCGGCGGGGCTGGTGGCCTTCATCGACGCATGGGTCTTCTCCACCCAGAACCGGGCGAGCGAAACGGCGGGGGTCCAGCTTTTCCTGGGTGCCTTCTACCTCAGCGTCACGCTGCTCGGCGCCTGGTCGGCGCTCTATTACGCGATCAACTTCTACCTGACCGTCGAGGAACAGGCCGACCAGCTTCTCCATCTGGAAAATCAGGCGTCCAGCGCGCAACTGGCGATGCTGCGCTATCAGCTCAATCCCCATTTCCTGTTCAATACGCTGAACAGCATCTCGACGCTGGTGCTGCTGAAACAGACCGACCGCGCCAATGCGATGCTCTCGCGCCTGTCTTCCTTCCTGCGCTACACCCTCATCAACGAACCCACCGCGCAGGTGACGCTGGAGCAGGAGGTGGAGACGCTCAAACTCTATCTGGAGATAGAGAAGATGCGGTTCGAGGACCGGCTGCGCCCCGTCTTCAACATCGACCCGGCCGTCGCCCAGTCGCGCCTGCCTTCGCTGCTGCTGCAACCGCTGGTCGAAAATGCGATCAAATATGCGGTGACGCCCAAGGAGGAGGGGGCGGAAATCTCTGTCACGGCGCAGCCTGCCGGTGAAAATGTCCGGATCGTCGTATCGGACAGCGGGCCGGGATTGAATGACGGGGCCATGCGCCCGAACAATCCGGTCAGCGCGGGAACGGGCGTCGGGCTGGCGAACATCCGCGACCGCCTTATTCAGGCGTTCGGGGAACGACAGAGCTTCGAAACGCGTTCCACGCCAGGCGGTTTTTCGGTCATCATCGAAATGCCGCTTAATCTGGATGAACCATCGAAAGTGGCCGCATGACCATCAGAACGATCCTCGTCGACGACGAAAGCCTGGCTATTCAGGGCCTCAAGCTCCGTCTGGAAGCGCATGAGGATGTTGAAATCGTCGAAACCTGCTCCAATGGCCGCGAAGCCATTCGCGCCATCAAGACGCACAAACCCGACCTTGTGTTCCTCGATATCCAGATGCCCGGATTTGACGGCTTTTCCGTCGTGCAGGGCATGATGGAAGTCGAACCGCCGCTCTTCATCTTCGTCACGGCCTATAGCGACCATGCGATCCGCGCGTTCGAGGCGCAGGCGGTCGATTATCTCATGAAGCCGGTGGAGGAGGGCCGCCTGGCCGACGCGCTCGACCGCGTGCGCCAGCGCCTCTCCGAAAAGAGGCAGGTGCAGGAAGTGGAAAAGCTGCGCGAGGTGTTGGCCGAAGTCGCCCCCGAAGCGATGAGCGACCTTTCCAGCGATGAGGATGCGCCCGCGTCCAACCGTTTCGAAAAGCTCATCAACATCAAGGATCGCGGCCAGATTTTCCGCGTCGACGTGGATTCGATCGAGCGGATCGACGCGGCGGGCGACTATATGTGCATCTACACCGCCGACAATTCGCTGATCCTGCGCGAGACGATGAAGGACCTCGAAAAGCGCCTCGACCCCCGCAACTTCCAGCGCGTCCACCGCTCCACCATCGTCAACCTGTCGCAGGTCCGGCAGGTGAAGCCCCACACCAACGGCGAATGTTTCCTCGTGCTGGAATCGGGCGCGCAGGTGAAGGTCAGCCGCTCCTACCGCGACGTGGTGGCCCGCTTCGTCCATTAATGCGCGGAAGACGTTACCGGAAAACCCATTGCCGGTTGAGCAGGAACACCACCGCAGGTGTCACGAAGAGCATGGCCGGGATGGGCGACCATTCCGGCCATGCCATATGCGTGACGCACAGCCACACCCACAAGGCATTGAGCGCATAGCTCACCAGCGACACCGCGACGAAGCGCGCCCCGCGTGCGCCATGGCCGTCCCGCCCGCCATGGCCGCGAAAGGTGAAGGCGTTGTGCGACACATAGCCGATCAGCACCGCCGCGAGGTAGCCGATCCCGTTGGCGACCTGCACATGCAGCCCCGCGATCGCCGCCAGCACCCAGTAGATCGCCGCCTGGCAGGCCGTGACGAACAGCCCCGTCACCCCATAGCGGACGATCTGCCAGAAAAGGGCCTGCCGCTCCGCCGACAATCGCTGGATGATTTTCATGGACCCCCGTTGCGCTTTGATGCGAAGCCTCTAATCCACCACCCATGAACTTGCAAAGCTGGCCAGCCCTGCGCGCCCGCGCCGTCACCTTCGCGGCGGGTTTGTCCGACCATGCGGCGCGGCACTGGAAATGGCTGACCCTGCTCCTCTGGGTCGCCATCGTGGCGGGGTTCCTCGTCAGCCGCTGGCCCGCGATCCACTGGTTCGTGCTCAGCGATACCGACGACAATATCCGCTATGTGCAGGTGAAGGACTGGCTGGCGGGGCAGGGCTGGTTCGACCTGCGCCAATATCGCCTCGACCCGCCCAAGGGGTTCGACATCCACTGGTCGCGGCTGGTGGACCTGCCCATCGCGGGGTTGATGCTCTTCTTCCGCGCCTTTCTGGATCAGGGCATGGCCGACCGCCTTGCCTGCGCCATCGCGCCGCTGCTGCCGCTGCTGCTGCTGATGCTGAGCCTCGGCTTCATCGCGCGGCGGCTGGCGGGGGGCCATGCGTGGATCATCGCCGCGCTGGCCCCGCTCGCTGCGCAGATGGCGCTCAGCATGTATGCGCCGATGCGGGTCGATCATCATGGCTGGCAACTGGCGCTGGCCGTCACCATGCTGGCGGGGCTGGTCGACCGCAACTGGCTGCGCGGCGGCATCATCGCGGGGATCAGCACCGCGCTGTCGCTGACCATCGGCATGGAGATGATCGTCTATCTGGCGGCGGGCGGCGCGCTGATCGCGCTGCGCTGGGTTTTCCGGGAAGGCGCGGGCCGCCGGATGCTGCCCTATGCCATCAGCCTGACGGGCGCCACGTCGCTCCTGTTCCTGACCTTCGCCAGCAACGCCAATCGCCAGATGGTGTGCGACGCGATCTCGCCCATCTGGGTCGCGATCTTCGCGGCGGCGTCGGCGGGCATGGTGCTGCTCGCGCTTCTGCCGCTGCGAAGCTGGCAGGCGCGGCTGGGAGCCGGGCTGGTCGTCGGCGCGGCGGTCGCGGCCTTCGCCTGGCTCAACTGGCCCCAATGCCTGAGCGGCGCTTACCAGATCTCCCCCGAACTCGAACGCCTCTGGCTCGCCAATATCCGCGAGGCAAAGCCCCTGACCGCCCAGACCCGCGATGTCGCCGTGCCCCTGATGGCGCTGCCGGTGGCGGGCCTCCTCGGCCTGCTCTGGGCCTTGTGGGATTCGCGCCGCGACGCCGACCGCCTCTGGGCGTGGGTGACGGTGGGGCTGATGATGCTCTTTTCCACCGCGCTCCTGTTCTGGGCCTTGCGCGCGGGTCCGGCCGCGCAGCTCATGGCGATCCCGCCCGCCGCATGGGCCGCGCACCGCCTGCTTGTGCTCATGGCGAAGGGCCGCCCCGCCATCAGGGCCGCGGCATGGGCCGGGATGCTGATCCTCGCCGCCTTCCTCTTCGCCTATCCGCTCTACCCGCAGGTCAAGAACGGCCTCGCCGCCTTGACCGGCGAAAAGCCCAAAGCATGGCGCCCGCAGGCCAAGGCCCGCACCGACGCGATCAAGAAAGCCAATGGCCGCTGCCGCACCTTGCCCGCCCTGGAGGTGCTGGACGACCTGCCGCCCGCCACCATCTTCACCATGGTCGACCTTGGCCCGCGCATCATCGCCACGACGCATCATAGCGCCGTCGCAGGCCCCTATCACCGCAACGGCGCGGTGATCCTCGACATCCACCACGCCTTCGACGGACCCGCCGACGCCTTCCGCCCGATCGCGGCAAGGCATCACGCCACCTATCTGCTGATCTGCCCCAATTTCCCGGAAGGCACCATCTATCAGGCGCGCAGCCCGCGCGGCTTCTACGCCGACCTGATGCGCGGCAAGGTGCCGGGCTGGCTCCACCCCGTCACGATCCGCAGCGGCACCACCTTGCCCTACACCCTCTACCGCATCGACTATTCAGCGCCGGGCCGCGAAAAAGCCGCGCAACAACGCTGAAGCCTCCGCCTCCGCCAGCCCGCCATAGACTTCGGGCCGGTGCAGGCATTGCGGCTGGGCGAAGAGGCGCGGCCCCTGTTCCACCGCGCCGCCCTTGGGGTCCGATACGGCATAATAAAGCCGCGCGATCCGCGCATGGGAAATCGCCCCCGCGCACATCGGGCAAGGCTCCAGCGTCACCCACAGATCGCACCCCGTCAGCCGGAAGTCCCCGATCCGCCGCGCCGCCTCCCGGATCGCCACCATCTCCGCATGAGCGGTAGGATCATGATCGCGCCGGTTGCGATTCTCCCCCTCGCCGACGATCCGCCCGTCCAGAGTCACGACCGCGCCGATCGGCACCTCGCCCGCCCGCTGCGCCGCATGGGCCAGGTCGAGCGCGCGGCGCATCGGATCGGGCAGGGGAAAGGGCGACGGCATAAAGCCGCCCTTATCACGCCCCGCGCGCCCGCGAAACGATCAGGGCTTCTTGACGTCCACGGTCGGCACCTCGACCGTCTCGTTGCGGCTGCCCACCTCCACCTTGGCGACATTCGCCTCATATTTGGGGAGCTGGCCGCCCTTCACGGACACATGGGGCAGACTGCCTTCCTGCGTCTTTTGCAGGTTGATGAAGCCCGTCGCGATCCCCGCCGCCAGAATCAGCAGCACGATCAGCAACAACCCACCGATGACTCGCATTTCATCCTCCTCTGGGATACGGGGAAGGGAACGCCCGGCCATCGCAAAAGGTTGCGGTGGCGGCATGATTGGGACGGGCGCGCGGCTTGACGGGATGGAGGAATCCCGCTAGTGGCGCCGCTTTCCGAACGAAACCGAACAACAAGGTTGATGAGATTATGTCGCGCATTTGCGAGCTGACCGGCAAGGGCCGCCAGGTGGGTCACAATGTTTCCCACGCCAACAACAAGACGAAGCGTGTGTTCCTGCCCAACCTGCAGAATGTCACGCTGATCTCCGAAGCCCTGGAAAAGGGCGTGAAGCTGCGCGTGTCGACCCACGGCCTGCGTTCGGTGGAGCATAATGGCGGCCTCGACAACTGGCTGCTCAAGACCAGCGACGAGAAGCTGTCGCTCAAGGCCCAGCGCCTGAAGCGCGACATCGCCAAGAAGAAGGCTGCCGTCGCAGCCTGAATTCCCCCGATTCGTTTCGGTGAAAAGAGCGGTCTGGCAACAGGCCGCTTTTTTGCGTGGGGAATGTGCCAGCAAGCCGGTTGAGCGGAGCCTGATGACGGATGGGCTACAGGCTGTCAGTCAGGTGGGCGGCGGAATGGCGGCCGTGGTGTAAAGGGCATGCACTTCCCAGCCCAGGGCTTCGTAGAGCTTGCGACCCTCAGCCGTGGCGACCAGCAATCCCTGCTTTGCGCCATTTTGCCATGCGATCGATTCCAGACTCTTCATGACGGCGCGGCCGAGGCCGCGCCGCCTGTGCGCGCCGTGGGTTTCGATCCGATCATAGATGGCGAACGCATCCACCTGAACCACGCGCCCGATCGCCGCCAGTGTTCCGTCCGGAGCCAGTATCTCGACCACTGCGACGGGGGATGGCCTTGTCACGTTGACCATATAGCCGTCGGGCATCGCCCGCGTCCCGGTCATCACGTCGCGGCAGATCATCATGAAACCCGGCGGCTGTATCGACCATCGGGCGGGTAGCGCGGCACGCATCGCGGCTGGCGTCGCGCAGGCTTTCACCAATATCCACGGTTCGGTGATCTTCGCCGCCAGATCCTTCATGGCGGATGATATGCCGGGAAAGACGTAGCGGACCCGCTGCTCCGGCCAACCGACATCAACCCGGAATCCGCCATGATCCGCGATGGGTGGCGGGGTGCCGCGCGCCATGGTCCAACCCCTGATCCACGTTGCGACGATATGCGGATCAGCCGCCAACGCCGCCATGCTCGAACTTCGTGCCACAAACGATCCTTCTTTCCGCCTGCTCGTGCCCTCGCCTTTCCCCAACCCTCACCCATCCGCGAACCCGAACGGCGCATGGGTCTGCCTAAAATCGTCCGGCATCACCTCGCGCCCGATCGGCGGGGCGGAACGCGCCATGCACCGGCTGCGATGGCACAGGCGGCATGTCACCCCGATCGGCGTCGGCTCGGAAGGGGCGGTGTCCTGCGTGTAGATCAGCCGATAGGCATGTTCCGCCGCGCAGCATAGCGCAATCGCCCGGTCGACGCGGGGCGCGCCCCATCCGCCGCCGCCCGCCCGCACCGACCGCGCGATGGAGAAGAAGCGTTCGCCATCGGGCAGTTCCAGCCATTGCGTCACCACCTCGCGCGGCGTCTCGAACACGCGATGCACCGACCAGAGCGGGCATGACCCGCCATGGCGCGCGAAGGGAAAGCCCGCGCCGTCCAGCCGCTTGCTGACATTGCCCGCCGGATCGACCCGGATGAAGAAGAAGGGCACGCGTTCCTGCCCCGGCTTCTGCAAAGTGGTCAGCCGGTGCGCCGTCTGCTCGAAGCTCGCGCCGAACTGCCGCGCCAGCGCCTCCACATCGTAGCGCCGCGCCTCCACCGCCTTGGCGAAGGCCGTATAGGGCATCAGGATCGCCGCCGCGCCATAGCTTGCCAGCGCCCGCCGCGTCAGCCGCCGCCCGCTCTCGCTGGCGAACTGCCCTTCCTTCAGCAGCGTGTCGAAGGCTGTGCGCATCTCCAGATAGGCAATCTGGAGCGCCAACTGGAAGCTGGTGCTGGCCCCGTCCAGCGCATCGTCGATCAGCACCGCGTCGCGATGCCGGTCCAGCCGCCGCATCGATCCGGCCATCACGTCCGAAGGCAGCCGCCGCACCCGCAGGCCATGCTTCGCCTTGAGCCATCCATGCAGCCCGCCCGCGCCCTCGATCTCCGCCGCCAGAGCCTCTCCCGCATCGTCCAGCAGCGGGAAGCTGTTCCGCCGCGCCGCCACGAAGCGCCGCGATTCCGCCACCGGATCGGGCGTGTCCGCCGCTTCCTCATGTCTTGTGCCAGCACCCTTGTCGGCCAGCGCCAGTTGCTCCTCGCGATAGGCGGTATGCAGCCGCAGCAGCGCCTCGGTCATGCCGGGATAGTTGACCGCGACATCCTGCGTCGCGAGCGCGGGCAGGTCGATGTCCGCGAACATCGGGTCTTTCAGCACCGCCTGCAACCGCGCCGTCTGCTCCGCCCCGCCGTCCCCCGCCAGTTCGCTCATGTCCAGCCGATAGGTCCGCGCCAGCCGCAGCAGCATGTCGGCGGTCAACGGCCTCTGGTTCCGCTCCAGCAGCGCGACATAGGAAGCGGAAATCTCCAGGTCCGCCGCCATGTCCGCCTGCGTCAGCCCCAGCTCCCGCCGCAGCCTCCGCAGCCGCGGCCCCATATAAACCGGCCGATCCTTCGCCATCGCGTGCCATGCTCCCGTGCAGTCCTTACAACTTTACAACAGATTTTTGTAAAGATCGACAACTGAACCTCGCAAGGGATGTTCGGCCCCCCTCGACCCTCCCTAGAAACGCCATCACTTCGCCACCTCATTCATGGGATCGACGCATGACCTACAGCCAGGAAATCGCAAAAGCCGACGGCCTGATCGGCCAGCAGGGCCATTGGGACGGCATCGCCCCCGAATCCGTCGCCCGGATGCGCCTTCAGAACCGCTTCCACACCGGCCTCGACATCGCGCGCCATACCGCCGCGATCATGCGCCGCGACATGGCGGCCTATGATGCCGACCCGGCGGCATACACCCAGTCGCTCGGCTGCTGGCACGGCTTCATCGGGCAGCAGAAGCTCATCTCGATCAAGAAGCATTTCGGCACGACCAAGGGGAAATATCTCTACCTGTCAGGCTGGATGGTCGCGGCGCTCCGGTCGGAATTCGGCCCGCTGCCCGATCAGTCGATGCATGAAAAGACCAGCGTCCCTGCGCTGATCGAGGAACTCTACACCTTCCTGCGCCAGGCCGACGCCCGCGAACTCAGCCTGCTGTTCCGCGATCTCGACAAGGCGCGCGAAACCGGCAACGAGGTCGAGATCCAGCGCCTGACCCACGCCATCGACAATCACGAAACCCATGTCGTCCCCATCATCGCGGACATCGACGCGGGCTTCGGCAATGCGGAGGCCACCTACCTCCTCGCCAGGAAGATGATCGAAGCGGGCGCCTGCGCGCTCCAGATCGAAAATCAGGTGTCCGACGAAAAGCAGTGCGGCCATCAGGACGGCAAGGTCACCGTCCCGCATGAGGACTTCCTCGCGAAGATCCGCGCCTGCCGCTATGCCTTTCTGGAACTGGGTGTCGACGACGGCATCATCGTCGCCCGCACGGACTCGCTGGGCGCGGGCCTCACCAAGCAGATCGCATACAGCCGCGAGCCGGGCGACATTGGCGACCAGTATAACGGCTTCCTCGATTGCGATGAGGTCGACCTGACCAGCATCGGCAATGGCGATGTCATCATCAGCCGCGAAGGCAAGCTGCTGCGCCCCAAGCGCCTGCCGTCGAACCTGTTCCAGTTCCGCTCCGGCACGGGCGAGGACCGCTGCGTCCTCGACTGCATCACCTCGTTGCAGAACGGCGCGGACCTGCTGTGGATCGAAACGGAAAAGCCGCATGTCGAGCAGATCGCCGGCATGGTCGACCGCATCCGCGAAGTCATCCCCAACGCCAAGCTGGTCTATAACAACTCGCCCAGCTTCAACTGGACGCTGAACTTCCGCCAGCAAATATTCGACCGCTGGCAGGCCGAGGGCAAGGACGTCAGCGCCTATGACCGCGCCAGGCTGATGAGCGCGGACTATGACGAGAGCGATCTCGCCGCCGAAGCCGATGAGAAGATCCGCACCTTCCAGAAGGACGCATCGGCCCGCGCGGGCATCTTCCATCATCTCATCACGCTGCCGACCTATCACACGGCGGCGCTCAGTACCGACAATCTCGCTAGGGAATATTTCGGCGAGGCCGGGATGCTGGGCTATGTCGCGGGCGTCCAGCGCAAGGAAATCCGGGAGGGCATCGCCTGCGTGAAGCATCAGAACATGTCGGGTTCCGACATCGGCGACGATCACAAGGAATATTTCGCCGGGGAAGCCGCGCTGAAGGCGGGCGGCGTCCATAACACGATGAATCAGTTCGCGGCCTGACCGCGCGCTGCACGAGTTTCGCGGCTGGGGCCGTGAAAACCTCGTCGCAAGGGCACCCCTGTTTCTTGCGATAAAGGTGGAAGGACCTGGCGGTCCGGTGCGCTCCTGCACCGGGCCGTCTTTTTAGGGAGGGAAGGGCGCGCGGCGTAACTTTCTTGCCTGTCGATGCGGTGAAACAGCGGATTCAGCCTCCATTACCTCTTTCGCACGGCGCTCGACGGGTCTAGGGGGAAGAGATCATGGTTAAGCCGAGCACCCTCTACGAAAAGATCTGGGACGCCCACGTCGTCGAACGCCGTCCCGATGGAACCTGCCTCATCTATATCGACCGCCACCTTGTTCATGAGGTGACGAGTCCGCAGGCTTTCGAGGGGCTACGCCTTGCCGGGCGCAAGGTGCGCCGCCCCGACCTGACGCTGGCGGTGCCGGATCATAACCTCCCCACCACCCCGCGCCGCGACGCGCAGGGCAACCGCATCCCCATCGCGGACCCCGAAAGCGCGCAGCAACTGGCCGCTCTGGAGAGGAACGCGCCGGAATTCGGCGTCCGCCTGTTCGGCGATGCCGATCCGCAGCAGGGCATCGTCCATGTCGTCGGGCCGGAGCAGGGTTTCACGCTGCCGGGCACGACGCTGGTGTGCGGCGACAGTCATACCAGTTCGCACGGCGCCCTGGGGGCGCTGGCCTTCGGCATCGGCACCAGCGAGGTCGAACATGTTCTCGCAACCCAGACGCTGTTGCTGAAGCCGTCGAAAACGATGGAAGTCCGCATCGACGGTGAGCTGGGTTTCGGTGTTTCGCCCAAGGATGTGGCTCTCGCCATCTGCCAGCATATCGGCACGGCGGGCGGCACCGGCTATGTCATGGAATATCGCGGCTCCGTGTTCCGCGACATGTCGATCGAAGGACGGCTGACCGTCGCCAACATGTCGATCGAGGCGGGCGCGCGATCCGGCCTGTTCGCGCCGGACGAGAAGACCTTCGCCTATCTCAAGGGCCGCCCGATGGCGCCCAGGGGCGAGGCATGGGATGCCGCGGTCGCCTGGTGGAAGACGCTCAGGACCGATGAAGGCGCGGTCTTCGACAAGATGGTGGTCATCGATGCCGCTGACATCGTGCCCAACGTCACCTGGGGCACCAGCCCGGAGGACGTGGTGCCGGTGACGGGTGTGGTGCCCGATCCGGAGAGCTTCGCCGATGCGTCCAAGCGCGCGGCCGCGCAGAAATCGCTCGACTATATGGGGCTGACGCCCGGCCAGCGGATGCAGGACGTGCCGGTCGAACATATCTTCATCGGCAGCTGCACCAACAGCCGGATCGAGGATCTGCGCGCTGCTGCCGTCCTGCTCAAGGGCCGTCACATCGCGGGCGGTATCAAGCAGGCGATGGTCGTGCCCGGCTCGGGCCTCGTCAAATTGCAGGCAGAGGCGGAGGGTCTGGACCGCATCTTCAAGGAAGCGGGCTTCGAGTGGCGCGAACCGGGCTGTTCGGCCTGCCTTGGTATGAACCCGGACAAGGTGCCCGCGGGCGAGCGTTGCGCTTCCACCAGCAACCGCAACTTCATGGGGCGGCAGGGGCCGGGATCGCGCACGCATCTCGTCTCGCCGGTCATGGCGGCGGCGGCGGCGGTGACAGGCCGGCTGACCGATGTGCGTGAACTGTTGAACGAAAAAGAGGGGGCGGTCGCATGAAGAAGATTTTCTGGGTGCTCACATTGGGCGCGCTGGCCAGCGCCGCCATGGCTGCGACGCTGGGCCGCGCCGAGGACGGCCCCGCCACGGAGACGAAACAGGTCCGCTGATGGAAAAACTGACTGAAGTCGAAGGCCGGGCCTATCCGTTCGGCATGAAGAATGTCGACACCGACATCGTCATCCCCTCCCACTGGCTGAAGACGATCAGCCGCGCCGGGCTTGGCAAGGGCGCGTTCGAAGTGTTGCGCAAGGAACCGGGCAATGTCTTCGACGACCCGGAATATGCTGGCAGCCCGATCCTGATCGCGGGTGACAATTTCGGTTGCGGGTCCAGCCGTGAACATGCTGCATGGGCACTGGCCGATCTCGGCATCAAGGTGGTGATCGCGCCCAGCTTTTCGGACATCTTCTCCGGCAACGCCTTCAAGAACGGCATCCTCACCGTTATGTTGCCGCAGGAAGCCATCGACCGGCTGATGGAAGTCGCGAAGACCGATCCGATCCATGTCAATCTGGAAGACCAGACCGTCACGACGCAGTTCCAGGATCGCTTCGCGTTCGAGATCGACCCCTTTCGCAAGCATTGCCTGCTCGGCGGCTTGGACGAAATCGGCCTGACGCTCGACAACAGGAGCGAAATCGACCGGTTTGAAGGCAGGCTCGCGGCCGAAAAGCCCTGGCTCGTTCCAACCGTTGCCTAAGCGCGCGGTTCGGCATATCTGCGGACATGACCATCGAGCTTTGAACAGGGCATAGCATGACCACTTTTGACGATCGCGAACGGGCTTTTGAGAATATGTTCGCGCATGACGCCGAAATGCAGTTCCGCATCCAGGCGCGCCGCAACCGGCTGGTCGGCGAATGGGCCGCCGCGAAGATGGGCCTGACGCCGGAAGAGACCGACGCCTATGCAAAGGCCGTGGTGCAGGCCGATTTCGAGGAGGCGGGCGACGAGGATGTGATCCGCAAGCTGCTGGGCGACATGACGCAGGCGGGCATCGATGTCGACGAAGCGACAGTCCGCGCGGCGCTGGAGGAACAGCAGGTCGTGGCGCGCCGCCAGTTCATCGAAGCCCAGCCCTAGGGGCGAAGCGAAGGGGAAGTCGCATGCCGATGGCCGCCGATGAAATCGCCGCCATGATCCGTTCCGCGATTCCGGACGCGCAGGTGGAGATCACCGATCTGGCCGGGGACGGCGATCATTATGCCGCCCGCGTGGTGTCGGAAACTTTCCGCGGTCTTTCCCGCGTGGCGCAACAGCGCGCCGTCTACGCCGCGCTGGGCGGCCGGATGGGTGGCGTCCTCCACGCCTTGCAACTGACTACCGCCGTTCCCAACTAGACGGCATAAACGATGGCGCGCCCTGCGTATGACGGGGCGCCAGACAGGAATGGACCAAATTCATGACCGACGCCGTGCAGCAGCGGATCGCCGACATCGTCAACGCCAATGACGTGGTGCTCTTCATGAAGGGGACGCCGCTCTTTCCGCAATGCGGCTTCTCCAGCCGCGCCATCGCCATATTGGAGCATCTGGGCGTCTCTTATGAAAGCGTCGACGTGTTGCAGGACCAGGGTATCCGTCAGGGAATCAAGGCCTTCTCCGACTGGCCGACCATCCCTCAGCTTTATGTGAAGGGGGAGTTCATCGGTGGCAGCGACATCATGATGGAAATGTTTGAAGCGGGTGAATTGCAACAACTCATGACCGATCAGGGTGTCGCTTCGGCGAACTGACTCATCCGATTTTTCGGAAGAAGGGCGGTCCGGATTTGGGCCGCTTTTTTTGTCGGAAGGGACCGGGTGGGGGATGCGGCGGAGACCGGCCTGCATCCCCCGGGGTATGAAGCGGTCGGGAACGGCTTACAGGACGCAAATGCCGTGCCATGGCGGGCAGATAAAGGAAAAGCAGGCTTTCCCAAGGTTAACGGTCTCATATCCGTTGGCGTCGATGTAAGATAATCCGACAGAATCGCAGCTGTTCTTTCCTCTCAGGACAGAGTCATTGACTACAGATGTAATCAATGCGATTACATCTGTAGTTGAGGGTTCGGGAGTCGAAGCGCGTCATGGCCGTCAGTGAAAAGATCAGCGAAGCCGAACTGGTGGTGATGGAGGCGCTGTGGCAACGCGCGCCGCTCACCGCCGCGGATGTCGCCGATCAGGTGGCGGCCGATCGCGGGTGGAGCGTCCAGACCGTCAAGACGCTGTTGTCCCGTCTGATGGCGAAGGATATCATCGCTGCCGATCAGGATGGCCGCCGTTTCCTCTATCGCCCCATGGTCGCGCGGGAAGATTATGTCGCCAGCGAATCCGGCCGCCTCGTCAATCGCCTGTTCGGCGGACGGATTTCGCCGCTGGTGGCGCAGCTGGTTCAGCAGGACCAGCTGACGCCGGATGACATCGCCGAGCTGGAAGGCATATTGAAAGGGCTGAAGTCATGAGCGTCTGGCTGGTCGAAACCCTGATCGCCACGACCTTGTTGATGGCTCTGGTCATGATGGTGCGCCGCCCCATCGCGCGATGGCTGGGCGCGGGCGCGGCCTATTGGCTTTGGATGCTGCCGCTGGCGCGGATGATGCTGCCTGCCATGCCGCGGCAGGTCATCGCGCCATCGCCGCTCCAGACCGCTGTCGATCAGTCCGGTATTCCGGATTTCATCACCGTCGCCGCCGCTCCCGCTCCCACCGATATGGCCTCCAGCTTGCCGTGGCTGGAGATCGGGGTCGCCATATGGGTGATGGGGATTGCTGCCTTCCTGTCGGTTCAACTGCTGGGCTATATCCGTTTCCGGCAGCATATCCTGGCCGGCTCCACTCTGATCGGGCAGGAGGGGCGCATCCGGATCATAACCAGTCCGCAGGCTGGCGGACCGCTCGCCTTCGGCGTGCTGCGCCCCTATATCGTGCTGCCGATCGATTTCGCGCTGCGGTTCGATCCGGAGGAGCAGGCGATGGCGATCGCGCATGAGCGCGCGCATCACGACCATGGCGATCTGACCGCGAACATGCTGGCGCTGCTGTTGCTTGCCGTTCACTGGTGCAATCCTGTCGCCTGGATCGCCTATCGGGCCTATCGCGCCGATCAGGAGCAAGCCTGCGACGCCCGCGTGCTGGCGCTGTACGGTCAGGATCAGGCCCATGCCTATGGCCGCGCCATATTGAAAGCGGCAGGGGGGCGTCAGTTTGCCGGGGCCTGTCATCTCACGCGCATCGCTGCCTTGAAGGGGAGGCTGAAAATGCTTTCGAATCATGAAATATCGCTTCGCCGCATCAGCTGGGGCATGGCTCTTGTGGGGTCGGTGACGGTTACGGGATTGGCCCTGACGGCTTCGGGAGGCCGCGCCGCACAACAGGTGGCCGCAATCACCGAGCGGGTGGAGGCGGTCAATTTCACCCGGCTGTCCGATCTGGTCGCGCAGCCCGTCGAGGCGGATGAATCCCCTTCCGTGCAAGAGAAGGCCGCGCCGGAACTTTCCCATACGCCCTCGGCGGCCCGGATTTCCGCGCAGTCTGACCGCACGGTATCTTCGGTGCCCGTCGCGGCGCCGGCTGCCGACATGGTGCCGCCGGTTCCTCCAGTCCCGCCCGCTCCACCCGCGCCGCCCGTTCCGCCTGCGTTCGAAGCGGCTGGTCCGGCCTATGCCATCCCCAGCGAAGCGGATATCCGTCGCCAGATTCCCAATGTCGATGTCCGCAACGGCTGCGAGGGCGATAAGGCGGTCAGTCGTCGGGAAACCGTCGATGCGGACGGTCGCCGCCACATCCGGGTTCGCATCTGTGAAGCGGCGATCAGGGCGCAGGCGGCCGGCGCGGCAAGAGCGGGCCTTGTCAAAGCCCGCGCGGATGTCGCTCGCGCCGTCAGGATGTCGGACGAAATCCGGGCCGAAGTGCTGCGCGACCTGGATGAGGAAATCGCCCGGATCGATACCCGTTCGGCGGACTGATCCTCAGACAGCGACGATTTCCGGCAGGATCGCGTCGAGCAGCAGCATGCCCGCCGGTTCGACGCGCAGAACCCGGCCTCTCTTCGAAACGAGGCCGTAGCCGGAAAGCTGCCCCAGGGCTTTCGCATCGACCAGATCGCTTTCCGCAAGGCCCGACAGCCGCGCGATCCTCTCCAGATCGACGCCCTCCGCCAGCCGCAGCCCCATCAGCAAAGCCTCCCGCGCGCGATCCTGCGGCGCGAGCTTTTCCTCCCTTTGCAAGCCATGTTCGTTGCGCCGGACCGCGCTCATCCAGTTTTCCGGCTTGCGGTGGCGCAGGGTCGCCATGCCCAGCCTTCGCCCATGCGCGCCGGGCCCTATGCCGGCATAATCGCCATAGCGCCAGTAAGTGAGGTTATGGCGGCTCTCTTGTCCGGGCCGGGCATGGTTGCTGATCTCATAGGCCGGAATGCCCGCTGCCGCCGTCATCTCCTGCGTCTGTTCATAGAGCGTCGCGGCATGATCGCTATCGGCGGGTACAAGCTCGCCCTGCGCCACCAATGTCGCGAAGCGCGTCCCCGGCTCGATGGTGAGTTGATATAGCGACAGATGATCGGTTCCGAAGGAAAGGCCGCGCGTCAGCTCCGCCGCCCAATCGCTTTCGCTCTGGCCCGGTCGCGCATAGATGAGGTCGAAATTGACCCGCTGGAAAACCGATTGCGCCACGTCGAGCGCCGCGAGTCCCTCCGCCACGTCATGCGCGCGGCCGAGGAAATGCAAGGCTTCGTCCTTCAGCGCCTGCAAGCCGAGCGACACGCGGTTGACTCCCGCCCCCGCCAGGTCGGCAAACCGCGCCGCTTCGACTGAGCTGGGGTTGGCTTCCAGCGTGATTTCCAGATCGGGAACCGGTGGCCAATATTGCGTCGCCGCGTCGATCAGCGCGGCGACGAGGGCGGGCGGCATCAGCGAAGGCGTGCCGCCGCCAAAAAAGATCGAGGATAGCGCCCGCCCGCTCGTGAGCGCCGCTTCATGGCGCAGGTCCGCCAGCAGCGCGTCGCGCCAGGCATCGGCGTCCACCTGCTCGCGCACATGACTGTTGAAGTCGCAATAGGGGCATTTCGACACGCAAAACGGCCAATGCACGTAAAGCGCGAGGGGGTCGGTCGAAACCGACGCAGGCGTGGGGACGGGGGAGGGCATGAGCGGCGCCTCTTATACCGCTTTGCCACGCGCGGCCAGTGACGGAGGAAAGAGGCGGGGCACGTCTTCAGCGGCGCAAATGTCGAAATGGCGTGAGGTGGTCGCCGTCCACCTCATCGTGCGCTTCAGAAAACCGCTGCCACCATTTTCGCAAAGGCGTCGGCGCGGTGGCTCATGGCATGTTTCCTGTCCGGCTCCATTTCGCCGAAGCTGATGGCATGACCGAGCGGCTGGAACATCGGATCATAGCCGAACCCCTTATGTCCACGCGGCGGCCAGATCAGCGTGCCGTCGACGCGCCCTTCGAAGGCTTCGACATGACCGTCCGGCCAGGCCAGCGCCAGCGCACAGACGAAATGCGCGTCACGGCCTGCATCCGGGCCCCTTGCCTCGACCGCATCCCACACTTTCTGCATGGCGAGCCGGAAATCCTTGTCCGGCCCCGCCCAGCGCGCGGAAAAAATGCCCGGATCGCCGTTCAGCGCGTCCACGCACAGGCCGCTGTCATCGGCGAGAGCGGGAAGGCCGGAGAGGTCCGCAGCCTGTATCGCTTTCAACTCCGCATTGGCGATGAAGGTCGTGCCGGTCTCCTCCGGCTCAGGCAGGTCGAGGGCGCTCGCGGACACCGTTTCGATGCCATGGGGCGCCAACAGTTCGCCGATCTCCCGCACCTTGCCCGCATTGTGGCTGGCGATCACGAGCTTGCCCGGCCCCAGCTTGCGGATGGCCTGTTCCTGGCCGAACTCGTCTGACATGATGGGAATACCCTGAATCGTTCTTTTCTTTTCGAGCCTAGTCGAGAAGCGCGATGGATGCACCACCCGCTTCTCGACTCGCTCAAGGTGAACGGATGTGGGGAAGGACGTCTTACCGTCCCGTGGCCTTGTCCTGCGCGGCGAAGATCTTCGCGCAGCCGATCCGCGCCAGACGCAGCAGGCGCAGCAGCTCCTCCTCGTCATAGGTCGCGCCCTCGGCGGTCGCCTGCACCTCGGCGAACTTGCCGTCGCCGGTGAGGATCAGGTTCGCGTCCGCCTCCGCATTGCTGTCTTCGTCATAGTCGAGGTCGAGCACCGGCGTGCCCTGATAGATGCCGCAACTGATGGCGGCGACCTTCTGCACGATGGGGTCTTCCTTGAGCGCGCCGGATGAGAGCAGCTTGTCGATCGCGATGCGAAGCGCGACCCAACTGCCGGAAATCGCCGCCGTCCGCGTGCCGCCATCGGCCTGGATCACGTCGCAATCGACGACGATCTGCCGCTCGCCCAGCTTCTGCATGTCTACCACGGCGCGCAGCGAACGGCCGATCAGCCGCTGGATTTCCTGCGTCCGGCCCGATTGCTTGCCCTTGGCGGCCTCGCGGCTGCCCCGGGTGTGGGTGGCGCGGGGCAACATGCCATATTCCGCCGTGACCCAGCCCGATCCCTTGCCGCGCAGGAAGGGCGGGACTTTTTCCTCCACCGAAGCAGTGCACAGCACCCGCGTATCGCCGAAGCTGACCAGGCAGCTCCCTTCGGCGTGGATGGTGAAGCCAGGTTCCATGGTGATGTCGCGCATCTGGTCGGGCGCGCGGCCGGAAGGACGCATATATTTATTCTCCGAAGCGTTCAGCGGGGGCTTAGCGTCCGTTGCGGCGTCTTGCCAGTGCCGATAGAGACAAGAGCGGGAAAAGGAGCTTCGCAATGCGCATGATCATGGGTTTGACGGTGGCTGCGCTGCTGACGGGGTGCGCCGTCAATCAGGCCGAACTGGAAAAGCCGGTGAGGGCGGGCGATACGATTCGCTTTTCCGCCGGACCGTGCTTCGGCACATGTCCCAGCTACACGTTGCGCGTGACGCCCGATGGATCGGGCTTGATCGAGCCTGGGCGCTTCACCGCCGTGCCCGGGCCGACGCGTTTCACCGTGACGCCCGAGCAATATCGACGATTCCACAGCGCGATCGCCCCCTACCGCCCCGCGCCCGGCACCACGAAACGCATTGCCCAGGGAGAAAATTGCGACCGTTTTGCGACCGACATGCCCGCGTACGTTATCGAATGGGCCCGGGAGAAGCAGGCGACCACGCGGCTGGAATATCAGTCCGGCTGCATGGATGCCCGCTATGGCCGGTTGCGCGCGATGATCGCCTCCGTTCCGCAGATGCTGGGATTGCAAGCCATGCTGAAGCCCCTCGCGCCTTCCAAAAGCGATACTTGAGCCTCATGCGCGGCTTGCCTAAATAGATGCGCATGGCGGTCACCCCGATCACGGAACTGAATGAGCGCGCGCGCGATGTCTTCCGCCTGGTGGTGGAAAGCTATCTGGGCACGGGCCTTCCCGTGGGATCGCGCACGATCAGCCGCATGGCTTCGCTCAGCCTGTCGCCCGCTTCCATCCGCAATGTGATGCAGGACCTGGAGGAACTGGGCCTGCTCGCCGCGCCCCATACTTCGGCGGGACGCATGCCGACGGAAACGGGCCTGCGGCTGTTTGTCGACGGCATGATGCAGGCGGCCGAACCATCGCCGGAGGAACGCCGCGCGATCGAGGCGGGGCTGACGGAAAGCGGCCCGATCGAAGAGGCGCTTTCCGCCGCGACCGCCACTCTTTCAGGCCTGTCGGCCTGCGCGGGCATCGTGATGGTGCCCAAGCGGGAGCCGGTGCTGCGGCAATTCGGCTTCGTGCCGCTCAATGACCGGCAGGCGCTGGCGGTACTGGTGGGGCAGGACGGGTCTGTCGAAAACCGCGTCCTCGATCTCCCCGAAAGCGTCACGCCGTCCCTGCTGGCGGAGGCGGCGAATTTCATGTCCGCGCGCTTCAGTGGCCTCACCCTCAGCCAGGCGGGCGATCTTCTCCGGCAGGAACTGGAGCGCGAACGCACGGCGCTTCAGGGCGCGGCGCGCGAACTGATTGAGCGCGGCATCGCCATCTGGTCGCAGGACGCCGATGCCCGCCCGGTGCTGATCGTGCGCGGCCAGTCCCATCTGCTGGACGACGGCACCGCCGCCGACCTTGAACGGGTGCGGCAATTGCTGGAGCAGCTCGAAGGCAAGCAGGAAATCTTCGGCCTGCTACAAAGCGCGCTCGCGGGCGACGCGACCAAAATCTTCATCGGTTCGGAAAACAAGCTCTTTTCCCTCTCGGGTTCTTCGGTCATAGCCGCGCCTTACCGGGGCGGCGACGGCCGGGTCGTCGGCGTGGTCGGCGTGATCGGCCCCACGCGCTTGAACTATGCGCGAGTGATCCCCATGGTGGACTTCACCGCCCAGACATTGTCGAGATTGATGAGATGAGTGAAGACAAAGAGAATATCGAAAACACCGAGGTTGTGGACCAGCTTCCGGAGGACGCGGCCCCTGCTGGCGATACGGCGGAAGACCGTTTGACGGCGCTCGAAAACGAGTTGGCGACCGCCAAGCAGGACGTGCTCTACGCCCATGCCGAAACGCAGAATGTCCGTCGCCGGCTGGAGAAGGAACTGGCCGATGCGCGCGCCTATGCGGCGACCTCCTTTGCCCGGGACATGTTGTCGGTGGCCGACAATCTCACCCGCGCGCTTCAGGCCATTCCGGCGGACCTGCGGGAGGATGAGAAATTCAAGGGGCTGGTCGCCGGTCTCGAAGCCACCACCCGCGAACTGGAAAGCGTGTTCGGACGCAACGGCATCCAGAAGCTCGAATCGGTCGGCCAGCCCCTCGATCCCAACAAGCATCAGGCGATGATGGAAGTGCCCTCCGCCGATGCGGAGCCGGGCACCGTGCTGGTGGAGATGCAGGCAGGTTACACGATCAAGGATCGCCTGCTGCGCCCCGCACTGGTGAGCGTGGCCAAGAAGCCGGACTGAAGTTTGTCCTGCGAAATGGGAAGGCGGCGCGGATTCCTTGTCCGCGCCGCTTTTTTTGTGAGGCGAAGGGGCGGCGGAAAAGATCGAGAAGGTCCTTACGCATAAAAGATATATCTTAAATCTTGCACGTGTGGAATTTTAAGATATATCTAGATCCATCTAAATAATAGCAAAGAGGCTTAGATGCACTTCCACCATTCTCATCGCGGTCATGAAGGCCGCTCTTTCCATCACGGGCATCGCCGGTTCGCAGGACCGGGCGGCTTTGGCCGTCCTTTCGGCGGCGGCGGACGTGGCCGAACCTTTGACGACGATCCTTTCGGCGGAGACGGCCGGGGCGGTCGCGGTGGTGGAGGGCGCAGGCGGCTCTTCACCAACGACATGCTGCAACTCATCCTGCTGCGTTTGATCGCCGACGCCCCGCGCCATGGCTATGACCTGATCCGCGAGATCGAGAGCCTTTCGGGCCAGATCTATGCACCCAGCCCGGGCGTGGTCTATCCGACGCTCACCCTGCTGGCCGACATGGACCTGATCGCCGAGCAGCCCGGCGAGAGCAGCCGCAAGCTCTTCGCCATCACCGAAGCCGGCGCCACGCATCTGGCCGATCGTCAGGAGGAGGCGCAGGCCGTCATGGAACGGCTTGCCCATCTCGCGAAGAAGGCGGAGCGCAGCGATAGCGCGCCCATTCGCCGCGCCATGCAGAATCTTGCCATGGCCGTGCGCGGCCGCCTTCAGAAGGAAGGGGTGGAGGCACAGACGATGTTCGATGTCGCTGCCTTGATCGACGAGGCCGCCCACAAGGTCGAAAGGCTCTGAAAATGACGCTTACCGCTCATGTCCCGACCGGCCATGCCAGCCGTTATCTGCAACAGCTCTGCAAGCCATAAGTTCGACACCGACTTCGATGCGGAGCAGGGCCGGATCGCTTTCCCCATGGGGCCGATCCGCATGACCGCCAGCCCGGACACGCTGACGGTCGAGATCGATCCGAAGGAAGAGGCGGATGTCGAACGCTTCAAGCAGGTGGTGGCCGACCATCTCGACCGCTTCGCCTTTCGCGAAGCCCCGCTCGCCTTCGACTGGAAATAGGAAAGGTAGCGGGTTTCTAGCGCGCCGGTATGCGCCGTGCACTGGCGAGGTGATGGGCGTGGGTGATAGCGACGGCGAGCGCGTCGGCGGCATCCGCGCCCGCGATCTTCGCGCCCGGCAGCAGTCGCGCGACCATGGCGTGCACCTGGTCCTTGGATGCATTGCCCACGCCGACGACCGATTTCTTCACCAGCCGCGCGGCATATTCCCCCACCACCATGCCCGATCGCGCCGCCGCCAGCAGGATGACGCCGCGCGCCTGTCCCAGTTTCAGGGTCGATTGCGGATTGACGTTGACGAACACCTCCTCGACCGCCGCGCCATCGGGCCGATGCTCCAGGATCAGGTCGCTCAGCGCCATGTCCAGCGCCATCAGCCGAGTCGGCAGCGGCAGTTCGGAATCGGTCTTGATCTGCCCATTGGCGACATGGGTGAGGCGGTTGCCGTCCGCCGAAATCAGGCCCCAGCCCGTCGTGCCCAGACCGGGGTCGAGGCCGAGCAGGATCATGCGTCTTCCGCGCCAGCGGCAGGATGGGGCACGCCGCCATCGCGCAGGCAGGCCGCCAGCTTTCGATACAGATTGGGATGGTATCGCTTCGACCGGGGATCGTTGCTGACCGTGGAAATGAACGCATCCTTCGCGGCAATATGAATGTGACCGCTGGCTTCATTGAACCAGACGCCGACATCCAGCCTTATGGTTTTCGATTCCTTCCTTGCGCCCATGCCGCTTCCGTCAATGCCCCCGACGCGAAAATCCGGCGAAGCCTTGTCCGTCGGCAAGGAAGGCCGCCGATCTCAGCCCAGCTTCTCCATCACCGCGTCAGGCACTTCATAATTGCCCCACACGGTCTGCACGTCGTCATCGTCTTCCAGCGTATCGACCAGCTTGAGCAGGGTCGCAGCACTGCTTTCGTCGACCTCCACGGTCGTCTGGGGCCTCCATGCCAACTTGGCGCTCTCCGCCGGGCCGAGCGAGGCTTCCAGCGCCTTGGCGACTTCGTGCAGCGCGTCCATCGCGGTCCAGATTTCATGCTCGTCGTCATTGGACGACACATCTTCCGCGCCCGCTTCCAGCGCCGCTTCGAAGATCGCGTCGGCATCGCCCGCGCTGGCCGGATAGGTGATGAGGCCCATGCGGTCGAAGCCATGGCTCACCGCGCCCGATGCGCCGAGGTTGCCGCCATTCTTGGAGAAAGCCGTGCGGACATTGGTGGCCGTGCGGTTGCGGTTGTCCGTCAGCGCTTCGACGATGATCGCCACGCCGCCGGGGCCATAGCCCTCATAGCGGATTTCCTCATAATTCTCCATGTCGCCGCCCAGCGCCTTGTCGATGGCGCGCTGGATATTGTCCTTGGGCATGGACTGGGCCTTGGCCGCGTTGACGGCGAGGCGAAGGCGCGGGTTCATGTCCGGGTCGGGCATGCCCATCTTGGCCGCGACGGTGATTTCGCGGCTGAGCTTGGAAAACATCGACGAACGCTTTTTGTCCTGCGCGCCCTTGCGATGCATGATGTTCTTGAATTTGGAATGGCCGGCCACAGCCCGCTCCTGAAACTGTTGTGCTGTCGAGGCGCGCTCTCTAGCGGCAGCGCGCCTTTCGCGCAACTCAGACGAGTATCGCCGTGCCCGAGGCCGACACCATCAGCATCGACCCGTTCGACCCCAGCACCTCATAATCGAGGTCGACGCCGACCACCGCGTTCGCGCCCAGCGAAGCTGCCCGCATCCGCATTTCGCCGATCGCCTGCTCGCGGGCGCGCTGGAGCACGTCCTCATAGGCGCCCGACCGCCCGCCGACGATATCGCGCACGCTGGCGAACAGGTCGCGGAAGAGGTTCGCGCCCACGATCACCTCGCCGGTGACGATGCCGAGATATTCCTTCGCCGGCCGCCCTTCCAGGCGGCT
This sequence comes from Sphingobium cloacae, assembly GCF_002355855.1. Taxonomy (NCBI): domain Bacteria; kingdom Pseudomonadati; phylum Pseudomonadota; class Alphaproteobacteria; order Sphingomonadales; family Sphingobiaceae; genus Sphingobium; species Sphingobium cloacae. The sequence continues at coordinate 3,542,661 of NZ_AP017655.1, forward strand.
GGTGGTGCTGACGACGATCTCGGTCATGGGGCGCTCTCCTGTTCCGCGGGTTATTCGATTCCCAGCGCGTTCTTGTAGGTTTCCAGCAGCGCTTCGGCTTCCATGCGGGCGTTGCGTTCCATCTTGCGGAGGCGGACGATCGCCCGCATCGTCTTCACGTCATAGCCGTTGGCCTTGGCCTCCAGATAGACGTCCTTGATGTCGTCGCCGATGCCCTTCTTTTCCTCTTCCAGGCGCTCGATGCGTTCGATGAAGAGGCGTAGCTGTTCGGCGGCGACATTGCCATCGCTCATGGGAATCTCCGTAAATGCAAGTGAGTGTGAATCGGTTGACGCACGCTCCTAATGGCTGTCGGCGTTCTTCGCCACACTCTCCTTCATCTTTGCCAACTGCTCCGGCGTCGCTTCGGCCTGATAGCGGTCCTTCCATTCGCCGAAGGGCATGCCGTGGATGATCTCCCGCGCCTGATCGCGGGTCAGATGACCGTCCGCCTCGGCGATCCAGTCGGCAAGGCAGTTGCGGCAGAAACCGGCCGTTCCCATCAGGTCGATATTCTGCACGTCGGTGCGATGCTGAAGATGCGTCACCAGCCGCCGGAAGGCGGTTGCGGCCACCGCATCGTTGAGTATGTTGTCGCTCACGGCGAACCCTTTCGCTGATCTACACAATCCTGTCGTGCAGCATGGATAATCGATAACCGCGCCCAGGCAAGCCAGAGGCGACCCTATGCTCAGGAGTATATGATGACACGATTGCCGCCCCGCTCGCGAAAGGTCCGGATTCTCGCCACCCTCGGTCCCGCGAGCGACACGCCGGAGATGATCCGCGCGCTTTTCGTCGCCGGGGCCGACGCTTTCCGCATCAATATGAGCCATGGCGCGCATGAGGATCATGCCGCCCGCATCGCCGCGATCCGCGCGCTGGAAAAGGAGTTCGGACGGCCCACGACGATCCTGGGTGATCTTCAGGGCCCCAAGCTGCGCGTGGGCACCTTCGCGCGGGGGCTGGCTGTCCTGAAAACCGGCGCGCGCTTCACTCTCGACCGCGACGAGAAGCCGGGCGACGCGAAACGCGTGAACCTGCCGCACCCGGAAATCTATGCCGCACTGGTGCCCGAAACGCGTCTGCTGCTGGACGACGGCAAGCTGGTGCTGCGCGTCAAGGCGGTCATGGACGACCGGATCGAAACGGTCGTCGAGGTGGGCGGCGCGCTGTCCAACCGGAAGGGCGTCAATGTGCCGGACGTGGTCGTGCCGGTCCCCGCGCTCACGGAGAAAGACCGCCGCGACCTCAGCTTCGCGATCGAACAGGGGCTCGACTGGATCGCATTGAGTTTCGTCCAGCGGCCGGAGGATCTGGCCGAGGCGCGCCGCCTGATGGGCGGCCATGGCGCGCTGATGGCGAAGATCGAGAAGCCCGCCGCCGTTCAGCGCCTTGAGGAGATATTGGAACTGGCCGATGGCGTGATGGTGGCGCGGGGCGATCTGGGCGTGGAACTGCCGCCGCAGGCCGTGCCGCCGCTGCAAAAGCAGATCGTCGCCACCGCCCGCCGCATGGGCCGCCCGGTCGTGGTCGCGACCCAGATGCTCGAATCGATGATAAAGGCGCCCACGCCCACCCGCGCCGAAGTGTCGGACGTGGCGACGGCGGTCTATGACGGCGCGGACGCGATCATGCTGTCGGCGGAGACGGCGGCGGGCGACTGGCCGCAGGAAGCCGTCGCGATGATGGACAGCATCGCCCACAGCGTCGAGCGCGATCCCGGCTATTTCGCGCGGCTGCATTTCACCGAGACGCGGCCCGACGGCACGACCGCGGACGCGCTGGCGGAGGGTGCGGGAGGCATCGTTTCGGTGGTCGGTGCCAGCGCGATCACCTGTTACACGACCTCTGGCAGCACGGTTCGCCGCGTGGCCCGTGAGCGGCCGCTCGTGTCGATACTGGCGCTGACCCCGCGTCTCGACACGGCGCGGAAGCTGGGCCTCACCTGGGGCGTCCATGCGGTGCGGACCAAGGATGTCGGCAATTTCGAGGAGATGGTCGGCAAGGCGCGCCGCATGGCGCTGCGTCACGCCATGGTGGAGAAGGGCGGCAAGATCGTCGTGCTGGCGGGCGTTCCCTTCGGCACGCCGGGGTCCACCAATGTGCTGCATGTCGCCGCCATTCGCGGGGACGAACTCAGGGGGCGGGAGTAGGCGCGAGCAATCCCAGCATAGCCAATTCTTTCCGCAGCATTTTCGCATCGCGGAACAGATGGCCGCGCATCCCCAGAGCCTGCGCGCCCGCCACATTCTCCGCACGGTCGTCGATGAAGAGGGTCGTGCCGGCGGCTATCTCGAATCGCTCCAGCGCGAGGCGGAAGATCGCCGCATCCGGCTTCACCAGCTTTTCCGCGCCGGACACCACAATGTCGCGGAACGGCGCGAAGAAGGCCGCCTCCCGCGCATGGAAACGCTCCCAGAACTCCGCGCTGAAATTGGTGAGGGCGAAGAGCGGCACGCCCGCGTCATGCAAATCCGCGACGACCTCCGCCATGCCGTCCACTACTGGCGTCACGCTGTCGATGAAACGTTCGCCCCACAGGCGAATCAGCGCCCCATGCTCCGGGTGCCGGGCGATCAGCTCCGCGCTGGTTTCGGCGAAGGGGCGGCCCGCATCATGCTGGAAATGCCATTCCGCCGTCACGACATCGCGCAGAAACGCATCGAGCGCCTGATCGTCGGGGATCAGGCGCTCGTAGAGAATCCTGGGATTCCAGTGAAAGAGGACATTGCCGACGTCGAAAATGACGGCGGCGACCTCCGCCATGGCTTGTTCAGCCCTGGCGCGCCTTGAAGCGGCGATTGGTCTTGTTGATGACATAGGTGCGGCCGCGACGACGGATCACGCGGTTGTCCCGGTGACGGCCCTTGAGCGACTTGAGCGAATTGCGGATCTTCATGGAAGCCAGCCTTTGATGAATCTTTATGATCGGAAAATCGAAGCGCAGCCCCTATGGGTGGGACGGGCGAAAGTCAAGGGCGCAGGCCGCTCTTTTCCCGCCGTTCATCCTGCATGCAGCAAAGCCGTGGCTGATGCGTTAGGAAGGAATCCGCCGCGCGGCAACGTGTCAGGGCATCATATCGTCGGGAGTGCATTCATGTTGAAGAAGATCGTCCTTCCCTGCTGTCTCGCCCTTTCGCTCGCCGCCTGCGCGACGGCGGTGCCGCCGGTGGAGGTGACGCGATTCCATGTCGGCGATCCGGTGCGCAGCGGCACCATTGCGGTGGAGGAAATGCCCGGCAACCCGGACGTCAGCCTGGAATATCGCACCTATTCCAACGCCGTGCTTCAGGAATTGCAGTCGGTGGGCTTCACTCCGGCGGCCGAGGGGGCGAGGAGCGATTATGTGGCGCTGGTCGCTTTCCGCCGGGGATTTCGCCCGACCGGCTATGACCGCAGCGGCAATCCCGTCAGCGTGGGCGTAGGCGGCGGCGTGGGCAGCGGAGGCTTTTCCGGCATGGGCGTGGGCATCGGCATCAACCTGTCGGGCAAGCCCAAGGACATCGTGTCCACCGAATTGCAGGTCCAGATTCGCCGCCGTTCCGATTCGACCACTATCTGGGAAGGCCGCGCCATCACCGAAGCGCGCGAGGGGACGCCCGCGTCCCAGCCCGGCCTTGCCGCCGGAAAGCTCGCGACGGCGCTCATCCGGGGCTATCCCGGCGAGTCGGGGCGCACTATAACCGTCAAATGACCATCTCGATTTCCAGCGCTTTCGATAGCGGCAATATTCGCCTTCTCTCCATTAATGACACTCCGGCAGGCGTTCGCGCCGAGTTGGAGATCGTCCACGATCACCAGAGCGATTTCTATCAATGGTTCCATTTCCGCGTCGCGGGCGTCGCCGGGCGGGAGGTGGAACTGGCGATCGTCAACTGCGCCCGCTCGGCCTATCCCGACGGCTGGCCGGGCTATAAGGCGCGCTATAGCGAGGATCGCGAGAACTGGCTGCTCGCCGATACGGAATATGCGGACGGCACGCTCACCATCCGCCTGTCGCCGGACGTCAATGCCGTCTGGTTCGCCTATTTCGCGCCCTATTCGATGGAGCGCCACCACGACCTGATCGCCTGGGCCGCCTGTCAGCCGGGCGTGGAGCATCGCGAACTGGGACTGACGCTCGACGGCCAGCCGCTCGACCTGCTGACGTTGGGGGAGGGGCCGAAGAAGGTCTGGCTCTATGCCCGCCAGCATCCCGGCGAAAGCATGGCCGAATGGTGGATGGAAGGCGCGCTGGAGCGCCTGGCCGACGAAGAGGATGCCGTCGCCCGCCTGCTGCGGAGCAAGGCGACTTTCCACATCGTCCCCAACATGAATCCGGACGGCAGCCGCCGGGGCCATCTGCGCACCAATGCCGCGGGCGTGAACCTCAACCGCGAATGGCATGAGCCGTCGATGGAACGCAGCCCCGAAGTCTTCCTCGTCCGCGCGGCGATGGACGAAACCGGCGTCGATTTCGCCATGGATGTGCATGGCGACGAAGCCATCCCGGCCGTGTTCCTCGCCGGGTTTGAAGGGATTCCCTCGATCACGGAACGGCAGGTCGCTCTTTTCCACCGCTATCGCGATACGCTGGCGGCGCGGACGCCCGATTTCCAGACGAAGCGCGGCTATCCCGCGGCGGCGGCGGGCCGGGCGAACCTGTCCATGTCCACCAACCAGCTTGCCGAGCATTTCGGCGCGGTGGCGATGACGTTGGAGATGCCGTTCAAGGACAATGACGACCTGCCCGACGCCGATTATGGCTGGTCGCCGGCGCGTTCGATGCAATTGGGCAAGGATTGCCTCGCCGTGCTGGCGGAGATGATCGACGCGATTTGAGATGATGGGTTTTGGGTAGACTTCGGACGGTCTGCTTCCAGCATGTCCCCTGCTCCTGCCTTGCGCAGGAGCAGGGCTCGCCTGACGGCAAAGTCTGGCGGTCCCCTTCAGCCGAACAGGTCGCCCAGAAAGTCCTTCATCGCCCGGAAGCTGCGCCGGTCGGCATCTGCGCTATAGAACAACCCCCTGTCCTTCAGTTGCGCCGACTGATCGGTGAAGGCGTGTCCGACATGCCCATAAGCATGAAGCTGCCAGTCGCACCCCGCCTCCGTCAGTTCCGCCGCCAGCGCGACCGTGACGTCGGGCGGCGCCACCGGATCGTCCCAGCCGTGGCAGATCAGCAGCTTCGCGCGGATGGCGGCGTTGGGGAAGGACGGCGCGTCATATACGCCATGCAGGCTCACCCCGCCCGCGATGTCCGCGCCGCTGCGAGCCAGATCGAGCACGCATTTGCCGCCGAAGCAGAAGCCGATGGCGGCGGTACGCGACTCTTCGACTTCCGTCATGGCCTTGAGAAGCTCGTGGGCGGCGGTCACCCGCTCGCGCAGCAAAAGGCGGTTGTTGTTCAACTCGGCCATGTAACGGCCGAAATCCTCTTCTGCCCGCGTCGTGCGCTTTCCCTGACCGAAGACATCCGCGACCAGAACGGTATAGCCCAGCCCCGCCACCTTCTCCGCATAGGCGAAGTCCGCCTCTTTCGTGCCCAGCACATTGGGAAAGAGAAGGATGCCGGGTTTCGGTCCTGGCCCGCCCGGTATGACGGCCATATTCTCGAATGGACCCGATGGATCATAATGCATGACGATGCGGCGGGTGATGCTCATGACGGTCTCCTGTCTCGTGCTCAGATGCTTCCAAAACCCCAGGCTTCGCCCCGTTCCGCGCTGTCGAATCGGCGGGGACGTTTCCAGCCGATCTGGGGCCGCTTGCGAAGCCGCAGCGTCGGCCAGTCGCCCCGGTCGCTCCGCTGCGCCAGCCGCATCCCCTGCGCGCGATAGGCCGCCAGCACCATGTCCGCCTGTTCCCTGAGCAGACCGGCCAGCACGATGGTCCCGCCTTCCTCCACCAGCGCGCAGAGCGATGGCGCCAGTTCGATCAGCGGCCCGGCGAGGATATTGGCGATCAGCAGGTCATAGGGCGCGCGCCGGATGAGCGCGGGATGATCCACGCCCGCCGCCGTGAACAGGCCGACCCGGCCCGCGCCCGTCCCCAGCCGCACGCCATTGGCGCGTGCATTCTCCGCGCTGATCTCCACCGCCACCGGGTCGATGTCCGAAGCCGTCGCATAAGCGCGCGGCCAGAGGCTCAGCGCCGCGAAAGCCAGCAGTCCCGTGCCCGTCCCGATATCGGCGACATTACCGAACCGCATCCCCACGCGCCGCATCCGGTCCAGCATCATCAGGCAGCCGGACGTGGTTTCATGCTGCCCCGTGCCGAAAGCGCGGCTCGCCCCGATCAGGAAATTGACGTGGCCGGGCAGTTCGGGATCGCCGGTCAGATTGCGGACGTGGAAACGCCCGGCGGTGACTGGTTCCAGCCCCTGCTGGCTCATCGTCACCCAATCCTGGTCGGCAAGCTGTTCGATCACCGGCTTGGCGGCTCTGGCGCTCGGCACCAGCGTTCGCAGCAATTTGACGGCGGCGGTGCCCGGCTTGCCCTCGAAATAGGCTTCGAGCCGCCAACTCTCGTCACTGTCCGGTTCGGCTTCGCTGGTCATCAGCACCGGCGGCTTGTCCATCATCGCAAAGGCGGCGATGTCGCCTTCCAGCGCCTCTGCTTCCATACGGGTGCAGGGCAGGGTGACTTTCCAGCTTTGGGCGGAGGCGGCATCGGTCATGCCGCCGCCTTTACTGCACTGGGAGCGGAAGGGAAAGTATGAGGCAGGCTGCATCGGAAGGGAAGTTTCGGCCTACCGCGGACGATGTTTATTTGTCATCCTGGACCAGGTGCGGGACAACGCTTGCCCTCTCCACAGGTTGCATTGCGCCATGCTGCTGCCTTTGCAGGAGCATGTCAGATGAAGAAGCAGGCCCGCTGCCTTCCACCCAAATCCACCCGCGCCCTATGCTACCTGCCGGCTGAAATCGGACGACGCCTCGCGCAATCCCGACAGCTTGCCTTCCACCGTCATGAAGCCGCGTTCAAGCTGGTCGATTTCCGACGCCACCACTTCCGTATCCTGCCGGATCGCGGAGATGGTGGTCGACATCGAGTCGGCGGCCAGCGCGGTTTCGTCGACGGCGGCGGTGATCATCGTTACGGTCTGGGCCTGCTGGTCCATGGCGTGACGGATGCGCTGGGCGCTGCTCTGGACTTCGCCCACCGTGTCGCGGATGCGCTCGTTGGTCTGCACCGACTGGAGCGTCGATGCCTGAATATCCGCGATCTTTCCCGCGATCTCGTCGGTCGCCCGCGCGGTCTGGTTGGCGAGGCTCTTCACCTCCTGGGCGACCACGGCAAAGCCGCGCCCCGCATCGCCCGCCCGCGCCGCCTCGATCGTCGCGTTGAGCGCCAGCAGGTTGGTCTGCCCGGCAATGTCGCGGATCAGGCCCAGGATCGATTCGATCGACTTGGCATGTTCGGACAGGGTGGTGGACATGGCCACGGCCTCGCCGGACTGTTCTGCCGCGCGCAACGCCACCTCGGCCGCGCTTTCCACTTCGGCGCGAGCGTCCTCTATGGCGCGGATCAGCCCTGCGGACGTCTGCGCCGCGTCTCGCATGGCGAGCGCGGACTGTTCGGCGGCAGCCGCGACTTCGGACGCCTTGCCCAGCATTCCACGGGTCGCGGCGGAGGCATCCTTGGCCTGTTCGCGCAGCGACTCGCCCAGATGCGAAGCGCCGTCGATCTCGCCGACGATCCGTTGCTCGAACAGCGCGCCGAAGCGTATCCGTTCCGCGCGCTGGGCATCGGCGATGTCCTGCGCCATGACGTTGCTCAACATGCCTATGCTCATCATCGACAGGCGATTGACCGTCCGCAATAGCCTCTGGCAGCGCTCCCGGTCTTCCCAAATCCGTTCGCAGATCAGCTCCGCAAGCTTTTCATCGGCGCGCGCGACGGAAGCCAGCACTGCCGCTACCGGAAGGTTCCGCTTGCTTGCATGGCGCACGCATTCGGTGGCCATGCGGCCCCATTCCCCGGCATTGTAGCGCGCCAGTTTCTCCCGCGCATATTGGCGCGTGGCGGCCTCGATCTTTCGCAGTGTTTCCGGCGACAGGCAGGCGGTCAGTTTCGCCTCCGTGACATAAGTGTCGTAGAATGTCTGCGCGACGAGATCGATGGAATCTTCGATCAACTCATGGATTTCCAGCGCCTCCGGCCCGATGCTAGGGTCCAGTTCGGCCAAATTGTCGGCGCGGATCAGCCAGCTATTGTTGACGTGCGGCATAGCTCGATATGTCCCCCAGATGGTGCGCAGTCGTTTCCCGGACTGATTAGCCTGCTTTGGTTAACGGATTCTTTATCCCGCCGTTCACGCACCACCTTTCGCCGTGCCTTGCCCTTCGCCGCGTTCGCTCCTAAGGGGAGCGGAACCACAGACAAGATCAGGGATACGGGTAGACATGGCGCGATCCACCAGCCGGCCGCTCTCGCCGCATTTGACGATATGGAAATGGGGGCCGCATATGGCGATCTCCATCCTGCACCGCATCACCGGCAACGGCCTCGCCATCGTCGGCGCGCTGGGGCTGGTATGGTGGCTGATGGCCGCCGCGACGGGACCGGAAGCCTATGCGACCTTCGTGAAGTGCGCGACTTCCCCCATCGGCATTATCGTCATGGTCGGCCTGACCTGGGCATTCTTCCAGCATCTCTTTTCCGGCCTTCGCCATTTCGTGCTCGACATGGGCGCGGGTTACGAGCTTCGGACCAACAAGACATGGTCGGTCGTCGCGATGATCGCTTCGATCGTCGTCACGGCGCTGGTCTGGGCCTATATTTTCGGGGGGAAGCTCTGATGGGAACGGGAACCGGAATCGGCCGCGTCCGTGGCCTGGGATCGGCGCGTCACGGCGCGTTTCACTGGCTGGCCCAGCGCTACACCGCCGTCGGCAACCTGCTGCTCGTCCTGTGGTTGATCTTCAGCCTGCTGACGCTGCCGGGCCTCGATTATGAAAGCGTGACGGCTTGGATCGCCCATCCGCTGGTGGCAGTGCCGATGATGCTGATGATCGTCAGCATCTTCTGGCATCTGCGCCTGGGCATGCAGGTGATGCTGGAGGATTATGTGCATGACAAGGGGCTCGCCTTCCTGTCCGTGCTTCTCCTCAACTTCTACGCCATCGGCGGCGCGGCCGCCGGCATCTTCGCCATCGCGAAGATCGCCTTCATGGGAGCTGCCGCATAATGTCGACCGAAGCCTACAAGATCATCGACCACACCTATGACACCGTGGTGGTGGGCGCGGGCGGCTCCGGCCTGCGCGCGACCATGGGCAGCGCCGAAGCGGGCCTCAAGACCGCCTGCATCACCAAGCTGTTCCCAACCCGGTCGCACACCGTCGCCGCGCAGGGCGGCATCGCGGCGTCGCTCGGCAACAACTCGCCCGATCACTGGACCTGGCATATGTACGACACCGTCAAGGGGTCCGACTGGCTGGGCGATCAGGACGCGATCGAATATATGGTGCGCGAAGCGCCCGCCGCCGTGATCGAGCTGGAACATGCGGGCGTCCCGTTCAGCCGCAATGAGAACGGCACCATCTACCAGCGTCCCTTCGGCGGCCACATGCAGAATATGGGCGAAGGCCCGCCGGTGCAGCGCACCTGCGCCGCCGCCGACCGTACCGGCCATGCCATGCTCCACGCGCTCTACCAGCAGAGCCTGAAGTATGACGCGGACTTCTACATCGAATATTTCGCCATCGACCTCATCATGGAGGACGGCCCCAACGGCAAGGAATGCCGCGGCGTCATCGCCATCTGCATGGAGGACGGGTCGATCCACCGCTTCCGCAGCCATGCGGTCGTGCTGGCGACGGGTGGCTATGGCCGCGCCTATTTCTCCGCCACCTCGGCGCATAGCTGCACCGGCGATGGCGGCGGCATGGTGCTACGCGCGGGCCTGCCCTTGCAGGACCTGGAGTTCGTGCAGTTCCACCCGACCGGCATTTACGGCGCGGGCGTGCTCATCACCGAGGGCGCGCGCGGCGAGGGCGGCTACCTCACCAACTCGGAAGGCGAGCGTTTCATGGAACGCTATGCCCCTTCGGCGAAGGATCTGGCCTCGCGCGACGTGGTGTCGCGCTCCATGGCGATGGAGATGCGCGAAGGACGCGGCGTGGGTCCGAACAAGGACCATATCTACCTGCACCTCGATCACATCGATCCCAAGGTGCTGGCGGAGCGTTTGCCGGGCATCACCGAGAGCGGCAAGATTTTCGCGGGCGTCGACCTGACCCGCCAGCCGCTGCCCGTGACGCCGACCGTCCACTACAATATGGGCGGCATCCCCTGTAACTATCATGGACAGGTGGTGACGAAGGTCGGCGACGATCCCGAAGTCGTGGTGCCGGGCCTCTATGCGGTCGGCGAAGCGGCTTGCGTGTCGGTCCATGGCGCGAACCGCCTCGGCTCCAACTCGCTGATCGACCTTGTCGTGTTCGGCCGCGCGACCGGCCTGCATCTCAAGGAAACGATCAAGCCCAACGGATCGCACCGTCCGCTGCCCAAGGATGCGGCCGATCTGGCGCTGGGGCGCCTCGACCATTTCCGCAATGCCAAGGGCGGATCGTCGACCGCGAAAATCCGCCTCGAAATGCAGCACACCATGCAGAAGCACGCCGCCGTGTTCCGCGACAGCGCGCTCCTGTCGGAAGGCGTCGCCAAGATGGCGGAGGTCAACAAGCGGTTGCAGGACGTGTCCATCGCCGACCGTTCGCTGATCTGGAACACCGACCTCATTGAGACGCTGGAACTGGACAACCTGATGAGCCAGGCCGTCTGCACGATGGTCGGCGCGGAAAACCGCAAGGAAAGCCGCGGCGCCCACGCGCATGAGGATTATCCGAACCGCGACGACGTGAACTGGATGAAGCACACGGTCAGCTGGTTCGAAGGCTGGGGCGGCAATGGCGGCAAGGTGACGCTCGATTACCGTCCGGTGCACGACTACACGCTCACCGACGAAGCGGAATATATCAAGCCCAAGGCGCGCGTTTACTGATCGCAGGATATGGGTGGAAAAGAGAAGGGGCGGGCTGCAAAGCTCGCCCTTTTTTGTTGAGGATACAGTGTCGGGTTAGATACTCATCCCCGTTCGCCTTGTCGAAGGCTCTGCACCCTTCGACAAGCTCAGCCCGAACGGATGAATGAGTGTCCGCTAGCTGAAGTATGGCGTCCCACAAATAGCGGATGCCTCCTGCTATGCTCCCGCCACGCGATCTTCGTCGAGGAAAGCCGCCACATCGGCCAGCACGACATCCTTCGACAGGAAGGTCCGCCCGATCCCCTGTGCCAGCAGGAAGGGCAGGGTGCCTGCCGCCATTTTCTTGTCGTGCAGCATATGCGCGACCAGCGCCGCTCCGTCCGCCTGCACATGGGCAGTGGCGAGATCGTAAGGCAATCCTACCGCCTTGAGATGCGCCGTTACGCGCGCCGCTTCCTCCGCCGGGCAAAGCCCCAGCCGCGCCGAATAGCGGAAGGCCAGAGCCATGCCTGCCGCCACCCCTTCGCCATGAAGCAGCCTGTCGGAAAATCCCGTATCCGCTTCCAGCGCATGTCCAAAGGTATGGCCCAGGTTCAGCAATGCGCGACGCCCTGACGTTTCGCGTTCGTCATCGGCGACGATGGCGGCCTTGGCGCGTACGCTGCGTTCGATGGCATATTCCCGGGCTTGCGGATCGCCGCCCAGCAGCTTGCTTCCGTCCCGCTCGCACCATGCGAAGAAATCGGGATCGTCGATCAGGCCATATTTCACGACCTCCGCATAGCCCGCCCGCGTTTCGCGCGGCGGCAGGCTGTCGAGCGTCGAGGGATCGATGAGGACAAGGGCAGGCTGATAGAAGCTGCCGATCAGATTCTTGCCCGCCCGCGCGTTGATCGCCGTCTTGCCGCCGACCGAACTGTCCACCTGCGCCAGCAGGGTGGTCGGCACCTGGATGAAATGGCATCCGCGCTTGAGGATCGAGGCCGCGAAGCCGACCAGGTCGCCGATCACGCCGCCGCCCAGCGCCACGACATGATCGCCCCGCTCGATCTCCCGCTCCAGCAGATCGTCCAGTAGCCCTTCCAGATGGCGCCAGCTTTTCGTCTGCTCGCCGGGGGGAAGGACGATCGGCTCCACCGTCACATTGGCGGCGCGCAGGCTCGCCTCCAGCCGGGGAAGCTGCGCCGCCGCGACATGGGCATCGGTCACCACCACCAGCCGCCCCTTGCGCGCATAGCCCGCCAGATGGCTGCCCGCCCGGTCCAGCGCGCCCTGCTCGATCAGGATGTCGTAACTGCGCGCATCCAGCGCGACTCGCACTATTGCCATGCCGGGAGTTGCTCCAAAATCCGCTCGACCGCGACTTCATGCGGCGCGGCGATGCTTTTCACATGAATGGGGGCGAGCGCGTAGACGGGGTTGCGGACGGCCGCCAGTTCGGTCAGCACCACGCGCGGGTCCTTGCCTTTCAGCAGGGGGCGTCCTTCACGGCGGGATACGCGGTCGACCAATATGTCGATGTCCGCGTCCAGCCATATGGCGGTCGCCTGATCCAGGATCAGGGCGCGCGTGTCGGGCTGCATGAAAGCGCCGCCGCCCGTCGCGATCACCTTCGGTTCGCCGTCCATCAGGCGCGCGATCACGCGGCGTTCCCCATCGCGGAAATGCGCTTCGCCGAAGCGTTCGAAAATATCCGTGACGGTCATGCCCGCCGCCTTTTCGATCTCTTCATCCGCATCGACGAAGGCGAGGCCGAGGCGCGCCGCGAGCCGACGCCCGACGGTGGATTTGCCGACGCCCATCATGCCGACCAGGACGATCGGTCCCCGCTTCGCGGCGGCTGCCGTGGATTTGCTGTTTCGCTGCATGGCGAGGGGGGCTATACAGCCAGCCGTCAGCCAGGCAAATCGCAACTTTCCTTTCTTGAAACGGCACGGGTCGCAGAAGGACACATGAAGAACAGACGTTCCTACAGCAATTTCGAGGGCAGCTCCCGTCGCCGGACGCGCTTGCCGATCATTCCCATCGTGCTGGTGATCCTGTTGGTTGCGCTGATCGCCATCCTCTGGTCGCGCGGCGGGGAAAGGCCGCAGCAGCGCGTGGAAAAGGCCATTCCCGCCGAAAAGCTGGGCCAATAAAGCCGATGCCGCGTCATAGGGGGAATGCGAAGTGGATGCTGGGCACGCTTGCCCTGGCGCTGGCCGTGCCGGTCGTGGCGCAGAACGCGCCCGAATCCCTTCTGCCCCCCGGTTTCGGCGACGCGCCAGCCACGCCTGCACCCGCCCCCGCGCAACCGGGACGAACACCGTCACCGTCATCCTCACCGTTGCCCGCCGCGCCTGCCGCCCCGGCGCAGCCGCCCGCGCTTTCCCTGACCTTGCCCGAGGATTCGGCGAATGACAGCGCGGCGGCGAAGCAGAGCGAGGAGGAACTCGCTGCCCAGAAGGCGAAATATGACCTGCCGCAAAGCGCCCGCCGCTCGCTGGAACGCGTCGGCGCGTTGACGCCGCAGACGCTGGGTCTGGAGCCGGACGCCTTCGGATCGGAGTCCGGGCCATTCCTCGCCGCCCTGATGAAGGAGACGCGCGCGCCGATCGTGTCGCGCTGGGGCTCCATCCTGCTCCGCCGGGCGCTGCTGACGGCGAGCGATACGCCGCGTGGCATCGATGGCGCGGATTGGGTGGCGGAACGCGCATGGCTGCTGCTGCGCATGGGGGAAGCGGACAACGCCCGCCTGCTGGTGCAGAGCGTCGATGTGGACGGCTTCACGCCACGCCTTTATGCGGTCGCGATGCAGACCTATCTGGCGACGGCTGACCCGGCTGGGCTGTGCCCGCTGTCGGCGGGCGCGCTCAAGGTCAGCAAGGAACCCGGCTGGGACATGACCCGCGCCATCTGCGCGGCGCTTTCGGGCGATCAGGGTTCGGCCAGCGGCGCGCTCAACCAGGCGCAGCGGCGCGGCGTGGTGCGCGGGATTGACTATCGGCTGGCGGAAAAGGTGGTGGGCACCGGCTTCAACGCCCGCCGCTCCGTGAAGATCGAATGGGACGGGGTGGACCGGCTGACGGCATGGCGCTTCGGCCTTGCGACGGCGCTGAATGTCGAAATCCCGGACAATCTCTATGCGACCGCGGGACAGCATGTGCGGGCATGGGAAGCGCGCGCGCCGGCCCTCTCCGCCGTCCGCCGCCAACCGGGCGCTGACGTGGCGGCGCGCCTTGGGGTGTTTTCCAGTCAGGCGCTGGTGGGCTTCTACAGCCAGATGGGCGCGGACGGCGATGCTCCGGCGGCCATGGCCGACAGGGTGGACGCCTTGCGCGCCGCTTATGGCGGGACGACCATCGGCGCGCGGCTTCAAGGGATGCACACGATCTGGCGGGACAATGGCCGGCCGGATTATGTCGGCCTGATCGCCACGGCGCGGGCAGCCGCCGCTCTGCCCGCCGCGCAGGTGGAGGCGCGCGACGCCGCCAATCTGGTCGCGGCGATGCTGACGGCGGGGTATGATCGCAATGCGGCGCTCTGGTCGCGCGCGGTCGGGACGCTGAGCGGCGATGGCGCGTCCCAGCTCTGGGCCTTGCTGTCGGTGGGGGCGCCCAGCCCGGTCGTCGACATCAGCCAGAGCCGGGTGTCGGATTATGTCAAGGAAGCCGGCGAGGAACGCGGACGGCTGCTCGTTGCCGCTTTGGCGGGTCTTGCGCGACTGTCGTCGTCCGACGCGGTCTCGCTGGCGCAGGGCAATGGCTTCACTCTTGCCGCCGACAGCCGTTGGGCCAGAGCCATCGGCGCCGCCGCGCAACGCGGAGAGAAGGGCACTGTCGCCCTGCTCGCCGCCGTGGGGATGCAGGCAGGGGAGTGGGGGCGTCTGCCGCCGGGCCATCTGTTCCACATCGTCGCCGCCCTGCATCGCGTCGGGCTCGATCCGGAAGCGCGCATGATCGCGGCGGAAGCGCTGACCCGCGCCTGACCATGAATGACGATGCCGTCCTGATCGACCGCTTTCTGGAGATGATGGCGGCGGAGCGGGGGGCGTCGCGCAACACGCTGCTGGCCTATCGCACCGATCTGGCGGGCGCTGGCGAGATTGTCGGGGGCCTTACCATGGCCGGCAAGGAAAAGCTTGCGACGCTGCCCGAAGCATGGGCGCAACTGGCCGCGTCCACGGTCGCGCGCAAGGCATCCGCCCTGCGCGCGTTCTACGCCTTTCTGGAGGAAGAGGGACTGCGGCGGGATAATCCCTCCGCCAGCCTCCCACGCCCGGTCACGCGCCGTCCCTTGCCGAAAATCCTCTCGGTACAGGAGGTGGACCGCATCTTCGAGCACATCGAACAGCGCGTCGCCGCCTCTCCTCCCTCGCCGCTCGACCTGCGCCTGGCCGCGCTGATCGAGTTGCTCTATGGCTCCGGCCTGCGCGCCACGGAACTCGTGTCGCTGCCCCGCCGGGCGCTGGCCACGGACAGGCCCTTCCTGATCCTCAAGGGCAAGGGCGGGCGGGAGCGGCTTGTCCCCATCTCCGACCGGGCGCGGGCGGCGGTGGCCGCGTGGCTGGCCCATGTGCCCGCCGACAGCCCATGGTTGTTCCCCTCCGGTAAAAGCCACCTCAGCCGCATCCGCCTCTATCAACTCATCAAGGCGCTGGCCGCCGCCGCCGGGATCGCGCCGGAACGCGTCAGCCCCCATGTGCTGCGCCACGCCTTCGCCACGCATCTGCTGGAGGGCGGGGCGGACCTGCGTGCGCTGCAATCCATGCTGGGCCATGCCGATATCGGCACGACCCAGATCTACACCCATGTCGACAGCCGCCGGCTGGTCGAACTGGTCAACAGCCGGCATCCTTTGGCGGCGATGCCGCATCGGCGCGTTGACGGCGAAGCCTCCGCGCCTTAACGCCTCTCGCCATGGCAAGTTTTCTGGAATTCGAAAAGCCGATCGCGGAGCTTGAGGCCCGCATCATCGAACTGCGCACGACCGCCAATGTCGGCGACATCGACATCGACGGCGAGATCGACAAGCTGGAACAGCGCGCCGCGAAAATGCTGGCGGACAGCTATGCCAAGCTGACCCCGTGGCAAAAGACGCAGGTGGCCCGCCATCCCGAACGCCCGCATTTCAAGGATTATGTCGCGGGCATGTTCGACGATTTCATGCCGCTGGCCGGGGATCGCGCCTTTGCCGACGATCAGGCGATGTTGGGCGGTTTCGCGACGCTGGGCGACCGGCGCGTGATGGTGATCGGTCATGAAAAGGGCGACGACACCGCCAGCCGCGTCCGTCACAATTTCGGCATGGCCAAGCCTGAAGGCTATCGCAAGGCGATCCGCCTGATGCAGCTTGCGGACCGCTTCGGCCTGCCGGTGGTCACGCTGGTCGACACATCGGGCGCTTTCCCCGGCGTGCAGGCGGAGGAGCGCGGGCAGGCCGAAGCCATCGCCCGCTCGACCGAGCAATGCCTTGCCCTAGGCGTGCCGATGGTGGCCGCCGTCGTGGGCGAAGGCGGATCGGGCGGCGCGGTGGCGCTGGCGGCCGCGAACCGGGTGCTGATGTTCGAACATGCGGTCTATTCGGTGATCTCGCCCGAAGGCTGCGCCTCGATCCTGTGGCGAACCGCCGACAAGGCGAGCGATGCCGCCACCGCCATGCAGGTGACGGCGCAGCATCTGCTGGCGCTGGGCGTCATCGACCGCATCGTGCCGGAACCGCTGGGCGGCGCGCATCGGGAACCCGCCGTCGCCGCCGCCAATCTCGCCGCTGCGATTGGCGAGGAACTGGATGCCCTGTCCGGCATGAACGCCGACGCGCTGCGAACCGACCGGGCGGACAAGTTCCTGGCCATCGGCGCATGATGCCGCCTGCCGCGGGGTGGAAAGCGAGAAAGGCCCGGCGCGGGCCTTTCCGTTAACGGGGACATGCTCCTGCTGGATCACCTTAGGTGAAGAAGCAGGCCGTCCGATACCTCGCCGTCACGCCGAAAAACGGGGGCAACGCCGCAACAGGCGCCGCCCCTGAAACCGCTCAATCCTCGGCGGCTTCGCTCTGAAGCTGGATATAATTCTGCACGCCCATGCGTTCGATCATCTCGAACTGGGTTTCCAGCGTGTCGATATGCTCTTCCTCGCTTTCGAGGATCGACTGGAACAGGTCGCGCGACACATAGTCGCGGATGGACTCGGAATAGGCGATGCCGTCCTTGAGCGTCGGCAGCGCCTCATATTCCAGTTCGAGGTCCGCCTTCAGCACTTCTTCCACCGTCTCGCCGATCTTCAGGCGGCCGAGCAATTGGAAATTGGGCAGGCCGTCCAGGAACAGGATGCGCTCGGCCACCTTGTCGGCATGCTTCATCTCGTCGATCGATTCCTCATATTCGAACTTGGCGAGCTTCTTGATGCCCCAATGATCGAGCATGCGATAATGGAGGAAATACTGGTTGATCGCGGTCAACTCGTTCTTGAGGACCTCGTTCAAATAATCGATGACTTTGGGATCGCCCTTCATGGGGGGAATGCTCCGGTTGTGGGAAAGTGCCGGGCATTATAAGGCTGTATGGGCGTGTTGTTAAGTAGAAAACCCTTGGAAATCCGCCATTTTTTGCGGAGCTATTGCTTCGGCTTCGCGATTGGGGAAAGGGATTTTCCTGCGCTTGCTTCGCAATGATTTTCAGGCGGTGGCGCGTTCCGCCGCGATGATGGTGCGGGCGAAGGAAACGCACTGGCCGCATTTGGGACGGCGGCCGAAGCGGGCATAGGCGTTGCAGGGCGTATCCGCGCCCTCGCGCACCGCTTCCTTCAAATCCTTCTCCCGGATGGCATTACAAACGCAAACGACCATGTTCTGCACTCCTGAAGAATCAGATAGCGCAGATGATAATGGATCGCAATAGTCCCGTCAGATGTTCCTGCGAATCTTTTGCATCTTTCCGCTGGCGAGGCTGCGCCACAGCCATTCCAGGGGACCGGAAACGAATCGCTTCAGCCATAGGGAAGACCAGACCAGCATCACGGCCCACCCTCCCAGTATGAACAGGAAAAGGGTGGCGGGCCGCACATGGCCGAACAGGCCAAGGCCCCAACCATAGAAAATGGCGGTCATCGCCAATGACGTGCCCAGATAGTTGCTGAACGCCATGCGTCCGGCGGCGGCGGTGACGGCGGCGACCCGGCTCCGCCCCCGGCTGGAAAGGAGCCACAGGATCAGCGCCGCCCATCCCACCGTCAGCGGGATGCGGAAGGGGAAGGACCAGGCCAACATGCTCCCCAGCGCCGTGAGCACCGCGAAGCGGCTGAGGATCACCCAGAGGGCGAGCGCGGCCATGGGAGGCAGCCCGATCAGGAAGCAGTGCCGCGCCGTCCGCCAATATTGCTCCGCCTTCCAGCGTCCCGTCAGAAATCCGGCCTTGAGCATCGCCATGCCGAGCAGCATGAAGCCGAGCGATTCGAGCGCGGTGAAGAGAAAGGTCCAAAGCCACTGGCCCGGATAGCCGGCCAGATGGTGCCGGAGGATGGTGCCGAAACCGCTGCGATAGGTCGCGATCTCCGCCTGGACGGCGCTGTTCCTGGGGTCGGCATAGGGTGCGGTGAACTGGGCGAAGCCGTCGCGGATGTCGGCGGCGGCGCCGTGCGCGGCCGCGGCATGGGACCAGCCATAAAGACTGATGATGAAGGCGGCGCAGAGCAGGAAATGCAGCAGGAAGAAAAGGAACGCCCATTTGACCAGCGACAACGGTTCCCGCCGGACGAATCCCAGTGCGACCAGCCCCGCAATGGCATAGGTCATGAGGATGTCGCCCCACCACAGCAGCAGATAATGGGCAAGGCCGAAGGCAAAGAGCCATCCCGCGCGGACTATCTGGGCACGGCGGCCATCGCGGCCCGTCATTTCTTCCCGGTCGATCAGCAACAGCATCGACGCCCCGAACAGCAGCGCGAAAAGCCCCCGCATCTTGCCGTCGAAGAACAGGAAGCCCACGGCCCAGAAGGCGATGTCTCCGGCCGATAGCGACCCCGACACCGCCGGATTGAAATAGGCCGGCTGGGGCAGGGCGAAGATCGTGATGTTCATCCACAAGATACCCATGACGCCGACGCCGCGCAGCACGTCCATGGAAAGGATGCGGGAGGAAGGGGCGTTCATCGGACGGTCCTTTGGGATAGGAAAGGGCAAAGAGGCTGGCAAAGCGCCGGATGCTCTGCCATGCGACTAGCCATGAACATGGGCCGCAAGCAACGGATAAGCGATGCGTTCGGCGCGGCGGCGGCGCGCTATGACGATCATGCCGGGCCGCAGCGGCTGGCGGCCGCCCTGGTCGCCGATCTGGCGCAGCGGCAAAAGCCCCATGGGGTCGAGCGGATATTGGAGATCGGCTGCGGCACCGGTTTCCTGACGCGGGACATTCAGGCGCGCTGGCCCGGCGCGGAACTGGTGGCGACGGACCTGTCGCCGGAGATGCTGGCGCGGGCTAGCGCCGGAGGATTGGTCGCGGGAACATTCCTGGCCATGGATGGCGAGCTACCCGCCTTCGAGGGGGAATGGTTCGACCTCATCCTCTCCAGCCTGGCTTTCCAGTGGTTCGACGATCTGCCGGGGGCGTTGAGGCGGCTGGCCGACTTGCTGCGGCCGGGAGGCAGCCTGATCTTCTCGACCATGGGGCGGGGGAGTTTCGTCCGCTGGCGCGCGGCGCACGAAGCATGCGGGCTGATGGCGGGCATACCGGATTACCCGGATCTGGCCGCGTTGCGCGCCATCCTCGCCCCCTTCGGCGATGCTTTCGCCTTCGACGAGGATTATGCGCTGTCCTGCGGAGGCGCGAAGGGGCTGATCGCGCATCTCAAGGGGATCGGCGCGATCGTTCCCCATGAAGGAAGAAAACCCCTGGCTCCGAAGGATTTGCGGCGGGTGATGACGGCGTTCGAAGCGCAGGGCGGGAACGACGGCTATCAGGTGCTCTTCGGCAGGATCACGCGGCCCGAATAAAATCCCGCTCCATGGGGCGCATGGCGCGCCTTCTGCTGGCCCGCTCTTGCTACATCCCCCGCCAAGGGTGTATCATATTGATTATTGGTCATGAGGCGGCCCTCATGCCGGACTGCGCCAGAAGCAGAGGAATTTGCCGGACGCGGCCCGACGAAAATAGCAGAGGCCGATGCCTGCATGGCCGCCCTTCGGGAGAGCGACCATGGCTATAGTGCATCCAACTCCAATGGCGTCCGGCCGCGAGGATCATGAAATCCGCGACCTTGACCTCACCGACATCGGCATCGCGCTGAAACAGGGTTGGGAGGATTTTCAGGCCAAGCGGGGCGACCTGCTATTCGTCGGCTTCATCTATCCCATCGTGGTCCTGCTGGCGATCCTGTCGGTCGGCCGCGTGTCGACGCTGCCCTTCATCTTTCCGCTGGTGGCCGGATCGGTCATGCTGGGCCCCCTCTTCGCCAGCGGTTTCTATGAACTGGCGCGC
Organism: Sphingobium cloacae; assembly: GCF_002355855.1. Taxonomy (NCBI): domain Bacteria; kingdom Pseudomonadati; phylum Pseudomonadota; class Alphaproteobacteria; order Sphingomonadales; family Sphingobiaceae; genus Sphingobium; species Sphingobium cloacae. The sequence continues at coordinate 3,563,125 of NZ_AP017655.1, forward strand.
CGCCGCGAAGCGGGCCTCGACATGCGCTGGCGGCATTTCCTGGATGTCGTGCGCGGCCCGTCCGCGCCTGCCTTGTTCGACCTTGCGAGCGTCACCGGCGCGCTGTTCCTGATATGGATCGGGGCGGCCTGGTTCATCTATCATGCGACCGTCGGGCAATTGGGACCGGATGCGGTCAGTTCGGTCGGCGCGTTCCTGAACTCGGTCTTCACGACCTCCGAAGGCTGGCGCATGATCCTCATCGGCAATCTGGTCGGCCTGTTCTTTGCCATCGCCACGCTGGCCGTCAGCGCGGTGTCCTTCCCGATGGTGGTCGACAAGCCGGTGAACTGGGGCGTGGCGCTGCGAACCTCCGTCCGCGTCGCCCGGCGCAATCCGGTGACGATGGCGATCTGGGGCCTGATCGTCGTCGCGCTGCTGGTGCTGGGCGCGCTGCCGGCGCTGGTCGGCCTGACCGTGGCGCTGCCGGTGCTCGGCTATGCGACCTGGCATCTCTATACCCGGGCGGTGGTGCGATAGGGATCAGGGCGCGAAAAAGCGGTTCTGCCCGGTTCAACGGGAACCGGGCAGCGACAGGAGGATAGGGCGCGCTTCCTCCAGCGCCCTCTGCCCATCGCCCGGATTGCCGTCGAACAGGGCCACTACCACATGCTTGCCGCGTTTCAGGACAATGGCGAAATTGCGCCTGAATAATCCGAAATGCGACAGGCCGTTGCGCGAAACTTTCCAGCCCAATCCATAATAGTTCGTGCCCGCATAGGATGGCTTTTCCAGGATATGCGGGTCGATGGGGCGGGCCGCGAAGCGCCAATAGGTCATCGCCGTCCCGGACCAGCCGCCCGCTGGCCCCAGCCATTCATCATAGCGCATGTCGCGCGTAGCCGGGATCAACCTGCGCGCCGCGGCGTCGAAGGGCATGCCGGTCCTCCGTTCGATCAGCGAACCCAATATGCAATAACCGATATTGGAATAAGCCTGCCGCGTGCCCGGCTCGAATTGCTTGGGCGGGGGCGGAATATCGACGCAGCGTTCGTCGGTCTTGCGCTGGGTCACGGGATCGCCCGCCACGGAACGGTCCCAACCGCCCGCATGATGCATCAGGTTCCGGGGTGACGTTCCCACCAACGGCTCGTCCAGCGACAATATGTGTCGGTCGGCCAGTTCCATGACCATCGCGGCGGTTATGGGCTTTGACAGGCTATAATAGGGATAAACTTTGGCGGGATCGGAATGGATGGTCAGCATGTGCGGCGTTGCGCCCCGGTCGCCATAAACGATGCTGGCCGATGTCAGTCCATGGCGGGCCATGAAAAGCTTTAGCCGTTCCTGCGTATCGAAGGCGCCGGAAAACAGAATGGCGGCATAGCAGAGCAGAACCAGCAACAGCGACAAGATGACGGGAAGGAATTTTCCGCCCGATTGTTCGCCCCCGCTTGTCATTGCTGCGGACAATCGGGATCGGGCGCTGCGAAGTCAAACGGAAAGAAGGAGGGCGCGACCTTGCAGCCACGCCCTCTATTGCCCGACAGCAATCACTTACGCCGGCAAACCCGTCAGACCGCCAGGAACATCTCCGGGTCCAGCGCCATCAGGCTGTCCGCGCCGCCTTCGATCTTGCGCCGCAGCGCGCCCGCGTCCGGCATGATCCGCTCGGCGAAGAAGCGCGCCGTCACCAGCTTGGCCTCCAGGAACCGCGCGTCCCCTTCGCCCGCGCCCAGCAATTCCGCCGCCGCCTTCGCCATGCGCAGCCACATGAGGCCGGTCGCCACGATCCCCAGGATGTGCATGTAATGATGCGCCGCCGCCCCTGCATTGTCGGGGTTCTTCATGGCGTTCTGCATCAGCCACATGGTCGCGGCCTGCAATTGCTGCACCGCTTTCTCCAGTGCCTCGGCAAAGCCCGCCAGCCTCTCATTCCCCTTGGCCTCCGCGATTTCGCCCGACACGATCTTGAGGAAAGCCTGCATTGCCCGCCCGCCGTTCATCGGCAGCTTGCGGCCCACGAGGTCCATCGCCTGTATGCCATTGGTGCCTTCGTAGATCTGGGCGATGCGGGCGTCGCGCACATATTGCTCGACGCCATTTTCCCAGATGTAGCCATGGCCGCCGAACACCTGTTGGCAGGCGACCGTCACGTCGAAGCCCTTGTCCGTGCCATAGCCCTTGATGACCGGCGTCAGCAGCCCGATCAGGTCGTCGGCCAGTTGCCGCTCCTCCTCGGTCGCCGCATGATGCGACAGGTCGACCTGCAAAGCGCCCCACAGGATCAGCGCGCGCAATCCTTCGGTCAGCGCCTTCGCCTCCATCAGCATCCGCCGCACATCGGGATGCACGAACAGCGTGTCGGCCTTCTCGTCCAGGTCCTTCGGTCCGGTGAGCGCGCGGCCCTGACGCCGTTCCCGCGCATAATGCACGGCGTTCTGGAAAGCGACCTCGCCCTGGCCCAGCCCTTGCAGGCCCACGCCCAGCCGCGCCGCGTTCATCATGATGAACATGGCGGCCAGGCCCTTATTCTCCTCGCCCACCAGCCATCCGGTCGCGCCGTCATAGTTCATGACGCAGGTGGCGTTGCCGTGGATGCCCATCTTGTGCTCGATGGAGCCGCAGGATACCGCATTGCGATCCCCCAGCGATCCGTCCTCCCGCACCATGAATTTCGGCACCACGAACAGAGAAATGCCCTTGGTCCCGTCCGGCGCGTCGGGCGTCTTGGCCAGCACCAGATGGATGATATTGTCCGACAGGTCATGCTCGCCCGCCGAAATGAAGATCTTGGTGCCGGTGATCGCATAGCTGCCGTCGCCATTGGGCACGGCCTTGGTCTTGATGAGGCCGAGGTCGGTGCCGCATTGCGGCTCCGTCAGGTTCATCGTGCCGGTCCAGCTGCCCGCGACCATGTTCGGCAGATAGGTCGCCTTCTGGGCGTCGCTCCCCTTGGCCATCAGCGCGGCGATCGCGCCCGCCGTCAGCCCATGATACATTTCGAAGGACTGGTTCGCCGACAGCACATATTCGTTGAAGGCCGTCGCCAGCACCGTCGGCATGCCCTGACCGCCGAACTCGACGGGGGCATGCAGCGTCGTCCAGCCGCCCTCGACGAACTGCGCATAGCCTTCCTTGAAACCGGTCGGCGTCGTCACGCTGCCGTCCGGGTGCCGCGTGCAGCCTTCCTTGTCGCCCACCATGTTGAGCGGGAACAGCACTTCGGCCGCCATCCTGCCGCCTTCGGTCAGGATCGCCTCGACCAGATCGGGCGTCGCACTCTCGAACCCCGGCAGATTGGCATAGCGATCCAGCCCCACGACATGATCGAGGACGAAACGGGTATCGCGGACGGGCGCGGAATAGCTGGGCATGATCTTCTCCGGACGGGTTCTGTTCTGTTGAGGGTAGGGGGTTCAGTCTCTGGCGATGGTGGCGATGAAGTCCGACAGTTCGGCGATGGCCGCGTCGATGTCGTCCTTCTGCCGGGTGAGCAGGTCGATGCGCGCCGTGCACTTGGCTATGGTGACGCGCCGCTGCGCTTCATGTTCCTCGTCGGCGTCATAAAGGTCGATCATCTCGCGAATGTCGGACAGGCTGAAGCCCACCCGCTTGCCGCGCAAGATCCACGCCAGCCGCGCGCGGTCGCGCCGTGAGTAGATGCGGGCCAGCCCCTGCCGCTCCGGCGAGATCAGCCCTTCATCCTCATAAAAGCGCAGCGCGCGCGCCGTGACGCCGAATTCTTCCGACAGATCGGTGATGCTGTATGTCTGCCGTTCGCTATGGTCCGGCAATTCGATGCCGGCGATAGTGGTGCGTTGATCCATGCCGGCTATCTAAAACTACTTTACGTTTACGTCAAGGTTAGTGCGTGGCGAACCTTGGGCAGTTTGTCCTGATGACAGGACGGCGCGTCTCCGCTAGGGCGCGGGCATGATGGGGGCGATCAGACAGTCGGACAATGCGCGGGGCCTGTTGGCTGCGCTGGGCCTGCTCGTCCTCGCTATCCAGTTGCTCGCGCCTTCGGGTTTCATGCCGGTGCGGACGGAAAAGGGCGTCATGGTGACGCTCTGTTCCGGAACCGGGCCGGTCAAGGTCATGGTCGACCGCGACGCCGTGGCGCAAGGCAGGATGAAGCAGAAGCACCAGCCCGCCGATGACGGCGCGATGCAGCAGCATTGCGCTTTCGCCGGAGCCAACGCCACGCCGACCGTCCCCCCGCTGCCGCTGGCGGACCTCCTGTTGCCCACATGGCAACGGGCTTTCGGCCCCATTGCCTTCGCGCTCAGGACGGGTTTCATCGCCCGTCTCGCCGCGCCGCCGCCGCCTTCTTCCGGACCCCCAGCCGCCTTCTGAAAATCCCTGCCGCCGCGCGTGAGGGCATGACCTTGCGCGCCGCTTCACGCACATGTTTTTCAGAAGGTTATCCTTTCCATGACTCCATATTTCGTCGCGCGCGGCGCGTCGCTCTGCGCCATGGCCTGCGCTCTTTCCGCTATTCCTGCCCTTGCCGATGAAGCCGATCCGCGCATCGTCGTCACCGCCAGCCCCATCATTCAGGAAGCCGCCGTCAAAGTCGCCCGCACCCCCGGCGGCGTCGATGTCGTCGCGGCGGAGGACTATGAGGACAGGCTCGCCGTCTCCCTGCGCGACACGCTCGCCTTTTCGCCCGGCGTCTATACCCAGCCGCGCTTCGGGCAGGAGGTCCGCATTTCCATTCGCGGTTCGGGTCTCTCGCGCGGCTATCATATGCGGGGCCTCACGCTGTTGCAGGATGGCATCCCGATCAACAGCGCCGACGATAATGGCGATTTTCAGGAACTCGACCCGCAGGTCTTTCAGCATATCGAGGTCTATCGCGGCGCCAACGCCCTGCGCTTCGGCGGATCGACGCTGGGCGGCGCGATCAATGCGGTGACGCCCACGGGCCGTAGCGCGCCGGGCGTCGACATGCGGATCGACGGCGGTTCCTTCGACACGGTGCGCGGCAAGCTGGCCTATGGCCATGCCGATGATCGCGCCGATGTCTGGGCGGCCGTCACGGCGGACAGCTCTGACGGTGGCCGCGACCATGGCCGCCGCAAGGCGGTCCATTTCAACGGCAATGCCGGTTTCCGGTTGAGCGACAGGGTCGAAACCCGCTTTTATGCCAGCGTCCAGAGCATCCGCCAGAAGCTGTCCGGTGCGCTCACGGAAAGCGATGCGCTCCATCACCCCGCCAAGGGCAATTTCATGGGCGATCAGGCGCGCGACATCGACTCGATCCGCCTCCAGAACCGGACGGCCATCCAGATCGGCGGCGGGCAGGTCGCTTTCGGGGCCTTCTACAACGCGAAGCAACTCTATCATCCCATCTATCAGGTGATCGACCAGAAGAGCGAGGATCGCGGCCTGTTCGCCAGCCTCGACTGGTCGGGCGATCTGGGGGGGATGCCCGTTGCGCTGACGCTGGGCAGTCAGGCGCGTTTCGGCCGGACCGCCGCCAGGCAGTTCGTCAACATTGCCGGCCATCGCGGCGCCCCCACCGCCTATGCGATCCAGAAAGCGGAGACGATCAACAGCTATGCCGAACTGCGCGCCGCTCCGTTGACCGGCCTCTGGCTTATCGCGGGCGGTCTCTACACCCATGGCGAGCGCAGGATCGACAACCGCTTCGCCCCGGAACGCAGCGGCAAGGCGACTTTCGACACTTTCGCCCCGAAAATCGGCCTGCTCTACGAACCGTCCGAAAGCCTGCAATTCTACGCCAACTATAGCCGCTCGGTCGAATTGCCCGGCTTCGGCGAACTCAGCCAGACCCCGGCGGGCGGCGCGCCTGGCTTCACGCCGGTGGGCGCGCAAAAGGCATGGACGGCGGAAATCGGCACGCGGGGCCGCATCGGCATCGCGGCATGGGACATCAGCCTCTACCGCGCCACGCTGAAGGGCGAGATGCTGCAATATAATGTGCTGGCCGGGGTCTATCCCGCCGCCACCTTCAACGCCGACCGCACTCGCCATCAGGGCATCGAAGCCGGGCTGGACCTGACGCTGACGCCATGGGCGACGCTACGCCAGATGTATCAATATAGCGACTTCCGCTTCCGCCATGACGCGACCTATGGCGACAATCGCCTGCCGGTGGTGCCGCGCCATTTCTATCGCGCCGAACTGAAACTCGGCACGGACCGCGCCAGCGTCTCGCCCTCGGTCGAATGGATGCCGCAGGGGGCGTGGGTGGACTATGCCAACAGCAAGAAAACCGGCGGCTACGCCATGCTGAACCTGGGCGCGCAGGCGCAGGTGCGGGAAGGCGTGACCCTGTTCCTCGACGCCCGCAACCTGACGCAGAAGCGGGCCATCGGCGACATCAGCGCCGTCGTCCGATATGGCGGGCAGGCCAGCTTCTATCCGATAGAGCGCCGCGCCATCTATGGCGGCCTGCGCGCCCGTTTCTGAAGGCAGAGCAGGGGCAGCCGGTTCCCTTTCCCGCGCGCATCCTTTAGGGGCCATCCCATGTTGCGCCTTTCGGGACTGAAGCTGCCCCTCGACCATCCGGACGAGGCGATGCCCGCCGCCATTTGCGAGCGCCTGGGTCTCGCCCCGCAGGAATTGCTGAGCCATGCCATCGTGCGCCGGGGCAATGATGCGCGGCGCAGGAACGCGATCCAGCTCGTCTACACGGTCGACATCGTGCTGACCGGCGAAGCGGCGGTGCTGGAACGCTTTGCCGGGGATCATGACGTCCGCCCGCGCCCCGACACCGACTATCAATTCGTGACGAAAGCGCCCGCGGGTTGGTCCGGCAAGCGGCCGGTCGTCATCGGCGCGGGGCCATGCGGCCTGTTCGCGGGCCTGATCCTCGCGCAGATGGGGTTCCGCCCGATCATCCTCGACCGGGGCAAGGTGGTGCGCGAACGCACGAAGGACACCTGGGGCCTGTGGCGGCGCGGCGATCTCAACCCCGACAGCAATGTCCAGTTCGGCGAGGGCGGGGCGGGCACTTTCTCCGACGGCAAGCTCTATTGCCGGGTGAAGGACCCCCGCTTCCTCGGCCGCAAGGTGCTGGAGGAATTCGTCGCGGCGGGCGCGCCGCAGGACATCCTCACCGAAGCGCATCCCCATATCGGCACCTTCCGCCTTGTCACCATGGTGGAGGCCATGCGCCGCCAGATCGAGGGGCTGGGCGGCGAATATCGCTGGCAGCACCGCGTAGAGGACATCGAACTGGAGCGGCAGGGCGATGGCGCGCATCGCCTGCGCGGCCTCCACCTCCATGACGGCAGCTTCCTCGAAGCCGATCATGTCGTCATGGCGGTCGGCCACAGCGCCCGCCCGACCTTCGAGGTGCTCCACCGTCGGGGCGTCCATATCGAGCCCAAGCCCTTTTCCATCGGCGTCCGCATCGAGCACCCCCAAAGCTGGATCGACCGCGCCCGCTTCGGCGCCTGCGCGGGCCATCCGATATTGGGAGCGGCGGCCTACAGCCTCGCCCATCACTGCGCCAATGGCCGCACCGTCTACAGTTTCTGCATGTGCCCCGGCGGCCGCGTGGTCGCCGCCACATCGGAGGAAGGCCGCGTCGTCACCAACGGCATGAGCCAATATAGCCGTGCCGAATTCAACGCCAATTCCGGCCTCGTCGTCGGCGTCGATCCGGAACGCGACTATCCCGAAGGGCCGCTGGCGGGCATCGACCTGCAACGCCGCCTGGAATCGCTGGCCTATGTCGCGGGCGGTTCCTCCTATCATGCGCCGGGCCAGACGGTCGGCGATTTCCTCGCGGGCCGTCCCTCGACGGCATTGGGAGAGGTCACCCCCTCCTATAAGCCCGGCGTGACCCTGACCGACCTGTCGCGCTGCCTGCCCGATTTCGTGCTGGAATCCTTCCGGGAGGCGCTTCCGGCGTTCGGCCGTCAGATCGCGAATTACGACCATCCCGACGCCATCATGACCGGCGTGGAGACCCGCACATCCTCCCCCATCCGCATCACGCGAGGCAAGGACTTCCAGAGCCTCAACGTCGCGGGCCTCTATCCGGCGGGCGAAGGCGCGGGCTATGCGGGCGGCATCCTTTCCGCCGCCATTGACGGGATCAAGGTCGCCGAAGCGGTCGCTCTCGCCATCGCCGCGGACTGATCCCGCGATGCCTCACCGGGGCAGCCGTCCCCCGGCGGCGCGATAGCGGGCCATCTCCGCCTCATAGGCGTCCTGCGCTGCTTTCACGCGCGCCGCCTCGGCTTCATAGGTTTCCCGTTCACGCTGATATTGTTCCCGCGCCCGCTGCGCTTCGGCCATCGCGGCGGCATAGCCATCCTTGTCCGCCTTGATCCGCTCAGCGTCGGACGCTGCCTTGGCGGCCATGTCGGCGTTCAGGCGCAACCGTTCCTCCCGGTCGGCATCAGGCGCGGGAGCGGGTGGCTTCGTCGTCGCGGCGGTCGCCGCCTTGCCCTTGCCCAGATCGTCGATGCCTTTCGCCTTGTCCCACAGCGCCTGCGGAATGGCGTCCGGGCATGGCGATGCATCGTCCACCGCGATCAGCCGAAGCATCTGCGCCACCTGCACGCCATAGGCGTCGGCCTCCTCCCCGCTGGCGAGGCTGCGCTTGAGCGCGGCGGCCGAACAGGCGGTCCAGCTTTGCCGATTGGCCTCGTCGCTGTTGGAAAGCGCCTGGTATTTGCGCGCGACCTCGGCATCGGTGCCTTCCGGCGGTGCGCCCGACGGGCCCGGATCGATCGCGCGGATCGGGCGCGCGGACGGCGGCCCGCCCAGTCTTTTCAGCCGCGTGGGGACATTGCCCTCCACATCCTTGAACGCCTCGATGGTCTGGCTGTCCACGCCCCGGATGCCATAGGTATAGCCGGTATTGTCATTGAAGAAGAGATAGGTGTTGGGCCGATCCGCCCCAGCGGGCCGATAGGGGGAATGCTTGTTCGGTTCATGTACCATGATGCCGCTGTCCGTCCGTTCGACGGAAATGCTGTAGCTCCCGCCCTCCAGCATATAGGTGCCGTCCTCCACAGGCGCGGATTGGCCCAGCGCGACGGAAATGCCGCCTGGCATGACGGTCATCATCATTCCGGCGATCATGCGGACAAATATTCTCATCGCTCCCCCTTCGCTCCAGCGCCAGCGAACCGTTGGGAAGCACATAGCATCCGGCGTTCGCTGCGTCAGTCCATGAAATAGAGCGATGCGCTTCCTTCTGCCCCCTCAATCCGCTCGTTCCGTGCCGCGCAGCTTGATCGCCTAGGATTTCAGGGCCTTGGCCATGTTGAGATGCTCCGTCACCACGGGCACAAGCTTGGCTGCGAACGCCTTGAGCGCCGGAACCTCGCCATTTTCGGCATAGGCTTTGAGCTTGTCGAGCGTTTCCTCATGGCCCTTGCGCTGCGCGGCAATATAGGCGGCGTCGAAGTCCGCGCCTTTCTTGTCCTTGAGCGAATCAAGGGCCTGCTGTTGTTCAGGGGTGAGCAACAGCTTGGGCACGATCGCGGGGGTGGCTTTGCCGGCGGCTTCCGTGAGTTCGGCGGTGGAATCCGTATGGGCCTTGATCATCGCTTCGGCGAACTTCTTCACCGACGCCGACTGGCTGTTGATTTCCGCCAGTCTGGAGCTTTCCACCTCGAACATATCGCTCGCCGCAGCCGCGTTGGCGAAGGCCTGGTCCGCATTTTCCGGGACGGGGGCGCTCTCGACGGCATTGAGGCCGTTCGTCGGGGCGGCCACGGTTTCATTGGGCACCGGTTCGCTTTTCTTGCCGCACCCTCCCAGAGCCAGGGCCGCCAATGCTATCGCGAATATGCTGGTTTGCGTCTTCATCCATCTTCTCCCGTTCACCAACCGTTCGGGAATCAACTCGCCTCGCCCAGGCTCGTTCCATGGAAGCCTCCCGATGATGGAGGCATCGCTCACCGAATTTCCTGTCTTTGTCGGCAGTTGGCCGCGAGGAACGCTTTCATCCCCTGTTGCAAATGACGCGCCCGTGACCCAGGAAGGGGGCATGACGGATGCCATCCCCCGACGCATACTCCTCGCCACCGATCTTAGTTGCCGGTGCGACCGCGCGCTGGACCGCGCCGTGCAACTGGCGCGGGAGTGGTCGGCGGAACTGATCGCGGCCACGGTGATCGAACCGGGGCCAGCCGATTTCCTGGAGCCGCGCGCCTCGTCTTGGCGGCGGCAGGCCAGCCCGGAAGAACGGATGCATCGGCGCCTGGCGCGCGATGTCGCCAGCGTCGCCGACAATATTCGCGTGGTGATTGAAACGGGCGACCCTGCCGCCAAGCTGATCGAGGTGGCGGAGCGGGAGAATTGCGACCTCATCGTCACAGGCATCGCGCGCGACGAAACGTTCGGGCGGATGATCCTGGGCAATACCGCCAGTCGGCTGGTTCGCGGCGCCGCCATTCCCGTGCTGGTGGTTCGCGATCGTCCGGCAGGTGCCTATCGCAAGATCGTGGTTGCGACCGATCTGTCCGAAACGGCGCTTCAGGCGACGCTCGCGGCGGGCGTTTTCTTCCCCACGGCGGCGCTCACGCTCTTCCACGGATATGACATTCCCTATGCCGGCTATCTCTCCGACCGCGATTTCGCGCCGGAATCGCATGCCAAGGCCGATGAAGTCAGGACGCAGCTTCGCCATGAAAGCCGCATCGGCGACGCCCTGTACGAAAGACTGGATGTCGTCGTGGAACATGGCGCGCCCGAAATCCTGATCGGCGATTATGTCGAGGACAATCATGCCGACCTGACCGTCGTGGGAAGCCGGGGCCGGGGCCTGTTGTTCGATGCGTTCATCGGCAGTATGGACAAGCGGCTCTCCGATGCGCTGGAGGGCGATCTTCTCATCGTTCCGGGCGTGGCGGAGAAAGGCTAGGCTGTCCCTGACCGCGAAGCCGTCCGTCGAAATATGCACGAAAAGGTCGGATGACGCCTTGCCCCGCCGCGCCAAGCTCTTCCATAAGGGGCGCGCGCCTTCGGGCAGCGCATCGGCCGATGGAGACTTTCCGCTAACTCATGCATGATCCCCGTTTCCTTCTGGCGGTTGTCGCCCTTCCATTTCTGGGGAGCGTGATCGCGGCGTTCCTGCCTGCGCGCAGCCGGAATCTCGCCTCGTCGCTGGCGGGCATGATCGCGCTCGTCGGGGCCGCGATCGTCGTGGCTTATTATCCGTTGATCGCGCAGGGCGAAATCGTGCGGCACACGCTGCCCTGGCTGCCATCGCTGGGGCTCGACCTGACATTCCGACTGGACGGCTTCACCTGGCTTTTTGCCGTGCTTGTCCTCGGCATCGGCGCGCTCGTCATCCTGTATGCGCGCTATTATATGTCGCCGGAAGACCCGGTGCCCCGCTTTTTCGCGTTTCTTCAGGCTTTCATGGGATCGATGGTCGGCATCGTCCTGTCCGGCAATCTGATCCAGATCGCCTTCTTCTGGGAACTGACCAGCCTCTTCTCCTTCCTGCTGATCGGATATTGGCACCATAATCAAAGCGCCCGCGATGGCGCGCGCATGGCGCTGATCGTCACCGCGGCGGGCGGGGTGTGCCTGCTCGTGGGCCTGCTGCTGCTCGGGCGGATGGCCGGCAGCTATGACCTGGACGCCGTGCTGGCCTCGCGCGCCGCAATTCAGGGCGATCCGGCCTATCTGCCCGCGCTCATCCTGATCCTGATCGGCGCCTTCACCAAAAGCGCGCAATTCCCGTTCCATTTCTGGTTGCCGCACGCGATGGCGGCGCCGACGCCCGTGTCGGCCTATCTGCATTCGGCGACCATGGTGAAGGCTGGGATTTTCCTGCTGACGCTGCTCTGGCCGGTCCTGGCGGGCACCGATAGCTGGTATCTCATCGTCACCACCACTGGCCTCGCAACGCTGCTGGTCGGCGCCTGGGCGGCGATCTTCCAGCAGGATATGAAGGGCCTGCTCGCCTATTCGACGATCAGCCATCTCGGCCTCATCACCTTGCTGCTGGGCCTCGGCAGTCCGCTCGCGGCGGTGGCGGCGATCTTCCACACGGTCAATCACGCCACCTTCAAGGCGTCGCTGTTCATGGCCACGGGCATCATCGACCATGAGACGGGAACGCGCGACCTGCGCCGCCTGAGCGGGCTTGCGCGCTTCATGCCCATCACCGCCACATTGGCCATGGTGGCGGCGGCGGCGATGGCGGGCGTGCCTCTGCTCAACGGCTTCCTTTCCAAGGAGATGTTCCTCGCCGAAGCGCTGGAGAGGCATGGCGGCACGATCATCGACGTGCTGTTGCCCTATCTGGCCACGCTCGCCAGCGCCTTCAGCGTCTTCTATTCGGTCCGCTTCATCCACCAGACCTTCTTCGGTCCGCCCCCGACCGGGCTTCCCCGTCAGCCCGCCGAAGCGCCGCCCTGGATGCGCCTGCCGATCGAGATACTGGTGCTGGCCTGCCTGCTCGTCGGCATCGTGCCCGCGCTCACCATCGGGCCGTTCCTCGCGAACGCCGTCGATTCGGTGCTGGGCGATCGGACGCCGATCTACAGTCTGGCGATCTGGCATGGCTTCACCATGCCCTTGCTGATGAGCGTGATCGCCCTGGTCGGCGGCACCACGCTGTATATCCTGTTCCGCGATCGATTGAACGCGGTGGAGCAATCGCCGCTCATCGGCCGGCTGAAAGGCCGCCGGACTTTCGAGGCGGTGCTGGCGATGATCGTCAATCTGGCGCGGGGCCTGCACGATCGTTTCGGCACCCGGCGCCTTCAGGTGCAGTTGCGCCTCATCATCGTCACCGCGCTGGCGCTTGGAACCGTGCCGTTCTGGCGATTGGGCTACAGCCGGGGACCGTTGCACGACACGCTGATCGATCCCGTCTTCGGACTCCTGTGGCTGCTGGGCGGCGCGTGCGCCGTCGTGGCGGCATGGCAGGCGAAATTCCATCGGCTGGTCGCGCTCGTGCTCGTGGGGGGAGCCGGGCTGGCCGTTTGCATCAGCTTCGTCTGGCTATCGGCGCCCGACCTCGGGCTGACGCAGTTGCTGGTGGAGATCGTCACCCTTATCCTGCTGCTCCTGGGCTTGCGCTGGCTGCCGAAACGTCTGCCCGAGATATGGCCTGATGGACGCACGCCGCCCATAGTCCATCTGCGGCGCGGCGGCGACCTGGCCATTGCCGTTGCGGGCGGGGCGGGGGTCGCGGCGCTGGCCTATGCGATGATGACGCGCCCTCTGCCGCACAGCATCTCGCGCTACTTCGTGGAAAATGCCTATGCGGGCGGCGGAGGGACCAATGTCGTCAACGTCATCCTCGTGGATTTCCGCGGGTTCGATACGCTGGGGGAAATCACGGTCCTCGCCATCGTCGCGCTGACCGTCTTCACCCTGCTGCGCCGCTTCCGTCCCGCGCCGGAAAGCATCGAACTGCCCGACCAGCAGCGGCGGCAGAACGCCTTTGACGAGGCGAGCGAGGATCATGCCATGGGCGACACGCTGGCCCATTATCTCCTCGTTCCGCGCGTCATCATGCAATGGCTGTTTCCCGTGATCCTGACCTTCGCGCTCTATTTGCTGATGCGGGGCCACGACCTGCCCGGCGGCGGCTTCGCGGCGGGCGTCGCCACCTCCATCGCCTTCGTGCTTCTCTACATGGCGAACGGCACGCGGCTGGTCGAGGCGAGCCTGAACGTCCAGCCGGTCCGCTGGATCAGCGCGGGCCTCGTCTGCGCCGTGGCGACCGGCATCGCCGCGTGGCTGTTCGGCTATCCTTTCCTGACCAGCCATTCGCGCTACCTGACCCTGCCGCTCATCGGGGATGTGCCGCTCGCCACGGCGCTTCTGTTCGACATCGGCGTGTTCGCGGTGGTTGTCGGAACGACCCTGCTGATGCTGATCGCCATAGCGCACCAGTCGATCCGTTCACCGCGAGCGAGGAAGCCCGCCCAGCCCGTTGCGTCCGAAGCGGAAGGACCGGCCTGATGGAACTGTTCCTCTCGCTCGCCATCGGGGTGCTGACGGCATCGGGTCTGTGGCTGCTGTTCCGGCCCCGGACTTTCCAGGTCATTCTCGGCCTGTCGCTGCTGTCCTATGCCGTCAATCTCTTCATCATCGCGGCCGGACGGCTGCGGAGCGATGCGCCTCCTATCATCGGCAAGGACCCCGCCTCCGCCGAGCCCGCGCTCTATGCGGACCCCCTGCCGCAAGCCCTGGTGCTGACGGCGATCGTCATCTCCTTCGCGACGACCGCCTTGCTGCTGGTGGTGCTGCTGGCTTCGCGAGGTCTCACCGGCACCGATCATGTCGACGGCGAGGATGGCGAAGCATGACCGGCTGGCTTCACCACCTGATCATCGCGCCGATCCTGCTTCCCCTGCTGGCCAGCGCGCTGATGCTGGCGTTCGACGAGCGCCGGCGTGTCCTGAAACGCTGGTTGAGCCTCGGCGCTTCCGCCCTGCTGATCGCCAATGCGGCGGCCTTGCTGTGGTTGACCAGCAATGCCGGTGCTGGCGTGGGCGTGGGCGGTCCTCATGTCTATCTGCTCGGCAACTGGGCCGCGCCCTTCGGCATCGTGCTGGTGGTCGATCGCCTGTCGGCGATGATGCTGCTTTTGACGAATGTCCTCGGCTTCACCTCGCTTTTCTACGCGCTGGCCCGATGGGATCGATCCGGGCCGCGTTTCCATGCGCTGTTCCTGCTGCTGCTGATGGGCGTCAACGGCGCTTTCCTGACCGGCGATATCTTCAATCTGTTCGTTTTCTTCGAGGTGCTGCTCGCGGCGTCCTACGGCCTGATCCTGCACGGCTCGGGCACCGAACGGACGAGCGCCAGCCTGCATTACATCACCATCAACATCGCCGCTTCGCTGCTCTTCCTGATCGGCGTGGCGCTGATCTATTCCGTGACGGGCACGCTCAACATGGCCGACCTGGCCAGCCGCATCGTCCGCACCGGGCCGGACGACCTCGCGCTGCTCGAAGCGGGGGCGGCGATCCTCGGCGTCGCCTTCCTGGTCAAGGCCGGCATCTGGCCGCTCAGCTTCTGGCTTCCCCGTACCTATGCCGCCGCGGCGCCGCCCGTTGCCGCCCTGTTCGCCATCATGACGAAGGTCGGCATCTACGTCATCCTCCGCCTGTCCTTCCTGCTGTTCGGCGAAGCGTCGGGCGCCGCGGCGGGTTTCGCCAATGACGGGCTGCTCTATGGCGGCCTTGCCACCATGGCCTTCGGCGTGCTGGGCATCCTTTCCGCCCGCCAGTTGACGCGCGTGGCGGGGAATTACGTGCTGGTATCCTCGGGGACGCTGCTCGCCGGGCTCGGCATAGGCGGGCAGGCGCTCATCGCCGCGCTGCTCTTCTATCTCGTCAGTTCGACGCTCGCCGTCAGCGCCCTCTACCTCATCATCGAGCCCGTCGAACGCAATGCCGACGAGGATGACATGATCGCGGGCGTGGCCGAACCCGTATTCGACGACGAATATGTCGGCGCGATCGAGAAGGATGAGGATGAGACGGGCGTCGTCATTCCGGGGACGATCGCCATATTGGGCGGCGGTTTCATCTTCTGCGCCCTGCTGCTCGCGGGCCTTCCGCCGCTGTCGGGCTTCATCGCCAAGTTCGCGATCATCGACGCGCTGCTGCTTGCGGGCGGCGTCGGCCCGATGAACTGGACCCTGATCGGCTTGATCATCCTGTCCGGCCTTGCGACCATGATCGTGATGACGCGCGCGGGTATCGACCTCCTCTGGACGCCGGGGGAGGAAGCGCCATCCCGCCTCAGCCTTGTCGAAGTCGTTCCCATCGGCCTGCTCCTGACGGTTTGTCTGGCGCTGATGCTCTGGGCAGGGCCGGTCATGGCCTATCTGGAGGCGACGTCATCGGCGTTGCACGATCCGGCCGACTATCTGGCGGCCGTGGCGCGTGCGGCCCCCGTGGGCGGAGGGCATCCATGAAGCGCTTCCTCCCCTTTCCGCTTCTGGCGACGGCCTTGTTCGCGATGTGGATATTGCTGACCGGCTTCTCGCCTGGCCATATCCTGCTGGGCGCGCTGGTGGCGCTGATCGTGTCGCGCACGATGCTGTCGCTCGCGCCCGAGCCGCCGCGCGTCCGGCTTGGCTGGGCCTTCGTCCGGCTCGCCGGACTGGTGGTGGTGGACATCATACGCTCCAACATCGCCGTGGCGAAGATCATCCTGTTCAATCCGCCCCACCGCCACTCGGATTTCATCGAACTGCCCACGGACCTGCGCAGTCCCTACGCTCTGGCCTCGCTTGCCCTGATCATCACCGCCACGCCGGGGTCGCTGTGGGTGCAGCATGACGCGAACCGGCACGTCATTCTGATCCATGTGCTCGATCTCGTCGATGAAACGGAATGGGTCACGCTGATCCGGGAGCGTTATGAACGCCTGCTGATGGAGATATTCGAATGACCTCCCTGCTTCTGGCGCTGGCGATCACCGCATCGCAGATATTGCTGGGCCTTGCGATGGGGTGCGCCGCCTTCCGCATGCTGCGCGGCCCGCGCGCGCAGGACCGGGTGCTGGGGCTCGACACGCTTTATCTGACGGGGATGCTGCTGCTGCTCACCTATGGCATCCAGACGGGGCGCACATTGTATTTCGAATCGGCGCTGGTCATCGCATTGCTGGGATTCGTGGGAACCGTCGCCCTGGGCAAGTTCCTGATGAGAGGAGAAGTCATCGAATGATGCAGGCGCCTGATCTGCCGACCTGGGCCGCGATCATGGTCGGCCTTCTGGTGCTCGGCGGCGCGATCCTGACGCTGGTGGGCGCGCTGGGCCTGTTGCGTCTGCCCAGCTTCTATGCGCGCGTCCACGCCACCACCTTGGGTGCGACGGCGGGCATGACGGCGATCCTTCTGGGTTCCATGCTCTGTTTTTCGATCCTGCAGACGCGGCCTGTCATCCATGAAATATTGATCGCCCTGTTCGTCACGCTGACCACGCCTGTCACGCTGATCCTGCTGGCCCGCGCGGCCATCTATCGCGATCGCAGCGAAAAGGCGCCCCAGGTGCCGTCCGATGGCCGGCCGCCGCGTCGGGAGAAGTGAGCGGGCTTCCCCGCTGAAGCACTCATCATCAAACTGGCCGCGTCCGCCCCGAGCGAGCCGCTCAGGGGCAGGACTCGTCGAACATATCTGCATCGGATCGTTCCGCCCACAAGGATGGGGTCCGGCTCAACCAGGCAAGTTGTGGGAAGGGCATGAGTATAGACTGGATGCCCGACGAGGATTCGAACCTCGATTGACGGAGTCAGAGTCCGTAGTCTTACCTTTAGACGATCGGGCACCAAGGGCGGGCATCGCCCGCATCGGAAGCGCGCAAATAGGCCCGCTTTCGCTATCGGTCAAGGGGATTTGACGCCGCTTTCCCAACGAACTTCCGTCCGGACCGAAAAAGAAAGCCCGCCGGAATGCATGGGCATCCGACGGGCTTTCCTGTCTCTTGAAGAGAAAAGGGGAGGGGCGCTCTACTCGGAAAAGCACCCCGCCTTCAATCGATCAGTCCATGTCCTGCGTGGTGAAGTCCTCACCCTGCACGACGGCCAGCGGGTCGTTGCCGATCGCGGCTTCCGGACCCTGCGCCAGTTCGGCGGCATGTTCCTCGGCCGCGGTCTTCGGCGCGATCAGGTCGACCTGGCTCGACGCGCGCAGGGCGGCCCGCATCGCCGCGTCGCGCGACGAGGCGGCGACGCGCATGCGGTTCATGCCCGCGCCCGTGCCCGCCGGGATCAGGCGGCCGACGATGACATTTTCCTTCAGGCCCACCAGCGTGTCCTTCTTGCCCTGAACCGCCGCTTCCGTGAGGACGCGGGTGGTTTCCTGGAAGGACGCCGCCGAGATGAACGAACGCGTCTGCAACGAAGCCTTGGTGATGCCCAGCAGCACCGGCTTGCCCTCGGCAGGCTGGAAGCCCGGCTGGAGCTTGCTGTTGATCTCGTCCATTTCCTCGCGGTCGACCTGCTCGCCCACCAGCAGCGTGGTGTCGCCGGACACGGTGATCTCGACCTTCTGCAGCATCTGACGAACGATCGTCTCGATATGCTTGTCGTTGATCTTCACGCCCTGCAAGCGATAGACTTCCTGGATTTCCGCCACCAGATATTCGGCCAGCGGCTCGATGCCGAGCACTTCCAGAATGTCGTGCGGGTCGGGCGAACCGCCGATCAGGTTGTCGCCGCGCTTCACGAAGTCGCCTTCCTGAACGTCGATCACCTTGCTCTTGGGGATCAGATATTCGACCGGCTCGCCGCCATCCTCGGGATTGATGGCGATCTTGCGCTTCGCCTTGTAATCCTTGAGGAACTGGACGCGGCCCGACACCTTGGCGATGATGGCGTTGTCCTTGGGCTTGCGCGCTTCGAACAGTTCGGCGACGCGCGGCAGACCGCCGGTGATGTCGCGGGTCTTCGCCGCTTCGCGAGAGACACGCGCCAGCACGTCGCCCGCCTGCACCTGAGCGCCATCGTCGACTGACAGCGTCGCGCCCACCGCCAGCATGTAGCGGGCAGCCTCGCCGGATTCATCGTCCAGCAGGGTCAGGCGCGGACGCAGATCCTCCTTCGTGCGGGCGGCGCCACGGAATTCCGTGACCACGCGCTGCGCGATGCCGGTGGCTTCGTCGGTCTGCTCGGTCAGCGTCTTGCCGTCGATCAGGTCCTGATACTTCACGATGCCCGGCTTTTCGGTGATGACCGGCATGGTGAAGGGGTCCCATTCGGCGAAGCGCTCGCCCTTCTTCACGGCGTCGCCATCCGCGAACAGGATGGTCGCGCCGTAAGGCAGGCGGTGCGTTTCGCGCTCGCGGCCTTCGCTGTCGATGATCGCGACTTCGCCGTTGCGGGCGAGGCTCAGGCGGCGGCCGTTCTTGTCGACGATGGTCGGCATGTCGCGCAGCTCGATCGTGCCGTCCGACATGGCTTCCAGGTTCGACGTTTCGTTGAAGTTCGCCGCGCCGCCGATATGGAAGGTCCGCATCGTAAGCTGCGTGCCCGGTTCGCCGATGGACTGCGCCGCGATGACGCCGACCGCTTCGCCGATATTGACCGGCGTACCACGGGCGAGGTCACGGCCGTAGCATTTGCCGCACACGCCCATCTTGCTTTCGCAGATGAGAGGCGAGCGGATCTTGACCGACTGGGTGCCGATGGCCTCGATCTGCGCCACCAGAGCTTCGTCGAGCAGCGTGCCGATCGGAACGATGACCGTGCCGTCCTTGCTGTCGACGATGTCCTGCGCCGTGGTGCGGCCCAGGATGCGCTCGCCCAGCGACGCGATGACCGAGCCGCCCTGCACGATGGCCTTCATCTCCAGCGCCTTTTCGGTGCCGCAATCCTCCTCGACGACCGTGCAGTCCTGCGACACGTCGACCAGACGGCGGGTCAGGTAACCCGAGTTCGCCGTCTTGAGCGCGGTGTCGGCCAGACCCTTGCGGGCGCCGTGGGTGGAGTTGAAATATTCAAGGACGGTCAGGCCTTCCTTGAAGTTCGAGATGATCGGCGTTTCAATGATCTCGCCCGAAGGCTTGGCCATCAGGCCGCGCATCCCCGCAAGCTGTTTCATCTGGGCCTGCGAGCCACGAGCGCCGGAGTGCGCCATCATGTAGATCGAGTTGATCGGCGCCATGCGGCCCGTGTTCGGGTCCTTCGGCTGGGCGCGGATCTCGTCCATCATGGCGTTCGCGACCTGATCGCCGCAGCGCGACCAGGCGTCGATCACCTTGTTGTACTTTTCCTGCTGGGTGATGAGGCCGTCCTGATATTGCTGCTCATAATCGGCCACCAGCGCCTTGGTCTCGTCGACCATCGTCACCTTGCTGTCGGGGATGACCATGTCGTCCTTGCCGAACGAGATGCCCGCCTGGAACGCGTGGCGGAAGCCCAGCGCCATGATGGCGTCGGCGAACAGCACCGTGTCCTTCTGGCCGGTGTGGCGATAGACCTGATCGATGACGTCGCCGATCTCCTTCTTGGTGAGAAGGCGGTTGACGACATCGAAGGGCACCTTGTGCGACTTGGGCAGGCATTCGCCCAGCAGCATGCGGCCCGGCGTCGTCTCGAACCGCTTCATATACTGGTTGCCGGCCTCGTCGGTCTGCGGCACGCGGCTGACGATCTTGGAGTGCAGCGTCACGGCCTTGGCATAGAGCGCCTGATGCACTTCCTGCATGTCGGCCAGCAACATGCCTTCGCCCGGCTCGCCTTCGCGCTCCATGGACAGGTAATAGATACCCAGAACCATGTCCTGCGAGGGGACGATGATCGGCTTGCCGTTCGCGGGGCTGAGGATGTTGTTGGTCGACATCATCAGCACGCGCGCTTCCAGCTGCGCCTCAAGGCTCAGCGGAACGTGCACGGCCATCTGGTCGCCGTCGAAGTCCGCGTTGAACGCCGAGCAGACCAGCGGGTGAAGCTGGATCGCCTTGCCTTCAATGAGGACCGGCTCGAACGCCTGGATGCCCAGGCGGTGGAGCGTCGGCGCGCGGTTCAGCATCACCGGATGCTCGCGGATCACCTCGTCCAGAATGTCCCAGACTTCCTTGCGCTCCTTCTCGACCCACTTCTTCGCCTGCTTGAGGGTCATGGACAGACCCTTGGCGTCGAGGCGGGCGTAGATGAAGGGCTTGAACAGTTCGAGCGCCATCTTCTTGGGCAGGCCGCACTGGTGCAGCTTGAGTTCCGGCCCGGTCACGATGACCGAACGGCCCGAATAGTCGACGCGCTTGCCGAGCAGGTTCTGGCGGAAGCGGCCCTGCTTGCCCTTGAGCATATCGGACAGCGACTTCAGCGGACGCTTGTTCGCACCGGTGATGACGCGGCCGCGGCGGCCATTGTCGAATAGCGCGTCGACGGCTTCCTGCAACATGCGCTTTTCGTTGCGGACGATGATGTCCGGCGCGCGCAGTTCCATCAGCCGCTTCAGGCGGTTGTTGCGGTTGATGACGCGGCGATAGAGGTCATTGAGGTCCGACGTCGCGAAGCGGCCGCCGTCCAGCGGCACCAGCGGGCGCAGTTCCGGCGGGATGACCGGCACCACGTCCAGGATCATCCATTCCGGACGGTTGCCCGATTCCAGGAAGCTCTCCACGACCTTCAGCCGCTTGATGATCTTCTTGGGCTTGAGTTCCGACTTGGTGGTGGCCAGTTCGTCGAGTAGCGCGACCTTCTCGCCCTCAAGGTCGAGGTCCATCAGCATCTGCTTGACCGCTTCCGCGCCGATTCCGGCGGAGAAGGCGTCCTCGCCATATTCGTCCTGCGCGTCGAGCAGTTCGTCTTCGGTCAGAAGCTGGAACTTCTCCAGCGGGGTCAGGCCCGGCTCGGTGACGATGTAGGATTCGAAGTAAAGGACGCGCTCAAGCTGCTTCAACTGCATGTCGAGCAGCAGGCCGATGCGGCTGGGCAGCGACTTCAGGAACCAGATGTGCGCCACGGGCGCTGCCAGTTCGATATGGCCCATCCGCTCGCGGCGGACCTTCGACACCGTGACTTCGACACCGCACTTCTCGCAGACGATGCCCTTATACTTCATGCGCTTATACTTGCCGCACAGGCATTCATAGTCCTTGATCGGACCGAAGATGCGCGCGCAGAACAGGCCGTCGCGTTCGGGCTTGAACGTGCGATAGTTGATGGTTTCCGGCTTCTTGATCTCGCCGAAGGACCAGCTGCGGATGCGCTCCGGGGAGGCCAGGCCGATCTGGATCTGGTCGAAAGTCTCCGCCTTCTGGACGGGGTTCGCGAAGTTCGTCAGTTCATTCATCTTTTCATTCCCTCATGAGGGCAAATGTCGTGGGGCGAAGGGGAAGGGAGCACCGCCTTGCGGAAACAGTGCTCCGAACCTCCCTTATTCCGCCGCCTGCGCGAAGCCGTCGTCGTCCTCGGCGACTTCGTCCATCGCGGCGAGTTCGACGTTGAGGCCCAGCGAGCGCATTTCCTTGACCAGCACGTTGAAGCTTTCGGGGATGCCGGCTTCGAACGTGTCGTCGCCCTTGACGATCGCCTCATAGACCTTGGTGCGGCCCACCACGTCGTCCGACTTCACCGTCAGCATTTCCTGCAAGGTATAGGCGGCGCCATAGGCCTGAAGCGCCCACACCTCCATTTCACCGAAGCGCTGGCCGCCGAACTGCGCCTTGCCGCCCAGCGGCTGCTGGGTGACGAGCGAGTAGGGGCCGATGGAACGGGCGTGGATCTTGTCGTCGACCAGGTGGTGGAGCTTGAGCATGTAGATGATGCCCACCGTCACCTTGCGGTCGAACTTGTCGCCCGTGCGGCCGTCATAGAGGTCGCTCTGGCCGGACGAGTCCAGCCCCGCCAGTTCCAGCATCGCCGAAACGTCGGCTTCCCGCGCACCGTCGAACACCGGCGTCGCCATCGGCACGCCGCGTTCCAGATGCTGCGCCAGATCGACGATCTGGTCGGCGCTGCGCCCTTCGATCTGGTCCGCATATTGCGGGCCATAGGTTTCGAGCAGCCGCGTCTTCACCGCATCGGGCATCTCGCCGCCTTGCGCGTTCGGATTGGCGTCCCGCCATTCCTCCAGCGCGTGCTTGAGCTGCTGGCCAAGGCCACGCGCGGCCCAGCCCAGATGCGTCTCGAAAATCTGCCCGACGTTCATGCGCGACGGCACGCCCAGCGGGTTGAGCACGATGTCGACATGCGTGCCGTCCTCCAGGAACGGCATGTCCTCGATCGGCAGGATGCGGCTGATGACGCCCTTGTTGCCGTGACGGCCCGCCATCTTGTCGCCCGGCTGCAGCTTGCGCTTCACCGCGACGAAGACCTTGACCATCTTGAGCACGCCCGGCGGCAGCTCGTCGCCGCGCTGGAGCTTGTCGACCCGATCCTCGAACTTGTCGACGATGGAGCGGACGGCTTCGTCATATTGCGCCTTGACCGCTTCCAGATCGCTCTGGACCTTGTCGTCCTCGACCGCGAACTTCCACCATTCGTGGCGCTCGACTTCGCTCAGCAGAGCCTCGTCGATGGCCACGCCCTTCTTGATGCCCTTGGGCGCCGCCGCGGCGGTCTGGCCCAGCAGCATCTCGCGCAGGCGGTTGAAGGTCGCGCGGTTGAGGATCGCGCGCTCGTCCTCGCGGTCCTTCGCCAGACGATCGATTTCCTCGCGCTCGATCGCCATGGCGCGCTCGTCCTTGTCGATGCCATGGCGGTTGAACACGCGCACCTCGACGACCGTGCCCGCGACGCCCGGCGGCAGACGCAGCGACGTATCACGCACATCGCTCGCCTTTTCGCCGAAGATCGCGCGAAGCAGCTTTTCTTCCGGCGTCATCGGGCTTTCGCCCTTGGGGGTGATCTTACCGACCAGAATGTCGCCCGGCTCCACCTCGGCGCCGATATAGACGATGCCCGCTTCGTCGAGGTTGCGCAGCGCTTCCTCGCCGACATTGGGAATGTCGCGGGTGATGTCTTCCGGCCCCAGCTTGGTGTCGCGGGCCATGACCTCGAATTCCTCGATATGGATCGAGGTGAAGACGTCATCCTTCACGATGCGTTCGCTGATGAGGATGGAGTCCTCATAGTTGTAGCCGTTCCACGGCATGAACGCGACCAGCGTGTTGCGGCCCAGCGCCAGCTCGCCGAACTCGGTCGAGGGACCGTCGGCGATCACGTCGCCCGCCTCGATCAGGTCGCCCACCTTCACCAGCGGACGCTGGTTGATGCAGGTGTCCTGGTTCGACCGCTGGAACTTCTGGAGCGTGTAGATGTCGACGCCCGACTGTCCGGCGGCGATGTCGCCGGTCACGCGGATGACGATACGGGCCGCATCCACCTGATCGACGATGCCCGCGCGCTTGGCGGCGATGGCAGCGCCCGAATCGCGCGCCACCGTGCCTTCCATGCCGGTGCCCACGAACGGGGCTTCGGCACGCACCAGCGGCACCGCCTGGCGCTGCATGTTGGATCCCATGAGGGCGCGGTTGGCGTCGTCATTTTCCAGGAAGGGGATGAGCGAGGCCGCGACCGACACCAGCTGCTTGGGGCTGACGTCCATCAGCGTGATGTGGTCCTTGGGCGCCATCAGGAATTCGCCCGCTTCCCGCGCGGAGATCAGGTCTTCCGTCAGCGCGCCGCTGGCGTCCACCTCGGCGTTGGCCTGCGCGATGGTGTGCTTGGCCTCTTCCATGGCGGACAGGTAGACGACGTCGTTCGTCACCTTGCCGTCCACGACCTTGCGATAGGGCGTTTCGATGAAGCCATATTTGTTCACGCGGCTGAAGGTGGCCAGCGAGTTGATAAGGCCGATGTTCGGGCCTTCCGGCGTCTCGATCGGGCAGATGCGGCCATAGTGCGTCGGGTGAACGTCGCGCACTTCGAAGCCCGCGCGCTCACGGGTCAGGCCGCCCGGCCCAAGCGCCGACACGCGGCGCTTGTGGGTGACTTCCGACAGCGGGTTGGTCTGGTCCATGAACTGCGAAAGCTGGCTGGAGCCGAAGAACTCACGCACAGCGGCCACGGCGGGCTTCGCGTTGATGAGGTCGTTGGGCATCACGGTCGACACGTCGACGCTCGACATGCGTTCCTTGACCGCGCGCTCCATGCGCAGCAGGCCGACGCGATACTGGTTCTCCAGCAATTCGCCGACCGAACGGACGCGGCGGTTGCCGAGATTGTCGATATCGTCGATCTCGCCCTTGCCGTCCTTCAGGTTCACCAGTTCCTTGACCACGGCGAGGATATCCTCGACCCGCAGCGTCGTCACCGTGTCCTCGGCGTCGAGGTCGAGGCGCATGTTGAGCTTCACGCGGCCCACGGCCGACAGGTCATAGCGTTCCGGGTCGAAGAACAGCCCGGCGAACAGCGCCTCGGCGGTTTCCTTCGTCGGCGGCTCGCCGGGGCGCATGACGCGATAGATGTCGGACAGCGCCTGGTCGCGCTCCTCCGCCTTGTCGGCCTTCAGCGTGTTGCGGATCCACGGACCCGTGGTCACATGGTCGATGTCCAGCAGTTCGAGGCGGTCGATGCCCGCCTTGTCCAGCTTTTCGAGGTTCTCCGGCGACACTTCGTCACCGGCCTCGATATAGATTTCGCCCGTCTTCTCGTTGATGAGGTCATAGGCCGAATAGCGGCCATAGACTTCCTCGGTCGGGATCAGCAGCGTCTCAAGCCCGTCCTTTTCCGCCTTGTTGGCGGCGCGGGGGCTGATCTTGTGACCGGCGGCGAACACGACTTCGCCCGACTTCGCGTCCACGATGTCGAAAGCGGGCTTCTGGCCGCGCCATGCCTCGGCGACATAGGGGATCTGCCAGCCGCCTTCGCCCCGGACGAAAACGACCTTGTTGTAGAAATAGCCGAGGATTTCCTCCGCCGTCAGGCCCAGCGCATAGAGCAGCGCGGTGACCGGCAGCTTGCGCTTGCGGTCGATGCGGACGTTGACGATATCCTTGGCGTCGAACTCGAAGTCCAGCCACGACCCGCGATAGGGGATGACGCGCGCGGCGAAGAGATATTTGCCCGACGAGTGGGTCTTGCCCCGGTCATGGTCGAACAGCACGCCCGGCGAGCGGTGCATCTGCGACACGATGACCCGCTCGGTTCCGTTGACGATGAAGGTGCCGTTCTGCGTCATGAGCGGCATGTCGCCCATATACACGTCCTGCTCCTTGATGTCCAAAACGGAGCGGGTTTCGGTGTCCTGGTCCACCTCGAACACGATCAGGCGCAGCGTAACGCGCATCGGCGCGGCGTAGGTGATGCCGCGCTGACGGCATTCCTCGACGTCGTACTTGGGGTCTTCCAGCTCGTAATGGACGAAGTCCATTTCCGCCGTGCCCGCAAAGTCGCGGATCGGGAAGACGGAGCGCAGCGTCTTTTCGAGGCCGGAGACATAGCCGATCTTGGGATCGGAGCGCAGGAACTGTTCGTAGCTCTCCCTCTGGACCTCGATCAGGTTCGGCATCTGCACCACTTCGTGGATGTCGCCGAACACCTTGCGGATGCGCTTCTTCGCGCCGGTGTTGCTGATGGGGGGAAGAGCTTTGGTCGCCATGCGTATCCTGCCTTTTGTTCGTCGCATTTTTTCGCATCGCAGCGAAAATTCAGCCTGGCGAGGCGAGTTTTCGAGCCGGATTCAACTCGATTCGCCACGCAAAAAAGTGCGGGCCGGGACTGTCCGATCCGCACTGCCAGCGTCTTGTGCACCCGCCAAACTCACCCAATTCCGCCGAAAACCGTGCGCCACGCGATTTCGGACCCCGGTGAGGCCGTGGGCCGATCCTCTCGCCTGACATGGCGGGACGACCGGATTTCCAAAAAGCCATATAGGACCGCCGACCCCGCTTGTGAAGGGGGGCGACTCTCTTTCAGGGATGAACGGTGGGAGCGACCTTCACCGGCGGGGGAGGGGCGATCTTCACCGTCTCGAACCGCTCCTTGCGCCTGACGCCTTCAAGGCCGCCGGCGGCCTCCGCCCTGGCCGGGGCCACCGGCACGCGCTGCACCATGCATTCGGCCGCATTGGCGCGCGGCGACTGCGCGCAGTTCCACCGCGCCCGCTGCAACCCCGTGGCGGCATTGTGGATATAGGCGAAGGTCATGCTTTCCATCTGGTCGCCCGTCAGCGGAAGGGCACTGGGACCAGTCCCCGCGCGCCAGCCCATGATCCGGCATTCCGGTCGCCCGGCGCAGAAAGTCCGCGCCATGGCGGGCCAGCTGTCCGGCGCGCTGTCCCGCGCCATTTCGACCAATATGCTCCTGCCGCCCGGCGCGACCAGCACCACCCTGATACCCGGCATCCCCTTGTCGTCTATCGCCTGCTGCGGTTGCGCGGCGAGTTCCGCCACCGTCCCGCCCGCGAGCTGAAGGGGCGGCGCGCTTGCCAGCTCCTCTCCCGTCCCGCCCCGGTGCGCGGTGGACAGGCGGGCGATCCGGGCGATCAGGGGTTCTCCCGTTTCGCCCGGCTTGCGAAAGGCGGGCGGCGTGCCCCACCATCCCTTCCAACGGAAGAACAGATGCGTGCCCACCGCCGTCACCTTGTCCAGGCTGCCGCTCCAATAGGGCACCACCCAGTCGGTATGATAGTGGGTGGCATAGCCCACCGGCTTGAACACCTGGCCCGCCAGCGCCCGTTTCGCGATCTCCCGCGCCCGTTCCCATGCCGCCGGGCTATAGGTGCGGGCGAGCGCCCCGTCGCAGGTGAAGGTGAACTGGCATCCCGTCGCCCGTTCCTGACCCTGAAAGACGACGCCGCAGACGGTCTTGGGGAAGGCGGGATGCCGCACCCGGTTGAGCACCACCTGCGCGACCGCCCGTTCGCCCACCGCATCGTTGCCCGCCTCATAAAGCTGCGCGGCGGCAAGGCAGTCCGTCGCCCGCGCCAGATCGTCTTGCGATCCTTGAAAGACGAAGGGCCGCGCCGCCGGATTGGGCGCGCGGGAAAAGGGCACGGCGGCATTGAGCGCCCGCGCCTGACCCGCGTCGAGGTCGTAGATTTCCACCGGCTCGACCGGCGGGGGAGGGCTGGGGGGCCGGATCGCCTGGCCCGCAGGCGCGGCGGCGGCCGGGCGCGGGGCCGCCGGAAGCCGTTCCCGCGCTTCCCAGTTCGCGACCGCCACCGGCAGGCCGACGAACAGCATGAACCAGAGGAGCCACATCGCGGGATGCGGCTCCTGGCGATGGAGGTTTTCCGTCATGCCGCTACCGGCTGCTCTTATTCCGGCAGGAAGTCGGGGACGGACAGATAGCGTTCGCCGGTGTCATAGTTGAAGCCCAGAACGCGGCTCCCGGCGGGCAGTTCCTTGATCTTCTGCGCAATCGCCGCCAGCGTCGCGCCGGAGGAGATGCCCACCAGCATCCCTTCCTCGCTCGCCGCGCGGCGGGCATAGTCCTTGGCGTCGGCGGGATCGACCTGGATCACGCCGTCCAGAAGCTGCGTGTGCAGGTTCGCCGGGATGAAGCCCGCGCCGATGCCCTGGATGGAGTGCGGCCCCGGCTGCCCGCCGCTGATGACGGGGGAGAGGGTGGGCTCGACCGCATAGACCTTGAGGTCGGGCCACAGCTTCTTGAGCACCTCGGCCACGCCCGTGATATGCCCGCCGGTGCCCACGCCGGTGACGATGGCGTCGATCGGCGTGTCGGCGAAGTCGTTCGCGATCTCCTGCGCGGTGGTGCGGACATGCACGTCGATATTGGCGGGGTTCTCGAACTGCTGGGGCATCCACGCGCCCGGCGTCTGGTCGATCAGCTCCAGCGCGCGTTCGATGGCGCCCTTCATCCCCTTCTCGCGCGGGGTCAGGTCGAAGCTGGCGCCATAGGCGAGCATCAGCCGCCGCCGCTCGATCGACATGCTTTCGGGCATGACGAGGATCAGCTTGTAGCCCTTGACCGCCGCGACCATGGCCAGGCCGACGCCGGTATTGCCCGACGTGGGCTCGATGATGGTGCCGCCGGGCTTCAGTTCGCCCGACGCCTCCGCCGCCTCGATCATGGCGAGGGCGATGCGGTCCTTGATCGACCCGGCGGGGTTGGCGCGTTCCGACTTGATCCACACCTCCGCGTCGCCGAACAGCTTGTTGACGCGGATATGCGGCGTGTTGCCGATGGTTTCGAGGATATTCGCAGCTTTCATGAGGACTTCTCCTGGCTGATGTCCGCCTCCCTTATGTCGGGTGGGTCGAATGTGCGTGCAAGGCGCAGTTCGGGAAAGAGCCGCGCCCAGGCAAGGGTGATGACGATAGCGCCGATTCCGCCGCCGATCACGGCCGCAATCGGCCCGACCAGCGCGGCGAGGAAACCGGACTCCGCTTCCCCCAGTTCGTTGGAGGCGGAGATGGTGAGTTGCGACAGGCTCGACACGCGGCCGCGCATGGCGTCGGGCGTGTGAAGCTGGATCAGCGATTGCCGGACATAGACCGATATCATGTCCACGCTGCCCAGCCCGATCAGGGCGGCGATCCCCACCTCCATCGCGATGCTGCGCGGCATGAAGGCGGTGCAGCCGAAGAGGATGGTGGCAAGCCCGAACAGGATCACCGATCCCAGCATTTTCAGGCCCACTTCCTTCTTCATCGGCCGGAAGGAGAAGTATAGCGCCGTGATGCCCGCGCCGATACCGGGCGCCGCGGCCAGATGGCCCAGTCCCTTCGATCCCACATGCAGGATGTCGCGCGCATAGATCGGCAGCAGCGCGGTCGCGCCTGCCAGCAGCACCGCGAACAGGTCCAGCGTGATCGTGGCCAGCACCAGCCGGTTGGTGCGGACATAGGCGAAACCGTCGACCATTTGCCGGATCGGATGGCGCGTGGTGTCGCGCGGCGGCTGCGGCACCGGCCCGATCAGCATCATGCACACGAGCGCGACGGCGAACAGCGCCGCCGCCAGCGCATAGGCGCCCCACGGCTCCATCGCATAGGCATAGCCGCCCAGGGCCGGCCCCGCGATCATGCCGGTCTGCCAGACCACGCTGGAAATGGCGATGGCGTTGGGCAGGACTTCGCGCGGCACCAGATTGGGGGCTAGCGCGCTATAGGCCGGGCCGTTGAAGGCGCGCGCGATGCCGACGACGGCGGCGATGCTGAAGATCAGCGGCAGGCTGACCCACCCCTCCCATGTCGCGACCGCCAGCAGCCCGGCGGAAAGCGCCAGCAGCAACAGGGTGATCCGCACGATCATGCGCCGGTCGAAATGATCGGCGACCCATCCGCTCACCGGCGTCAGGAAGAACAGCGGCACGAACTGGGCGAGCCCGATCAACCCCAGTTGCGCCGCCGCGCCCGATGTGCTCATCGTCTCGCGCGCGACATTATAGGCCTGCCATCCCAGCACGATCATCATGCTGTACTGGGCCAGCACCGCCGCGAAACGGCCCGCCAGATACGCACGGAAATCGCGAAAGCGCAGCGGATGCCGGGACGGGGCGGGGGACGTCATGCGCTCTCCTTAGCCGGGCTGCGTTGCAAACGGCAACCATAGCGCGCGCAAAGGCAGGCAGTTATTCTTGCCGCTTCCATGCTCCGGCTATGGCGCCGGCGAAAACCGCCCGCACAGCGCGCCGCCGAGCGGTCCGGCGAGGCGGTTTTGGGTGGATAGCGGACGGTCTGCTTTCCTGACTCCGTTCGCCCTGAGCAAAGTCGAAGGGCACGGCCGACCGTAGGGAGGCCACTTCGCTCCGCTGAGTGGAGGGCTTCGACAAGCTCAGCCCGAACGGGGTGAAGGAACGGCAACAACTGCCCGATTTTGACCCCTTGGCCGAACCCAGCCTCTTCGCCCGGCCCGAACGGAGGAAGGGACGATCCTCCAGGCCGCTATTCCCCGCGCCGCAACAGGATGCCGGTCACCGAACCGTTGCGTACCGAGCAGACGAACGGGACGGAATCGGACGTAGACCCCACCATGCCTTCCACTTCCCAGCCGGTCGACATGGTGCTTGCGCTGGGCGTGCCGAGTATCCGCGCGCCCATGCCCGCTTGCGCGAGTGCCTTTTCCGAACAGGCGTCGCGCGCGGCCCCCGCCGTCGCGATGGAGCCATAGCCGCCGGGCGAGGCATAGGGCTGGCGTTTCGCCTCCCGCTCCGCCTGCCGGTCGGCGGCCACGTCGCTCAGGATCGCGGCGTCCACGGCGCGGTGCAGGTCGCCATGGCTTTGCGCGAAGGCGCCCGGACCGGCCATCAGCCCGACTGTCAAAGCCGTTATCGTGAAAATCCCGCGCCGTGCCGACATGCTGCCGTCCTCCCTGTCTGAACCATTATGATACCGTCATCATCGGCGCGGGGGAAGGGACCATTCGCCGCCATGGGCAGCTATTTGAAGAGTCCCCCCAATATGCCCCGCACCAGCTTGCCCGCGATGCCGCCGGACGATTTGCGGCTCGACCCGCCGAAGACGGCGCGGCCCAGTTCATTGGCGACCTGCCGCCCGACCGAGGAAGCGGCGGAGCGGGTGGCGGACTGTACCGCCTTGTCGAGCGCGGACGGCTTGGCCGCTTCCCGCGCGGCGGCGGCGTCCCGGCGCGCCTGCTCCTTCAACTCCTGCTCGCGCTGCTTCGCCTCGACCTTGGCCTGCGCGGCGGCGGCCTTGTCGGCTTCCGCCTGCGCCTTGGCCGCTTCGGCGGCGGCGGCCGCCGCCTGTCCGCGCGCGGCGAGGATTTCCTGCGCCGATTCCCGATTGACCGCCGTGTCATATTTGCCGGTACAGGGCGAGATGGACTGGATGATCGCCCGTTCCTTGGCATCCACCGGACCCAGCCGAGAGCGGGGCGGGGCGATCAAGGTGCGCTGCACGATGCCGGGCGACCCATCCTCCTGAAGCAGCGAGACCAGCGCCTCGCCCACCTTCAGTTCCGTGATGGCGGTTTCGACGTTTAGGTCGGGATTGATGCGGAAGGTGTCCGCCGCCGCCTTGATCGCCTTCTGGTCGCGCGGCGTGAAGGCGCGCAACGCATGCTGCACCCGGTTGCCAAGCTGTCCCGCCACCGCTTCGGGAATGTCGATGGGGTTCTGCGTCACGAAATAGACGCCCACGCCCTTGGATCGGATCAGGCGCACGACCTGCTCGATCTTGTCCTCCAGGGCGGGGGGCACGTCGTCGAACAGCAGATGCGCCTCGTCGAAGAAGAAGACCAGCACCGGCTTGTCCGGATCGCCCACTTCGGGAAGCGTCTCGAACAGTTCGGACAGCAGCCACAGCAGGAAAGTCGCATAGAGCTTCGGGCTCTGCATCAGCCTGTCGGCGGCCAGGATGTTGATATAGCCCCGGCCCTTGTCGTCCACCTTCAGGAAGTCGTGGATGTCGAGCGCAGGCTCGCCGAAGAAATGCGCGCCGCCCTGGCTTTCCAGCTGGAGCAATTGCCGCTGGATCGCCCCCACGCTGGCCTTGGTGACATTGCCGTAGCGGGCCGACAGGCTGTCCGCATTCTCCGCGCAATAGGCGAGCATGGATTGCAGGTCGCCCAGATCGAGCAGCAGCAGCCCTTCCTCATCGGCATATTTGAAGGCGATGGACAGCACGCCTTCCTGCGTGTCGTTGAGGCCCATCAGGCGGGAAAGCAGCAGCGGCCCCATCTCGCTGACGGTGGTGCGGATCGGATGGCCCTGCTCGCCATAGAGATCCCAGAAGATCGCCGGATTGTCGGCATAGCTGTAATTTTCGAGGCCGATTTCCCTGGCCCGCTCGACCAGCTTGTCCGCATTCTTCGCGGTGGGCGATCCGGCCATGGAGATGCCCGACAGGTCGCCCTTCACGTCGGAAAGGAACACCGGCACGCCCAGCGCCGAAAAGCTTTCCGCTATGCCCTGCAACGTCACCGTCTTGCCCGTGCCGGTCGCCCCGGCGATCAGGCCGTGGCGGTTGGCCCGCCGCAGATTCAGATATTGGGGCAAGCCGCCGTCCTTTTCCGGCGCGCCCAATCCGATGAAAATGCCGTCGCTCATTGCCCCATGCTCCTACAAAAGCATTGGGCCGCGCTTATCGGTCAGTCCGCAACAGACCTCCCGATAAGCGCGGCCCATCATGATCCGCTTATCCTATCCCGCCTTATTTGTCGCGCAACCGCACCGGCAGGAAGATCGGCGGCTGTCCGCGCCGCAATACCTGCAACAGGATCGCGGCCCGGCCCTGCGACGATACCTGCTTCACCGCCGCGTCCAGTTCGGCCTGGCTGGCGACCGGGCGGTTATTGGCGCTGATGATGACATCCCCGCGGCGCAGGCCCTTCGCGCCCGCATCGGTGGAGGCGTCGACCGCCGTGATGGCGATGCCGCGCGTATCGGCCGGAATGCCAAGCTGGCGGATGATGCCGGGGGTCAGCGGGATGGCGGAGATGCCGAGCGACTTCTGCGCCGCCTGTCCGTTGTCGGGCTGGCTGTTCTGCTGGCCCAGTTCGTCATCGTCCTGCGGCGCGAAGCTGTTGAGCTGGTCCTCGGGTGGCCGCTCACCGACGATGGCGGTCACATTCTGCCGCTGGCCGTTGCGGATGATGACGATCGGCACGCGCGCGCCGATGGCCTGGTTGGCGACGATGGATGACAGATTCTGGTCCGGCGTCACTTCCTGGCCCGCCACGCTGACGATCACGTCGCCCGCCTTGATCCCGGCCTTGTCGGCGCCCTTGCCCGGTTCCACGCCCTGCACGAACTCGCCGCGATTCTTGGCGAGACCGAGCGAATCGGCCATGTCCTCGCCCAGCGGCGTGATCTGGATGCCCAGATAGCCGCGCTTGACCGACTGCCCCTTGCGCAGCGTGTCGACGATGGGGGCTGCCTGTTCCGACGGAATGGCGAAGCCGATGCCGACATTGCCGCCCGAAGGCGACAGGATCTGGCTGTTGATGCCGATCACATTGCCGTTCATGTCGAACATGGGACCGCCGCTATTGCCCTGGTTGATCGACGCGTCGGTCTGGATGAACTTGTCGTAGGTGCCGCCAGTCCCGCGATGCAGGGCGGAGATGATGCCCGCCGTCACCGTGCCCGAAAGGGCGAAGGGGTTGCCGATCGCCACCACCCAGTCGCCCACGCGGGCGCGGGTGCTGTCGCCGAACTTGACGAAGGGCAGCGCCTTTTTGGCGTCGATCTTCAGCACCGCGATGTCGGTCGCGGGATCGCGGCCCACCAGCTTCGCGGAATATTCCTCCCGGTTGGTGAGCGTCACCGTGATCGAATCGACGCTCGCGCCTTCCGCGCCCGCCGACACCACATGGTTGTTGGTGACGATATAGCCGTCGGGCGAGATGATGAAGCCCGAACCCAGCGACTGCGCCTGCCGCGTTTGCGGCTGGCCGCCGCCGCCGCCCTGCCCGAAACCGAACAGGTCGCCGAAGGGCGTGCCGGCGAAGGGGTTCTGCACCTGCACCCGCTGCTTGGTCGAGATGTTGACCACGGCGGGTTGCAGTTTTTCCACCATGTCGGCGAGGCTGGCGGGCGCGCCCGCCGGGGCGGCGGCCTGCATCCCTTCATTCTGCGCGGTCTGCGCGCCGACATTGGAGCTTGAGGTGACGGCGATGGCGGTGCCGCCAAGCAGCAGGGCGCCGGTAATGGCATAAGCGTAACGCACTCGTGACGGTCCTCTCATGATCTTCGAGAATGGAAGGGCGGGACTCTTGGGGAATCCTCGATGCGCCGCCCCGCCTTAACCCATATTGAATGGCACTGGTTCCGTAATGACCTCATCGACCCTGGAATTGCCGCAGGAATTCGTTGTCTCGTGACAGGATCATGTTGGTCTGCCCCTGCCGATCCGTCGCGAAGGTATAGCGGTAGGACTGCATCGCCCGATAGAAATCGTAGAACTGCGGGTCCTTGCCGAAGCTTTCGGCATAGATGCGCGCCGCATTCGCGTCGGCTTCGGCGCGGATGATCTGCGCCTGCTTGGCGCCCTGCGCGCGGATAGTGAGCGCTTCCTGCTCGCGCGCGGTGCGCATCCGGGTAAAGGCGCTTTCCAGCGGCGTGCCGTCGGGCAGGTCGGCGCGCTTGATGCGGACATCGACGATCTCCGCGCCATATTGCCGCGCCACGCGGTCCAGCCCCGCCTCGATATTCTGCATCACCTGGCCGCGCTCGGGACTGAGCAGCGCCGCGAAGGGCCGCTTGCCCAGTTCGTTGCGCAGCGCCGATCCCAGGATCGGGCGCAGCGCGTCGGACACGCGCTCCTCGCTCCCCGCCGCGATATACATGCGCAGCGGATCGACGATGCGGTAACGGGCGAAGGCGTCCACCTGCAAGCGGAGCTGGTCGGTCGACAGCACCTGCTGCCGCTCCATCTCGACGGACAGGACGCGCTTGTCGATCCACACGATCTGGTCGATGAACGGCCAGCGCAGGATGATGCCCGCCCCGGTCTTGCCGAAGCTTTCGTTGGGCCGGAAACGGTTGATGATCGCCTTGGGATCGCCGAAGCGGACGACGACGCCCTGCTTGGTTTCCGGCACGATGGCGACGGTGCTGCCGATTAGCAGCAGCGCCGCGATGACGATCAGCGCGATGGCGATGGGGTGGCGTTGGAACGCGGGCATCAGCGGTTCCCCTCGGCCTGCGTCGTGTCGCCCTGCGTCGGCGCGGCGGCCTGCGCCCGTTTCTTCAGTTCCGGCAAAGGCAGATAGGGGGTGACGTTGCCGCCCTCCACGATCGTCTTGTCGACGTTGGACAGAACGCCCTCCATGGTTTCATAATACATGCGTCGGCGGGTCACTTCGGGCGAGAGCCGGTATTGCTCGTACACCTTGTCGAAGGCCGCGGCCTCGCCCTGCGCCTTGGCCGTCACCTGCTGCGCGGCCGCGCGCGCTTCGTTGAGATAGGTCTGCGCGGTCTGCTGCGCGGCGGACACGGCCTTGAACGCGTCGTTGACGGCGGTCGGCGGATCGGCCTGCTTGATCGCGACGCCCTGCACCCGGATGCCGGACTTATAGCCGTCCAGTATCTCCTGCATCCGCAGTTCGACCTGCTGCTCGATCTCCGTGCGCCCCGCGCCCAGCGCATCGTCCAGGCTGACGCTGGCGACCACCGAACGCATCGCGCTTTCGGCGACTTCGCGGACGGACGTGTCGGGATCGGCCAGCTGGAACAGATAGAGTTCCGGATTGCGGATGTTCCAGCGCACCGAATAGGCGAGGTCGATGATGTTCTGGTCGCCCGTCAGCACCAGATTCTCGCTTTCCGCGCTCGCCGATCCGATGTCGATGGTGCGGATTTCCTCGACATCGACGGTCTTCACGCTTTCGAACGGCGCGGGCAGCGTCAGGCTGATGCCCGGCGACAGCGTACGGCTATATTTGCCCAGCAGCGTGACGACGCCGCGCTCCTGCGGGCCGACGCGATGGAAGCAGGTCAGCGCCAGCCACAGCAGGATCAGGATGCCGATGGCAAGCGGCCAGAGCGCCTTGCCGTTGGGCCGCTGCGGCAGGTTGCCGAAGCCGCCGCCCCCGCCGCCGCCAAAGCTCTCTCGGCTGCGGCGCAGCAATTCCTCGATCGCGGAGGGGCCTTTCTGCCCTCCCGATCTGCCCGGCTGCGTCCAGGGATTGCGCGGGCCGCCATCGCCCCCGTCGCCGCCCTTGCCCGGTCCGTCCTTGCCATCCGGCCCGTCGCTTTTCCCGCCCCATGGCCCCTGAGCCATGCCGCTCGCGATGCCGGGCATCCACCCGAAAATTCTCTTCATGCCCACTCTATAGGAAGGCTTAGCGACGAAAAACAGTGCCCTTTGTCGGTTATATTGTTTGAAAGCGTTTCCGGCGAAATCGAAGCCGCCGGGCAAAAGGGCCTTTCCGCCCCCCGTCCAAAGGTTCTAGGACGGCGGCCATGACCGATCTCGACAGCTTCGCCGCCCGGCTCCGGGCCCTGACCGATGGACGCGCCAGCGCGCCGCGCGTCAAGGACGGCGTCATGACCCTCGTTCTGGAAGTAGGCGGCCTGACCGCCGACCGGCGCGACGCCGTTTCCGCCGCCATCCGCGAAGGCGCGCTGACCGTGGAGGGGGTGAACGACGTGCGCATCGCCCTGACATCCGAACGCAAGGGGCGCAGGATCATTGCCGTCGCCTCGGGCAAGGGAGGGGTAGGCAAATCCACGCTCTCGGCCAATCTGGCGGTGGCGTTGAAGCGCCTCGGCCATCGCATCGGGCTGGTCGACGCGGACATATACGGCCCTTCGCAGGCGCGCCTGATGGCGAGCGAGGACCAGAAGCCGCAGGCCCGCGACAAGCATCTGATCCCCGTGCAGGGTCCGCTGGGCATCCCGATGCTCTCCATGGCGCATCTGGTGGAGCCGGGCCGCGCGCTGGCATGGCGCGGGCCGATGGTCAGCAATGCGCTGGGGCAGCTCATCGACGCCGATTGGGGCGATGTGGACACATTGATCGTCGACATGCCGCCGGGCACCGGCGACATCCAGCTTTCGATGATCCAGAAGCACAAGCCCGCGGGCGTGGTGATCGTCTCCACGCCGCAGGACCTGGCGCTGATCGACGCGACCCGCGCGGTCAATCTGTTCGAGCAGGCGCATGTGCCCCTGATCGGCCTTGTCGAGAATATGGCGGGCTATGCCTGCCCCCATTGCGGCGAGGTTTCCGATCCCTTCGGCGCGGGCGGCGCGGAAGCGGCGGCGAAGGAGATGGGCATGGCCTTCCTCGGCCGCATCCCCCTCGCCATCGACATCCGCCGCCGCTCCGACGCGGGCGACCCCCCGGCGGCGGGCGACGACGCCTTCGGGCAGTCGTTCCGCGCCATTGCGCAGAAGGTGGCGGAGGGGATCGCCGCGAAGGGTTGATGGCGGTTGGGGGTGGCTTATGTGCCCTCCAGCCGAAACCCGCTATTACATGACTCCGAACCGTAACAACCCCGGCCGTACTGTCACCCCTCCAGCAAAGCGTCGATCGCCGCCGCCATGTCGGTGTCGCGGCGGGACAGGCCGCCTGCGTCATGGGTGGTGAGCGTGATGTCGACGCGATTATAGACGTTCGACCATTCGGGATGATGATCCGCCTTGTCCGCCAGCAGGGCGACGCGGGTCATGAAACCGAAGGCTTCGTTGAAATCGGCGAAGGCGAAGCGGCGCCGGATGCCGTCCGGATCGCTGACCGGCGTCCATCGGGGGAGCGCCTCCAGCGCCCGTGCCCGCTCTTCGCCATCGAGTTTACCAACCATTTGACTATCCTCGCAATCTGCTTTCGCTTATGTCGCAGCCATGTCCGACACCCGTCAACCGCCGCGTTTCGCGCCGTCGAAGGAAGAGATCGAAACGCTGGCGCTCGAAGCCCTGAGCCGCCTGCCCGATCCCTTCGCCGCGCATCTGTCCCATGTCGTGCTGTTCGTCGAGGATTTCGCCGACGAACAGCTGCTCAAGGAGATGGAGATCGACGACCCCTTTGGCCTCACCGGCCTTTATAGCGGACGGCCCGTCGGCCATGAAGCGCAGACCGGGGACGCGCCGCCCACCGTCCACCTGTTCCGCCGTCCGCTGCTGGACGAATGGGTGGAAACGGGCGTGGCGCTGGATGCGCTCATCACCCATGTCGTCGTGCATGAGATCGGCCATCATTTCGGCCTGTCCGACCTCGACATGCATGTGCTGGAGGACATGGTCGCGCCATGAGGGACGCGGCGCTGCGCCTGTCGGACGTGGCCTGCCTGCGCGGCGGGCGGATGCTGTTCCGTGGCGTATCGCTCGATCTGGCAGCAGGGGGGAGCGCGCTTCTCACTGGTCCCAACGGCATCGGCAAATCGAGTTTGCTGCGGATTTGCGCGGGGCTGCTGCCCGCCCTTGCCGGAACGGTCGAGCGGCGCGGCGGCCTGGCGCTGGCCGATGAGCGGCTGGCGCTGGACATGGAGCGGCCCTTGCGCAAGGCGCTGGGCTTCTGGGCGCGGCTGGACGAGGTGGACGGCGGAGCGGTGGAAGGCGCGCTGGAGGCGATGGCGCTGCGGCCGCTCGCCGACTTGCCGGTGCGGATGCTGTCCACCGGGCAGCGCAAGCGGGCGATGCTGGCGCGCGTGATCGCGTCGGGCGCGGCGGTGTGGCTGCTGGACGAGCCGGGCAACGGGCTGGACGATGCCTCGCTCGGCCTTCTGGGCGCGGCGGTGGCCCGGCATC
The DNA here is from genome assembly GCF_002355855.1 of Sphingobium cloacae. Lineage (NCBI taxonomy): Bacteria > Pseudomonadati > Pseudomonadota > Alphaproteobacteria > Sphingomonadales > Sphingobiaceae > Sphingobium > Sphingobium cloacae. Next base: position 3,601,592 of record NZ_AP017655.1, read on the forward strand.
TGGAGACGGGCGGCATCGTGCTGGCGGCGTCGCACCAGTCCCTGCCGCTGGCCGATGATGTGCGGATCGACCTGCGCGCCCACGCGGCGGAGGCGGAGAGCGCATGAGGACCCTATGGCTGCTCGCCCGCCGCGACCTGGGGCAGGCATGGCGTTCGGCGGGGCTGTGGCTGCCGGTTGCCTTCCTGCTGCTGGTGGCGAGCCTCTATCCCTTTGCCGTGGGGCCTGACGCGGCGCTGCTGCGGCGGACCGGCGGCGGCATGTTGTGGATCGCGGCGCTGCTTGCCAGCCTGTTGCCGGTCGACCGGCTGGTGACGCCGGACAGGGAGGCGGGCGTGCTGGACCAGATCGCATTGCGCGGCATTGGCGAGGAGATGATCGTGCTGGCGCGGCTGGTCGCGCATTGGCTGGGATTCGGGCCGCCGCTGATGATCGCGACGCTGCCCGCCGCCGCGCTGCTGAAACTGGATGGGGTGACGGTGCTGTTGCTGGAGGCGGGGCTGCTGATCGGGACGCCCGCGCTGGCGGCGCTGGGGCTGCTGGTGGCGACGCTGACCGCCGGGCTGCGGTCGAGTGGGGCGCTGGCGGGGCTGCTGGCCCTGCCGCTGGCGGTGCCGCTGCTGATCTTCGGCGCGGGGACGCTGGGGGACGGGAGCGGCGCGGCGCTCAAATTCCTGGGCGCGGCCTCCCTGATGCTGGTGGCGATCACGCCCTTTGCGGGGGGCGCGGCGATCCGGGCGGGGCGGGAATAGCGGCTTCGTTCGGGATGGCGGTTTTGGGTGAGGAGCGGACATAAGCCGCTCCCTTCAGGGGGGAGGAAGAAAGAATGTCTGAAAATGGTCTAAATCCGTCATCCCACCCAAATCTCCGCTAGCTTGTAGTGACGATTTATTCATTTGATCCATAGCCTGCTGCTGGCGAGCTTGTCGTAACGGGTTGTGACATGGCGCCATTGCTTGAGCTTGGCGAGAGAGCCTTCGACGCCCCATCGCTGCTTGTAGGCGATGCGATCATGGCGATGATGATATTTGCGATGGCGGCGGGGCAGGATAACCGGCCCGCCACCTTGCTCGTGGATGAGGTGATGTGAGCTGTCGGCGTCATAGGCGCGATCGGCAAGAAGCTTGCCCGCCGGGATGCCGCGGATCAGGTTGCAGGCAGGCGCCATGTCGTGCTGCTGGCCGGGAGTCGAATCACATGCGTCAAGGGAGGTCGCGTCGGGTAATTGTTGCAACGGAAGAGAAGAGCATCATCTCCCTTGTCTGCACGGCATGATCTGCCCCCTTCCGAGTGGTCCAAAACTGATGATATTTTGGATTACGAAAGGGATTATGAATGCCGGCCAAGAAGTATTGCCCGGAAGAGCTTATCGGCAAGCTGCGTGAAGCGCTATTATGGCCTATATCGAGGAAGCAGAATGACGATCATACACGGTGAAGAGCATCTAATCGGGGTTATACGCCAATGAGCCTTCCCATCATCATTGGGATCAGCGGTGCCTCGGGGGCTGTCTATGCCGTTCGCCTGCTGGAGGTTCTCGCTGAACTGGGGCGGGAGACGTTTCTGGTCGTCAGCAAGGCCGGCCAGCGGACAATCGAGGAAGAATTGGGCATGGATATCAAGGAAATCCGTGACCGGGCCACGCGCTGGTTCCCGATCGCGGATATCGGCGCATCCATTGCCAGTGGCTCGGTGCGCACCGCTGGCATGATCGTCGCCCCCTGTTCCATTCGGACCGCTGCCGAAATCGCGACCGGCAATACCTCAACCTTGCTCACCCGAGCGGCCGATGTCGTGCTCAAGGAGCGGAGGCGCCTGGTGCTGATGGTGCGGGAAACGCCGTTGCATACCGGTCATTTGCGAACATTGACCCAGCTTTCGGAAATGAACGCGATCATCGCGCCGCCTGTCCCCGCATTTTACGCGAAGCCTGCCTCGCTGGATGATGTCGTCGACCATGGCGTTGGCCGCATTCTCGATTTGTTCGACATCGATAGCGGTAAGGTCCGGCGGTGGAAAGAGGGGGACGGCGGGAACGAGGTATCGCCGCCGGCATGATTGGGGTCAGCGTAACGGTCTCCCGGTTCGGTATGCCCCGTTTCTGAAGCATGTCGGCCGACTGCGGCGGACCAACGACGGAGGCGGTGGCACCTGTTTGCGGTGACACCGCATTTAGGTTCAGGCTTCATTGATGAGAGCCGGAAGATGACGGTAGGGAGAGAGCGATGGCTGGGAAGAAGGCCATGGGGCACCTTTCGTAGCGCGTAGCGACCCACGGCCAGTCCTTGATCCTTCCGAACATGATCTTGATGTGGTTGCGTCGTTTGTAGCGGCGATTGTCGTATTTGACGGTCTTGTTCGGGGATTTCCATGCCTCCTTTGGTGCGTCCGATCAGTCGCCCAAGGTCCGCTTTTTTACCCGCAGGCTCGAGGCCGTGCGGTGCGCTTTCAAATAGGTCGCATCCATCATGACGGTCTTTGGATCGGATACCGCGCAAGCCGCGCCATCTGCTCGTCCCTCGGCCAGAACAAATCACTCATCCTTCAAAGGCCCCCAAGAGGACTTCAATCACGCTATCTCCACGAAATCAATGGGCCCTGACCCTGGTCATCTGGAACTGAAGTAAGCTGCATTGCATATGTTTTTTGCGATGGCAGGAGGCATGGCTGGTCGTCGGCGGACGTTTTGGCATTGAGTGTCGCTGATCAACGGCGGAACTCGCCGATATCGCCGCCTGCAACGAGAAACCCAAGCCCTGCAAATGGGTCAAACCCGCCGATGATATCCTCGCAGCTGTCAAACGATTCTGTCGGAAAATAATGAGCCGAACTGCGGATCCAAGTAATTAGAACCATCGGAACGTCTTGTCTTCCGCCGCGTCTCTCCCATCTGGGGGACAGCAACCAAGGAGGCCGCTTATGCCGCTGACCGCGCCGCAGGACATCGCCGATCTGCTCAACGAAACCCGCACCATCGCGCTGGTGGGCATTTCCGACCGTCCCGACCGCCCCAGCTATGGCGTCATGAAGGCGCTTCAGGACCATGGCTATCGCGTCCTGCCCGTGAACCCGCAGATCCCGGGCGAGCATGTGCATGGCGAGTTCGTCTGGGACCGGCTGTCCGACATCGGCGTGCCCATCGACATGGTGGACATCTTCCGCCGCAGCGATGCGGTGGGCGAGGTGGTGGACGACGCCATCGCCGCCGGGGCGAAGGCGATCTGGATGCAGATCGGCGTCGTCAACGATGAAGCGGCCGCGCGGGCGGAAGCCGCCGGCCTCAAGGTCGTGATGGACCGCTGCCCGGCGATCGAAATCCCGCGCCTCGGCCTGGCCCCCATCGCCTCCGAATAAGGCTATGCAGCGCCTGTGCCGCTCTCTATCAGTCGGGATATGGGGCGCACACCGCTAAGGCAGAAAGGCAGGGGCAGGCAGGGGATCGACCGCCGCACCCTGCTCGTCGGCGGAGGGGCCGGGGCGGGCCTGCTGCTCGCATGGGCGGTCTGGCCGCGCAGCTACAAGCCCAATCTCAACGCCGCGCCGGGCGAAACGGTCTTCAACGCCTTCCTCAAGATCGACCGGGCCGGGCAGGTGATCGTCATCGTGCCGCAACTGGAGATGGGGCAGGGGGTGACGACCCTGCTGCCGCAGATACTGGCGGACGAACTGGGCGCGGACTGGCGCACCGTCGCCGTGCAGGGCGCGCCGGAAAGCCCGCTTTACGCGAACACGCTGCTGGCCCGCGACTGGCTGGCGAGCGACTGGACCCGCCTGGGCGGAGGCGCGGGCGACTGGGCGCTCGATCAATATGCGACGCGCAGGGCGCTGATGCTGACGGGCGGAGGAACGTCCGTGTCGATGTTTCACGACGCCTATCGCGATGCGGGCGCGGCCGCGCGCGTCCTGCTGTGCAAGGCGGCGGGCCAGCGCTGGAACGTGCCGTGGGAAAGCTGCGACATCCAGGAGGGCCTGATCTCCGACGGAGGGCAGCGCACGCTCCGCCTGGGCGATGTGGTCGAGCAAGCGGCCGCCTTCGACCTCCCCGAAATCCTGCCCTTGCGGCAGGGGATGGAAGGACGGCTCGCGGGGCAGGACCTGCCCCGGCTCGACACGCCCTCCAAGCTCGACGGCAGCCATAATTTCGCCGCCGACATCCGCCTGCCCGACATGGTCTTCGCGTCGATCCGCCAAGGCCCGATCGGCGATGCGCGGCTGGAAAGCCTGAACGAGGCCGCCGCGAAAAGCGTCACCGGCTTCCTCAGGCTGGTCCGCACGGAAAGATGGGTCGCGGCCGTCGGAACGAACTGGTGGGCGGCGAACAAGGCGCTCGACCTCGCCGATCCCGTCTTCATGCTGGATGGCCCGCAGGTCGGCGACGAAAGCATCGACGCCGCGCTGGAAAAGGCTTTCGACGGCTCCCATGGCCGCCGTCTCCATGCGCGGGGCGATCTTCTGCCCGTGTTCGAAGGCGCGACGATCCTGGCCAGCGAATATCGGGTGGACGCCGGATTGCATCTCGCGCTGGAGCCGATGTGCGCCACGGCCCGCGTGACGGACGCCGGGGCAGAGGTCTGGCTCGCCACGCAGGCCCCCGGACTGGCCCGCACCGCCATCGCCGGCGCGCTGGGCATCGGCCGGGCCTCGGTGACGGTTTACCCCCTCCACGCGGGCGGCTCCTTCGGACGCAGGATGGATGTCGACGCGGGCGTGCAGGCCGCCCTCGTCGCGCGCGACATGGGTCGGCCCGTGCAGCTCCTCTGGTCCCGGCTGGAGGATGTCATACAGGACCGCCCCGGCGCGCCCGCCCACGCCCGGATGGCGGGCAAGCTCGGCCGCAGCGGCGCGATAGAAGGCTGGCTGGCCAAGGTCGCCGCGCCCTGTGCCATGGGCCAGACCTGGGCCCGCATCGCGGACGGCGCCCTTCCCCACGAAGCGGCGGCGCGCACGGCGGACAAGGCATCCAGGCTTGCCGTGGCGGGCATGGAACTGCCCTATGCCGTCGCCAACTGGGCCGTCGACCATTACCCGTCGGATGTCGGCCTGCCCGTGGGTTTCACCCGGAGCAACGCCCATCTCCACAGCGCCTTCTTCACCGAAAGCTTCATGGACGAACTCGCCCATCTGGCGCGGATGGAGGCCATGTCCTTCCGCATCCAGATGCTGGGCGGCAATCCGCGCCTCGCCCATTGCCTGTCCACCGCCGCCGCCATGGGCGGATGGCAGGGCGGCATAGCGGGCAGCGGGCAGGGCATCGCCGCGCACCGCATCGGCGATGCCTTCGGCGCGGTGCTGGTGGAGGCGGGGATCGCCGGCGGCAGGCTGACCGTCGGCCGGATGGTCGCGGCGGTCGATTGCGGCGACCAGGTCAATCCCGACATCGCCCGGCAGCAGGTGGAAAGCGGCCTGGTCTACGGCCTCGCCTATGCCATGGGCGCGTCGGTCCCCTATGACAAGGCGATGCCCGCCCGCGCCATGTTGGGCCGCATGAACCTGCCCCGGCTGGCCGACATAGGGGAAGTCACGGTGGAACTCATCCGCTCGACCGCGCCGCCCGCCGGCGCGACGGAAATCGCCGCGCCGCTGGTGGCGCCCGCTATCGCCAACGCCCTGTTCACCGTCACCGGCCAGCGTTTTCGCAGCCTGCCGCTTCTTTCCCAGGATTGATCCATGTCCCGCGCCGCCGTCCTCCTCATCAATCTGGGCACGCCCGACGCGCCGGACGCCGCTTCGGTCCGGCGCTATCTGGCCGAATTCCTGTCCGATCCGCGCGTCGTGGAAATCCCGCAGCTCTTGTGGCAGCCGATCCTGCGCGGGCCGATCCTGCTCACGCGCCCGCGCAAGTCCGCCCACGCCTATGCGCAGGTCTGGACGGAGGAGGGCTCCCCGCTCGCGGTCAACACCCGCGCCGCCGCCGCCGCGCTGGCGGGACGGTTCGGGGGGCGGGTGACGGTCGACTGGGCCATGCGCTATGGCCGTCCGTCGATCGCCGCGCGGCTCGCGGCGCTGGGGGAGGCGGGGTGCGATCGCATCCTGCTCGCGCCGCTCTATCCGCAATATTGCGCGGCGACCACGGCGACCGCCTTCGATTGCGCGGCGGAGGCCCTGGGCAGGATGCGCGCCCAGCCCGCCATCCGCACCCTGCCGCCCTATTTCGACGATCCGGCCTATATCGCGGCGCTCGAGGCTTCGACCCGGCGCCAGTTGGCGGCGCTCGATTTCGAACCCGACCTGCTGATCGCCAGCTTCCACGGCATGCCGGAGCGGACGCGGGATCTGGGAGACCCCTATCATGCCCAGTCCCTTGAAACCGCGCGCCTGATGGAAGAGGCGCTGGGAAGGGAGGTCCGGGTCACTTTCCAGTCGCGTTTCGGGCGCGCCAAATGGCTGGGGCCGGCCACCGACGACGTGCTCAAAAGCCTGCCTTCGCAGGGCATCCGCAAGGTCGCTGTGATGACCCCCGGCTTTTCGGCCGATTGCCTCGAAACGATCGAGGAGATCGGCATTCGCGGACGGGATGATTTTATCGCCGGAGGGGGGCAAAAATTCGCTCGTCTGGCTTGTTTGAACGCCTCTGAGGAGGCTATCAAACTGTATGAGAATCTGATCCGCCGGGAACTGGCGGGATGGATGGAGTGAGTGAGGGTTTCCGGTTGAATTTTTAGGAGGGTTTTATGAGCAAGGTTGCTGTCGTCACGGGCGGAACGCGCGGTATCGGTGAAGCGATCAGTCTGGCCCTCAGGGAAATGGGTTATACGGTGGCCGCCAACTATGCGGGCAATGACGAAAAGGCGCGCGCCTTTTCCGACAGGACCGGCATAGAGGCCTTCCGATGGGATGTGGGCGATCATCAGGCCTGCCTCGACGGGTGCGCGGCCATCGCGGAAAAACTGGGCCCGATCGATATCGTCATCAACAATGCGGGCATCACGCGCGACGGCGTGCTGGCGCGGATGAGCTTCGACGACTGGAATGAAGTGATGCGCATCAACCTGGGCGGCTGCTTCAACATGGCGAAGGCGACCTTCGGCGGCATGCGGGAACGGGGCTGGGGCCGCATCGTCAATATCGGTTCGGTCAATGGGCAGGCCGGTCAATATGGGCAGGTGAACTATGCCGCGGCCAAATCCGGCATCCACGGCTTTACCAAGGCGCTGGCGCAGGAAGGCGCGAAATACGGCATCACCGTGAACGCCATCGCGCCCGGCTATATCGACACCGACATGGTCGCCGCCGTTCCGCCCGCCGTTCTGGAAAAGATCGTGGCGAAGATTCCGGTCGGCCGTCTCGGCCATGCCAGCGAGATCGCGCGCGGCGTCGCTTTCCTGTGCAGCGAGGAAGCCGGTTTCGTCACCGGCAGCACATTGTCCATCAATGGCGGGCAGCACATGTATTGATGGGGGAGGATGAGGCTCCGCCGGCCCGGTCCGCCGGGGCCTCTCCCTTCGCGCCGCCCGCCAAGCGGAGCGTGACGATCGCTGGTCATCAGACCGCGATCAGCCTTGAACCGATTTTCTGGGAAGCGCTGCGCGCGCGGGCGGGGGAAGAGGGGATACCGCTCAACGCCCTGATCGCCCGCATCGATGCGGCGCGCCTGGCCGCGCCGCGCCCGCCCAATCTGGGCAGCGCCATCCGCTGCTGGCTGTTTTCTGTGACAATTGGATGACAGCACATAAGAATTATTCTCAATAGCATTGACTCTGAGAACAACTCGCAATAGCAGGCCCTCGACAACAAAAGGGGGCTTCTGTTCATGTCCATATCCACACATATCCCGTCTTTCCTGGCGCTTAGCTGCGTCGGTGCGATCGCGATCGCAACCGGCGCGCACGCGCAGGATGACGCCCAGGCGCCGAAGCTGGGGGGCGTCACCGTCACCGACACCGCGATCGACGAATCCGAGGTGAAGGTCGATCGCGCCGACTCGCCCAAATATGTCCGCCCGCTGGTGGACATGCCGCAGACCATCACCGTCATCAGCAAGGCGAGCATCCAGCAGCAGAATCTGCTGACCCTGCGCGACGTGCTCCAGACGGTGCCCGGCATCACCTTCGGCGCGGGCGAGGGCGGCTTTGGCTATGGCGACCGCATCATCCTGCGCGGTCAGGATGCGAAGAACGACGTGACCGTGGACGGCGTGCGGTCCGGCGCCTTCCTCAACCGCAACGAAGTCTATAATATCGAACAGGTCGAAGTCACCAACGGCGCCAATTCGGTGTATAGCGGCGGCGGTTCGGTCGCGGGCACGATCAACCTGGTGACCAAGCGTCCGCTGGCCGACGACCGGACCGTGCTGAACGCCGGCATCGGCACCGACAATTATTATCGCGCCACCGTCGACGCGAACAAGCGGCTGGGCGATCTGGTCGCCGTCCGCATCAACGCGGTCTATCACGAAAACGACGTGCCCGGCCGCGATGTGGAGGATTACAAGCGCTGGGGCATCGCGCCCGCCATCACCATCGGCATCGACGGTCCGACCAGCCTGACGATCCAGGCCGAACATCTGGATGACAAGGCGATGCCGCAATATGGCATCCGCTATTATGCGAACAATGGCGGCTTCCTGCCCGAATTCGACCGCAGCGGCTATTACGGGTTCGCCAATCTCGACCAGCAGAACAGCAAGACCGATTCCCTTCAGGCGATCTTCAGCCATGCCTTCAGCGACCGGGTGAAGATCCGCAACCTCACCCGCTATGAACATGTGCGCCAGAACACGATCACCAGCCAGCCGAACGGCCTGTTCTGCCTGGCGTCCACCGGCCGGCAGCCCATGAACATCGACGGGGTGGAGGCGCCCTGCACGGCCACGGTGTCGGGCGCGACGGTCACCGCTCCGCCGGGCTATTACCTGCCGACCGGCGGCCGCGGCACGCAGCGCCTCATTTCCAACGAAACCGCCTATAACCAGTTCGACATCATCGGCGAATTCGCGACGGGCGGCATCGAGCACAGCCTGACGCTCGGCGTGTCGGCGCTGTGGGAGAAATATCGCCAGACGCAGGGCAGCCTGCCGCGCAATCCGGACGGCACCACGCCTTCCTTCCCGCTCGTCAACATCTCCAACCCCGGTCAGGTGATCCAGGGGCCGGCGGGCTATGTCTACGGCAACAACGACTATAATGGCCCGATCAACTTCATCCTGTCCAGCAAGAATATCGGCGTGCAGACCAGCTATGCCGCCTATCTGTTCGACGCGATGAAGTTCACCGACTGGTTCGAACTCAACGGCGGCATCCGCTATGAGAAGGTGAAGGGCCGCAACAGCACGTTCAGCTACCAGACCACCGGTCCCGACATCGGCGAGCTGGTCGAATATGTGCCGGGTGTCAGCACCAGCTACAACCCGAACTATACGCGCCTTAGCGACAACCTGTTTTCCTATCGCATCGGCGCGGTCGTCAAGCCGATGCCGGAGATGAGCATCTATGCCGCCTTCGGCAATTCCAGGCTGCCGTCCAAGGCATCGGTCGACGGCGGCTGTTCCCTGCCCAATCCCATCACGGGCCTCAATGGCAACTGCAACCTCAAGCCGGAAACCACGCGCAATTATGAGATCGGCGTCAAGGCGGAGCTGTTCGACAGGCAGTTGCTGCTGACCGCCGCCTTGTTCCGCAACGACCGCAATTCGATCAAGCTCGCGTCCGGCGATCCGGCGCTGCCCGACCAGACGCTGGACGGCAAGCAGCGGGTGGAGGGCCTGTCGCTCGGCGCTTCGGGCAACATCACGCCCAACTGGACGATTTCGGCCAATTACATGTATCTGAAATCGAAGGTCCGGCAGGGCGTTTCCAACTACTGCCTCGCCCATCCCGGCCCGGACTGCGGCAACAGCGCGGCCTTCCCCGATCCGACGGCCGGCAGCCTGTTGCAGAACACGCCCAAACATTCGGGCAGCCTGTTCACCACCTATCGCCTGCCCTTCGGCCTGGAACTGGGCTACGGCCTGACCTATCAGGGCCGCTTCCTGCTCAACTATCCCAACAATAGCCAGCTTCAGGCCGGGGCCTACGTGCCCTATCGGGTGCCCAGCTACACGATCCACCGGTTCATGGCGTCCTACCCGGTCACGGAAAATCTGACCGCGCAGGTCAACGTCCAGAATTTCACCAACAAGAAATATGTGACGACGGTGCGCAACGCGGTGGGCGGCAGCTGGGCCCAGCCCGCGCCGACGCGTTCGGCCGTGTTCAGCCTGAACTACAGCTTCTGACCCGCAAGTCCCCGGCGTGTCCCGGCCGGGGAAAAAGGGGCGGGCGGCGGTACTCTCCCACCTCCTCGGACCGCTGCCCGCCCCATCCTTTTGCGCTGGATCAAGGATCGGTTTCGCGAAATCTGCAATTGATTCGCATTAATGTTCGCGATATGGGCTTTCCGGCCCAGGGATGAAAGAAGGCGGGATCATGCTGTCGGTAGCAGAAGACCGGATCGACGAGATGGTGGAGGGCTCCACGGCGCAGCCGCCCTCCGCCCTTCGCCGTGCCGCCCTGGTCCTGCCCGGAACGCCGGCGAACGTCCGGAACGACGCGAGCCGTTTCGGACAGGGGCGCAGGCTCAATCTCCCGGCCATAACCGCCATCATCCTCGTCCATGCGGCGCTTCTCTATGCGCTGGTTCAGGTGCGGCAGCATGTCATCGAAGCGCGCGAGGCGAAGCTCACCGTTATCAACCTGACGCCACCGCCGCCGCCGCCGCCGGCCGAAAGCCCTCCACCGCCGCCCTCCCGGCCGGAAATCGTCGCGCCGCCGCCTCTGGTGCAGGTGCCGGCGCCGCCCGTCCCGCTGGTGGCGACGACTCCCGACCCGGTGCCTGTCCCGATCCCCATGCCCGTCATGTCGCCGCCGGGGCCTCCCGCGCCGCCGGCCCCGCCCAGCATCGTTCAGGCCGGGGATCTGGGCACGCAGATGGTGGCGGGCAAGCCGCCGCGCTATCCCGTCGAAAGCCGCCGCAAGCATGAGCAGGGCACGGTCGTTCTGTCCCTGACGCTGGGCGCGGACGGAAGCGTCGAAAGCATCGCCATCGCGCAAAGCAGCGGCTTCAAGCGGCTGGACGACGCGGCGCGCGATGCCGTCCGGGGCTGGCGCTGGAAGCCGACCATCCGCGACGGTCGGCCCACGCGCGTCAGGGGCGTGGTGGAAATCCCCTTCGTCCTGCGGACCGGCGCGGCCTGAAAAGCGCCCGCCTTTCGCTAATCACCAGTCCGTTTCGAGTGACAGGCCCATGTTGATCGCCATTCCCCGATTGCTCGACGCGCAGGCCCTGCGCGCCGTCCGCGACCTGATCGACCGGGCGCAATGGGTCGATGGCAATGTCACCTCCGGCCATCAGTCGGCGCTCGCCAAGCGCAATCTGCAACTGCCCGAAACCGCGCCCGAAGCCCGGCAGGCGGGGCAGATGGTGCTGGATGCGCTCGGCCAGTCCCCCCTGTTCATCGCGGCGGCGCTGCCGCTCAGGATATTCCCGCCCCTGTTCAACAGCTATGCGGGCGGGCAGGCGTTCGGCACCCATGTCGACAATGCGGTGCGGATTCAGGCGGGGACCGGCTTTCGCGTCCGCTCCGATCTGTCGATGACGGTCTTTCTGGAAGAACCGGAAGCCTATGACGGCGGCGAACTCACCATCGAAACCCATTTCGGCGTGCAGCAGGTCAAGCTCGCGGCGGGCGACGCGGTGCTCTACCCCTCATCCTCGCTGCATCGGGTGGAGCCGGTCACGCGCGGGCGGCGCGTGGCGAGCTTCTTCTGGTTGCAATCCATGATCCGCGACGATGCCGCGCGCCAGATGCTGTTCGATCTCGACAGCAGCATCCAGGCGCTGGCCGCCGATCTCGGCCATGGCGACGCGCAGGTGATCCGCCTGACGGGCGTCTATCACAATCTTCTCCGCCGATGGTCCGACGCATGATCCGCCGTTCCCCTTTGGCCTGGGCGGCGATCGCGCTATAAGCGGCCGGGGCGCCCGCCGCCCTTCCCGCCAGACGAAAGAACCGTCCCGAATGCCGCCATCCCATCGCCCGGTGCCTATCAGCCGGATTGCCGCTCCCCTCGTCGCCGCCGCCATCGAGGCCGGGCAGGCGATCATGACGATTTACGATGCCGGTTTTTCGGTCGAGATCAAATCGGACAACAGCCCCGTGACGCAGGCCGACGCCGCCGGGGAAAAGATCATCCTCGCGGCGCTGGCGCAGGTGGCGGGCGACATTCCCGTGATCGCGGAGGAGGAAGTGGCCGCTGGCCGCATCCCGCGGACGGACGGCACCTTCTTCCTCGTCGATCCGCTCGACGGCACCAGGGAATTTGTCCAGCGGCGCGGCGACTTCACCGTCAACATCGCCCTTGTCGAAGACCGGCAGCCGGTTTTCGGCATCGTCTATGCCCCGGCAAAGGGCCGCATCTTCGTGGGCGACGTGCGGGGCAACGCCGCATGGAGCGCGCCGGTCTCCCGCGAAGGCGCGATCGGACGGCGCGCGCCCATCCATGTCCGCGACCGGCCCCGCGACGGCCTGTCCGTGGTGGCGTCCCAATCCCACAATACGCCGGAAACTGACGCCTATCTCGATCAGTTCGACGTGGCCGAGCGGCTGTCCTTCGGCTCCTCGCTCAAGATCTGCGTGGTCGCCGCGGGGGAGGCGGACCTGTATCCGCGCCTCGCCCCGACCTGCGAATGGGACATCGGCGCGGGCGACGCCATATTGCGCGCCGCCGGGGGGAAGCTGCTGGCGCCCGACGGCGCGCCCATGCGCTATGGCAAGGATCGTTTCTTCAATCCCGGCTTCGTCGCGGCGGGCGACATCGACCCGCCGCCCATCGCGCCCTTCATGGCGGCATAAGGCGGCGGTCTTCCTGCCCCCGCGCCTCGCTTAGGGGAGGCGGGCATGATCCGGCGCCAGCCTTTCGCTTCGGCCCGAAGCCAGCGTGACCTGCTGCTGCAACCATGCCCCGACCGCCGCGATGCGGGCGACCTTGCGCAGGTCTTCATGCGTCACCAGCCAGAAATGGCGCACGATCTCCACCTTGTCGGCCATCAGTTCGATCAGGTCCGGATCGCGATGCGCGATGAAGTCGGGCAGGACGCCGATGCCGCTGCCGTCGCGGACCATGCGATATTGCATGTTGATGCTGGTGGCTCGCAGATGCGCCTCCAGCCCCGTCTCCACCTCGTCCAGATAGTCGAGTTCGGGCGAGAAGATGAACTCCGGCACATAGCCGACCAGCATATGGTCGCGCAGTTGGGATGGCCGCTCCGGGCGTCCCGCCCGCGCCAGATAATCCGCCGACGCATAAAGGTGCAGCCGATATTCGCCCAGCCGCTTGACCGACAGCCGCCCGCGCTGCGGCCGCGCCAGCATCAGCGCCATGTCCGCTTCCCGCTTCGACGGGTTGAGGAAACCGGACGCGGTGATGAGGTCCAGCCTGATGCCCGGATGCCGCCGCGAGAATTGGGCGAGGCTCGGCGCGAGCAGCCATGTCCCGAAACCCTCCGCCACCGACAGCCGCACCTGTCCGGCCAGCTGCTGCTCCTGTCCCGCCACGTCCTCGATCGCGGAGAAGGCCGCGCTTTCGATGGCTTCGGCATGGCCCAGCAAAGCCTGCCCTCGCGCCGTCAGCGCCCGCTCGCCCGATGCCATCTCGAACAGATCGGCCCCCAGCGCTTTTTCCAGCCGCGCCAGCCGCCGCATGATCGTGGTCGCGTCGATCCCCAGCTCCCGCGCCGCCGGAGCGATCTTGCGCGCCCGCGCCACCGCCAGAAAGACGCGCAGGTCGTCCCAGTCGAACATCCCTTTCCCCTGACTGCATTTTTGCAGTATCAACATGCGAAACTTCGCCGTTGATTGCAAATACACGCTATGGCTAGTGCTGCGTCAACATAAGGGAAAGGACCGTCCATGCGTGAGATTTCGCATCAGCTCGCTTTCGCCCATGATGCCGCGTCCGCGCGCCATGGCGAAGTCTTCGATCCCAATAACGGCGTGGTGCAGGCGCGGGTGGCGCTGGGCGACGCGGCCCTGCTCGACCGGGTGGTCGAAGCCGCGCGCAAGGCGCAGCCCGGCTGGGCCGCCACCAATCCGCAGCGCCGCGCCCGCGTCATGTTCCGCTTCAAGGAACTGGTGGAGCGGAACATGGACGAGCTTGCCCATCTGCTCAGCTCCGAACATGGCAAGGTGATCGCCGATTCGAAGGGCGACATCCAGCGCGGCCTGGAGGTCGTGGAATTCGCCTGCGGCATCCCCCACGCGCTGAAGGGCGAATATACGCAGGGCGCGGGCCCCGGCATCGACGTCTTCTCCATGCGCCAGCCGATCGGCGTGGGCGCGGGCATCACGCCCTTCAACTTCCCGGCGATGATCCCGCTCTGGATGTCGGCCGTCGCCATCGCCACCGGCAACGCCTTCATCTTGAAGCCTTCGGAGCGCGACCCGTCCGTCCCCGTGCGGCTGGGCGAGCTCTTCCAGGAGGCGGGCCTGCCCGAAGGCATTTTCCAGGTCGTCCATGGCGACAAGGAAATGGTGGACGCGATCCTCGACCATCCCGGCATCGGCGCGGTGAGCTTCGTCGGCTCGTCCGACATCGCCCATCATGTCTACCGGCGCGGCGTCGCGGCCGGCAAGCGCGTGCAGGCCATGGGCGGCGCGAAGAACCATGGCATCGTCATGCCCGACGCGGATCTCGACCAGGTGGTGAACGACCTCAGCGGCGCGGCCTTCGGCTCGGCGGGCGAGCGCTGCATGGCGCTTCCCGTCGTGGTGCCGGTGGGCGAGAAGACCGCGCTCGCCCTGCGCGAGAAGCTGATCCCCGCCATCGACGCGCTGCGCGTCGGCGTCTCCACCGATGCGGAGGCGCATTACGGCCCCGTCGTCACCGCCCAGCACAAGGCGAAGATCGAACAGTGGATCCAGACCGGCGTCGACGAAGGCGCGGAGCTGGTCGTCGACGGGCGCGGCTTCACGCTTCAGGGGCATGAGAAGGGCTTCTTCGTCGGCCCGACCCTGTTCGACCATGTGACGCCGGACATGTCCGCCTATAAGGAGGAGATTTTCGGCCCCGTCCTCCAGATCGTCCGCGCCGAAAGCTTCGAGGAGGCGCTCGCGCTCCCCAGCCGGCACCAATATGGCAATGGCGTGGCCTTCTTCACCCGCAACGGCCATGCCGCGCGCGAATTCGCGGCCCGCGTCGATGTCGGCATGGTCGGCATCAACGTGCCGATCCCGGTGCCGGTCGCCTATCATAGCTTCGGCGGCTGGAAGCGCTCGGCCTTTGGCGACACCAACCAGCACGGCATGGAAGGCGTCAGATTCTGGACCAAGGTCAAGACCGTCACGCAACGCTGGCCCGACGGCGGCGGGAGCGGGGACAGCGCCTTCGTCATTCCGACCATGGGTTGATCCGTCATGAGCCAGTTCGACCTCACCGACGACCAGCGCCAGATCCAGGATCTCGCGCGCCGCTTCACCGCCGACGCGATCACGCCCCATGCGGCGGAATGGGACGAAAAGCACATCTTCCCCCGCGACACGATCCGCGCCGCGGCGGAACTGGGCTTCGGCGGCATCTACGTCTCCGAAGCGTCGGGCGGCATCGGCCTTGGCCGTCTGGAAGCCGCGCTCATCATGGAGGCGATGGCCTATGGCTGTCCCTCCACCAGCGCCTTCCTGTCGATCCACAACATGGCGTCGTGGATAATCGACCGCTTCGGTTCCCCGGCGCTCAAGGACAAATATCTCCCCTCCATGGTGCCGATGGACCGCATGGGCAGCTATTGCCTGACCGAAGCGGGATCGGGTTCCGACGCCGCCGCGCTCAAGACCCGTGCGGTGAAGGATGGCGACCATTATGTCGTCACCGGCTCCAAGCAGTTCATCTCCGGCGGCGGCGAGAATGACATCTACGTCACCATGGTCCGCACCGGCGATGACGGCGCCAGGGGCATAAGCTGCCTCGTCATCGAAAAGGACATGGAAGGCGTCGGCTTCGGCGCGCCGGAGCGCAAGCTGGGCTGGCATTCCCAGCCCACCGCGCAGGTCCATTTCGACAATGTGCGCGTGCCCGCCGAAAATCTGGTCGGCGGCGAAGGGGAGGGGTTCCGCATCGCGATGATGGGCCTCGACGGCGGGCGCCTCAACATCGGTGCCTGTTCGCTGGGCGGGGCGCAGCGCTGCATCGACGAAGCGGTCGCCTATACCAAGGATCGCAAGCAGTTCGGCCAGGCCATCGCCGATTTCCAGAATACGCAATTCACGCTGGCGGACATGGAGACGGAGCTTCAGGCGGCCCGAACCCTGCTCTACGCCGCCGCCGTCAAGGTGACGGAAAATGCGCCGGACAAGACCCGCTTCGCCGCCATGGCCAAGCGGTTCGCGACCGACACCGGCTCCTCGGTCGTCGACCGCGCGCTGCAACTGCACGGCGGCTACGGCTATCTGATGGACTATCCGATCGAGCGCTTCTGGCGCGACCTGCGCGTCCATTCCATCCTGGAGGGCACCAACCAGGTCATGCGGATGATCGTCGCGCGCGACATGCTGCGGCCGTAGGAAGGGGAGCGGGGATCATCGTGACCGATCAAGTCCTGACCTTCATCGAAAACGGCGTCGGGCGCATCCGGCTCAACCGGCCAAAGGCGCTCCATGCCCTGACGCCGGAGATGTGCGAAGCGATCAACGCCGCCCTGCTGGCGTGGCGCGCGGACGATGCCGTCGTCGCGGTGATGATCGACCATGGCGAAGGTCGCGGCTTCTGCGCGGGCGGCGACATCGCCCTCATCGCCAACAGCGCGAAGGCCGATTGCGTCGAGGCGGAGCATTTCTTCTTCGTCGAATATCGGATGAACCATCTGCTGTTCGTTTATGAAAAGCCCATCGTCGCCTTCCTCGACGGCATCGTCATGGGCGGGGGCGTGGGCATTTCCCTCCCGGCGCGCTATCGCGTCGCGACGGAACGCACGCTGTTCGCCATGCCCGAAACCGGCATCGGCCTGTTTCCCGATGTGGGCGGCGGCTGGTTCCTGCCGCGCCTGCCCGGACGGGTGGGGGCATGGCTCGCCGCGACCGGCGCGCGGATCGACGGAGCCGACTGCTTCGCCATCGGGATCGCCACCCATTATATGCCCTCGGACCGGCTGGAAGCGGTCAAGGCGGCGATCCTTTCCGATCCGCACCACCTCTCCGGCGTTCTCGACGACAATGCCGAAGCGCCGCCGCCCTCGAAGCTGGAGGCGATGCGGCCCGACATCGACCGCCTGTTCGCCTCCGACCGGCTGGAGGACATCCTGGCCGCCCTCGACGCGGACGGCGGCGAATGGGCCGCGAAGCAGCGCGCCATCCTCGACACCAAATCGCCCCAGACGATCAAGGTCGCCTTGCGCCAGCTTGTCGAAGGCGCGGCAAAGACGGATTTCGCCGACAATATGCGGATGGAATATGCCATCGCCTGCCATGTGTTGCGCCGTCCCGATCTGGTCGAAGGGGTGCGCGCCGTCATCTTCGACAAGGATAATGCGCCCCGCTGGAACCCGGCCAGCCCCGGCGGGGTGACAGACGCCATGATCGACGCGATCTTCGTACCGCTGCCGCCGGACCGGCAATGGACCCCCTTGCCGGAACTGCAACAGATAGGGAAAGGAGCCTGATATGAGCCTCACCATCGCCTTCATCGGTCTTGGCAATATGGGCGGAGGAATGGCCGCCAACCTGTTGAAGAACGGCTATGCCGTCCGCGCCTTCGACCTTTCCGAAGAGGCGCTGGCCCGGGCCGGGGCGGCCGGCGCCGTCCGTGCCGCCAGCGTGGCGGATGCCGTGACCGGCGCGGACGCCGTCGTCACCATGCTGCCTGCCGGTCAGCATGTCGAAAGCGTCTATACCGGCGAAGTCTTCGGCGCGGCCAAGCCGGGCATGCTGTTCCTCGACTGCTCCACCATCGACGTGGCGACGGCGCGGCGCGTGGTCGAAGCGGCGGAGGGGCAGGGCTTCGCCATGGTCGACGCGCCCGTGTCCGGCGGCATAGCGGCGGCCAATGGCGGCACGCTCACCTTCATGGTCGGCGGCACGGACGCGGCTTTCGCCGGCGCGAAGCCGATCCTGTCCGCCATGGGCAAGGCGGTGATCCACGCGGGCGGCGCGGGCAACGGGCAGGCGGCGAAGATCTGCAACAACATGCTGCTCGGCGCGACCATGATCGCGACCTGCGAGACGTTCGCCATGGCGCGCAAGCTGGGCCTCGATCCCCAGACCTTCTACGACATCGCCAGCGTGTCCTCCGGCCAGAGCTGGTCGATGACCAGCTATTGCCCCGTCCCCGGCGTCGGCCCGCAAAGCCCGTCGGACAACGACTATCAGGGCGGCTTCGCGGTCGGCCTGATGCTCAAGGATCTGAAGCTCGCGGCCGAAGCCGCCGCGTCCGTCAACGCCTCCGTCCCGATGGGCAGTGCCGCCGGGGCCCTTTATCAACTGCTCGCCAATCAGGGGAAGGCGGCGCGCGACTTCTCCGTCATGATCGAGATGCTGGAAGGGAAATAGGCGCCGTTCCCAGCGCATTTCGTGCTCCCGCGCAGGCACTCGAACGGGACGAGCGGCTCGCGAGAGCGCAGCCGCGCCGTCCGAACCATTCTCCCGCCCCCCGGCTCCCATCAGGGCAAACTCCCGCCATCCTCCAGCAATCGTCGCATATCCGGCACGGCGTCGCCTTGTCCCATACCGTGCCGTTCCATCTCGCGCAGCGTCGCCAGCGCCATCGCGCGATAGTCGGGCAGCACGGCGGGGCAGCGCTGGCGGAAGGCTTCCAGATGATCGCCGATGGTGCCCCGGTCCCCCCGCAGCAGCGGGCCGGACAGGGCCGCGAACCCGTCCGCAAGGCTGTTCTCCATCGCCGCCCGCGCCAGCGGCCCCAGCACCCCATGCGGATCGGCGACCCCGGCCGCCTCCAGGGCCCGCGCCGCGCCCTCCATCAGCGTCACCAGATGGTTCGCCGCATGGCTGAGCGCCCCGTGATAGAGCGCCCGCATCTCCTCCGCGATGACGAACCCCTTGCCGCCCAGCGCCTTCACGACCGCCATTGCCCGCTCGACCGCCTCGGCGGACCCGCCCGTCACGCCGAAGGGCGCGCCCGCCATGCGCCGCGCTTCGTTTGCCGGATCGCCGGTGAAGGTCATCACCGGATGAACGGCCGCCGTCACCGCGCCCGCCTGCCGCAGCGGTTCCAACACCCCCACGCCGCATCGCCCGCTCAGGTGAAATAGGAAAGGACGGCCCATCCCCGGCCTCCCAAAACTCAATCCCTTCGCCATCTCGTTCATGGAATCGTCCGCAACCGCCATGACGATCAGGTCGCAGCGCCGCCAGATCTCCGCCGCCCGCTCCACCGCCCGCGCCCGCGGCAAACGGGCCAGCGCTTCGCCCAGCCGCCTAGGCGAACGGTTGAAGAGCAGCGGCGCACCCTCCGAAAAGGGAGCGAGCGCAACGGCGAAAGCCTGACCCGCCCGCCCCGCGCCGATAATGCCGAGTTGCTTGCAGCGGGGAAACGCGCCCGTCATATCCGACGCGCGATCGCTCCGGCGGCCCAGCCCATGCCGACCGCCAGCAGGATGGCCGTCAGGCCATAGAGGAAGGACCAATGCTCCGCCGCCAGGGCCATGAACTGTTCGAAGCCCGATTTGCGGACCGTGATGTCCCGGATCGCCGCCGCGACCACGCGCCCGTCCTGGACGAGGAAGGTTTCCGCCGTATAGTCGCCCACCGTCACGCGCGCCGATAGCGGCAGCCGCGCGCGATAGAGAACGCCGTCCGTGATCTCGACCGTGCCGGGCCTTTCCACATAAAGGCCGACCCGTCTCCGCAGGTCGACCAGCCCCGCCTGGAACCGTTCCAGTTCCGCGCTGTCGTTCAGCGACGACGGCGACAATTGCAGCTTGTCCACGCCTAACTCATATATGGCCGCGGTCCGGTCATCGACGATCCGCCCGATCGGCCGGGAGGACGCCATCGCATAGAAGCTGGGCGCCGAGCGGAAGCGCGCACGGTCGGCATTGACCCAGATGCCCGCCACCTTTTCCTTCTCCCGCATCATGATGGACTGGTCCGGGCCCTTGAGGACCACGACGATGTCGGCGGGCTTTTGAGGGCGGCGGCCGTCCGGATAGACGATGGCGCCGAACAGCAGCAGATCCGCGCCGGTGAAACTGTACTGGATCTCGACATTGCGTTGCGACACGTCGGGCACCAGCTGAGGTTCGTCGGCTCCACCCAGCAACAGGAGCAGCGCGGGCGCCAGCAGGGAAAGGGCGGAAGCGCGCGTCATCGGACTTCGATCGTATAGATTTCATCCGGCCGCCATCCCAGGCCCAGAGCCATGCGCGCCGCCACCAGCAGGACGATGGCGGCCAGCAGCATGCGCAGATATTCCGGGCGGAGCGTCATCGATATGCGCGTCCCCACCTGCGCCCCTGTCACGCTGCCGATGAGGAGCAGCAGGGCCAGGACCAGATCCACCGCCTTGGTCGTCATGGCGTGCATCATCGTGGTCGCCATGGTGACGAAGAGAATCTGGAAAAGGGAAGTGCCGACCACCGATTGCGTCGTCATGCCCAGCAGGTAGAGCATCGCTGGGACGAGGATGAAGCCGCCGCCCACGCCCAGCAGCATGGTGAGAATCCCCGTCGCCACGCCCAGCAGCAGCGGCGCCAGCGGCGAGATGTAAAGCCCCGAGCGATAGAAGCGCCACCGCATCGGCAGCGCCGCGACCAACGGATGATGGCGGCGTTTTCGCGCCTGGATCCGCTTGCCGGTCTTGAGCGCGATCAGGGCCTGGATCGATTCCTTGGCCATCAGCGACCCGATGCCACCCAGCATCAGGACGTAGAGAAGGGCGATCACCGTATCGATCTGGCCCAGCGATTGCAGCAGCCTGAACAGCAGCACGCCGATGCCCGCGCCGACCACACCGCCCGCGATCAGCACGCCGCCCATACGGAAATCGACCGTGCCGCGCTCCATATGGGTGACTACGCCCGAGACGCTGGCGCCGGTCACCTGCGACGCGGCCGAAGCCGCCGCGACGGTCGGAGGAATGCCGTAGAAGATAAGCAACGGCGTCGTCAGGAAACCGCCTCCCACGCCGAACATGCCGGACAGCAGGCCGACGACCCCGCCCAGCCCGATGATGACGAGGGCATTTACCGATAGATTGGCGATGGGCAGGTAAAGGTCCATGTCTCTCCGGCTTAGGGCCAAAGCGCCGGGATATAAAGGCATGCGATATCTAGCTGCCTAAAAATCGGTAGCAAGCGTCATGGCCAGTCCGGATGGAGGATGTGTCCGCCCCGCGATCCGTTCGCGCCATTCGACGGTGACGCGGGCATTCACATCCGGAAGCCGAAATCGCCACTGCAATTCGGGACCCATGTCCAGACGTTCGAGATGGGGTTGCGCGCCGCCCGACACGCTGCCGCCGATGCGAAGAGGAGAGTGGCCCAAGGGTGAGGAAATCGAAATCCTCCCGTCGGCAAACAAGTCACGGCTCCGAAGCCCGACCATGCCCATCTGCGCATATCCTTCCGCCTCCAGTCCTTTCGTCAATGCAGTCGGCCCGAAACCGCCAACGATCAGCGCGGCGTTGGCATTCCGGCCGCCATCGCCCAGGGCCATCCGGCGTTCGACGCCGATGCTGACGGGGATATGAGAGAGAGGCTGTATGGAGAGGCCCAGTGCTGCCTCTGGCGCAACCGGACGGTCAAGTGCGCCGGCTATCCGCCCATAGGCGGTGACGCGCCCTTGCGCGGTCTCTGCCAGCAGGAAATCGATCCGCATACCCATTTGAGACGCGCCCAGCCGTCCGGGCGAGAGGGCATTGGGCACATTGCCGCCATCTCTCCAGAACAGCCATGCGCTTGTGTGCCAGCGACTGGGCGGTTTGCGGGAAGGAAGGAGCGCGGCCCCGGACGAAGGGACCGCCATAATGCCGGGCGCGCTCTCCCGGGATGGATTGGCGGATCGCGGGGGCGTGAATGAAGGGAGAGCAGGCGTTCCCGGATCGATCGATGCCTTGGGCCGGGCTTGGGCCTGATGATGATCGGGAGCCTTTTTGTAGAAGCCAAGTGCATCCCTGCCTGGTGTGATCGATAGGGTCGTCGATGGAGGGGGTGAGGCGGGCTGCGTTTCCAACGGCGAAGCCAGGCGCGGCATGGGCGGCATCGATCCGTCCATCTGCGTGACGATGATGCGGAATGCGGCCCATCCCAAAATCAGCAATCCGAAAAAGCGAAGGGGACGTCCGCTGGCCGGGGCTGTCATTCCTGCGTTCGCAATTCGGGGAAGCGATGTTTCGTCTTGTCCCATGCCAGCGGTCGGCCGGTCAGCGAGCGCACATAATGGAAGATGGCGCGACGGGCCGCCAATATGGCGATCATGTTCGCTATGACTATGCGCGGGATGGCAGCTGCTCCATGCCGCCAGCCATAGCTATGCCCGGCAAATAGAGCCCGCAGAAGCGCGCGCCAGATCATCAGTCCGGCGTTCAGGAGCAGCAATGTCCTGATGCTTTCGGGATAGGGCGGCAGTGCATGGGGCAGGAAAAATCCGATGACCAGTAAAGCGCCCCACAGCAGCAAGGAGAGATAGGCCGCGAACAGCACGAGCGCGGCCAGCGCCGCCCGGCGATCACGGAAGCGCATCCAGCATTCGATCGCGCCGCCGCGCCAGCCCAGCCGGTCCCAGCCTGCCAGGGATATGCCGATGATCCAGCGCGCCTTCTGCCTGATGGCCGCATCCAGTGTATCGGGAAAATATTCGCGCGTTGCGACCAGCCGACCCTCCTCGTCGCGCATTCGGACGAAGATTCCGCGCCCGCCCATCTCGCCGATGCGTAACCCGGCTTCATAATCTTCCGTCAGAGAGGTGGGATCGAACGGGCCCTCGCGCCTTTCGTCCGTCAGGCGGCCGAGCGCTTGCCGGTCGAAGGCGCAAGCCACCCCGGCGGAGGGAATGGCGGCGCCCAATGCTTCCCGCATGGTCAGGAACTTGGAATGACTTTCCGCAAATTCATCGCAATAATGGTTGGTGACGGCCCGAGCCAGCCATCCGCCTTGGCCCGGCAACGGCAGCACCGGTAGTTGGACAAGGGCGAAGCGGTCTATCATGAAGTCGAACAGGCGGATTTCATCGCAATGGACCACATCTTCCGCATCGTGGAGCAGAACGGCCTTGAACGCCGAACCGCTTTCCTTTTCCTCCGCTTCCATCGCGCGCCACAGCAGGTTGAGACAATCGGCCTTGGTGGTAGGGCCGGGGTGGGAATTGACCGCCAGAACCACGCGGGATTCCAAAGCCGCGATGCCGCTCACCGCTTCGATCGTCGCCCGATCATTGGGATAGGCGCCGACGAATATCCTGTAATCGGCGTCCTTCCAGCGATGCAGGGCATTCCTGATCATCGGGCCGATCACTTCCGACTCGTCCCATGCGGGCACGAAGACTGCGATCCTTCCCGGCTTCGAAGACGGCGGCAAGGTGGCCGTCGTCATGCGGGGATGGCGCGAATAAATGGTGAATTTGCGCCAGATGCGGCGGCACAGGAACAGTAGATCCAGGAGCAGATCGTCGATACCGCCCAAGAAAAGTCCTGCCACCGCGAAAAGAAGAATTTCGCGATGAGCGATCGCCAGAAAGGCGACCAACGCTTCCCCCAAAATACCTGCCCCCTGCCGTTATGGGAAAGGATGATGCCATGGCGATGATCGTTTTCCAAGGGTGGGATTGGAGAGTTTGCAGGATTTTTCAGTATGTTCGGATGAGTCGGACACCAAGGTTGCATGGCGCGCCATGCGCGGTGAACGGGTTCATTGGCGCGTCAGGCCGCGCCGCATATGGGATGGACGGATTCACGGTGAGGGACATAATAAGATAAGCTCTTTGCCGGCAGACCGCTCGCTGGTTGCCATGAGCCACCTGAAATACGCCATGTGATGCGAAGGAGGGGCTGATGAATATGGAGGTGGATGTCAATTATCTGCTGCATCGCCAGCAGATTTCCTTGATTCACGCGGAAAAGAGCCGATCCGTGGCTGGCAGGACGGCTTATGAAGATCTGGCTCGGGGCTATGGCGAGCGCGTGGAGGCTTACCGGCAGGAAAATTCCCGCATCATCGCTCTCGTGCATTAGACTCGGTCAGCGCCGCGCGATCAATCTTTCGAGAGCGTGGCGGTGCCTTTCATCGCCGCCGCATTCTCTTTCCAGCACGATCTTCACCTGTTCGAGTTCCGCTTCCGTGAGGTGCTCGATTCCGATGAAATCGTTGCGCGCCGCTTCGACGGCGCGAATTAGTTCGTCGAGCTTGGCCTGGATGGCCGATCCATCCCGGTTCTGGACGTTCTGTATCAGGAACACCATCACGAAGGTGACGATGTCGTGCCGGTATTGATGACCAACTGCCATGTATCGGAATAATGGAAAAGGGGACCGGACAAGACCCACAGCAGGACGATGGTGATGGAGAGAATGAAGGCTTGCGGTTGTCCCGACCAGCGGGCGACGTGATGCGACAAGGCTGCGAAAATCCGATCCATCCTGTTTTTGCTCCTGCAATCTTCCCGGGTTTGTTTAGGCTTGGTTCAGCGACATGTCGTCATCCATCCGGGATGACGAGTTCGATCTTCAACCGTGCCGCTCTGACGCTGGTCATCCCGGCACTGCTCTCTTCCTGCGCGGCGGTTTCGCCTGAGTCGCGGTTGCGGAACCGTCTGATGGAAGCTGGGCTTTCCCCTCGCACGGCGGCATGCATGGCGGGCAGGATGGTGGACAGGCTGAGCCTGGCTCAACTTCGCAAGTTGCAATCGCTTGCCTCGCTTCGCAACGCGGACATGGGGGAAGTCACGATCGATCGCTTTCTTCGCAAGATCAGGGCGTTGGAAGATCCGGAAATTTTTATCGTCACCAGCAAGGCGGCAATCTCCTGCACCCTATGACGACATCATAAGATACGGCTCCAAGCATTTTCGTTTTGCAATTTTGCAAAGTGATTTTGCGGAATTGGCTGGCCAGGCGGAAACAGCTGTGCTTTAGCCCCGACCGACAGTTTACGGCAAAAGGACGGCTGGACCGATGAACATCCATGAATATCAGGCGAAAGAGCTGCTGGCGAAATATGGCGCGCCAATCGCCGCGGGCTATGCCGCGTTTTCGGTAGAGGAAGCCGTCGAAGCCGCGAAGAAGCTGCCCGGACCGCTCTATGTCGTGAAGTCGCAGATTCATGCGGGCGGTCGCGGCAAGGGCAAGTTCAAGGAACTCGGCCCCGATGCAAAGGGCGGCGTCCGCCTGGCCTTCAATCTCGACGAAGTGAAGGCGCATGCCACCGACATGCTCGGCAACACGCTGGTCACCGTGCAGACGGGTGAAGCGGGCAAGCAGGTCAACCGCCTCTACATCACCGATGGCGCGGACATCGCGAAGGAATTCTATCTTGCCCTGCTGGTGGATCGCGCGACGGGCCGCGTGGCTTTCGTCGTGTCGACCGAAGGCGGCATGGATATCGAGGAAGTGGCTCATTCGACGCCTGAGAAAATCCACACCTTCGCCGTCGATCCGGCCACCGGCTTCATGCCGCACCATGGTCGCGCCGTCGCCGCCGCGCTGGAACTGACGGGCGATCAGGCGAAGCAGGCTGCGAAGGTGGCTTCGTCGCTCTATGCGGCGTTCCTCGACACTGACGCCTCGCAGATCGAAATCAATCCGCTGGCGGTGACCGAGCAGGGCAACCTTCTCGTCCTCGACGCCAAGGTGGGCTTCGACAGCAATGCCATGTTCCGTCACAAGGATATTGCCGAACTGCGCGACCTGACCGAGGAAGATCCGGCGGAAGTCGAAGCGTCCGAATATGACCTCGCCTATATCAAGCTGGACGGCAATATCGGCTGCATGGTGAACGGGGCTGGCCTTGCCATGGCGACGATGGACATCATCAAGCTGAATGGGGAATTCCCCGCCAACTTCCTGGACGTCGGCGGCGGCGCTTCCAAGGAGAAGGTGACGGCGGCCTTCAAGATCATTCTGAAGGACCCGGCCGTGAAGGGCATCCTCGTCAATATCTTCGGCGGCATCATGCGCTGCGACATCATTGCGGAAGGCATCGTCGCGGCCGCCAAGGACGTGAACCTGTCGGTTCCGCTGGTCGTTCGCCTGGAAGGCACCAACGTCCAGCAGGGCAAGGACATATTGGCCCAGTCCGGCCTGGCCATCGTTCCGGCGGACGATCTGGGCGACGCGGCGAAGAAGATCGTGGCGGAAGTGAGGAAAGCGGCCTGATCCCCAAGGCCTCTTGAACGGAACGATGGGACGCGGAGAGGAGACTCCCCGCGTCCTTGTCCGCGTTTGCGGACTATCGCGTGACAATGGAAGGATGTTGCAATGAAGATCCTTGTGCCCGTGAAGCGGGTGATCGATTATAATGTGAAGCCCCGCGTGAAGGCGGATGGGACGGGGGTTGACCTGGCGAACGTCAAGATGTCGATGAACCCGTTCGACGAGATTGCGGTCGAAGAGGCGATCCGTCTGAAGGAAAAGGGGGTCGCGACCGAAGTCGTGGCGGTTTCCATCGGCGTTGCAAAGGCGCAGGAGACGCTGCGCACGGCGCTGGCGATGGGGGCTGACCGGGCGATCCTGATCGAGGCCGAGGGCGATGTGGAGCCGCTGGGCGTGGCGAAGCTGCTGGCGAAGGTTCAGGAAGAGGAAGGCGCTGGCCTCATCATCCTGGGCAAGCAGGCGATCGACGACGATAGCAACCAGACGGGCCAGATGCTGGCCGCGCTCCTGAATCTGCCGCAGGGCACCTTCGCGAGCAAGGTGGAGGTCGAGGGAGACAAGGTGAACGTCACCCGCGAGGTCGATGGCGGCCTGGAGACCGTGAAGCTCAACGTGCCCGCGATCATCACGACGGACCTGCGTTTGAACGAACCGCGTTATGCCTCCCTGCCCAACATCATGAAGGCGAAGAGCAAGCCGCTGGCGACGAAGACGCCCGCCGATTACGGCGTGGACGTGTCGCCGCGTTTGGAGACGCTCGCCGTCAACGAACCGCCCAAGCGCTCGGCCGGGATCAAGGTGGCCGATGTCGATGAACTGGTGGCGAAACTGAAAGCTCTGGGAGTTGCCGCATGAAGACGCTTGTCTGGGTTGAACATGAAGGCGGTGCGGTCAAGGACGCGACGCTTTCGGCCGTCACCGCCGCCGCGAAACTGGGCGAGGTGCATCTGCTGGTCGCGGGGCAGGGCGTCGATGGCGTCGCCGCCGACGCCGCGAAGATCGCGGGCGTGGGCAAGGTGCATGTCGCCGACGATGCCGCCTTCGGCCATGCGCTGCCGGAGAATGTGGCGCCGCTGATCGTGGAACTGATGGGCCATCATGACGCCTTCGTCGCGCCCGCCACGTCCAACGGCAAGAACATCGCGCCGCGTGTCGCCGCGCTGCTCGACGTGATGCAGGTCAGCGACATCCTCTCCGTGGAGAGCGAAGACACGTTCACGCGCCCCATCTATGCGGGCAACGCCATCGCGACGGTCAAGAGCAAGGACGCGAAGAAGGTCATCACCGTGCGCGGCACCGCGTTCGAGAAGGCGGAACGGACGGGCGGCAGCGGAACCGTGGAAGCGGTGTCCTCGACCGGGGACAAGGGGCTGTCGAGCTTCGTGGGCGCGGAGATCGCGAAGTCCGAGCGTCCCGAACTCACCAGTGCGAAGGTGATCGTGTCGGGCGGCCGGGCGCTCAAGGATGGCGAGACGTTCGAGGCGACCATCTTCCCGCTGGCCGACAAGCTGGGCGCGGCGGTGGGCGCGAGCCGGGCTGCGGTGGACGCGGGTTATGTGCCCAACGACTATCAGGTCGGCCAGACCGGCAAGATCGTCGCTCCCGAAGTCTATGTCGCGATCGGGATTTCCGGCGCGATCCAGCACCTCGCCGGCATGAAGGACTCCAAGACGATCATCGCCATCAACAAGGATGAGGACGCTCCCATCTTCCAGGTGGCCGACATCGGCCTCGTCGGCGACCTCTTCAAAATCGTACCGGAACTCACGGAAAAGCTCTGAGATTTCGGGCCAGATAGAAAAAAGGGGCGCGGTCCGCCGGACCGTGCCCCTTTTTCCTGCTTATTCGCAGCGGATGTCGTTGCGGTCTATTGCGCGGCCCGCCAATGCGCCGCCAGCTCCGCCCAGAATCGTGCCGAGCGTTTTGGAGCCGCCCGGAGCAATCACATTGCCCAGCACGCCGCCTGCGATGGCACCGACGATGGTGCCGGTGGTGCCATCGTCGCGCTTGCAATAATAGCGGCCATCCCGATCACGATAGATGGTGTCATTGTCACCCAAATGACGCCGCTGATGGCGTGGACCATCCCGCCGGTCGCCGCGATGGTGGGGACGATCGTAGCCGCCGGGCCGGTCATAACCGTAACGGCCGCCATAACCATCGGAAGCGCATGCGCCTAATGGCAGCATGGCGATCAGGGCAACGGCGAGAATGGGGGTTCGCATATATCATCCTCCTTATGAGCCCTTCACCAACCCTTTGAAACGCAGAAAGTTGCGTGGCCGTTAGGATGGAAGAGGCCCGGAAGCAGCGGAAGAAGAGCCAGGTTCGGAATGAAGGGTCTCTTCGCTGGCCCGTTGCGCCTTGGCCTTCGTTTCATTGTAGCGGGCGGCGAGATCGTTCCGGAATGCCGTCAGCTTGCCTTCGTCATAAAGCTTTTTGCCGACATAGCCGGCAATGGCGCCAAAGATGAGGGTGCGGATCATGGGAAAATTCCTCGGTCTATGGAAACGGTAAGCCGCACAACGGACCGCCCCGCACTACAGTTCCGAACAAGGGAGATCGGTACGGCCAGCAGAAGAGGGGAGGCGGCGGACTGCCCGCCTAGCCTTACTCCGCGGCTACCGCCTCCATCCCCAGTAACGGCGCCAGATAGCGCCCGGTGAAGCTGCGGGCGTTCTTCGCCACCTTTTCCGGCGTGCCTTCGGCCACCACTTCGCCGCCCTTGACGCCCCCTTCCGGGCCCATGTCGATAATCCAGTCGGCGGTCTTGATGACGTCCAGATTATGTTCGATCACGACCACGCTATTGCCTTGCTCCACCAAGGCGTGAAGGACTTCAAGCAGCTTGCGGACATCCTCGAAATGCAGGCCTGTGGTGGGCTCGTCCAATATGTAGAGCGTGTTGCCGGTCGCCCGGCGGGACAGTTCCTTGGCGAGCTTGACGCGCTGGGCTTCGCCGCCCGACAGGGTCGTCGCCTGCTGGCCGACCTTGACATAGCCAAGGCCCACTTCCGCCAGCATCGCCATCTTGTCGCGGATCGGAGGGACGGCCTTGAAGAATTCCACCGCATCCTCGACCGTCATGTCGAGCACGTCGGCGATGGACTTTCCCTTGAACTTCACCTCCAGCGTCTCGCGATTGTAGCGCGCGCCATGGCAGACGTCGCAGGTGACATAGACGTCGGGGAGGAAGTGCATCTCGATCTTGAGCACGCCATCGCCCTGACAGGCTTCGCAGCGCCCGCCCTTGACGTTGAAGGAGAAGCGGCCGGGTTTGTAGCCGCGCGCCTGCGCCTCGGGGAGACCGGCGAACCAGTCGCGGATGTTGGTGAAGGCGCCGGTATAGGTCGCCGGGTTGGAGCGCGGGGTGCGGCCGATGGGCGACTGGTCGATGTCGATCACCTTGTCGCAATTTTCGAGGCCCGTCACCTTGTCATGCGCGCCCGCCACGATGCGCGCGCCGTTGAGCGCGCGGGCGGATGCGGCGTAGAGCGTGTCGATCGTGAAGCTGGACTTGCCCGATCCCGACACGCCGGTGATGCAGGTGAAGGTGCCGAGCGGGATCGACGCCGTGACGCCGCGCAGATTGTTGGCGCGGGCATTGTGGACGGTGAGCTTCTTGCCTGTGCCCTTGCGGCGTTTCGCGGGCACATCGATGCGGCGGGTGCCGTTGAGATAATCCGCGGTCAGGCTGTCCTTGTGGGCGAGAAGCTGGTTGAGGCTGCCTTGTGCGACAATGCTCCCGCCATGGACGCCTGCACCCGGACCCATGTCGACGATATAGTCCGCGGCGCGGATCGCATCTTCGTCATGCTCCACGACGATGACGGTGTTGCCCAGGTCGCGCAGGCGCTTGAGCGTGATGAGCAGGCGGTCATTGTCGCGCTGGTGCAGGCCGATGCTGGGTTCGTCGAGGACGTAGAGCACCCCTGAAAGACCGCTGCCGATCTGGCTGGCAAGGCGGATGCGCTGGGACTCGCCGCCCGACAACGTGCCGCTGGTACGGTCGAGATTGAGATAATCGAGGCCGACATTGTTGAGGAAACCGAGGCGCTCGACGATCTCCTTGAGTATCGCCTTGGCGATCTGGTTCTGCTGATCGTTGAGCTTTTCTGGGAGAGTCGAGAAGAAAGCGAGCGCGTCCACCACGGAGCGTCGGGTTGAAAGCGATATGTCCTCGCCCGCGATCTTGACCGCGAGCGCTTCGGGCTTGAGGCGTGCGCCATCGCACGTCTCGCAGGGCATGGCTGTCTGATATTTGCTGAGTTCCTCGCGCATCCATGCGGATTCGGTCTGGAGCAGGCGGCGGTTGAGGTTGCCGATCACGCCTTCGAAGGGCTTTCGGACTTCATAGCTTTTCTTGCCGTCCTGGAAGCGAAGGGTGACAGGCTTGCCCCCGGTGCCGTGGAGGATGATGAGTTTCACCTCGCCGGGCAAATCCTGCCAGGGCGTGTCGAGGGAGAAGCCGAATTCCTTCGCCAGGCTGCCGAGCACCTGCATGTAATAGGGGCTGGGCGGATTGGATTTGGCCCAGGGAACGACCGCCCCTTTCTTCAGGGAAAGGGCTTCATTGGGGACGACCAGTTCGGGGTCGAATTCCTGCCGTTCGCCCAAGCCGTCGCAAGCGGGGCAGGCGCCCTGCGGCGCGTTGAAGGAGAAGAGGCGGGGTTCGATTTCGGGGATCGTGAAGCCGCTCACCGGACAGGCGAATTTTTCGGAGAAGACGATGCGGTTGGCGGGAATCCCGCTGTTCTTCATCTTGCCGGAGGACTGGGTTTCGTCCTCGCGACCGGGGACGATGCCGTCCGCCAGATCGACATAGGCTAGGCCATCCGCCAGTTTCAGCGCGGTTTCGAAGCTGTCGGCGAGGCGCGTGGACATGTCGGGCGCGACGGCGAGGCGGTCGACCACGACTTCGATGTCATGCTTGTATTTCTTGTCGAGGGCAGGCGCTTCCTCGATCGCGTAGAGTTCGCCGTCGATGCGGACGCGGGTAAAGCCGGCCTTCTGCCATTCCGCCAGTTCCTTGCGATATTCGCCCTTGCGGCCGCGCACGACCGGGGCGAGCAGGTAGAAGCGCGTGCCTTCAGGCAACTGCATCACGCGGTCGACCATCTGGCTCACCGTCTGCGCGGCGATGGGCAGGCCGGTCGCGGGCGAATAGGGAATGCCGACACGCGCCCAGAGCAGGCGCATATAGTCGTAGATTTCCGTGACCGTCGCGACCGTCGAGCGCGGATTGCGGCTGGTTGTCTTCTGTTCGATGGAGATGGCGGGGGAGAGACCCTCTATATGCTCCACATCGGGCTTCTGCATCATCTCCAGGAACTGCCGAGCATAGGCGGAGAGCGATTCCACATAGCGCCGCTGACCCTCGGCATAGATGGTGTCGAAGGCGAGGGAGGACTTGCCTGAACCCGACAGGCCGGTAATGACCACCAGCGCGTCGCGGGGCAGGTCGACATCCACGCCCTTGAGGTTGTGCTCGCGCGCGCCGCGCACGGAAATATGCGTGAGACTCATGGGGGCCGCTTGTTCCAGATTTGTTCTGTTCGGGCAAGTGCGTGTTTCGCATTCGTACGCTTAGATAGGATCGTCGTTGCGAAAGGAAAAGGCGTGGGGTTCCATACTGCGTCACTCCGCATTAGGGTTCGCGCCATGAGCGGTGGAAAGGCGAAGGGGGTACGAGGTGGCGTGCTGGCGGCGACGGTGCTGCTGGCGGCCTGTGGCGGGGGCGTGAAATATCGACCGGTGAGCGACGTGCCGGTGAAGATCGGAAAGCCGTACAGCGTGCGTGGCGTGACCTATGTGCCGGCGGCCGATCCGACCTACGACTATCTGGGTTATGCGAGCTGGTACGGGAGCGAATCGGGTAATCAGACGGCCAATGGCGAACGATTCCGGCCCAAGGCGGTGACCGCTGCGCACACCACTCTGCCGCTGCCGAGCTATGTCGAGGTGACTTCGCTCGATACGGGGCGCACGATCTTGGTGCGGATAAATGACCGTGGGCCATTTTCCGGAAGAGGCAGGATTATTGACCTTTCCAAAGGGGCGGCGCAGCAACTGGGTATGCATCTTAAAGGCGTGGCTCCGGTACGGGTCCGCATAGCCAACCCATCGGAAAAAGACCGGAAAAGGCTGCGCGAAGGCCAGGAGGCGGCGGAAAGACCGCGTGTTCCGGAATCCGTGCTGGCGAAATGGCGGGCCCAATTGGCTGCGGAAAAATAGGTAAATATAGCTGTCATTATTTCCAAAATGAGACGGAAATCGCATTGACGTTACGGAAACGTAGCTATATTGATGCCCACCGCCAGATGTCGCTTGTGGCCGCAGGAAGGTCGTTTGTCCCGTGGGGATGCTGCCCGGCCGAAATTGACGACGGATCGTCGAACAGCGCCTGATATATGGCGTTTCTCGATTATCATTGGCAAATCGAAGAGGGTTTCCCTCTGTTCAGAGACGGTTAACGCGCAAGCGTGTCGTCTATTGAGTGACAGTTTCAAATCCTGGAGTGCCCGACAGCATCCTGGATACGCCCCCGGCCTTCCCTTGCGCCGGGGGCGTTTTCTATTCGCACAAGTCATTTCGATTCGCGGTTTCCGCTACGGAAACGTCGCTTGTCGATACGGGCATGTCGTTCGTCATGCCTTTGGTCGGGCCTTATGGGCTCTTTGTCGACACGGCCGCTGTTGGACGATGCAGCGCGCAGTCCACCGAACGCCGCGGGTATCGCTTCGGGCCTCTCGATAAAAGGGAAGGGTAACGGCGGCGAGCCTTCCTAATTCGGCCCTGCCTCCGTTTTCATACCGGATTTCTCCTCTTTCCCCGAGGAGGTCCGGCAAGACAATAGTTGAGGAGACCTTGCCATGTTCGCCCCATTCAAGACCCTTTCCATCGCCGTCTTTGCTGCTGCTTCCATCATCGCCACCAGCGCGAGCGCGGAAACATTCATTTCCAATGGCCGCACCTTCGAGGTTCGCTTTGGCGATCTGGATCTGTCACAGGCATCGGATCAGAAGGAATTGCAGGATCGTATAGGCCGGGCGGCCAGTCGCGTGTGCAGCAGTCCGAACCTGACGGAAGCCAATCGTTGCCGCAGCAATGCCATCGCGCATGTGAAGGCGCCCATCGCCGCTGCCATCGCTCGGGCGGAAAGCAAGGCGCGCTATGCCGAGGCGGGGCGAGATCCCGCCGCGGCCCTCGCCAACTGAGCGGCGCTTTGCCAGGACAAAGGCCCGGCATGACCGGGCCTTTCCCATGATGGCGGAAATCAGCGCCCCGCCATCGCCCGTACATTGGCCAGGAAGGTACGGCCGATGCGGATTTCCTCGCCATCGGCCAGGCAGGCGAACCAGACGCCGCTGCCGTCATGGCGCAAACGGACGATATGATCGCGCCGGACGATGTGCGAGCGATGGAGCCGAACGAAATGCTGCGGGTCGAGCCGTTCCTCCAGCGAACTGATCGTCTGGTGCAGCAGATAGCTGTGCGCCCCGACATGCAGCCGCATATAGTCGCGCTCCGCCTCGATCCGGTCGATCTGCCCGGTGGCGATGCGGATGAGTTCGGACCGATGCGGCACCCAGAATTCCTCTGCCCATTCGGGTTCCGGTTCGGCCAGCAGGGCGGGTTCGGCCAGCGCGCGGCTTTGCAGAGCCAGTTCGACGCGGTCGATGGCGCGGGCCAGCCGCTCATGCGCGACCGGCTTCAGCAGATAATCCACGGCGGCGAGGTCGAACGCCTCGACCGCGAAACCCTCGAAGGCGGTGACGAAAATCACCGCGGGACGCAGTCCCATGCGCCCGACCGCCCGCGCTACGCCGATCCCGTCGAGCAGCGGCATGGCGATGTCCAGCATAACCAGATCGGGTTGCAGTCCCTCGATCATGCGGAGCGCGGCTTCCCCGTCATTGGCCGTGCCCGCAAGCGTGATGCGCGGTTCGCGGGCGCAAAGCATCTGGAGGCGCTCAACGGCCAAAGGTTCGTCGTCGACGATCATGGTACGGATGGATGTCATGTGGTTCAGCAGCCCTTTCGGATCAGCGGAAGGACGAGTTCGACGGCAAAGCCGCCCTCTGCGCGGGGACCATAGACGATGCGGCCCTGATCGCCAAAGCGCGCCGCCAGCCTGTCCCGCACGTTGGCGAGCCCGATGCCGTTGCCGCCGTCCGATGGGCGGGGCGGCTGGTCGCCATTGTCGGTGACGCTGATGTGCAGCATATCGTCTTCCTCGCGCGCCGCGATGGCGATGGTGACGGGCGCGCCGGTGCGCGACACGCCATATTTGATCGCATT
This sequence comes from Sphingobium cloacae, assembly GCF_002355855.1. Classification (NCBI taxonomy): domain Bacteria; kingdom Pseudomonadati; phylum Pseudomonadota; class Alphaproteobacteria; order Sphingomonadales; family Sphingobiaceae; genus Sphingobium; species Sphingobium cloacae. Next base: position 3,636,174 of record NZ_AP017655.1, read on the forward strand.
CTCCACCAGCGGCTGGAGGATCAGGCCGGGGACGCAGGCGCTGAGCAGGTTTTCGGGAATGTCCATGCGCGTGACGAGGCGGTCGGGAAAACGCACCGCTTCGATGTCGAGATAGAGCTTCTGGAGGTGGACTTCCTCCTCCAGCGGCACGTCCTCCAGCGGATCGCCGGTCAGGCTGGTCCGGTAGAAGTTGGAGAGGGAAAGGATCATCTGTTCCGCTTCGTCCCGCCTGTCCTTCATGACGAGGGAGGAGAGGGAGTTGAGCGTGTTGAACAGGAAATGCGGGTTCACCTGATAGCGAAGCGACCGCAACTCGGCCTGTTGCGCGGCGCGTTCGAGGCGGGCGGCGCGACGTTCGACGCGATGGGCTTCGCTGGCATAGGAAAGGGCGAGATAGAGCCCCGCCCATGCCGCGAGGAAGAAATAGCGGCTGATCGCATCTTCGGCGATCGACATGAGCGCATAGCCGGGCTTCGCATATTTCTCCGGTTCGGAATCGGGGAACATGCCCGCCGGATCATAGACGTTGAAGATGTAGAAATTGGCCGCCGCCATCGCGAGCGCGAAAGGGGCCGCGAGCGAGAAGGCCGCGACGATGCGGACGCTGAGCGGTTTATGATCGAACCGGCGCAGCGCCAGATAGAGGACCCAGGTGGCGACGACACCGATCACCGTCACCACCATGCGGCGTAGCGCCAGCTCGTCCTGTGCCTCGAATCCCATGACGGCGGCGCGAAGCGTGACCAGAAGCGCGTAGAAAAACCAGAAGCCAAGGATGGAATAGAGAGCGATGGCGGGCGACACGCCGCGTTCGCCATCTTCGGGAAGGAACGTCATGGGCACAGTCTACGCCAAAGGAGACCTCCTGTCGCGCATCCACCGCGTAGCTGGTCGAACGGCGCTGACCGTTGGTCGAAGCGCGGAACCGGGGCGCGCGTGCAGCCGTTTTCTCCCTGAAGATGGCGGGCGTTCCGGCATCGCAAGGAGAGTTCCATGTCTGACAAGACTGACATTCGCCCCAATAGTCGGGAAGAGGCGCATGACAAGCGTCCCACCGACGCACAGGATCACCCCGTCACGACGGAAGAGAAACTGGACGAGGGCCTCAAGGATTCCATGGATGCATCCGATCCGCCCGCCGCCACCATGCCGGGCGACGATGGCGAGCCAAAGCCGTCCTCGGGATTTAAGGAGCGTGACCGATAGCTCCCTGAACGCAAACATGCTAACGATAGGAAGACGGCGGCTTTCCAAGGCGAAAAATCCCATCAGGCCGCCGCTTTGAAGGAGAGCCGTTTATGCCGACATCAGCCACGCCCGCCATTGAACGTATTGCTCGTGTTCTTGCCGGACGCCAGTTGAGCCTGAATGGCGTGGGGAGCGAGCCGCATGCGGCGAACGCCGTGGATGAAACGTGGCCTCATCATGTCGACGATGCCTATGCCATACTCCATACGTTGCGCGAACCGGATGCCCAAATGGCACAGGCGGGCGATGTGGCCGTATGGCGCAACATGATCGGCGCGGTGCTGGAGCGACGCACGGATTGACCTTGCGGCATTTCATTTTCAAGCTCGTCAATCGGCCGATTGCGCCATGGCGACCGCCCTTCCTTACTTATTTTCGAAAATTGATGTTGCGCTGCAAAAGGAAATCTGATTCCTTATGAATGTCGGTGGAACAGGCGCTTAAGCCTTCAGTAACCATAGGGCGCGCATGTTCTGCATGACGACTGGAAGTCGGAGGGCAAGAGCATGGGCACGAGTGCAAGACCTGCGGACGGCGCGGTCACCCTGGCGGAATTGCGCGAATTTGCGAGTTTCACCAGCGCGACGCAGCGTTATATCAGACGATCCCTGGACATAGGGCTGCATCGTCGCGATGCGATGAAGCTGTGGTCGCGCGACATGGTGGAGGAAGCATCCATTCGCGCGCAGGCGCGCATCTATGGCCGACTGGATGAGATCAAGGCGCGAGTGCCCGACGACAGCGGACTCGACCAGGTGGAACCGTTCATGGCGCCGCTGGTAATTGTGTCGGCCTTCGATCTGGGACAGGATCGGCTGGGGACATTTTCGGCCTATCGTTTCCTCTATGAGCGGCTGTTGGGAGCGGGAGCGCGGCCATGGTTGCCCGGCGCTTTCTGCGCGGCTGCGAGCCTGCCGCATTTGCATCCCGACAAGCGGCGCGCGCTGCTCCAGTCGATCAGCGAGGCGGCGGCAACGGCGATCGGCTGGTCCAATCGGGAGCCGACCTTCTATCCCGAATGGGTCGACAAGGTGGACCTGAGCAAGGCGAACTGATCCGGTCATACCAGTCAGAAGCTGGTAGTACCCTCCGCTGCGCGGCTTCCTGCAAAGTCTGTGTCGATACCGATGGCAAGCGTCATGGTGCTGTGCGGCTGACCGCCCGCCTTCCACCTGTGCATCTGATCCCACGTCAGGACGGACTTTTCATCGACTTGTCGCGTCGACATAGAGGAGTCACTCCGACGGGGAGAATGCCGCGCCTATAAGTCGGAAGACATCTCAGGCTTTGTATCCGTCCGCCGATATCGCATATACCAGACTTCATGGCCCTGGCGCCGGGCCTTCGCCTCATAGCGGGTTTCGGGCCAGCCGCCGGGGCGAGCGAGGAAGTCCCGCGGCTCCTTCGCCAGCCATTCGAAAGCGGGATGACCGTTCATCACCATCAGCGCCCAGCGCAGATAGACCGGATGGTCGGTGCCGAAGCGGAACTCGCCTCCCGGTTTCAGCTTACGGGCTATCAGTTCGACAGGTCCCTTGTTCATCATGCGTCGCTTGGCATGACGTGCCTTGGGCCAGGGATCGGGATGTAGCAAATAGACGAAGCTGAGCGCTCCATCGGGTATGCGCTTCAGCACGGACAGGGCGTCGCCCATGTGGAGACGGATATTCGGCAGACCCTTGTCGCGTATATGGCCGAGGGCGCCGACGACTCCGTTCAGGAAAGGCTCGCACCCGATGAAGCCGTGATCCGGCAGCATGTCGGCGCGATACGCCATATGCTCTCCCGCGCCGAAGCCGATTTCGAAGTGGAGCGGGCGATCATGGCCGAACAGACCTTCCGCAGTGATTTCCCCTTCTTCGGGAACGGAAAGAATGGGGAGGAGGCGATCCACCAGTTCCTGTTGGCCCGCGCGGAGCTTGTGGCCGGACTGCCGCCCGTAGAGGCGGTTGAGGGTCGTGGGGTCACCGGATTTATGCGCGGTCATGGCGGGCCGATAGCGGGCGGCGAAGCCGGTAGCAAGCGGGAGAAGGACAATCCTTGCCTCCCGCCATCAGGATGCGTGACCTGATGGGAGGAGGCGGGAGGCAAGGTTCTTAAAACCGCTGACCCGAAGGCCGTGCGGTATCATTGTTCCATTCCAATGTCCCGGAAGCCGTCGGCGCGCAGGAGGGGAGCGTCGCGACGGCCTCCATGGGCCGACAGGAACGACAGCGGACATTCGTGACAGTCCATGTCCGCCGGAGCCGGGTGCCGGGTCCGACAGGGGTGCGGACCCGACGCCCTGCTTATGACGCTGCCAGACTGCGGAAGCTAATGAACTTTTGGTCATTTTGCGGCAGGGTTGGGACTGTCGCCAGCAGGTTAGCGGCAGGGCTTGCCTTCATATTCCCGGCGGTGAAACCTATAGCGACCGCCATCCCAGCGCAGCACCGGAAAGCAGAAGCCGGGACCGCCCACGGCGATATCGGGCCATCCGGCCACGCCCTTGGTCTTGAGGATATCGGGTATGCCGACATCCTGAGCCATCAATTTCCACTGACCGTCAGCTTGCTGGCTGAGCAGCCAGAAGGCCTGCCCGGTATTGCCGTAGCAGAAGAGGCTCGATTCGGAGACAATGGCCTCCGGGCGTCCATCGCCATTAAGGTCGCGGCGTTCCTCTACGACAGCGGGAGAGGGCGGATCGCCGGACTTATCGCATCCGCTGGTCCAGATGCCGCCCTTTTGCGTGAAACCGGCCGCGCGGAAGATCGCGGCATCATACGCCTGGCCGGGAGAAGCAAGAGAAGGGGAGGGGACGGAAGCGGTGATGGCCGCTCCCAATGCCATCATGACGATGGCGTTGCGGCTCTGCTTCTGTCCCATATGTCCTCCTTCATGGCATCAGGCGATGGCGGCCTTCAGCTTTTCGACCAGATCGGTGCGTTCCCAGGGGAAGAAATCGCCTTCGGGCTTGCGGCCGAAATGGCCATAGGCCGCGGTCGGGCGATAGATCGGCTTGTTGAGGCCCAGATGCGTGCGGATGCCGCGCGGTGTCAGGCCGCCCAGTTCCCCGATCGACCTGATCGCGTCTTCGATGCGCGCGTCGTCGACCGATCCGGTGCCGTGGGTGTCGACATAGAGCGACAGCGGCTCCGACACGCCGATGGCATAGGCGAGCTGGATGGTGCAACGCTTGGCCAGGCCCGCCGCGACGATGTTCTTGGCGAGGTAGCGGGTGATATAGGCGGCCGAGCGATCCACCTTGGTCGGGTCCTTGCCGCTGAACGCGCCGCCGCCATGGGGCGACGCGCCGCCATAGGTGTCGACGATGATCTTGCGGCCGGTGAGGCCAGCGTCGCCGTCCGGCCCGCCGATCTCGAAGCTGCCGGTCGGGTTGATGTGATAGACCGTCTCGTCGGAGAGCAGGTTCGCGGGCAGGATTTCCGCGACGATGCCCTTCACATAATTCTTCAGTTCCGCTTCCTTCTCGCCCTGGTCGTAGCCCGGTGCGTGCTGGGTCGACACGACGATGGCGGTGGCGGCGGCGGGCTTGCCGTTCTCGAAGCGGAGCGTCACCTGGCTCTTGGCGTCGGGCTCCAGGAAGGGCGCCTTGCCGCTGTGACGGTCGGCAGCCATTTTCGCGAGGATCTTGTGGCTATAGTCCAGCGTGGCGGGCATGAGGTCGGGCGTTTCGTCGCAGGCGAAACCGAACATGATGCCTTGGTCGCCCGCGCCTTCATCCTTATTGCCGGACGCGTCGACGCCCTGCGCGATATGCGCCGACTGGGCGTGGAGATTATTCTCGAAGCGGAGATTTTCCCAGTGGAAACCGTCCTGTTCGTAACCGATGCGCTTCACCGTGTCGCGGACGGCTTTCTCGATCTCTTCCTGCGCGCCGGGGGCCCACTGGTCGTTCTCATAGACGCCCTTGCAGCGGATTTCCCCCGCCAGCACGACAAGCTGCGTGGTGGTCAGTGTTTCGCAGGCGATGCGGGCTTCGGGGTCCTTGGACAGGAACAGATCGACGATGGCGTCAGAAATCTGGTCCGCGACCTTGTCGGGATGGCCTTCGGACACGGACTCCGAGGTGAAGAGATAATTGCTACGCATGGGACTCCCGTTAGCACGCTGACTGAGCAGGGGACATAAAGAAAAGTTTATGTGGCTATTAGCGGCTCGATCTGCGCGTGGCAATGGCTAGCCCGGCAAGGATCAAGAGGAAGGAGAATGGCAGCCAGTTGCCAAGCCGCGCGAACGGCGTCGGCGGCAGGGCGGCAGGAAGCCCCGTATCGAGGAAACCGGCGCGATGTGGGCCGAGTTTGTGCAGCACATGGCCGCGCGCATCGATGACCGCCGAAATGCCGGTCGGCGTGGAGCGGATGATGGGCAACCCTTCCTCCATGGCGCGCAGGCGCGCCTGCGCGAGGTGCTGGACCGGTCCCCAACTGCCGAACCAGGCGTCGTTGGACGGGTTGAAGAGGAAGGCGGGACGGTTGGCTTTGTCGATCACCTGCCCTGAAAAGATGATCTCATAGCAGATCTGGACGCCCATCTTCATTTCCGGACGGCCGGTCGCGGCGGGGAGCGTCAGGCTCTGCGGGCCGGGGCCGGGCCAGAAGTCGGCGTCTCCGGGAACGAGGCGCGAGAGGCCGAGCGGCTGGAGGATCGAGCGCATCGGCAGATATTCGCCATAGGGGACAAGATGCGCCTTGTCGTAGCGGGCGGGCAGGCGGGCGTCGGGCGTGACGATCCAGACGCTGTTGTTCGCGCCTGCAAGGACGGTTTCGCTATAGCCGCCCCCATGCGCCTGTCTCGCGACCTGTTTGTAATAGACCTTGTTCGCGCCCGTCAGCAGCAGATCGCCGCGACCAAGCAGGGCGGCGAGACGATCGCGCCATGCCGGTTCCATGTCGAGATAGGCGGGGATGGCGGCTTCGGGCCAGAAGAGCAGGCGCGGGGCCGGGCGCGGCGTGCCGGAGAGGGCGGCGAGGGTGCGGAAATGCGCCTGTTCGAGTTCGGCGGAATATTTCTCGTCCTGGCCGATATTGGGCTGGACCACGCGGATGCGCGGTGCGCCTGTGGGCGTGGCGGGTGCTTGCGACAGGAGGCCCCAGAATGCGAGGGCCAGCAGCGGGGCGGCGATGGCGGCGGCAGGCTGCCACCGGCGGCGGGAAGCGAGGACCAATGCGCCCGCCGCCAGTATCGCCAGCGCGCCGAGGCCATAGGTGCCGATGATCGTGGAGGCGATGGCGACGCCGGTCGGCAGCCAGATGACCCCTAGCGGATTCCATGCGAAGCCGGTGAAGGCGACCGCGCGGAGATATTCGGACGCCAGCCAGCAAGCAGCGAGGAAGAGGAGAAAGGGCAGCGGCTTGCCGGGAGCGAAGCGGCGGCCGAGGCACCATGCGCTGAGTGTCGCGAGTCCCGGATAGACCGCCAGATAGAGCGAGAGCAGGACCACCGCGCCATAGCCGAACCAGTGCGGCATCGCGTCCTGATAGGTGAAGGCGTGGGCGATCCAGTTGAGGCCCAATGTGAAATGGCCGAGGCCGAAGAGCCAGCCGCGCGTGAAGGCGGCTTTGCGGTCGGGCGCGCGCTCGATGAGCAGGATCAGCAGGGCGAGGCAGGCGAGCGTGACGGGCCAGAGCCTCAACGGCTCGAAACCCGTGGCCGACAGGAATCCGGCAAGCAGGGCGGCGAGCTTCGGGCGGCGGTCGAGGACTGCCGGCATCGGGGCGGTCAGCGGACCGTCGCCATGGTGGCGTGGGTGCATTTGTCGCTCTTTTCGCCGCCGCCGGTCAGCATGGAGGCGGCGATGAAACCGCCGACCAGCAGCACCAGGAACAGGCCGGAGAGGAGGGCGAGATATTTCTCGATGAAGGCCTTGATGGGGCGGCCGAACTTCCAGAAGAGGAAGCCCACCAGCATGAACTGGAAGGCGCGGCTGAGGATGCTTGCCCAGAGGAAGGTGAAGAGCGGCAGCCCGATGAAGCCCGCCGTGATGGTGATGAGCTTGAAGGGGATGGGCGTCGCCCCCTTGATCAGGATGATCTCCGCCCCATAGTCGCGCAGGTAGCAGGCGGCGACGGGGAATTTGGCGGTGAGGCCCAGGGCGGCGAGGATCTGGTGGCCGACCGTCTCATAGACGAAATGGCCGATGGCGTAGCCCAGCAGGCCGCCCAGCACCGAGGCGATGGTGCAGATGAGGCCGAAGCGGATCGCGCGTTCCGGGCGGGCGAGGCACATGAGGCCGAGCAGGGGATGCGGGGGAATCGGGAAGAAGCTCGATTCCATGAACGAGATGGCGAAGAGCCAGCGTTCGGCGTGGGCGTGGGCCGCCTTGGCGAGGGTCCATTGGTAGAGCCGGGTAAGCATCGGGGGCGGGCCTAGCCGAGATCAGGGCGGATCGCCAGCGGTTTCGCCAGCACGGCCATGCGATAAGGCGGGTCGAGCGGAATAGGAAATGGCCGCTTTTCGCCCGTAGGAAAATAGCCCCGCCGATCATACCAGGCGATGAGTTCGTGGCGGCTGTCGATCACCGTCATTTCCATGACCTTCGCGCCGAAGAGGCGGGCGGCATGATCCTCCGCCGCGGCGAGGAGCCGGCGGCCCAGGCCCGCCGCCTGACGCCGGGGTTCGATGCAGAAGAGGCCGAGATAGGAAAGGCCGCCGCCTTGATCGGCGATGTTGACGCAGCCGATGGGAATGCCCGCGCCGTCAAGCGCCACGAGGAGGCGTTGGGCGGGATCGCGGACGATGGCGGCGAGGCTTTCCATGTCGGTGCGCGGGTCGGCGAGGAGGTCGGCTTCGTGCGTCCAGCCCGTGCGCGCGCTGTCGCCCCTGTAGGCGCGTTCGATGAGCGGATGGAGCGCGGGGAGATCGGAGGCCATGGCGGGGCGGACGTGCATGGAGAGCCTGTTGGAGAACCAATATGTCATTGTAAAGAACAAGCGGACAATCGGTTTTGGCTGTATCTGGAATGGGCGAATCGGGGGATTGGCCTGGCTTGCCGTTGGCGCCTCGGGGGGGGATGGAGACATGACATTTCGAAGGGCCTTGGCGCTTTGGCCGGCAGCGATGGCCTGCGCCGCTTTCCTGGCCGCACCCGCCGACGCCAAGGCGCCGGAGCGCATGAGCTTGAGTTCGCAATCGCCCGACGCCATCGTCGTCCTGAAAACGGATTGGTGGCGGCCTGCCCCCAATATGCAATCGGCCTTCAAGCTGACGCTTTCCACTTATGCCGCGGAGGACGGGAAGCTGACCGGCAATATGCTGGGCGGAGCCGTGCTGGTCGAGGCGAAGCAGAAGAATATGGTGGAAGGCTATCTGATCGTTCCCATCAAAGCCGGGCGATGGATCGTGCAAAGCTATTCGCAGCAGGACAAATGGGCGCTGTGTTTCAATGCGTCCTCCCTTCAGTTCGAGGTGGGGCCGGGCGAGGTCGTCTATCTCGGCAAGTTCGATGCCCTGGCCCATCGTCGGCAGCTCACCGCGCAGGCGGTGGGTTCAGGCAAGACCATGATCAGCGGCTATGGCTTCGCGGATTTCTTCGATCTGTCCGAAGGGCCGCGTTTCGAACCCGTCGATGACATGCAAGTGGACGCCGTGAAGGAGATGCTGGGCCGCCGGGCGCCCGGCGTCACCGCGCCGGTGAAGGCGGTGGCATTCGGCCCGGCGTCGTTCGGAACGGGATCGACGCTTTTCGCCGAACGCAAATGCGGGGGATATTTCAAGGCCGGCGTCAAGAAGGAAGGCGGTGGCGGCTGACGCCCGTCGATCCGGTCCTGTCGCCCATGACCGGCTGGGCCGACCGGACTTATGCTTTCTGCATTCGCCGCGACACGGCTTGATTTTTTGAGTTCGATTTTTATTTCGATACGAAAATATATTCGATGAGCCGCAAGGAGACGGGCGATGCATGGTATGGGAGAGGGCGCTTGCCCGTTTGACTTCAATATGGACCCGGCGACCTTCCAGGTCGGGGATCAGGTCAGTTATCGGGTGACGGGCAGCCTGGAAGGCATGCCCTTTGCCGGAGTGCTGCTGGAGGTGCATGAGGATCATGTCGTGCTGACTTCCGATCCCGCCGACAAGGCGAGCCGGATGCGCGCCACCCGGGAAAGCCGTCCGGTCGTCCGCGAAGAGGATGTGTGCTGACGCGACGGCGTTGACCGCCCCATAGCGTCTGTGCCAGAGCCGCGGCGCGGCCTGAGCAGGCGATTTCCGTGTGAGCTTTTCTTCCCCTTCCAGATCACCCATCAAGGAACGTGCCGGCGGGCTGGCCTTTGCGCTGGGGCTGAACGCGCTGTTGCTGCTGGCGCTGCTGACGCTGGCACCGAAGATGCAGGCGCCGCCGGTCGATCCGCGCAACCCGGTGACGTTCGAACTCGCGCCCGGACCCAAGGAGGCGGAGGAAAAGGCGCAGGCGCAGAAAAGCGAAGAGAAATCGAAGGAAAGCGCGCCGCAGAAACAGGCGGAAGCCACGGTCCGGCCGCCGCGCCCGGTGGAAAAGCCGCCGGAACTGCCGCCTTCGCCGCTTCCCTTCCTGGTGCTGGACAGCAACCAGATGGCGGCGGCGGACATCGGGAAGATGCCGAAGAAGGGGCAGGGGCAGGGCGCGGCCCAAGGCGACAGCGCGCAGGTGGCGGGGCCGGGCGAAGGGCCGGGCGGCGTCCAGCTTTTCGCGGCGGAATGGTATCGCAAGCCGCGCGATGCGGAACTGGCGCCCTATTTGCCGGGCAACGCGCCGCCGGACGGCTGGGGCGAGGTGGCCTGCAAGACGGTCGACCATTATCGGGTGGAAAATTGCCAGGCGCTGGGGGAAGCGCCGATGGGATCGGGCTTTGCGCGGGCCGTGCGGCTGGCGGCGTGGCAGTTCCAGGTGCTGCCGCCGCGCGTCAACGGCAAGGTGATGGTCGGAAGCTGGGTGCGGATCAGGATCGATTATTCGCGCAAGGCGGTGGGGAGCGGCATCGACGGGGCGGGGCGGTAGTGAGGCAGGTGCCGGATGTTCTTACATTCGTGAATGTCCGCCTTTGGCCGGTTCCGGACGAGCCGGTTTGCCAATCGCGGTAGTGCCGTTTCCGATCTCCCGGAGGCGGCGCATAAGGGTTGCATTTTGAAATTGGTATGCCACTGTGCCCCCGCATGAGTCCCAGATGGAGCGGCAGATGATCCTTTATGGTGCCCGGCCTTCGCCCTTCGTGCGCAAGGTCATCGTGTTCGCGGCCGAGAAGGGCGTTGCGCTGGACGTGCAGCCGGGCGGCTTCGGGCAAGGTGGGGAGATTTTCGCGCAGGCTTCGCCCTTCGGCAAGATCCCGGCCTTTCAGGATGGGGATTTCCTTATCAGCGACAGTAGCGCGATCATAACCTATCTGGATACGATCTGTCCTGAACCTCCTCTGATCCCGGCGGAGGCGAAGGCGCGGGCGCGCACCATCTGGTATGAGGAGTTCGCCGACACGATCCTTCAGCCGGTGGGCGTGGAGATTTTCTTCAACCGGGTGGTCGCGCCCTTTCTGGGCCTGCCCAACGACCTCGCCGTGGCGGACAAGGCTGAAGCGGAGAAGGTGCCGGGGCTTTGCGATTATATCGAGAAGTCCTTGCCGGAGGGCGGTTGGCTGGTGGAGGATCGCTTCACGCTGGCGGACATCGCGGTCGCCTGTCCGCTCATAAACATCGGCTATTGTAGCGAGGGGCTGGACGCGGGACGCTGGCCCAGGGCGAAGGCATGGTTGCAGAAGGTGCGGGAGAGGCCGAGCTTCGTCGAGGCGCTGGCGGCCGAGGCCAGGGCGTTGAACCGGATGATGGGGATGTAATTCACCTATTTGGAACATTTATCTTGACATCGTGACGCTCTTCGGGCAGAGATGTCAACACTGGAAAATTGTGAGTCGCCGACGTGGCGGTGCAAGGGGCCGGTCCTGAAGGGATCGGCCCTTTTCGCGTTGCGCCGGGGGCGGAAGGTGGGGCGATGACGGGGGAGCGGGAAAAGGCGCGGCCGCGACTGGGCGGCCGGGCGGGGGACAAGGCCGAAGCATGGGTGGTGCAGCGCAACCAGCGGGGCGTGGCGGGAAGCGGGCCGCAATTGCGCGCGGTGCGCAAGGACGGATGGACGCCCGCGCGGCGCAAGCGGTTCCTGGAGACGCTGGCGGCGACCTGCAATGTGAGCGAGGCGGCGCGGGCGGCGGGCAAGAACCTGTCGAGCGCTTATTATCAGCGGCGGCGCGATCCGGGCTTTGCGCGCGAATGGGCGCAGGCGCTGAATGTCGGTTACGCGGAACTGGAGACGCTGTTGCTGCGGCAGTCCTTGTTCGGCGTGGAGGATGAGGAACTGACGCTGGATGGCGAGGGCGCGCTCAAGAGCCGCAAGGTGAAGCGCGGGCATCCGCATGTGGTCGCGGTGCGGCTGCTGCTGGCGCACCAGGCGGCGGTGGAGAAGATGCGCGCCGCCGAAATGCGCGACGGGCCGGAAGCGGAGGAGGCCATCGCGAAGATGCGGACGCTGCTGGAGGATGTGCGGCGTCGGCGGCAATCGGCGGGCGAATGAGGCGATGGGAGCGGCGGGCGATGCGGATGTCGGACATGGAGTGGCTCGCCGGGCAGGATGAAGCCGTGCGGGAGCGGGTGCTGGCGCATCTGGACGAAGCGGCGGCGGAACGGCTGGCGGCGGAGTGGCGCTGGACCGCGCGGGCGGAGCAGCTTGCGCCGGAGGGCGGCTGGCGGCTGTGGCTGATGATGGCGGGGCGCGGCTTTGGCAAGACGCGGGCCGGGGCGGAATGGGTGCGCGAGATCGCGGAGCATGATCCGGGGGCGCGGATCGCCCTGGTCGGGGCGACGCTGGGCGAGGCGCGCAGCGTGATGGTGGAGGGGCCTTCGGGCCTGCTGTCGATCGCGCCATGGTGGTGCCGTCCGGCCTATGCGCCTGCCTTGCGCAAGCTGATGTGGCCTAACGGGGCCGTCGCCACGCTGTTCGGCGCGGCGGACCCGGAGGCGTTGCGCGGGCCGCAGTTCAGCCATGGCTGGGCGGACGAGATCGGGAAATGGCCGAATGGCGAGGCGGTCTGGGACAATCTGATGCTGGGGATGCGACTGGGGCGCTGGCCGCGGGTGCTGGCGACGACGACGCCGCGCCCGGTGCCGCTGGTGCGGCGGCTGGTGGCGCGCGAAGGGCTGGACACGGTGGTGACGCGGGGGCGGACGGCGGACAATGCGGCCCATCTGGCGGAGGATTTCCTGGCGGCGATGGTGGAAGGCTATGGCGGCACGCGGCTGGGGCGGCAGGAACTGGACGGCGAACTGATCGGGGAGGTCGATGGCGCGCTGTGGACGCGCGATCTGCTGGAGCGGTGCCGGGTCAGGCATGTGCCGGCGCTGGCGCGGGTCGTGGTGGCGGTCGATCCGCCTGCTTCGGCGCATGGGGATGCTTGCGGGATCGTGGTCGCGGGCATGGACGCGGACGGGCGCGGCTATGTGCTGGCGGATGCGAGCGTGGAAAGGATGCGGCCCGAAGGCTGGGCGCGGGCGGTCGCGGCGGCGGCGGCGGCGCATGGCGCGGACCGGGTGGTGGCGGAGGCCAATAATGGCGGCGCGATGGTCGAAAGCGTGCTGCGCGCCGCCGAAGCCGGAATGCCGGTGAAGCTGGTCCATGCGAGCCGGGGGAAGGCCGCGCGGGCGGAGCCTGTGGCGGCTCTTTATGAAGCGGGGCGGGTGGCGCATCGCGGCGCCTTCCCCGATCTGGAGGACCAGATGTGCGGCCTGGTCGCGGGCGGCGGCTATGAAGGGCCGGGGCGATCGCCTGACCGGGCGGACGCGCTGGTGTGGGCGCTGACGGAATTGATGCTGACGCGGCGCGGCGAGGCGCGGATCAGGGCGATGGGTTGAGGAACCCTTTGTCCGGGCGGTTCGTTTTGAAGGCGTATCGTGGATTTATGGAGTTTGTACGATGAAGTTCGGCAAGGGTCTGATGGCTTTGGCTGGCGTTACGCTGATCGCTTCGCCGGTTTTCGCGGCCTCGCTCAACAGCAAGGAACGGGCGCGGGTGGCGCGCGCGCATCCTTCTGACCGGGACGATGTGCGCTATTGCCTGTTGCAGGGCAAGAAGGGCCGCGACAAGGGCACCGTCATAGGCGCGGCCGGCGGCGCGGGCGTCGGCGCGATCGCGGGCGGCAATCTGGGCGAATCGCTGCTGGCCGGCGCGGCGGGCGCGGTCGCCGGGCGCGTGATCGGGAAGAGCGAAGGCACCAATTCGGAATGCGACCGGGTGCTGGAACGCAATCCCTAGGACGGATCGCCATTCAGCTCTGTCGGCCTGCAAATGGCGGCTTTTCGCGCTCCGGAGCGCAGTATACTGAACGTGTGTGAGCACCGGAAGCGCGAAAAGCCGCCATTTTAGCTGGTGCTGGCCTTCGGCCTGCCACGCCATCTGCTGAATGGCGATCCGTCCCAGGACTGCGGGCGGGGTGGCGGTGCGTTTCGGGTGGGAGGGGCATCCCCTCATCCGTTCGGGCTGAGCCCTTCGACTGACTGCCCGCCAAGGCAGGCGCCCAGGACAGGCTTCGACTTCGCTCAGGGCGAAAGGTGGCGGCATGGAAGCACGCGTCGGCTTCCACCCTGTTTTGTCGTTCGCGGTGTCGGGCGGTTCGCAATCATGAGTTTTCCATCATCCTCGTTCCCCGATCGGGAGCGGGGATTTTTCGCGGGGTTTGGGCATGAAATGGTTCGGGACGAAAGCGGCGCGCGATGGCGCGCGGCCGGTGTTGGCGCGCGCCTGGGGATCGGGCGCGGCGGCTTTGGGAGAATGGCCGGCCTCCTATGAGTCGCAGGTGCGCGCCGGGGTGATCGGTAATCCCATCGCGCAAAGGGCGACGCGGCTGGTGTGCGAGGCGGCGGGCGCCGCCGTACTGAGGGCGGGCGGCGTGGAGATCGACGCGGGCGCGCGGGTGATGGCGCTCGTCAACCGTTGTTCGGCGGGGCAGGCCCTGATCGAGACGCTGGCCTGCCACCTGCTGCTGCACGGCAATGGCTATGTGCAGATATTGGCGGGGGCGGACGGCGCGCCGGGCGAGCTTTACGCGCTGCGCCCGGAGCGGGTGAGCGTGGAGGCGGATGCGCGGGGCTGGCCTGCCGCCTATCTCTATCGCGTGGGGGACAGCGTGACGCGCCTGACGCCGGAGGACGGCGCGGGGCGCACGAGCATCATCCACCTGAAGGCGCTGCATCCGCTGGACGATCATTATGGGCTGGGCTGCGTCGGCGCGGCGGCGGGCGCGGTGGCGATCCACAATGCCGCGACGGTGTGGAACAAGGCGCTGCTGGACAATGCGGCGCGGCCGAGCGGGGCGATGGTCTATGATCCGGGCGACGGGTCGGTGATGTCGCCCGAACAGTTCGAGCGGGTCCGGCAGGAGATGGAGGCGGCCTTTTCGGGCGCGGCCAATGCGGGGCGGCCGATGCTGCTGGAGGGCGGCCTCAATTGGAAGGCGCTGAGCCTCTCGCCCGCCGAGATGGATTTCGTGGGGCTGAAGGCGGCGGCGGCGCGGGAGATCGCGCTGGCCTTCGGCGTGCCGCCGATGCTGCTGGGGCTGCCGGGGGACAACACCTATGCCAATTATCGCGAGGCGAACCGGGCGCTGTGGCGGCAGACGATATTGCCGCTGGTGAGCAAGCTGTGCGCGGGGCTTTCGCAGGGGCTGTGCAGTTGGTTTCCGGGGGTGCGGATCGAGGCCGATCTGGACGCGGTGCCCGCTCTGGCGGAGGAACGGGCGGCGTTGTGGGATCGGGTCGCGGCCGCCGATTTCCTGACGGCGGAGGAGAAAAAGGCGCTTTTACTGACCGCTTCCTAGGGCGAAGGGGGCTGGGCGAGGGAGTCGAGGCGGCAGAAATGGCCGCCCCAGTTCCAGCGCCCGCCCTGCATCAGGCAATCGCCCGCGGTGAAGAGGTCCGCCCACCAGGCGAGGCCGCCCAGGGCGATGAGGACAAGGACGATCAGCCATTTGCGGTGCATGCGTTTCATGGCGGGGGAGATAGGCGATGGGGCGCGGCGGGAAAAGGGCGGCGGGGAGCGATGGGCGATGAAATATGATGGCGAGATGCTGGCGCGGCTGGTCGCGCAGGCGGAGGCCCAGCCGGTCGGCGCGGACATGGTGATGATCCGCGCCCTGATCGAGGAGGCGAGCGAATTGGGCGCGGGCCGGGCTTTGGAAAGGCTGGGTCTGGCGGACCGTCGGGCGGAGGGCGATGTGCGGGAATTGCGGGAGCTGCTTTCCGCATGGCGGGACGCGAAGAAGGCGGCGCGGGGCGCTGTCGTCGGCTGGGCGGTGCGGATCGCCATGGCGCTGGTGCTGCTGGGACTGGCGGTGAAGACGGGGCTGCTGGGGACGATGCGCGGATGAGCGGGGCGGACGGCGATGTGCGCTTCGCGGGCTATGCGGCGGTGTTCGACCGGGTGGACCGGGGCGGCGACGTGGTGCGGGCCGGGGCTTTCGGCGGCGCGCGGGCGGCGGGCGTGCCGCTGCTGTGGCAGCACGGGCCGGGCGAGGTGATCGGATCGGTCGAGCGGCTGGAGGAGGATGCGCGGGGGCTGCGCGTGATCGGGCGCGTGTCCGGGCGGACGGCGGCGGGGCGCGCGGCGGCGCGGATGCTGCGGGAGAAGGCGGTGGATGGCCTCTCCTTCGGATACCGGGTGCGGGAGGCGCGGGGCATGAGGCCGCGCGAGCTGCTGGGGCTGGATCTGGTGGAGGTGAGCATCGTGACGCATCCGATGCAGCCTTTGGCGCGGGTGATCGCGATGGAGGGGAGCGGGGAGCCCCCCTCATCCCACTTCGCCTAGCCAGCGGGCTGGCAAGGCTTCGTATCCTTCTCCCACGAGGGGAGAAGGTTTTGGGCGGTCCTGCGGGGCCGCCTTTTTTCGTTTCATGGCAAGGAGAAGTCGATGACGGACGTGGTGACAGGCGGGCTGGAGGCCAGCTTTGACGCGGTGCTTCAGGGAGAGAGGATCGCGGTTCTGGAAGGCGATCTGGCCGCGCTGAAAGGCCGGGTGGACGGCGCCTTCCTTTCCGGGCAGCGCCCGGCGCTGGATGGCGTGAAGGGCGGGGCGGTCGATCCGGCGCGGGCGGCTTTCGTGGATCGGTATCTGCGGCAGGGGCTGGAAGCGGGCGTGGAGCTGAAGAGCTTTTCCGGGGCGAGCGGTGCCGCGGGCGGCTATGCGGTGCCGCGGGAGATCGATCAGCTGATCGACAGCACGTTGAAGGCGATCTCGCCGATCCGGTCCATCGCCAATGTGGTGCGCACCGGCAGCGCGGGATACCGCAAGCTGGTGAGCGCGGGCGGCGTCGTTTCGGGCTGGGCCAGCGAGACGGGGGCGCGGACCGAGACGGGGACGCCCAGCTTCAATGAGATCGCGCCGCCTTCGGGCGAGCTTTACGCCAATCCGGCGGCGTCCCAGGCGATGCTGGACGATGCGCAGTTCGATGTCGAGGGCTGGCTGGCCGGAGAGATTTCGCGCGAGTTCGCGGCGGCGGAGGGCGCGGCCTTCGTCAACGGCAACGGCACGAACAAGCCCAAGGGGTTCCTGACCTATGCCGCCACCAATGAGGCGGACGGGGTGCGCGCTTTCGGGTCGCTGCAATATGTGGCTTCGGGCGCGGCGGGGGCCTTCGCGGCCAACCCGCAGGACAAGCTGATTGATCTGGTGCAGAGCCTGCGCGCGCCCTATCGGCAGGGGGCGTCCTTCGTGATGAACTCGGCGACTCTTGCCGTCATCCGCAAGATGAAGACGAGCGACGGGGCTTTCCTGTGGCAGCCTTCGCTGAGCGCGGGTCAGCCGGCGACGCTGCTGGGCTATCCGGTGGTCGAGGCCGAGGATATGCCGGATATCGGCGCGAACAGCCTGTCCATCGCCTTCGGCAATTTCCACGCGGGCTATGTGATCGCGGAGCGCAGCGAGACGAGCATCCTGCGCGATCCGTTCAGCAACAAGCCCTTCGTCCACTTCTATGCCGTCAAGCGTATCGGCGGCGCGGTGGCGAACAGCGAGGCGATCAAGCTGATGAAATTCGCCGCTTCCTGATGCGGGGATGACGATGGGGTGACCTTGGGGGGGGCGTTCGCGTCCCCCTTTTTGTTTTTGCGGGAGACGGGCGTGGCGATCACGGATTGGGAAATGGCCGATCTGGTGCGGGAGGTCTGTTACGATGGGGGGACGGGGCCGCTGGCGCTGGGCGGGGCGATGGCGGGCTATCGCGCCTTTGCCGACGCGCTGGGCGCGGGCGCGCGCTTTCCCTATGTGATCGTGGGCGTGACCGATGCGAGCCAGTGGGAGGCGGGCAGCGGGACGCTGGATCAGGCGGGGCGGCTGATGCGGACGGTCAGCGCCTCCTCGGCGGGCGGCGCGGCGGTGGATTTCGCGGCGGGGGAGAAGCGGGTCGCGCTGGCGCTGCACGCAGGCTGGGTGCGGGCGGTGGAAGGACATGGCCATGCGCCCCCGGATTTGAGCGGGATCGAGGCGGCGCTGGCGGGGAAGCAGGCGGCGAGCGACGTGCTGGACGCGCTGTCCGGCGTGGCGGCGGGGGCGGATGTCCTGCCCTGCTTTACCGGGGAAGACAGCGCCATGGGGGTGCCCTGCACCGCCTTTGCGCGGTCGCTGCTGGACGATGCCGATGCGGCGGCGGCTCTGGTGACGCTGGGCTTGCGGGACGCGCGCGGCGACATGCTGCCGGACGGGGACGACGCGCAGGCGCTGGGCAGTCCGTCGCGGCGCTGGTCGGCGGTGCATGCGGCCGCCCTCGTCAGCGGCAATGCGCAGATCAGCGGGGGGACGATCAGCGGGATCAGCGACCTTGCCATTGCCGATGGCGGGACGGGGGCGTCCACCGCCGCGCAGGCGCGGGTCAATCTGGGGCTGGGCTCCATGGCGGCGCAGGATGCGGGCGCGGTGGCCATCACCGGCGGGAACGCGGTGTTCGGCAGCTTCGGCGTGGTGATCGCGAACGACCCGTATATCGACCGTTATTCGAATGCGGCGGGCACTGGCGCGGGACTGGTGCTGCGACGGGCGCGGGGGACGAAGGAGGCGCCTGCGGCGGTCGGCAACGGCGATGTTCTGGGCGGGCTGTATGTCGCCGGGTTCCAGTCCGTCGCCAATGCCTATAGCGTCAATGTCGCGGCCATCTATGCCTATGCGACGGAGGATTATTCCAGCGCCGGCTATGGCACGGAGATCGCGCTGGCGACCACCGGCAAGGGCTCCACTGGCCGGGCCGTCCGGCTGCGCGTGGGGGATGCGGGTTTCCAGCCCGCGACCAACAATGCCTATGCGCTGGGCGCGGCGGCCAATCGCTGGTCCGTGGTCTATGCGGGGACCGGGACGATCAATACCTCCGACGCGCGGGAGAAGCAGGATGTGGAGGATGTTCCCGCCGCGCTGCTGGACGCCTGGAGCGATGTGGCGTGGCAGCGGTTCCGCTTTGCCGACGCGGTCGCGCTGAAGGGGGAGGAGGCCCGCTGGCATGTCGGGCTGGTCGCGCAGCAGGTGCGGGACGTGATCGACGAGCGGCTGGGCGAGGGCGAGGCCGTGCGGCTGGGCCTGGTGTGCTTCGACAGCTGGGACGCGGAGGCGGAGGAACGGGACGAGGACGGGCATGTCGTTCGTCCCGGACGCGGCGCCGGGGATCGATGGGGGCTGCGTTACGAGGAATGCCTGGCGCTGGAAGCGGCGTGGCAGCGCAGGCGGATCGCGGGGATCGAGGCGGCGCTGGCCCGGCTGGGCGGAGGTTCCGGCCATGGAGGGTGAGGCGCTGGGCGCGCTGCCCATCGGCGATCCGGGCGATGCGCGCGCCGCGCCGGTCTGGCCGGGGAGCTGGCTGGAGGGCGCGCGGCCGGGCCAGAGGCAGCGCATGGAGGGCAGGGCCGGCCCCGCAAGGCCCGAAGCGACGGGAGGGAGCAGGATAAGATGAACCTTTATCTGAAAGATCCGCAGGCGCGGATCGACCATGAAATCGACTGGTCGGCCTATCTGGCCGGGCAGCATGTGACCGGCAGCCTCTGGCATGTCAGCCCCGTCGAAGCGGGCGGCGTCGTGGTGGAGGCCGACGCCTTCGAGGAATTGCGCACCAGCGTGCGGCTGAGCGGCGGCGCGGCGGGGCGGCTTTATGCCGTGACCAATCGCGTCACCCTGTCCGACGGGCAGGAGGATGAGCGGTCGGTGCAGATCCGGGTGGAGGAGCGATGATGATGGCGGCGCAAGGGGAAGCGGGCGCGCTGGCGGCGTCGCTGGCGGAGCTCAAGGCCTATCTGCGGATCGCGACGGGGGATGAGGACGCGGTGCTGGCGGGGCTGCTGCGGAGTGCGGCGGCGCTGTGCGAAGGGTTCATCGGGCAATGGCTGATCGTGCGGGACGCGCGGGAGACGGTGGCGGGCGACGGGAGCTGGCAACGGCTGTCGGCGCGGCCCGTGGCGGCGATCACGGACGTCAGGGTGATCGGTCCGGCGGGCGTGGAGGAGGTTTTGCCGCCCGAACGCTATGCGATCGATATCGATGCTTCGGGCGAAGGATGGGTGCGGTTGCGGGGCGTGGGCGACGGCCGACGGCTGGCGGTTCGGTATCGCGCGGGCATGGCGGAGGAGATGAACGGCCTGCCCGAAGCGATCCGGCAGGGAATCGTGCGGCTGGCGGCGGACCATCATGCGGCGCGCAGTGGGGAAGTGGCGACGCCGCCCGCCGTCGTGAGCGCGCTGTGGCGGCCATGGCGGCGGATGCGGCTGGCATGAGGGACGGTCTGCGGGCGCGCATGGCCGCGCTGGCGGAGGCGCGGGCGGCGAAGCTCCGCGCGGCGGTGGTGGAGGCCATGGGCGCGGCGGGCGTGGCGTCGGCGCGGGTGGATGGCGACAGCGTGCGGGCGTCGGGACGCGGGCTGCTGGCGCGCTGGATCGACGATCTGGCGCTGCGGGAAGCGGGAAGGGGCAGGGCATGAGCGCGGAAATAGCGGTGCGGGCCGCCGTGATCGCGGCGTTGAAGCGGGACGTGGCGTTGATGGACGGGCTCAACGGCCTGTTCGATGGCGCGCCGGAGCGGGCATCGGCCCCCTATGCGGTGGTCGAGGAATGTCTGGGCGCGGAATGGGGCGCGAAGAATGTGGACGGGCGCGAAGTGCGGCTGTCGATCAGCCTGCACGACATGGGAGAGACGCCCGTTCGCCTTGGCCCGCTGCTGGCGCGCGTGGAGGCTGGCGTCACGGGGATGGCGGCGGCTGGCGGCGGCTGGCGGGTCGTTTCGGCGCAGGCGCTGCGTTCGCGCGTGGCCCGGCAGGCGGGGCGGGAGCGCGGGTGGCGCGCTGTCGCGGATTATCGGTTGCGGGTGGTGCGGGAGGAGTGAGGGGGCGGGAATTACGGCGCAAGCTGCTTGCGGGCAAAGGCGGACATTGAATCTCCGTTCGGGCTGAGCGGAGCGAAGTGGCCTCCCTCCGGTCGGCCGTGCCCTTCGACTTCGCTCAGGGCGAACGGAATGAGGAAAGCGGACCGTCGCCAATCCACCCAAATCCGCCATCCGGCACAATAACACCGATCAGGCGGGGCTGAGATAATCCTCATATTCGGTGGTGATCTTGTCCACATATTCGGACACCTGATCGTTGGCGTCGGACTGGGCTTCCTTTTCGGACATGCCGCTCGACTTGTCGTCGGCCACGATGGCGGCGCGGAAGGCGGCTTCCTTGTCGGCGCATTTCTGCTTCAGCGTGGACTGGAAATCGCCGAGCGTCAGCTTCTTGTCGAGCGAGGGCTGAATCTGGGCCGAAAGGCATTGGGAAAAAGCCTTGCGTCCGGCGCCGACGGGATCGGCCGCGGGCGCGGCGGCAAGCATCATCGCAAGGGGGACGGCAACTAGCATCGGAACTCTCCACAGCCTGATTCTGGCACGGATTAACGAAAGGGAGAATGCGCCATGGGCGTCGAAAAAGGAAGTGCATTTCTGTTGAAAGTGGGGGACGGCGGCACCCCCGCAGCCTATGCGACCGTAGCGGGAATGCGCACTACGCAATTGTCCGTAAATGGCGAGGCGGTGAACGTCACCAGCAAGGATTCGGGCGGCTGGCGCGAACTGCTTTCCGGCGCGGGCGTGCGGTCGGTCAGCGTGTCGGCGGCGGGCATCTTCACGGGATCGGCGGCGGAGGTGCGCATCCGTAATCACGCGCTGTCGGGCACCATCGAGGATTATGAACTGAGCTTTGAAAGCGGGGAGCGGATGCGGGGGCGGTTCCTGGTCACGCGGCTCGACTATGCGGGCGATTATAATGGCGAGCGCAACTATGCGCTGAGCCTGGAAAGCTCCGGCCCGGTGGTGTCGCAATGAGCGGCGCGGCGAACGAGGCGCGGGGCGAGGCCGCGCTGGACCTGGGCGGCGAGGTGCTGACGCTGCGGCCCAGTTTCGCCGCGCTGGTGGCGGCGGAGGAGGAACTGGGGCCGCTGTTCGAACTGGTCGAGCGGGCGGCGGACGGGAAGCTGTCGCTGGGCGATCTGGCGGCCTTGTTCTGGCATTGCCTGACGGACCGGCGCGGAGGGTTGACGCGCGAGGCGCTGGGCGAGGCGATATTGGGGCTGGGGCTGGCGAAGGTGACGCCGGTGCTGCGGACCCTGTTGCAGCAGATATTGGCGGGCAAATGAGCGCCGGGACGCGGTTCGCCGGGCGGGCCGCGCGGCTGGCGGGGATCGCGGGCTGGCTGCTGGGCTGGCAGCCGGACGAGTTCTGGCGCGCGACGCCCGCCGAACTGGCGGCGGTGCTGAAGGCGGCGCGGGGCGAGGATGGCCCGGAGACGGGCGTCGATGGGCGCGATCTGGAGCGGTTGCTCGCCATGATGCCGGATCGGTGAGGGGCGCGGGGAGAAATCCGATGGAAGAGGAAGTCGATACGCTGGTCGTGCGCGTGCGCGCCGACACGCAGGGGCTGGCGCGCGATGTGGAAGCGATGCGTGCCGGGATGGAAGGGCCGCTGGCGGCGGGCGCCGAACGAGCGGGGCGGCGGATCGAGCAGGGACTGCTGCGGGCCGCGCGGACGGGGAAGTTCGGGTTCGAGGACCTGCGGCGCATGGCGCTGTCGACGCTCGACCAGATCGCGGGCAGTGCGTTGCGGTCGGCCCTGGGGTCTGTCGGCGGCGGAGGCGTGGGCGGCGGGCTGCTGAGCGCCGGAGCTTCGTTGGTCGGGGCGGCGCTGGGCTTGCCGGGGCGGGCTACGGGCGGGCCGGTGGGTCCGGGACGGGCCTATATGGTGGGCGAGCGAGGACCGGAACTGTTCGTGCCGACGGCGAGCGGACAGGTCGTGGCCCATGGCGGCGGCGCGCGGGACGTGCGGGTGAGCATCGCGGTGCAGGGGCGGGGCGACGGGCAGGACGGCCCCCGGCTGCTGGCGCGGAGCGCGCGGCAGGTGGCGCGGGCGGTGAAGGGGGCGCTGAACGGATGAGCGGGATCGGCTATTGGCTGGCGAAGGCGCGGGGCGGACAGGAAACGCGCTTCATGAAGCGGTTCGCGCCGACGCATTGGACGGTGAATTTCCCCCGGCCGATGATGGCGAGCGTGATGACGAGCGCGCCGGACGCTTTGCGGGTGGATGCGGTCTTCTATGGGTCGGGCGATCTGGCGGGGCTGATCTGGGAGGCGGAGGATCGGTGGAGCCATCCGTTGCTGGCCTATGAGACGGCGCGGGATTTTCGGGATTGCATGTTGCGATTCCGGTGGCGGAGCGGGGGCCTCCGGCGGCTGGACCAGACGCATGGACCGACGCTGACCATCGAGGGGCGCGATGCGGAAGGGCAGGCGCGGTCCTGGTATGTGCGCTTGTGGAACTATGCCCATGGCGGGCCGGAAGATTCGGAGATCATTCTCGATTTTTCCGATATGGAAGGCGGGTTCCTGCTGCCGGAGGAGGCCGATCCGGTCTGGGCGGGCGATGTGGATCGTATGTTCATTTCGCTCGCTTCGCCGGATTATGACGAAGGCGATACCGTCTTTGCGGCGGGCGTGGAGGGCTGGGCGGAACTGAGCGACATGCGTTGCGACGGGGCCGGATCGGTGCTGGCGGCGGGCGATGTGGTGCTGCCGGAACATGGGCTGTCCATGGCGACGGGCTATGACGACTGCCTGAACCAGACGCCGGAACGGATCGTCGCCGCGATCCATGCGCTCGGCTATCGCGGGGACATCAATCATTATGTGGGGATGAGCCATTATTTCCGGCTCCTGCCCGATGCGGGGAAGCATCTCGTCACGCTGGAGGGCGGTGCGCTGAACGGGCCTTGCGCGGCGTGGCATGAGGATTTCGCGCGGCGGTCGAAGGCGATGGGGCTGGGGGTGATCTGGTCGCTGTCCTATGAACTGTTCGACGCCCATTGCCCGGAGGCATGGAAGCAGCGGGCGGAAAATGGCGATCCGGCGCTGACGGGCTGGGAGCCGCCTTCGACGCTGTTGTCTCCGGCTCATGCGGGGGCGATGGGCTATTTGCGGGCGGTGGCTTCTGCCTTTGTTTCCATGGCGTTGAATCAGGATATTGCCGTCAAGTTTCAGGTCGGGGAGCCATGGTGGTGGGTGATGCCCGCCGATGGGCGCATCTGCCTGTATGACGATGCGGCACGGGCGGCTTTGGGGGGAAGTCCGGTTTCCATTCCGGACGTGCGGGGCGCGCTTTCGGAAGGGCAGAAAGCGCTGCTGGATGCGGCGGGGGCGATCCTGGCGGGGTCCACGGCTTCGCTGTGCGGGGCGGTGAAGGCGATGGCTCCGGAGGCGGTGACGCATCTGCTGGCCTATCTGCCGACCGTGCTCGATCCGCTGGCGCCCGAGGCGAAGCGGGCGAACATGCCGCTGGGGTGGGCGGACCCGGCCTTCGATGTGCTGCAACTGGAAGATTATGACTGGGTGACGCAGGGGCGCAGGCGGCTGACGGCGCGGGGCGTCGAGGAAGCGGCGGCGCGGCTGGGCTATCCGGTCGAGCGGCAGCATTATTTTTCGGGCTTCGTGCTGTTGCCGGAGGATGCCGCGCAATGGGCGGAGATCGCGGAAGAGGCGGATGCCGCTGTGCGGCGGGGGACGGCGGCGACCTTCGTCTGGGCGCTGCCGCAGGTCGCGCGCGATGGCTTCACCTGTTTCAGACTGGATGGGGAAGAAGATATGCAAGCCTTTGACGATATTGTCTTTCCCTTGAGCGTGGGGCGAGAGGCGAGCCTGTCGCCGGCCTTTTCGACGCAGATCGTGGAGAGCCCCTCCGGCCATGAGCGCCGGACGAGCGACTGGGCGGATGCGCGACTGTCTTTCGATGCGGGGCCGGGGGTGCGGTCGGAGGCCGATATCGCTGAACTGATCGCCTTTTTCAGGGCGCGGCGCGGGGCGGCGCGGGGGTTCCGCTTCACCGATCCGTTCGATGATCGCAGTTGCGCGGCGGGCGGGACGCCGGGGCCGATGGACCAGCGGCTGGGGACGGGCGACGGCGTGAAGGCGGAGTTCCAGCTGATGCGCTTCTATGGCGAGGGGGAGGAGGCGCAGGCGCGGGCGATCACGCGGCCGGTGGCGGGTTCCATCCGGGTCGCGGTGGATGGCGTGGAGCGGCTTTCGGGCTGGAGCCATGCGGGGATGGGCGTCATCGCTTTCGATGTCGCGCCGGAGGATGGCGCGGTGCTGACCGCCGGTTTCCGGTTCGACGTGCCGGTGCGCTTTGCCGAGGACCGGTTGGACATCAACCGGGCGACCTTTGCCGCCGGGGAGGCTCCGTCGGTGCCGCTGGTGGAGATCAGGGAATGAGCGTGGACGAGATTCTGGGCAAGCCGCTCTGCACGCTGGCCTTCTGCTGGCGGCTGGAGCGGCGGGACGGGGTGACGATCGGGCTCACCAGCCATGACCGCGATTTGACGGTGGACCATGTGCGCTATCGCGCCGCGCCGGGGATGATGCCCTCGGCCATTCGCAACGGCATCACGGCGGAGGGCGCGGACATGGATGTGGAGGGCGCGCTGACCTCCGAAGCGATCAGCGAGGCCGATCTGATGGCGGGGCGCTGGGACGGAGCCGCGCTGGAGGTGCGGCTGACCGAGTGGGAGGAACCGGGTGTGCTCTGGCTGCTGCTGGCGCGCGGAGAGATCGGGGCGGTGGGGCGCAAGGGGGGCGCTTTCACGGCGGAACTGATCGGGGCGACCAATGTGCTGCGGAGTGCGGTGGCGCCTTCGACGTCGCCCGATTGCCGGGCGCGGCTGGGGGACCGGCAGTGCCGGGTGGACATGGCGGGACGCAGGCGCGTGGTGGCGGTTTCCGGGGTGGAGGATGGCGTGGCGCAGGTCGATGGGCTGGCGGCGAGCGCTTATGCCTTTGGCACGTTGCGCTGGCTGACGGGCGTCAATGGGGGGGCTGGTTCAGGCGGTGATGGACAATGCGGCGGACGCGGTGACGCTGGCCGATCCGCCGCCCTTTGCGGTGGAGGCGGGGACATTGGCCCTGCTGACGGAAGGATGCGACCGGCAATTGGCGACCTGCGCGGAGCGCTTCGGCAATGCCGTCAATTTCCGGGGGGAGCCCTATCTGCCGGGGACGGACCTGCTGACCCGTTATCCCGGCGCATGAGCGGCGATGGCTTTGCGGCGCGGGTCGTCGCGGAGGCGCGGGCGCTGATCGGCGTGCCGTTCCGCCTGCATGGGCGCAGCGCGGAGATGGGGCTGGACTGCGTGGGGCTGGCGGCGCTGGCGTATCGGCGGGCGGGGCATCGGGGGATGGTTCCGCGCGGCTATGCGCTGCGGACGAGGGACGTGGGGCGGATCGAGGCGTGGCTGCGCGAGGCGGGGCTGCGGGACGTGGAGAAGGGCGAGGCGGGCGACCTGGCGCTGGTGCGGCCGGGGCCGTTGCACCTGCACCTGATGATCCGGGCGCCGGGCGGCTTCGTCCATGCCCATGCGGGGTTGCGGCAGGTGGTGGAGATGCCGGGGGATTCGCCCTGGCCGGTCATCGGGCACTGGCGGACGATGGGGGAGAAGTGAGAGATGGCGACGGTTGTTCTGACCGCCGTGGGGACGATGTTCGGCGGTCCCATCGGCGCGGCCATTGGCGGGTTGATCGGCAATGTCTTCGACCATGGCGTGCTGTTCAGGCCGAAGGGGGCGCAAGGGCCCCGCTTGCAGGACCTGCATATCCAGACTTCGACCTATGGCACGCAAGTCCCCAAGCTGTTCGGGACGATGCGGGTGGCCGGCACGGTCATCTGGGCCACTGACCTGCGTGAGACGAAAACGAAAAGCGGCGGCGGCAAGGGCAGGCCGAGCGTCACCAGCTACAGCTATTCGGCGAGCTTCGCGGTGGCGCTGTCGGCGCGAGCGGTGCGGTCGGTGAAGCGGATATGGGCCGACGGCAATCTGCTGCGCGGGACGGCGGGCGATTTCAAGACGGGGCTGGGGGGTTTTCGGCTTTATGCCGGAGGCGAGGACCATGCCGTCGATCCGCTGATCGCGTCGAAACAGGGGATGGCGCAGACGCCCGCGCATCGGGGAATCGCCTATGCGGTGTTCGAGGAACTGTCGCTTGCCGATTATGGCAATCGCATTCCGTCGCTGACCTTCGAAGTGGAAGCGGACGAGGGCGCGGTTTCGGTTGGCGCCATCGGCGCGGCGCTGGGCGAAGGGCGGATCGGCGGCGAGGGGCTGGCGAGCGTGGAAGGCTATGCGGCGGGCGGGAGCGACCTGGAGGATGCGCTGGCGCCGCTGGTGGAGGCTTATGGGCTGGCGCTGACGGCGGGTGAGGATGGGCTGGAGATCGTGCCGCCGGGGCGGACGGCATCGCGCGAGATTCCGGTGTCGGGCCGATGCCGGCGCGTGAACGGGCGGGCGGTGGACGCGCTGGAGCGGTCCGGAGCGGCGGCCGATGCGGTGCCGGTGGCGCTGTCGGTGCGCTATTATGATGCTGCGCGGGACTATCAGGCGGGGGTTCAGCGGGTGACGCGGCCCGGACCGGGGCGGTCGGAGCAGGGACTGGAACTGCCTGCCGTGATGAGCGGAGACGCGGCGCGGGGGCTGGCGGCGGAGCGGATGGGCGCGAACTGGGCCGGGCGGGCGGCGCTGACGCTGCGATGCGGGTGGGAGGCGCTGCGCCATCCGCCCGGTTCGGTGGTCACTGTCGAAGGCGAGGCGGGCCTCTGGCGGATCGAGGAGCGGGAATGGGAGGCGATGGCGGTCCGCCTCTCCCTGCGCCGGGTGCCGGGGCAGGGCGGGACCATGCCTTCGGGCGCTTCGTCGGGCGCGATCGTGCGGGAAGCCGACGCGCCGCATGGGCCGACCACGCTGATGCTGGCGGATTTGCCCAACCTCAGGGACGGGACGCCCACCGCCCCCATCCTCGTCGCGGCGGCGGGCGGAAGCGCGGGCTGGCGCGGGGCGGCCCTGTTCGTGATGAATGAACTGGGCGAAGCGGCGCCCGCGGGCAGGACCGCGCCGCGCGCCGTGATGGGGCGGGTCGACGCGGCGCTGGCGCCGGGGAGCGCCACGCTGGTGGATGAGCGGAATGCGTTGCTCGTCACCTTGATCGCCGAAGACATGGAATTGACGGACGCCAACGAACCGGCTCTCGCGCAGGGGAACAATCTGTGCCTGGCCGGGGATGAGTTGATCCAGTTCGGCCGGGCGGTGCGGACGGGGTTGCGCAGCTATCGGCTTTCCGGGCTTCGGCGCGGCTTGCGCGGGACGGAATGGGCCATGGCCGGTCATGCGGCCGGGGAAAGATTCCTGCTGCTGGAGGAGGATCGGCTGGCCGAGCCTCTGGCCGCGCTCGGCATGGAGGGGGAAACGGGCGCGACGCTGCGGCTGGGCGCGGTCGGCATCGGCGATGTCGAGCCGGCGGAGGCGGCGCTGGTCATCGAAGGCGAGGCATTGAAGCCGCCGGCCCCCGTGCATGTCCGGTTGGCGTCCGATGGCGCGGGAGGCTGGCGCATCGGCTGGACGCGGCGCAGCCGTGCGGGGTGGCGCTGGGCGAGCGGCGGGGACGTGCCGCTGGGGGAGGAGAGCGAGCGTTACGAACTGCGGATTCTGCGCGGCGTCGAGGAGAAGCGCCGCGTCGAAACCGTTATGCCGGAATGGTCCTATGAGGCCGCCATGATTTCCGAAGACATGGCGGGCGTGGGCGAGTGCGTCGTGGAGATCCGGCAGATCGGCTCCCGCGCGATGGGGCGACCTGCTCGAACGGTCATTCCGGTCCAGGGCATCTAGAGATTTGGGAGAAGAGGGATGGC
Organism: Sphingobium cloacae; assembly: GCF_002355855.1. Lineage (NCBI taxonomy): Bacteria > Pseudomonadati > Pseudomonadota > Alphaproteobacteria > Sphingomonadales > Sphingobiaceae > Sphingobium > Sphingobium cloacae. The sequence continues at coordinate 3,664,642 of NZ_AP017655.1, forward strand.
GATGGATATGACGCCGCGCTGGGGGTTGCCGCTGCTTTTCGCGGGGCAGGCGCAGAAGGAACTGTTCCACAATGAATCGCTGACGCGCATCGACATGCTGCTGCATGGCCGGGCGGAAAGCGCCGATCTGACGGAAGCGCCCGCCGGGCCATCCATCGGCCAGTGCTGGATCGTCGGCGCGGGCGCGTCAGGGGCCTGGGCGGGGCGGGAAGACGCCGTTGCCTGCTGGACGGAGGGCGGCTGGCGCTTCGTTCCGGCCGCGGCGGGACTGACGCTCTGGGTCGCGGACCGGGGCCATGCGATGCATCATGACGGCACGGCATGGCAGGCTGGCTCCTGCCGCGCCGACGGACTGTATGTGGATGACGTCCGCGTGGTCGGTGAACGATTGGGCGCGATCGGCGACCCTTCGGGCGGCAGCGTGGTCGATGCGCAGGGCCGCGCGGCGATCGTCGCGATTCTCGATATCTTGCGGAGACATGGTTTGATCGCCTCGTGACTTCGGCAATAGGCTGGGTCGCGAAGGAGGAGACGCCTTTTAGCTCGACAATGGTGCTAAACCCTTCCGGTTGCGTCTTTTTTGCAACAGTTTCACTAATTGCGGACTTGCCATGAAACTTTCTTGTGGATACAGGGTTTCAGCAGTCCTTCGTGACACTTTTGAAAGGGGAATCCAAATGCGGAAGCTTGCCCTCGCGGCTGTGCTTGCCACTAGCGCCCTGGCCACCCCGGCTCTGGCGCGTGACAATAGCTGGTATGTCGGCGTCGATGCCGGTGTGCTGCTGGTCGAAGATCAGGATATCAGGTTCAATCGGGGTACGGCGATTGCGGACACCGCTGCAAATGTCGACTACCACAAGGGCTATGATTTCGACGCCAATATCGGCTACGATTTCGGTGCTTTCCGTCTGGAAGCCGAGGCCGCTTACAAGCGCGCTAAGGTCGATCTGGACAAGGCCGGTTTCGGTGGCGCGGCTTCGGCTCTCTCGTTCATGCTGAACGGCTTGCTCGACTTCGGTCCCGATGATGGCCTCCAGGGCTTCGTCGGCGGCGGTGCCGGTGTTTCGCGCGGCAAGCTGGCCAATGACGAAGTGAACGATTCGGACACCGGCTTTGCCTGGCAGGCACTGGCTGGCGTTCGCTATCCGCTGAGCAACAATGTCGATGTCTCGCTGAAGTATCGCTTCTTCAACCAGAACAAGATCGATCTGGTGAGCCAGTATGCCGGTCAGTACGGTCCGGCCGGTTCGGACGTCCGCACCAAGCTGCGCACGCACAGCATCCTGCTCGGCCTGACCTACAACTTCGGTGAGCCGGCTGCTCCTCCGCCGCCGCCCCCGCCGCCTCCTCCGCCCCCGCCGCCTCCGCCGCCGCCTCCGCCGGTCGTGGAATGCAGCCCTGGGCCGTACATCGTCTTCTTCGAATGGGACAAGTCGGACATCACGCCTGACGCGGCCACCATTCTGGACAACGCGGTTTCGGCCTACAGCAACTGTGGCAGCGCCCAGGTCATGCTGGCGGGTTATGCGGACCGTTCGGGTTCGGCCTCGTACAACGTCGGCCTGTCGCAGCGTCGTGCTGACTCGGTCAAGGCCTACATGGCCTCGAAGGGTATCCCTGACGGCGTGATGACGACCCAGGCGTTCGGTGAATCGAACCCCCGCGTCGAAACCGCCGACGGCGTTCGCGAACTGCAGAACCGTCGCGTGGAAATCACCTACGGTCCGGGTTCGGGTCAGTAATCGAATCTCTCCTTCGCGGGAGAATGAAGGAAGAGGGCTGGTCGAAAGACCGGCCCTTTTTCATGGGGTCGCCAGCGCGGCGCTTCTCGGACGCGGATCGGCTCTGGAGACAGTGGATGGAGGGATCGTATCGCCGCGGAGCGTAGGAAAATCCTTTTCTTTTCGGGCGGTCGATGACAATTTGGTTCGAACGTGCAACAAATCCGTGTCCACCGCGTTCGTTCCCCATTGTCCAAGTCCGGGAGTCTGCTCCATGAAGTTTGTTCCGATGGCCTGTGCCTTGCCCTTGTTCGCCATTGTCGCAGCCTGCGCAACCACGTCCGAGGAAGGGGCCTCCGCTGGCTCTACCTCTGCGGAAGCTCCCGTCGCTCATGCGAAACTCGTGTCCGGGGATGGTGCGGCACGGGGGAATGTGAAGATAACCCAGGCGGCCGACGGTCTTCATGTTTTCGTGCGCGGGGAAGGACTGACCCCCGGCCTTCATGCGGTTCACGTCCACACGACCGGCGCTTGCACCGCGCCTGATTTCACGAGCGCGGGCGGACATTGGAATCCGACCGGCCGACTGCATGGGAAGGATAATCCCCAGGGAATGCATATGGGCGACATGCCCAACATGCTGGCCGGTTCGGATGGAACGGGCGAGATGGAATATGTCATCCCGGGCGGTCTGATCAGTTCGGGCGCGACGCCGCTGCTGGACGCGGACGGCGCGGCCCTGGTCATCCATGCCCAGGCGGATGACAATAAGACGGACCCGGCCGGCAATGCGGGCGGCCGCGTGGCATGTGGCGTGCTGACCGCCGGTTGATTCGGAAAAGGCTGAAGGGCGGCTTCTTTCGAGGAGTCGCCTACTTGTTCCAGGCGGAATAGTGGGCGATCGGATCATAGATCGCCCCTTCGCGGCCCAGATGGCTCTCATACAGGGAAAAGCCGTCCACCTGGAACGGCGCACTGGCGAGGCTGGCATGGTTTTCCATGAAGAGGCCGGGCGGGGCCATGGAACGCCCGCCACGCGCAAGGGTGATGTGCGGCAGATAGGCGCGCCTTTCGGGGTGCAGCCCCATCGTCACGCAAAGATGGTCGATCTTCCGGTGCAAGGCGCTGAGCGCTTCGCGAGGATGCACCCCGGCCCATAAGGCGTCGGTCCTGCCATTTTTTTCGAACCGGCCGACGCCGGCCAGTGCGATCGAAAAGGGTTGGAAGCGCACCGTTCCCAAAAGGCCGGCCAAATCATCGGCAACATGTCCGTCCACTTCACCGATGAAGCGAAGGGTCAGATGCAACTGATCGTCCTTCTGCCAACGCGCGCCCGCAACGCCCTCCATCAGCGCCAGAAGCTGCGATCGGATGATGAGAGGCGGACGGATGGCGACGAACAGGCGATGCATGGCCTCCATATAGGTTTCCGGCGAGGCACCGTCATCGGCAAGGCGGGTTGAATTAAACGGCGGAACAGACGATAATGGAAGAACCCGGCGTACAGATGCCGGTTAAGGAGAAGTACCTCATGGCCAACTGGTCCGACCCCCGTTCCGACATTGCGGGCTTTGGCGGCGGCGCCACGGCGGCGCGCGGCGAGGCGTTCGACGCCGGTCTGCGCAGCTATATGCTGTCGGTCTATAATTATATGGCGAGCGGCGTCCTGTTGACGGGCGTCGTTGCCATGCTGTTCGCGAGCAGCGGACTTGCCTATCAGATTCTCGCGGGCCCCGGCATATTGAAATATGTCATCATGTTCGCGCCGTTGATCTTCGTCATGGTGATGAGCTTTGGCGTCAACCGGCTTTCGACCGTGGCTATGCAGGCGATGTTCTGGGCCTATGCCGCGGTGATGGGGCTGTCGCTGGCCTCGATCTTCCTCGTTTATACGGGCACGTCGATCGCGCAGACATTCTTTGCGACCGCTGCGGCTTTCGCGGGGCTCAGCCTTTGGGGCTATACCACGAAGAAGGATCTGTCGGGTTTCGGCACCTTCCTCATCATGGGACTGGTCGGCCTGCTGGTGGCGAGCCTGATCAATCTCTTCCTGCGCTCGAGCGCGATGGATCTGGTGATCAGCGTCATCGGCGTCCTGCTGTTCGCGGGACTGACCGCCTATGATACGCAGAAGATCAAGAGCATCTATGCCCATGTCGCGGGTACGGACATGATGGGCAAGTCGGTGGTGATGGGCGCGCTGAGCCTCTATCTCGACTTCATCAACATGTTCCTGTTCCTGCTGCGGTTCATGGGCAACAGCCGGGACTGAGCGCGGTTCGTCTCGATCCAAAAGCCCGGCGGTCAAGTCCGCCGGGCTTTTTTATTGCCCACCTTGCTGCACCTCCGCGATCAGGGCGTTGTCCAGCTCCTTCTGGCGTCGATAGGCGGGGCGGTCTCGAAGGCGGGCGGCATAGGCTTCGAAGGCGGGTCGGCTGGGCATCGTGCCGAACAGCAGACCCCAATCCACCTGCGCGCCGACATAGACATCGGCGGCCGTGAACTGATCGCCGCAAATCCATGCGGGTCCTGAAATCGCGTTTTCCAATGCGTTCATGGTCTGGTCGAAGGTGCCGTAACCCGCCATGCGCTCCCGCCCCTCGGGCACGACGAAACCGAGCGCCTTGTTCGTGACCGCCGCTTCCACCGGACCGGCCGCGAAAAAGAGCCAGCGATAATAGTCGGCGCGGCGATCGGGTGGCGGAGCGAGATTGGCGGCGGGGAAGGCATCGGCGAGATAGGCGCAGATGGCGGCGGCTTCGGTGACCGTTTGGCCGGCATGGACGATCGCGGGAACCTTGCCCATGGGATTGACGGCGAGATAGCCGGGCGCTTTCATGCTGGTATCATAGTCGAGCAGCACCATGTCATAGGGCTCGCCGATTTCCTCCAGCATCCATCGGACGATCTGGCCGCGCGACATGGGGTTTGTGTAGAAGCTGATGCCTGCCATCGGGACTCTCCTCTCCCTTGCCTTGCTTTCCGTTGTAGCAGGTCTGGAGGGAGGGGGGCTACTTCAGGTTGGCGGGCATGTGATGACGATCAGCGCAAAAGGGAGGCAAGGTGCCTGCCGATCTTCGCGCGGGAAGCTGCAAAAAAGGGCGGCCCGCATGGACCGCCCTTTCTTATCTTGTGGGGAGAAGCTTATTTCGCCTGCTCCGCCGCCTTCGGCTTGCCCCCTTTCCTGCCCTTTTTCGGGGCGGCGGGCGTGATTTCGAAGGCGAGGGCGTCGTCCTTCAGCCGGACATGGACCTCGCCGCCGTGGACGAGCTTGCCGAACAGCAGTTCCTCGGCCAGCGGCTGCTTGATCTTCTCCTGCATCAGGCGGCCCATCGGGCGCGCGCCGTAGAGCTTGTCATAGCCGCGCTTGGTGAGCCACGCCTTCGCATCGTCGTCCAGCGTGATGTGGACGTCGCGGTCGGCCAGTTGCAGTTCGAGCTGGAGCACGAACTTGTCGATGACGCGTGCGACGATCTCCGGCGGGAGGTAGCCGAAGGGCACCACCGCATCGAGGCGATTGCGGAACTCGGGGGTGAAGAGCTTCTTCACCGCATCCTCCTGCACATCCTCGCGGGTGAGTTCGCCGAAGCCGATGCTTTCCTTCGCCATGTCCGACGCACCGGCATTGGTGGTCATGATGAGGATGGTGTTGCGGAAATCCACCGTCTTGCCGTGGTGATCGGTGAGGCGGCCATTGTCCATCACCTGCAACAGGATGTTGAACAGGTCGGGGTGCGCCTTCTCGATCTCGTCCAGCAGCAGGACGCTGTGCGGATTCTGGTCGACCGCATCGGTGAGCAGGCCGCCCTGATCGTAGCCGACATAGCCCGGAGGCGCGCCGATCAGGCGACTGACCGAGTGCCGCTCCATATATTCCGACATGTCGAAACGCTGGAGCGGGATGCCGAGCAGCGTCGCCAACTGGCGGGCCACCTCCGTCTTGCCGACGCCGGTGGGGCCGGAGAAGAGATAGTTGCCGATGGGTTTGTCCGGATCGCGCAGGCCCGCGCGGGACAGCTTGATCGCGGAGCTGAGCACCTCGATCGCCTTGTCCTGGCCGAAGACGACCCGCTTGAGGTCGGTTTCCAGTGATCCGAGCACGGTCTTGTCGTCGCTCGACACCGTTTTGGGAGGGATGCGCGCCATGGTGGCGATGACCGCTTCGATCTCCTTGGGCGTGATGGTCTTCTTGCGCTTGGAGGGGACGACCAGCATCTGCATCGCGCCCACTTCATCGATCACGTCGATGGCCTTGTCGGGCAGCTTGCGGTCGTTGATGTAACGCGCCGAAAGCTCCACCGCCGATTTGATCGCGTCGGGGGTGTATTTGACGTTGTGATGCTCCTCGAAGGCGCTCCGCAGGCCAGCGAGAATCTTGATCGTGTCCTCGACCGTGGGTTCGTTGACGTCGATCTTCTGGAACCGGCGCAGCAGGGCGCGGTCCTTTTCGAAATGGTTGCGGAATTCCTTGTAGGTGGTCGATCCGATGCAGCGGATCGTGCCGCCCGACAGAGCGGGCTTCAGCAGGTTCGACGCATCCATCGCCCCACCGCTGGTCGCGCCCGCGCCGATGACGGTGTGGATCTCGTCGATGAAGAGAACCGCGTGGGGCATCTTCTCCAGTTCGGTGACGACCGCTTTCAGCCGCTCCTCGAAATCGCCGCGATAGCGGGTGCCAGCCAGCAGCGCGCCCATGTCGAGCGAGTAGATCACCGCTTCCTTGAGCACGTCGGGCACTTCGCCCTCGACGATCTTGCGCGCCAGGCCTTCCGCGATGGCGGTCTTGCCGACGCCCGGATCGCCCACATAGAGCGGGTTGTTCTTCGACCGGCGGCAGAGGATCTGGATCGTCCGGTCGACTTCGGCCGCACGGCCGATCAGCGGGTCAACCTTGCCCCGCTCGGCCTTCTCGTTGAGATTGACGGTGAACTGCTCCAAGGCACTGTCCTTCTTGCCCTTGCCGTCCTGCGCCTTCTTTTCCTCTTCCTGCGGACCTTTGGTCTCGCGGGCTTCGGGCGCGGAGGTGCCCTTGCCGACACCGTGGCTGATATAGCTCACCGCGTCGAGACGGCTCATATCCTGCTGCTGGAGGAAATAGACGGCATAGCTCTCGCGTTCCGAAAAGAGCGCGACGAGGACGTTGGCGCCCGTCACCTCATCCTTGCCGGAGGACTGGACGTGCAGGATCGCGCGCTGGACGACGCGCTGGAAACCGCTGGTGGGCGAAGGGTCGGACTGGCCCTCCACCTTCAGGCTTTCGAGCTCATGGTCGAGATATTGGGTGACGGCGTCGCCCAGTTCGCCCAGTTCCACGCCGCAAGCCTGCATCACCTTCGACGCATGTTCGTCGTCGATCAGGGCGAGCAGGAGATGTTCCAGCGTCGCATATTCATGATGACGCTCGGAAGCATGAGTCAGCGCGTTGTGCAGCGTGGTCTCAAGAGCGGGTGCGAAAGATGGCATGTCTGTTCTACTCCTGGCCCCGAAGAGGGGCTGTGTTGAACCATATGTCGGCATTGCTCGACGGCGGATCAAGGTGCCTGCCCTGATCGCCGGAATTGCCAGACTGCCCGTGCCCGGTGAAGCCTTCGCTGAGGCCGCAAGGGGCGGGGCGCGGGTTCATCGCTTGAATAACGCCTCGGCGGTTGATCTATGGTTAACGGCGCTTTCAATCTTTGATCGGGTACGGACGATTTCGCCTTCCAGAGTGGCGATGCGCGCTTCCAGTTCGGCAAGGGACAAGGGGTCCAGATCCTGTCGGATCAACTGGGCCAGCGGATCATCGGCCCTGCGCGGCAGATCGTCGTTCAAGTCCATGAAAGGCAATGTTGACCCGATAGGGCAGTCTGTCAATAAGGGCGCAGACTTCACGCGTTATTTCCTTTTGACGCGGCGGGATGAAGGGGCGAGCATGAACATCGACGGGGCAGTGCCGGCCGAAATGACGGCTATCGCCATTCCTGCGCCGGGAGGACCGGAAGCGCTGGTTCCCGAACGCCGCCCCGTGCCCGTCCCGGGGGAATCCGAAGTCCTGATCCGCGTGGCCGCCGCCGGCGTCAATCGCCCGGACGTGCTGCAACGGATGGGTAAATATCCCCCGCCGCCCGGAGCGTCCGATATTCCGGGACTGGAAGTGTCAGGCACCATCGTGGCGGCAGGATCGGAATCGCGAGCGGTGGTGGGGCAGCGTGTCTGTGCGCTGCTGCCGGGCGGAGGCTATGCCGAATATGCGGTCGCGCCTGCGGGGCAATACCTGCCGGTGCCGGACGGCTATGACATCGTCGAGGCGGCTGCCCTGCCGGAAACGCTCTTCACCGTTTGGACCAATCTTTTCGAGCGCGCCTATGTGGTCGAAGGCGACACGGTGCTGGTGCATGGCGGGACCAGCGGCATCGGCACCATGGCGATCACGCTCTGCCGCCTGTTCGGTATCGTCGTCATCGTGACCTGCGGGAGCGATGAGAAATGCGAGCAGGCGCGGCAATGGGGCGCGGATCATGCCGTCAACTATCGCACGCAGGATTTCGTGGCGGAGGTTAGGCGCATCACTGGCGGGCAGGGCTGTCAGGCCGTGCTGGACATGGTGGGCGGGGATTATGTGCCGCGCAATATCGAATGCATGGCGGAAGACGGGCGGCATGTGTCGATCGCCGTGCTGGGGGGACCGAAAAGCACGCTATTCCTGCCCACGATCATGGCGAAGCGGTTGACGTTGACCGGATCGACGCTGCGCAGCCGACCGGTTTCGTTCAAGACCCTGGTGGCGGAAGAGTTGATGCGTGTCGTGTGGCCGATGGTCGCGGAGGGCCGGCTGAGGCCGGCGATGGACCGGCGCTTTCCCTTGGCGGAAGCGGCGCATGCGCATGCGCGGATGGACGCAGGCCAGCATTTCGGAAAGATCGTTCTCACCGTCTGATCCGGCCCTGAAGACGCATTTCCGTAACATTCGGCGCGGATTTGTAACATTGGGACGCTAAGGCCCGGTTCCGAGGACAACAGCCTTGGGGACAGACTGTGATGGACGCCGTTACGCGCCTGCCTTTCCTTGCGGACCTGGAAGAGGGTCTGACGCAGGAACCGTATTTTCCCGAGCGGCACGGCCATGGACGCCGCCGTTATCGCACCATCTGGATTTCCGACATCCATCTGGGCACGCGCGGCTGCAACGCGAAGATGCTGATCGATTTCCTCGACAACGTCGACAGCGATACGATGTATCTGGTGGGCGACATCATCGACGGCTGGCGCCTCAAGAAGCGTTTCTACTGGCCCGCGAGCCATAATGACGTGGTCTGGCGCGTGATGAAGCGGGCCAAGCGCGGGACCCGTGTCGTCTATATTCCCGGCAATCATGACGAGATGTTCCGCCAGTTCACCGGCCTCAACTTCGGCGGCGTGGAGATCAGGCGCAAGGCGATCCACGACACCGCCGATGGACGCAAGCTGCTGGTCCTGCACGGCGACGAGTTCGATACGATCATGCTGGCCCATCGCTGGCTGGCCTTCGTGGGGGACGCCGCCTACACTATGCTCATGCGCCTCAACGTCGTCGTGAACGCGGTGCGGCAGCGGATGGGCCTTCCTTATTGGTCGCTGTCGAAGATGGCGAAGCACAAGGTCAAGAACGCCGTGTCCTTCATCTCCCGTTTCGAGGAGGTGGTGGCGCATGAAGCGGGCGCGCGCGGCGTGGACGGGGTCGTATGCGGCCATATCCACAATGCCGAAATGCGCGAGATCGGCGGCATCCAATATTATAATGACGGCGACTGGGTGGAAGGCTGCACGGCGCTGGTGGAGCATTTCGACGGGCGAATGGAGATACTCCATTGGGCGGACGAGATCGCGGCGCGCAACATGCGCGAGCAGACGCGCATAGCGGCGTGACGGATCGGGCCATGCGCATCGCCATCATCACCGACGCCTGGCTGCCGCAGGTGAACGGCGTGGTCCGGACGCTCCAGATGATGCAGTCGCAACTTCTGGGAAAAGGGCATGTCGTCAAGATCGTGTCGCCCGATCTTTACGGGTCCATTCCCTGCCCGACCTATCCCGAAATCCGTCTGGCGCTGGTGCGATCCACCGTGATCGGCCAGGCCATCGCGGCGTTCCGGCCCGACGCGGTGCATCTGGCGACGGAGGGACCGCTCTGCCTTGCCGCGCGGCGCTGGTGCCTGCGGAATGGAGTGCCGTTCACCACCGCCTATCATACTCATTTCCCGGAATATGTGGCGCGGCGTACCGGCCTGCCCGCGGGGTGGTTCTGGCGCTATATCCGCTGGTTCCATGGCCCGGCCCAGGCCGTGCTGGTGTCCACGCGGTCCGTTCGGCGGCAGCTTCGCGCGCATGGCGTCGCGCAGGTGCGGCCATGGGGACGGGGGGTGGACCTGGCCGCCTTCACGCCGCAGGCGACGCCGCCCGCATGGTTCGCGGCGCTGCCCCGGCCGATCCAGCTTTATGTGGGCCGCGTCGCGGTCGAGAAGAATCTGGAGGCTTTCCTTTCCAGCAGCCATCCGGGAAGCAAGGTCGTCGTCGGGGACGGACCCGCGCGGCCGATGCTGGAGCGGGCCTATCCGCAGGCGCATTTCCCGGGCGCGATGTTCGGGGAGGCGCTGGCGGGCGCCTATGCGGGCGCGGATGTCTTCGTCTTTCCCAGCCGGACCGACACCTTCGGCCTTGTCATGATCGAGGCGCTGGCCTGCGGGACGCCCGTCGCGGCCTATCCGGTTTCGGGGCCGGTCGACATCGTGACCTGCGCAACGGGTGCGCTGGCGGAGAATCTGGACGATGCCATCGCCGCCGCCTTGCGATGCGACAGGGACGTGTGCGCGGCCCAGGGCCAGACATTCACGTGGGAAAACAGCGCGGAAGATTTCCTGTCGGGTCTGCACCCCATTGGCCGCGAAAGGCTCGATGGCGTCGCCTGACGCTTTTTCTTGCCGAGAAGGGCGGGATCGATTATCTCCGGGCTGTCATGGCCGCCCTGCTTGGGCGGCCCTTATTGTTTTTACGTGGAGAACATTCCCGTGTCCCAGCCCCTCATGCCCCACGCGACCGCCAGCTGGCTTGTAGACAATACGGCGCTGAGCTTCGATCAGATCGCGGAATTCTGCGGGCTGCATATCCTGGAAGTGCAGGCCATCGCCGACGATACCGCCGGCACCAAATATACCGGCCGCGATCCGGTCCGCGCCCATGAAATCACGATGGAGGAAATCCACAAGGGCGAAGCGAACCCGGATTACCGCCTCAAGATGCTGAAAGGGCCTGAGCCCGTGCGCCGGACCAAGGGGCCGCGCTACACGCCGGTTTCCAAGCGTCAGGACAAGCCCGACGGCATCGCCTGGATCTTGCGCAACCATCCGGAAATCTCGGACGGCGCGATCGGCAAGCTGATCGGCACCACGCGGACCACGATCGCGGCGATCCGCGACCGGACCCACTGGAACATATCGAACATCGTGTCCAAGGACCCGGTGACGCTGGGCCTGTGCTCGCAGCGGGAGCTGGACGCGCTGGTGGCCAAGGCGGCGAAGAAGGCGGGCATCGAAGCGCCCGCCGATTCGCGCCTGGACGGCGACCGCGAGGCGCTGATCGAGGAATTGCGGCGGGAACGCGATGACGCGGCGCGCCGGGCGGAGGAGGCTTTGAACAGCCAGTCGGAACTGATTTCCGACGTGGCCAAGGTGCTTGACCCCTTCAGCGACAATAAGGGCCATGTCTGATGCCGTAGCGGCATGGGATTCCATGAAGGAATCATAGAGGCGATGCGCTTTTGAAACGGGGGCCGGGCCGCGAGGGCAGCGCGGCCCCTTGTCGTTGCTTTACGCTTGCGTAAAGCAGGGGTGGTCCATACATTCCCTTTCATGGACAAGAACGAGACCATCTGGCGAGAGCGCTACAACCATCCGACCCCGTGGGACCAGCAGTTCGCGCCCATGTCGATGGTCGAGATGTTCGAGCAAAGCGCGCAGGCCCATCCCCAGGCGCCGCTGATCGACTTTTACGGTCGTATCTATTCCTATGCCATGGTGCGCGACGGCGCGCGGCGGGTCGCCTGCGGCCTGATGCGGATGGGCGTCAAGAAGGGGGACCGGGTCGGTCTCTATCTGCCCAATGTGCCGCATTATGTCGCCGCTTATTACGGGATCATGATGGCGGGGGCGACGGTGGTGAATTATTCGCCGCTCTACACCGCCGCCGAGTTGGAGCATCAGGTCGAGGACAGCGGCACGACCATCCTGTTCACCCTGTCGGCCAACGCGCTGCTGCCCACGGCTCTGGAAGTGCTGGACAACAGCAGCCTCCAGAGGTTGATCGTCGGATCGGTGGCGGGGGCGCTGCCGCCCGTCAAATCCCTGCTCTTCCGCCTGTTCAAGCGGAGCGAGACGGCGGCGCGGCCCCATGATCCGCGCGTCACGACCTTTTCCAGCCTGATCGACAATGACGGGGATTGCCCCGCCGCTGACATCGATGCCGAGCAGGACATTGCCCTGCTGCAATATACGGGCGGCACCACGGGCCAGCCCAAGGGCGCGATGCTGACGCACCAGAACCTGACCGCCAATGCGCGGCAGGTGCAGATGATCGATCCCCTGCCGGGCGCGGTGGACCGGATCATCGGCGTGCTGCCCTTCTTCCATGTCTTCGCCAATACCTGCGCGCTCAACCGCACGGTGCTGAACGGCGGCGAGATCGTGATGCTGCCGCGTTTCGACGGCACGCAGGTGCTGGCCGCGATCCAGCGGACCAAGGCCACGGCGCTGCCCGGCGTGCCGACCATGTATCAGGCGCTGCTGGACAATCCGGCGACGCCGAATATCGATTTTTCTTCCCTGCGCCTCTGCATTTCCGGCGGCGCGCCATTGCCGCTGGAGATCAAGGAACGGTTCGAGGCGATGACCGGCGCGAAGGTGGTGGAGGGCTATGGCCTGACCGAAAGCAGCCCGGTCGTGTGCGTCAATCCCTATGAGGGCCTGAACAAGAGCGGCACGGTGGGCCAGCCCGTCCCCGGCACCCGCGTGCGCGTGGTGGACCGCGAGGACCCGATGAAGGAAGCCGCGCCCGGCGTGCCGGGCGAACTGACCTTCGCGGGGCCGCAGGTCATGAAGGGTTATTGGCAGCGGCCCGACGCCGACAGCGAGGTCTTCGTCGGCGAGTGGCTGCGCACGGGCGATGTCGGCTTCATCGACGAGGACGGTTATGTGAAGATCGTCGACCGGTTGAAGGACATGATCGCCGTGGGCGGCTTCAAGGTCTTTCCGAGCCAGGTCGAAGCGGTGCTGTATCACCATCCCGCGGTCAAGGAGGCGCTGGTGATCGGCATCCCCGACGCCTATCGCGGGGAATGCCCCAAGGCCTTCGTATCCTTGCAGGAAGGCGCCGCGATCAGCGGGGAGGCGCTCAAGGACTGGCTCAATCCGCAACTGGGCAAGCATGAGCGGGTCTGCGCGGTGGAAGTGCGCGACAGCCTGCCCAAGACGCTGGTCGGCAAACTGTCCCGCAAGGAACTGGTGGCCGAGGAAAAGGCGAGGGCGGACGCGCTGAAGGCTGGAAGCGCCGCCTGAGATTCCCTATCTCTGCGTCCCATTCAGAATAAGGACGCGGATCATGGTCGATGAAGTCGCCACGCTGGCGGGCGGTTGTTTCTGGTGCACCGAAGCGGTCTACCAGAATCTGAAAGGCGTGAAGGCCGTGGAAAGCGGCTATATCGGCGGCACCGTGCCCGACCCGACCTATGAACAGGTCTGTTCGGGCGCGACCGGACATGCCGAGGCGATCCGCATCACCTACGATCCGGCGGTGATTTCCTATGCCGACCTGCTCGACATCTTCTTCGCGACGCATGATCCGACGACGCTGAACCGACAGGGCAACGATGTCGGGACGCAGTATCGATCCGCCATCTTCCCCCGGTCGGCGGAGCAGGAAGCGCAGGCGCGGGCCGGTATCGAACGCGCCCAGACCGACCGGTCCAGCCCCGTCGTCACGACCATCGAACCCGATGCGCCATGGTATCGGGCGGAGGATTACCACCAGAAATATTGGGACAGGATGGGCGACCGCAACCCCTATTGCATGGCGGTCATTCCGCCCAAGCTGGCGAAGCTGCGCAAGGGATTTGCCGAACGCATCGACGCCTGATTTGTCCGTGACGGCGATTTTGCCGTGACAGGCGCGGCGCTTTGCCTGCTATGCTGTGGGCGGGACCGCAAGGGGACGGAATGATGAAGGCCACGCCGATCTGGATCGCGCTGCCTGCCCTGCTGCTGTTGCCGGGCTGCGTGGCGAAGACGGCGCTCGACGTGGCGACGCTGCCCGTGCGGGCCGGGTCGCAGGCCGTCGACTGGAGCACGACCAGCCGGGAAGAGGCCGACAGGAATTATGGCCGCAAGATGCGCAAGCAGGAAGCGCGCGAGGCGCGGGAACGGCAGAAGGCGGAGAAACAGCGCAGGCGGGAATGCCGCAAGGCGGGTTATGGCAACTGTTAGGTGAAACCACTTAATAATAAGATCATCTTTACAAACTGCGGCAGCGATCAGGCGGCGGCGCGGCGCAGGCGGTCGTTGATCGCGACGCCGATGCCTTCCTCCGGGATCGGGGCGACGGCGATGCGGCTGGCGGCGCTGGCGTCGGCCAGGTGCAGGGCCGTGAACAGTTGCGCCGCCGCTTCGTGCAGGTCCGTGTCCGGGCTGAGGTTGAAGTGGCATGGCATCAGTCCGAAACCGATGAGATATTCGTCCTTTTCCGCCTTCAGCGCATGGAGGCGGACCGGCTTGGACGGGGCATAATGGCTGGCCATCTGGCCGGGCGCCTCGATGGCGGCATCGGCCTTGCCCGCCACGACCGGCAGTCCGCTGGCTTCCTCCAGCATGGCGGCGGTCACCGGGCCGGGGCGGAGCAGGCGGATGCCGTCCGCCCGCGGGGCGGCGATCGTCGATTCCAGCCCTTCGCTGGTCGGGCCTTCGTCCAGGATCATGCGGATCTTGCCATTGAGGCTCGCCAGCACATGTTCGGCCCTGGTCGGGCTGATCGAACCGCTGCGATTGGCGGAGGGGGCGGCGAGCGGGCGTCCGCTCTCCCGGATCAGGGCGCGCATAGCGGGATGCGCGGGCAGGCGGATGGCGACGGTGGGCAAACCGGCCATGACGAGCGGGGAAAGTCCGCTATCGTCCTGCGCCGGCAGCACCAGCGTCAGCGCGCCGGGCCAGAAGCGGTCCGCCAGCTTCGCCGCCTGCGGGGAGAAATGCGCGAGGCTTTCGGCCATGGCCCGATCGGCCACATGGACGATCAGCGGGTTGAAGCTGGGGCGGCCCTTCGCGCTGTATATGGCCGCGACGGCGTTGCTGTCGGTCGCGTCGGCGGCAAGGCCGTAAACCGTTTCCGTCGGCACCGCCACCGGCTCTCCCGCCCGGATCAGCAAGGCGGCTTCACGCAGGGATTCCGCGCCATAGTGGCAGATTTTCGTGGAAAAGGCGGAATGTGCGATAGTCACGGCCTCTGGGCTATAAACGGCTCACCCCGTCTGTAAAAGGCCAATGCGAAAGAAGGATGACAGCGCCGTGCGGCTTGCCGAGGGCGGGATGGGGGATTAAGCGCGCAGCATGACCGACGCCCTTCTCGCCCGCATCGCCGAAGCCCTTGAGCGCTTGGCGCCGCCGCCCGCGCCTTCCGCCGATCTCGGCGCCGCTCCGGCCTATGTCTGGGACGGGGAAGCCATCCAGGCGGTGGAGGCGTTCGATCCGGTGGATTACGATCTGCTTTCCGGCATCGACCGGCAGAAGGAGGCGCTGCTGGAAAATACGCGCCGCCATGCCGCGGGCCATGCCGCGCATGACGTGCTGCTGTGGGGCGCGCGGGGCACGGGCAAGTCGGCCACGGTCGCGGCGGTGGTCGCGAAACTCCAGCGGGAAGGGCAGGACGTCGCCCTGCTGCAATGCGCGATAGGGGAACTGGCGAGCCTGCCCCGGCTTTTCTCGCTTTTGCGCGAAACGGAGCGGCCTTTCGTGCTGTTCCTCGACGATCTGGGCTTCGACGAGGGAGTGGGGGACGCCCGTTCGCTGCGGTCCCTGCTGCAAGGGGGGACGGCGGCGCGGCCCGCCCATGCGCGGCTCTATGTCACGTCCAACCGCAGGCATATCGTGCCCCGCCATCTTTCCGAGCAGGACGATCCCGTCAATCCGCGCGACGTGGTGGACGACAAGATGGCGCTGTCGGACCGTTTCGGCCTCAGCCTGGGTTTCCATGCCATCGACCAGCAGGCCTATGTGGACATCGTCACCGGCTATGCGCAGAGCCTGGGCCTGCCCTTCGATCCGCTGGAGGCGATCCAGTGGGCGACGCAGCGGGGCAGCCGTTCCGGTCGCGTCGCCTGGCAATATGTGGTCGAGCTGGCGGGGCGGAACGGGCTGGCGCTTTGAAGCTCAGTCCGCCTTCACCACCCGCCAGATCACGCCGCCCACATCGTCGCTGACCAGCAGCGCGCCCCTGGCGTCGGCCGTCACGTCGACCGGGCGGCCATGCGCCTTGCCGTCCTTGTCGAGGAAGCCGGTCAGCACGTCGACCGGCCTGGCGGCGGCGACTTCGCCTCCATTCTGGAACGGCACGAACACGACCTTGTAACCGGCGGCGGGCTTGCGGTTCCAACTGCCGTGCAGCCCGACGAACGCGCCATTGGTGAAGGGCGCGCCCAGCTTCATATCCTTCGCGAAGGACAGGCCGAGCGGCGCGACATGGTTGCCCAGCGCATAGTCGGGACGCTTGGTATATTCGCGGATTTCGGGCCGCTGCGGCTGGACCCGGCGGTCCTCATAGCCGCCCCAGTAATTCCATGGCCAGCCGTAGAAAGCGCCGAATTCCACCCGCGTCAGGAAATCCGGCACCAGGTCGCTGCCCAGCATGTCCCGTTCATTGACCACGCCCCATAGCACGCCGCTGGCCGGTTCGAACGCAAGGCCGGTCGGATTGCGCAGGCCCGACGCGAAGATGCGATAATCGCCGGTCTTCGGGTTGACCTCCAGCACGGCGGCGCGATTCTCTTCCTTGTCGAGGCCGCCTTCGCCGATATTGCTGTTCGATCCGACGCCGACATAGAGCAGCCCCTCCGGGCTGGCGACGAGGCTCTTGGTCCAGTGCTGATTGGGGGCCTGCGCGGGCAGGTTCAGGATCTTGCGGCCCTTGTCCGTGATCTTCGTCTCGCCCTCCTTGTAAGGGAAAGCCATCAGCGCATCGGTATTGGCGACATAGAGCGTGTCCCCGATCAGCGCCATGCCATAGGGCGAATGAAGGCCGGTGAGGAAGGCCGTCTTCGTGTCCGCCCGCCCGTCGCCGTCGGTGTCGCGCAGCAGGGTGATGCGGTTGGGGGAAGCGCCGCCCGCGCCCGCCTTGTCCATCATATAGGCCATGACGCGTGCGGTGATGCCGCCTTGCGGACGCGGCGGGCTGTTGGTTTCGGCCACCAATATGTCGCCATTGGGCAGGCGGAGGAGGGAACGGGGATGGGTCAGCCCATCGACGAAGCGGCTGACCGACAGGCCCTTGGCCGCCACCGGCTTTTCGCCCGCTTTCCATCCGATCACCTCGGCGATGTTGACGGTGGGGATCAGTTCATTGCGGGGCGTCGTGAACGCGGGTTCCCTGCCCACGTCCGCGCCGGAAGCCAGCCTGGCGGTATCGCCTCGCGCGAAATAGAAGAATGCGCCGCCGACGATCAGCAGGGCGATAAGGGCGAGGGCGATGACATGCTTTTTCATGGCGACCACATCTATGTCGCCATGGCGCGTCCGGCAAGGCGCAGGATGCGGGCGCGGCGCGCTATTTTCCGCGTTCGCGAAGCCATAGCAGCAAGGCGATCGCCAGGCCGATGGCGGCGCCGACCAAAAGCCCGGCGCTGGGTTGCCCCATCAATCCGCCCACGATGGCGCCGCCCAGGATCAGCAGGGCGATGATCGCGCCCGCGCCGGTGGGGTTGTTCTTTCCTGTCGTCATGAGCGGCCATTGCCATGCGGCGGCGTCCAAGGCCAGCCGCTTTTGCAAGCGCCCCCTTTTCGGACGGACTGTGCCTTAACGGGATTTTCGTGCCGGATCGGGACTTGGCTAACGGGCGATAAACCCTTCCATCCCGCCCGATCCCTCAAAACGGACAAATGGCATGTTATTTGAGAGGAGAGCGGGTCACGGGGCGCTTGCCATATGGGGGGATCGATGCACTTGCCATATCTTTCGGATCGCAGAAGCTATGAGGACGCGGCCGAACTGATCAGCCTGTTCGGCGACAATGCCGGCTATGAAGCCGCCGCGCGCGCGGATCGCAGCCGCGACCTTGGCAATCATGTCCATTTCTGCCGATGGCGGCAGATCGAACGGCTGATCGTGCTGTTGTCCTACGACCAGCCGCTCGGCACCATCCACTGAACTTCAGAGGCGCAGGCCCGCGGTTTCCGGCAGTCCGGCGAGGATGTTCAGATTCTGGACCGCCGCGCCGGACGCGCCCTTGCCCAGATTGTCGAGCGCGGCGGCAAGGCGCACCTGCCCGCTATCCTCATTGCCGAAGACGAACAGGGTCAGGCGGTCCGTCGCGCCCACATGCTCGACCCGCAGATGGGACATGGCGGCGCTTTCGGCCAGCGGCACGACCGTGACGATGGGCGAGCCGGCATAGGCGGCGGACAGCGCGTCATGCAGGCCGGCGACCGATGGCCTGCCCGGCATGGCGCGCAGTTGCAGCGGCACTTCCACCACCATGCCGCGATGGACGTTGGCGACGGCGGGCGCGAAGATCGGCGGATGCTCCAGCCCCGAATAGCGGGTCATTTCCGGGACATGCTTATGCGCCAGATTGAGGCCGTAGGCGCGGAAGGCGGTAGGGGCGCCGTCGCCCTCCTCGAACTCCGCGATCATCGACTTGCCGCCGCCTGAATAGCCCGATGCGCCCGATACCGTGACGGGCCAGTCGGCGGGCAGCAGTCCCGCCAGCGTCAGCGGCCGGACCAGCGCCAGGAAGCCGGTCGGCCAGCAGCCCGGATTGGTGACGAAGCGCGCCTGCGCCAGCTTCTCGCGATGGCCCGGCTCCAGTTCGGGAAAGCCGTAGGTCCAGCCATCGGCCACCCGGTGCGCGGTCGACGCGTCGATGACGCGGGTGCGGCCATTGTCGATCAGCGCCACCGCTTCGCGCGCGGCGTCGTCGGGCAGGCACAGGATCACGATGTCGGCGCCGTTCAGCGCATCGCGCCGCGCCGCCGCATCCTTGCGGTGCTTCTCGTCCAGCGTGATGAGCGTCAGTTCGGGCCGCCCGGCCAGCCGCTCCCGGATTTCAAGGCCCGTGGTGCCGACGCCGCCGTCGATGAAAATCCGAGTCGTCATGCGCCTATTCTCCGCCGCGCGATAATGGGATCGGCATGGTCCGCCTGCAAGCGCGCCACCACATCGGCAAGAGGTTCGGCCACCACGGCCATCCAGTGCGCGTTGGCGTGGAGCAGCGTATCGCCGTCCGTCATGATGCCCACATGGCCGGGGAAGAAGACCAGGTCTCCCCGCCGCAGCGGCGCGTCGTCGGGCAGGGGAAAGCCGATGCCTTCGCGTTGCAGATCGGTGTCGCGCGGCACGCTGATGCCGCATTGGCCCAACGCCACCTGCACGAGGCCCGAACAGTCGATGCCATGATGGCCGCGCCCGCCCCAGATATAGGGCTGGCCCAGATAACCTTCCGCCACCGCGACCCAATCCGTTTCCTTCCGGTTCGCCGCCTGTGCGTGGCGGGCATGGATGAAGCCTTCGCCCGTGGCGATGAAGGGACCGTTTTCCGCGCCCGCGAACAGGGCGTTGCGGGGCCAGCAGTCCGCGACGGGGGCCTTGATGTCGGCGGCGCTGAACAGCGGCGCGCATGGCGCCGTCACGCGATGAGTCGGTGCCTCCAGCACGTCCAGCGCTTCCCGACGGACATATCCGACATAACCGTCATGGCCGCAAAAGCCCCATGCCCAGTCAGTCGTGATGTCCAGCGCATGAAAAGCCTCGCCGCGCAGCAATTCGCTGACCGCCCGGGCGTTGGCGGCCGGAGCCGCGAGAAGGGGCGCGCCCGCCGCGACGCAGGTCAATTCGACCGCCCGTGCATAATGAGCCGAGAACAGCACCCCCGCCAGCGAGACATCGGCCAGGTCGCCGCGCGCCGCATGGGTGCGGCTGTCCAGCGCCACCGACCGGCCCTGGAGCTTGAAGCGGATTCGTTCAGGCGGATTGGTCCGCGCGGGTGTATCTATGACGTTCATCGCGCGCGGTTCCTGCGATGAAATGGTGAAAGGCGTCAAGAAATTCCGCCCCTTTCGGCGTCCGCACGATGAAAATATTGCGCCGGTCCGCGGCGTCCCGCTCCCGCCGCACATAGCCGAGCGCGGACAGCTTGTTGAGCGCGCGGGTTATCACGGGCTTGGAAACATTGAGCACTTCGGCCAGCCCCCGCACCGTATGAGGACCGGAATCGATATAGACCGTCATCATGAGGGCCATTTGCCGATTGGTCAGATCGGGTTTCCCCGACCGGACATAATCGACCAGCGTCTGCATCCATTGGCCGAGCGGCCCGACGGCAGGGCGTTCGTTTCGCGCCGATTCTTTGGCAGGTGAGGCATCCATGTGCCCCTAACGCATGATGGCCAATCCGGTTGCGTAACGGATGGCGCTTTAATCCTGCCGCCCGTAGCGCTGCTGCAAAAGCCGGAAAATCGCCCGCAACCCAAGCGCTTCGCCGCCCTTTGGCCGGCCCGGACGCGCCGACGGCCTCCAGGCGAAGGTGTCGAGGTGCAGCCAGGGCGTATCGTCGGGCACGAACCGCCGCAGGAACAGCGCGGCGGTGATCGCGCCGGCGAACCCGCCTTCGCCCGCATTGTTGATGTCGGCCATGTCGGATTTCAGCATGTCCGCATAACCGTCCCACAGCGGCAGGCGCCAGCTGGGATCGTCCACTTCCGTTCCGGCCGCGCTGACGGCGGCGGCAAGATCGTCGTCATTGGCGAACAGGGCGGGAAGGTCGGGGCCGACCGCCACCCGCGCCGCGCCGGTCAGGGTCGCGAAGTCGATGATGAGTTCCGGCTTGTCCTCCCCCGCGCGGGCCAGCGCGTCGCCCAGCACGAGTCTGCCTTCCGCGTCGGTATTGCCGATCTCGACGCTGATCCCCTTGCGGCTTTTCAGGATGTCGCCGGGGCGGAAGGCGTTGCCGCCCACGGCGTTTTCAGCCGCGGGGATCAGCAGGTGCAGCCGCACCGGCAGCCGCGCGCCCATCACGAGTTGCGCCAGGGCGAGCGCATGGGCCGCGCCGCCCATGTCCTTCTTCATCAGGAGCATGGCGGAGGCGGGCTTGATGTCCAGCCCGCCGCTGTCGAAGCAGATGCCCTTGCCCACGATGGCGATGCGCGGATGCGCGGGGTCGCCCCATTGCAGATCGATCAGGCGCGGCGCGAAGCTCCTGTCCGCCGCCTTCCCGACGGCGTGGATCATGGGATAGCCCTGCTCCAGTTCGTCGCCCTTCGCGACCGTGAGCGTGGCGTCGAACCGTTGGGCGACCTCCCGGACCGCATCCTCCAACTGGGCCGGGCCCATGTCGGCGGCGGGGGTGTTCACCAGGTCGCGGACGAGCGCGACCGCCTGCGCCAGTTGCACGGTCGCGTCGATGCGCGCCACGTCGCGCGTCAGCAATATGCGGGGGCCGGCAGGATGGTCGTCCTTGCGATAGCGGCTGAAGCGATATTGCGCGGCCAGCCATCCCAGCGCGGCGCCGCCGGGGGTTCCTTCGCTCAGCCGATACTGTCCTTCGGGCAGGACTTCGGCCAGCTTCGCAAGGCACCATGTGCCAAGCTTCTCCCGGTCGGCGACACCGGCGACCACGGACCATTCCTCGTCCCCCTGCGCGGGCAGGACGGCATGTTCATGGGCCTTTCCCCGGAATTTCTGCGCGCCGACGATGGCGCGGACCGGTTCCGGCTGGCCGTTCAGCCAGGCTTCAAATTCCTTGCTGTCTAAAAGGTGGATCGAACGGGCGGGCTGATCGTTGTCGGCTTTGAACAGGTCGGAAAAGTCGGTCATCCGGCAGGATGTAAGGGAAAGGCGAGGCTGTTGGAAAGCGCATTTTTCGTTGTCCGATCGCTTCGGTCCGGCGCCCGGTCCCTTGCCATATGCCCCCGCCGCGCCCAGATTCCATTGTGCCATGATCGTGAAGGAGAATTCAGGATGTTCCACGCTGACGACAGCAGTCTCCAGGCTCTTCGCGCCCGCGCCTACAAGCTGGCGGAAAGCGGCCAGTTCGATGGCGCGCATGCGATCCGGACGGCGTTGATAGCCGAAGGATGGTCCAATGCGGGCCGCGCCTTCCAGAGCGATTATATGCGAAAGGCGATCAGCGAACGCTGTCTGGCGGCGGCAAAGGCCCATTGATGCGCGATGTTTCCTTTTGGAGCATGGGGCCGCTGGCGATGGCGGCCCTTGCCCTGTCCGCCTGTTCCCCTTCCCGGCACGATGACGCCGCCCCGGCCAATCAGGCCGCCAATGCGGAAGTGACGGACTTCGCCAACCGGATGGCGGGCGCGCAGCAGGAGCAGCCGGCTCTGGCCGGCAAGCCCTTTGCGGTTTCGGAAAAGACCGATCTGCTGGACTTCGTCTATGAATATCCGGGCGAGGCCGCGGCCGTCCCCGCGCTGGTGGCGAAACTGGGCAAGGCGATGGGGGAAGCGAAGGAGAACGCGCTCAAGATGGCGCGGGAGGACCAGAAATCGGCGAAGGAATCTGGCTATCCCTACCGTAAGCACAGCCTGGAGACGCGCTGGGCGGTGACGGCCGACACGCCGCGGCTGCTGGCGTTGAAGTCGGAGACCTATATCTTCACCGGCGGCGCGCACGGCATGACCGGCTATGACAGCCTGATATGGGACCGCCATGCGAAGAGGGAGGCGAGCCTTGCCGCGATGATGACGTCGCCCAAGGCCTTCGCGGCGGCGATCCATGACGGCTTCTGCAAGGAACTCGACCGCCAGCGCGCGGAAAAGCGCGGCGCTCCGGTCGTGCCGGGCGATGACGACTTCACCAAATGCGTCGATCCGATGAAGGAAGTGCTGGTGCTGACGTCGAAGGACGGCAAGCTGATCGACGGCGTGACCGTGATCGTCGGGCCTTATAGCGCCGGTCCCTATGCGGAGGGCAGCTATGAGGTGGCGCTGCCGGTCGATGGGGCGATCCGGAACGCGGTCAGGACGGAATATCAGGACGCCTTCATCGCGGCGCGGTGATGATCCGGTGTTGGGAGCGGTCAACAAACTTATGGATATGTGACGGCTGTTTTCGGTCAAAGGCGGACATTTGATTTCCGTTCAGCCTTCGCCAAGCTCAGGCGGGCTCCCTTCCACTGCCTGCCAAGGCCAGCGCTCAGGACAGGCTTCGACTTCGCTCAGGGCGAACGGGAGGAAGAAGTGCAAGGGCACGGCTGAGCTTAAGCTGACGGCTGCCAATCACCCATAATCGCCGCTCATCCGCAGGTTCATGCCTCCGTCTGGGGCACCCCGAAGAGATCGTGTTCGTCGGCATCCTCGATCAGCGCCCTCATGATGTCGCCCGGCTGGCGTCCTTCGCCCACGTCGCGCAGGAAGACGTTGCCGTCAATCTCCGGGGCATCGGCCTGGCTGCGCGCGGTCGCGCCGATGGAGCCGTCCTCGTCCGGTTCGCCCACCTCGTCGATGATGACGGGAAGGACGCGCCCGACCTTGGCCGCCAGTTTCGCGGCGGAGATGGCAGCGGTCTTTTCCATGATCCGCTGATAGCGTTCTTCCTTCACCTCTTCGGGCACGGCATCGGGCAGGGCATTGGCCGCCGCGCCCTCGACCGGTTCGAAGCGGAATGCGCCCACCCGGTCGAGTTGCGCTTCGTCCAGCCAGTCCAGCAGATATTGGAAATCCGCCTCGGTCTCGCCGGGGAAGCCGACGACGAAGGAGGAGCGGATCGCGATGTCCGGGCAGATGTCCCGCCATTTGCGGATGCGGTCCAGCACCTTGGCCTCATTGGCGGGGCGCTTCATGGCTTTGAGCACATTAGGCGCGGCATGCTGGAAGGGAATGTCGAGATAGGGCGTCAGCAGCCCTTCGGCCATCAGCGGGATCACCTGATCCACATGGGGATAGGGATAGACATAGTGCAGCCGCACCCAGGGCGGCGCGCCCTCGCTCGTGCGGAGCTGGCCCAGTTCGCGCGCCAGATCGGTCATGTGCGCGCGGACTTCCCGGCCTTTCCACTGGCGCGGCTCATGCCGGGTATCGACGCCATAGGCCGATGTGTCCTGGCTGATGATGAGCAGTTCCTTCGTGCCCGCATGAACCAGCTTTTCCGCCTCGCGCAGCACGGCATCCACCCGGCGGCTGACCAGATCGCCGCGAAGCGAAGGGATGATGCAGAAGGAGCAGCGGTGATTGCAGCCTTCGGAAATCTTGACATAGCTGTAGTGGCGCGGCGTCAGCTTGAGGCCGCCTTCGGGCACCAGGTCGACGAAGGCGTTGGGGACGGGCGGCGACGCTTCATGCACCGCGTTCACGACCGCCTCATATTGATGCGCGCCGGTGACGGCCAGTACCTGCGGGAATTTCTGGCGGATGAGGTCCGCTTCATTGCCCATGCAGCCGGTGACGATCACCCGGCCGTTTTCCGCCATCGCCTCGCCAATGGCTTCCAGCGACTCCTCCTTGGCCGAGTCGAGGAAGCCGCAAGTGTTGACCAGCACGACGTCCGCGCCGGAATAGTCGGCGGACATCTGATAGCCGTCGGAACGCAGCTTCGTCAGGATGCGTTCGCTGTCCACAAGAGCCTTGGGACAGCCGAGCGATACCATGCCGACCTTGGGCGGCGAAGGGATTTTGGTTGCCATGATCGGCGCGCACATAGGGATTTTCGCGCCGAATGTCACGGCCTGCTTGTCAAGAGGCTGAATCGGGGCCTTCTTCGCCTGTTTCGCCGACGATCTCTATGATCATGTCGCCGGTCTGGAGCTTCTGCGCGCCTTCCTCCCAGAAGCCGATGGGACGATCCTCCCGATAGATGCGCACGCCAAGGCCGGTGGCGATGGCGGACATGGGCTTGCCGATCTCTTCGGGCAGCACGAATCGCTCGTTCAGCTTCACCCGGCCACCCGAGGCGGCGAGATCCGCCATATAGTCGGCGATATGCCGTCCGCTGGTGCTCCCTGCCAGCAGCAGGCCCGCGAAGCTCACCGGATTGATGACGGTGGTCGCGCCCGCCTGCCGCGCGGGCAGTTCATTGTCCTCGTTCCGCACGACGATGCTGATCGGCAGGCGCGGGGCCAGATGCCGCGCCGTCAGCGTGATGAGGATGGAGGTGTCGTCCCGTCCCGCCGACACGATCAGGCTGCGCGCCCGGTGGATGGCGACATCCTTCAAGGTCTTGTCCCGCGTGGAGTCGCCGGTCATGACGTTGCAGCCCATTTCCTCCGCGTCCGTCAGCGCCCGCTCGGACGGGTCGATCACCACGATCTCCCGCGCGTCCACGCCGCGCGCCAGCAATTCGCGCACCGCTTCGCTGCCCGACGTGCCGAAGCCGGTGACGACGATGTGATTGTGCAGATCGGCCTGTATGCGTGCCATGCGCCACCTGTAGAAGATATTGCGGAAAAAGAGATTATAGGCCGTGCCCAGAAAGATCAGCCAGATGAACAGCCGGATCGGCGTCACCAATATCGCTTCGAACAGACGCGCCGCCGGGCTGACCGGGACGATGTCGCCATAGCCGACCGTCATGATCGTGACGGTGGTGAAATAGAGCACGTCGACGAAGCTGATATTATTATCGAGCGTGTCCTTCAGCCCGTCGCGTCCCAGCCAGTGGATCAGCAGGATGAGTAAGATCAGGCCCAGCACCAGCGCCACGCGCCAGACGAGGTCCATCCATATGGGCAAGGCGGACCGGCGCCGCAGGAAACCCGCCGTGGGCGACCGCCGGGGCAGGGGATTGATCCTCATCGCGCGTCCCTGGGCAGGTGATCGACGGGATTGACGGGCGCGCGGTCCTTGCGAAGCTCGAAATGGAGCTTGGGACGGCTGGCATAGCCGCTGTCGCCGCTGAGGCCGATGATCTGGCCCTGACGGACCTTCTGCCCGCGCACCACGTCGACGCGGCTGGCATG
The DNA here is from genome assembly GCF_002355855.1 of Sphingobium cloacae. Taxonomy (NCBI): domain Bacteria; kingdom Pseudomonadati; phylum Pseudomonadota; class Alphaproteobacteria; order Sphingomonadales; family Sphingobiaceae; genus Sphingobium; species Sphingobium cloacae. The sequence continues at coordinate 3,690,526 of NZ_AP017655.1, forward strand.
GCCATAAGCGCTGACCCAGCCGTCGCCATGGTTGACGAGCATCAGGCCGCCGAACACCGCCACCGTGTCTCCCGCATAGGCGACCACGCCGTCGGCGGCGGCGCGGATGGGCGTTCCGGCGGGAATGGCGATGTCGATGCCGTTGTTGCGCGCTCCGCCCGCGCCCGGCCCGAAGCGGGAGAGCAGCGTTCCCCGCGCCGGCCACGCGAAGCCGCCCGCGAAATGCGCCGGCTCGGCGATGGGCACATGGGAGGGCAGGGGGCGGGGCTGGCTGGAGGCGGCGGGCGGTTTGCCTCCGCCGCTCGCGGGCTGGCCGCCGGTCAGCACATCGTCGATGTCGATGCGGAAGGCGGCGGCGCGCTGTTCCATGGAGAGCGGCTTGCGCGGCGTATCGTCGGGCAGCAGCAGGCGCTGGCCGTTCCTCAGCATAGAGGGTTCGGCAAGGGCGTTGATCTCGACGATTCGGTTCCACGCCGTGCCATAGGCCGCCGCGATGGCGATGCCCGTTTCCCCCGCCGACACGCGATGATAGCGCCCGCCCGGAATGGCGAGCTTCTGCCCTTCGCGGATGGTGTAGGGATAGCGCAGGCCGTTGACCCGCGCGATGGCTTCCGATCCCGCGCCGCTGCGATGGCCGATCCCGCGCAGGGTTTCGCCCGCCTTCACGACATAGGTGGACGGGGCGACCGTCACCGCGTCGGGCACGACCTGCTGCATCTTCCAGACCGGCTGGGTTTCGATGACGCTGACGGGCGTGTCCGCGCCGTCGCGCGCGCCTGCCGCCGCCGCGAGGGGAAGGCCCATGCCAAGGGAGAGGAAGATTGTCAGCGGGCGCGGCATCGCTTCTTCTCTAGCCGCGCCGATACCCTGCGATCAATCCGCGAAGGCCTGGGCGGTCGCGGCCATCGCGCTGTCCTGCGTCAGGTCGAAATGCAGCGGCGTCACCGTCACATACCCCTCCGCTATGGCGGCGAGGTCGGTGCCTTCCGGCACGGCATGGCTGGTGCCCAGGCCGAACCAGTAATAGCGGTAGCCGCGCGGATCGACGCCTTCCACGATGGAGGTGCGGTCGATGTCGTGGAAGCCCTGCCGCACGACGCGGACGCCCTTCACCTGTTCGGGATCGATGGCGGGGAAGTTGACGTTGAACAGCATCCGGGGCGTTGCCGGCATGGCGATCAGCGGGCGCAGGACTTTCTCTCCCCATGCCCGCGCTGCGGCGAAGGGGACGGCATCGCCCATGCCTTCGCGCGAATAGACCTGGCTGAGCGCGATGGAACGGATGCCCGAAATCGCGCCCTCCATCGCGGCGGAGACGGTGCCGGAATAGGTCACGTCCTCCGCCAGATTGGCACCGCGATTGACGCCAGACAGCACCAGATCGGGCTTGCAGTCCTTCATCAGATGGCCGACCGCCATCATCACCGCGTCTGTCGGCGTGCCGGTGACGCTATAGTGCCGCTCGCCATGCTTGCGGATGCGCAGGGGGCGGGTCAGCGTCAGGCTGTGGCCCGCGCCGGACTGCTCCTCCTGCGGGGCGACGATCCAGATGTCGTCGGACAGGGTACGGGCGATCTCCTCCAGCACCTTGAGGCCGGGGGCGTAGACGCCGTCATCATTGGTGAGCAGGATGCGCATCATTTCCGCCTTCAGTTGGTCCGCAGCCGCGTGATCCCGCCCATATAAGGCGCCAATGCTTCCGGCACGACGACGCTGCCGTCCTCCTGCTGATAATTTTCCAGCACCGCGACCAGCGCGCGGCCGACCGCCAGCCCGGAGCCGTTCAGGGTGTGGAGGAAGCGGGTCTGCTTCTCGCCTTCCGGCTTGTAGCGGGCGTTCATGCGCCGCGCCTGGAAATCGCCGCAGTTGGAGACGGAGCTGATCTCGCGATAGGTTTGCTGGCTGGGCAGCCAGACTTCAAGGTCCCAGGTCTTGCGCGCGGAAAAGCCCATGTCGCCGGTGCAGAGCAGCATCTTGCGATAAGGGAGGTTCAGCGCCTGAAGCACGCCCTCCGCCGCGGCGCACATGCGTTCATGTTCGGCTTCGGAGTCTTCGGGTTTGCAGATGGCGACCAGTTCCACCTTCTCGAACTGGTGCTGGCGGATGAAGCCGCGCGTGTCGCGGCCCGCCGATCCGGCTTCGGACCGGAAGCAGGGGGTGAGCGCGGTGAGGCGGATCGGCAGGCTTTCCGCCGCGACGATCTGTTCGCGCACCAGATTGGTGAGGCTGACTTCCGCTGTGGGGATCAGCCAGCGGCCGTCGGTGGTGCGGAACAGGTCCTCGGCGAATTTGGGAAGCTGGCCGGTGCCGAACAGCGCATCGTCGCGGACGAGGAGGGGCGGGTTGACTTCCTCATAGCCATTCTCGCCCGATTGCCGGTCGAGCATGAACTGGGCGAGCGCGCGGTGGAGCCGCGCCATCTGGCCGCGCAGGGCGGCGAAGCGCGCGCCCGACAGCGCCGCCGCGCCCTCGAAATCCAGACCGAGCGCGGGACCGAAATCGGCATGGTCCTGCGGCGCGAAGGGGAAGCTGCGCGGCTCGCCCCAGCGGCCGATTTCCACATTGGCGGCTTCGTCCGCGCCCTGCGGCACGTCGTCGGCGGGGAGGTTGGGGATGGCGGCCAGCATTGCCAGAAGCTGTTCGCCGGTCTCGCGGTCCTCCGCCTCCAGCGCGGGCATCCTGTCCTTGAGCGCGGCGACTTCGGCTTTCAGGCTCTCGGCCTTTTCCATGTCCCTGGCGGCCATGGCCTGACCGATGGCCTTGCTCGCTTCGTTGCGGCGGGCCTGGCCGTGCTGCAACTCCGTCTTGAGGGCGCGGTTGCGTTCGTCGAGCGCGAGGATGCCCACCGAAAGCGGTTCGAGGCCGCGCCGGGCCAGAGCGGCGTCGAAGGCGGCGGGGTTTTCGCGGATGAAGCGGATGTCGTGCATGGATCAGCCCTATGCCGTTCCACGATGAGCGGCGCAACCCTGCGCGCTGTCGTCCGTTGATGAGGGGAATCCATGAAGGAGATGGCGATGCGAATCGATCATGACGGGGTGGTGATGGTGGTGGATGGGCGTAAATTGTTACTGTTCCGTAACAAAGGCGATGAGGCGTTCCTCAATCTGGAGACGGAGACGGTGCGGGAGCAGGACAATCCGCCGGACCGGGATCAGGCTTCGGATGCGCCGGGGCGCTCCTTCAATTCGGTCGGGAGCCATCGCAGCGCCATGGAGCAGACGGATTTCCACGACCTGGAGGAAGCGCGTTTCGCGGCGGAAGCGGCGGACCTGCTGAAACGCCGCGCGCTGGCGAACGATTATGAGAAGCTGATTATCGTCGCGCCGCCCACGGCCTTGGGCGAGATGCGCAAACATTATCACAAGGAAGTGCAAAGCCGCCTTGTCGGGGAGATCGCCAAGGATCTGGCCAACCATCCGGTGCCGGAGATCGAACGGATCATCGCGGAAAGCTGATCCGCGATACCGGAAAGAGGGCGGGGCCGTTGCCCGGTTCCGCCCCTTTTCATGATCGCGCCCAGCCGGTCGGGATCAGTGCATGGCGGCGAGCATCACCTTCGCGCCCAGAGGCGATCCTTCCGGCAGGGCGGCGACGATCGCGAGAGAGCCGTCGCCTTCCCGGCGCGCGACCAGGATGGCAAGGCCGTCCGCGTCGGTGAGGATGGATTGCGGCGTGAGGGGCGGGGCGGCCCGGATCGCGTCGCGGGCGGCGCGGCCGCGGTCGGGCCGCGCGGGACGGTCGGCCCGGCGGGATGCGCGGACATCGCGCACCAGCGCCTTGAGGCCGCCTTCATAGGCCGACAGATACGCGGCCAGCGCGCCTCTTTCCATGTCCCGCGCGCGGGCATGGTCGAGCGCGGCCGCATATTCGGTGAGGCGCGTCTTGTCATAGGCGGCGCCGAAGATGAGCTTGACGACCGCGGTCATGGGGCTGCGCGCCTGCGCCTTGATGCCCGCGTCGGCTAGCAGTTCAGCATAATCCTCCGGCGCAGCCTGCGCGGCGAGGGCGAAATCATAGGCGAGGCCGATGGCATGGTACAGGGCGCCGTGGCTGCGCGCTTCGCCGGCACGGGCCTGTTCGGCGCCGTCGCGGGCGGCGGCCAGCCAGTCGGCCAGCGATGCGTCGGCATCCGGGCCCGGCGTGGCGATCATGTCCGAAGCGGTAAGGTCGAGCACGGAAGGATCGGCAAGGCCCTCCTGCTCCGCATCCCGGGGAAGGCCGAGCGCTTCGCTGACTTCCCGTTCCAGCGCGTCGGTTTCGGCGCGGCTGGCGGCTTCCTTCCAGTTGATGACGCCGAACACGAAGTCGATCGTCTCGTCATCGGAGGAAAAAGGCATGAGGATGCCGCGATAAAGCAGGTCCGCGCCGCGCTGGTTCACGAATTCGGCTTCGAAGCCGATGGGGGCCGCGTTGGCGATGATCTGGAGATAATGGTCGGTCAGGCGCGACAGCAGCGAGCGCGACGGCACGTCGCCTATATGGCTGATCGGCCCGGAAATCTCGCACTCCCGGCGCAGGGCCGTGCCCATATAGATAACCGCCGGGTTATCGACGCCCGCGCTGAAGTCCAGCAGGACGCTGTAAGGGCCGAAATCCTCCAGCCGGTCGGGCTGAAGATCCTCGATCGACGGCAAGGCGCGGTCGCCCAGCAGCGATGCCCAATAATTATAGGCCCGGATCTGCATCCGCCGATCATGGGCGGTAATGGCCGGCGGACATTCGATCGCGGCATCGTCGGCGTCGTCGAAGTCATCCCGACCGCCCTCGATTTCATGCCCCCGCAGAGTGTCCATCCGATCGATCCCTTGAACCAAAAAGCAAATCTTTGGGGCCTACAGTGGCATCAGATGGTAAATGCCCGGTAAAGAACGCGGGGAAGGGCGTAAAAAGCGCGGGATGGAGGGGCGGGGACGCAAATGCCCGCTTGTTCTTCGCCGCAACCGCTGTTATCTGCCCGCCCGACGCCGCTTTAGCTCAGTTGGTAGAGCACATCATTCGTAATGATGGGGTCACGTGTTCGAGTCACGTAAGCGGCACCATTTCGGTCCAAAAGCCCGAGTCCCTAGCACCGCCGCCTCTACGCCAGAGACGGCGGTGAGGGTGCGCAGCAACTCGGTGCGCGTGCCGCAGATTCGCACATCCGTCTTGCTATGGACCTCGACCCGCTGCGCAACGGCGCGCACATGGTTCCGCGCATAGGAGCCGTCGTCATGGCGCAGCTTATGTTTCGCGGCCAGCGCGAACGCATGAAGGCTCTCGACCGTGATCTCCGGGCTGATCCGCTCGATATGCGCGACCGCGCGCTCGGCATCGCCTCTGGCCTGGTCGCGGATGGTGGTCAGCTCCGCGATCCGGGCCTTGAGCGACGGATCGCCCATATCGACCAGTCCATTTTCGATTGCTTCATAGAGCCGGGAGAGCTTGGTATCCGCCTCCGTCGCCCGCCGTTCCATCTCGGCGACGTGCAGGCGGCGCTCCGTCACCCATTCCTCACGCCGGGCGATAAGCTGGTCCATCAGTGAGGATCAGCGTGCAATAGGCACCCCCTTCGTGGGGTGATCGGCGTGCAAAAAGGACCCCTTCATCCCGGGGATTTAGTCGGCCGACTGGTTTTGATCAGTTGGCGAGAACGGGATGTTGATCGTGGAGACAGTGGTTCGGATTCGGCGTGAGCATGCAGGGGGGAAGGCGATCAAGGCGATCGCGCGCGACCTTCGTTTGTCGCGGAAGGTAGTCCGCAAGGCGATCCGGTCGCCGGAGGCGGCGTTCAACTATCAGCGCAAAGTCCAGCCGCTGCCGCGGATCGGTCCTTATCAGGATCGTCTCGATGCGCTGCTTGAGGAGAACGAGGGGCGCGGCCGCCGCGATCGGCTACGGATGACGCGTATCCATGACCTGCTGGTGCGCGAGGGGTTCGATGGATCCTATGATGCGGTGCGCCGCTATGCGGCGCGCTGGCGTGCTGCGCGGCGGAAGGATGCTGGCGAAGGCGCACCGGCGTTCATCCCGATGACCTTCCAGCCGGGTGAGGCCTACCAGTTCGACTGGAGCCACGAGGATGTGGAGATCGCCGGCAAGCCGATGCGGGTGAAGGTGGCGCATATGCGTCTCTGCGACTCGCGCGCACCCTATGTCCGGGCCTATCCGCGCGAGGGCCAGGAGATGCTGTTCGATGCCCATGCCCGGGCGTTCGCGTTCTTCGGCGGTGTGCCGCGACGCGGTATCTACGATAATATGAAGACGGCGGTGACGGCCGTGTTCACCGGCAAGGAGCGTGTGTTCAACCGCCGCTTCCTGATCATGACCGATCATTACATGGTCGAGCCGACCGCCTGCTCGCCGGCGGCGGGATGGGAGAAGGGCCAGGTCGAGCAGCAGGTCCAGACGATCCGAGGCCGCTTCTTCCAGCCGCGACTCCGGTTCGCCAGCCTGGCCGAGCTCAACGGGTGGCTGGAGGCCGAGTGCCGGCGCTGGGCCGAGCATCATGCCCATCCCGAACGCGGGGATATTACCGTCGCCGAGGCGCTGGATATGGAGCGACCGGCCCTGCAGCCGATCCTGGCACCGTTCGACGGCTTCCATGAGAGCGAGCATGCCGTCACCGGCACCTGCCTCATCAGCTTCGATCGCAACCGCTACTCGGTCATGTCGACGGCCGCACGCCGGACCGTTCAGGTGCGCTCCTATGCCGATCGCATCGTCATACGCTGCGGCGATGCGATCGTCGGGGAGCATGAGCGCCACTTCGGTCGGAACCGCACGATATACGATCCCTGGCATTATCTGCCGGTCCTCGCGCACAAGCCCGGCGCGCTGCGTAACGGCGCACCGTTCCAGGACTGGGATCTGCCGCCCGCCCTGCACCGATTACGGCGAAGGCTCGGCACCGGGGACGAGGCCGATCGCAGGTTCGTGCGGGTCCTCTCGGCGGTGCTCACCGATGGCCTGGAGCCGGTAGAGGCTGCCGTGCGCGAAGCGTTGGCGAACGGAACGGCCAGCGACGAGCTGATCCTCAACATCCTCTCCCGGCGCCGCGAGCCGGCGACACCCCACAGCATCGTCACTTCGGAAGACCGGATGCTGCAGCATCCTCCGCTCGCCGACTGTGCCCGCTATGATCTGCTGCGAGGCTATGATGCAGCGGCATGATATGATCGACACGATGCGCGGCCTCGGACTCAAGGGCATGGCGGCGGCGTTCGACGAGGCGGTCACCACCGGCCTCCAGCGCAAGCGCACCACCATGGAGATACTGACCGACCTGCTCCGTGCTGAGGCGACCCACCGGGATGCAGCCTCCATCCGCTATCGGATGACGGCTGCGAGGCTGCCCGTGGTGAAGGACCTGGAGCGGTTCAGCTTCGAGGGCACACCGATCAATGAGGAGATGATCCGCTCCCTTCACGATGGCTCCTTCCTCCCGCCTCGCCGCAATATCGTGCTGGTCGGCGGCACGGGGACAGGCAAGACCCACCTCGCCATCGCGATCACCGCCAATGTCGTGCGAAGGGGCGCTCGCGCCCGCTACTTCAACACCGTCGATCTGGTGACACGCCTCGAAGAGGAGACCCGGATCGGCAAAGGCGGGACCCTGGCGGCGCAGCTGTCGCGGCTCGATCTGATCGTGCTCGACGAGCTTGGATATCTGCCGTTCGCACGCTCGGGAGGGCAGTTGCTGTTCCACCTCATCAGCAAGCTTTATGAGCGCACCAGCGTCATCATCACCACCAACCTTGCCTTCGGCGAGTGGCCTACCGTCTTCGGGGATCCCAAGATGACTACGGCGCTGCTCGACCGCGTCACCCACCACTGCGATATCATCGAGACGGGCAACGACAGCTGGCGCTTCAAAAACCGCAGCTGACCGCTACCTTCGGCGCCTTCAAAAATCTATCTTGCGCTGCGCGCGCCTCCGGTCGGGCTACGCCCGCCCTCCGCCGCACGCAGCGCAAGGCCATCTTCAACAAACCAACATCATATCCGAAAAAGGGGGTCCCTCTTCGACGCCGATCGGGGGTCCCTTTTGAACGCCGTTTGACAATCGAAGCTCCACGCCGTGTGCGACGGCCAGGGTAGGCCACTGGTCATGCTGCTGAGTGAGGGCCAGATGAACGACTACAAAGGAGCAGCCTTGATGCTCGACGCTTTGCCCCATACCAAAGCCCTGCTCGGCGATCGAGGCTATGACGCCGACTGGTTCCGCAAGGCGCTCGCCGAACGCAACATCGCGGCCTGCATCCCGTCAAAGAGAAATAGGAAGGCCCCGATCCCGCACGATGCTGTGCTATATCGCCAGCGCCACAAGATCGAAAATATGTTCGGCAGGCTCAAAGATTGGCGGCGCATCCACACCCGCTACGACCGATGCGCCCACACCTTCATGTCCGCCATCTGTATCGCCGCAACCATCATCTTCTGGATCAATCAATGAATCCTGAGCTTAGGGGCGATACACCCGGATACCCAGCCCGATATTCCTGATATACGAAACTGGACAGGTGCCTTGATGATACATGGATCGCCCTTTACCCTGAAGCCGATCCGCTCGGATCTGTCATTCGGTGTCCAGATCGAGAATGTCGATCTCGGCGCATTGTCGAACGAGGATGTCCAGAAAGACCTGCGGACGCTCTTCATACGGGAAGGGCTTCTCGTTTTCCGGGGTATTGAGGACGATGACGAAACCCAGATTCGGCTGAGCAGGATTTTTGGTCTGCCGATCCCTCACCCGGTACGTGAGGCCCAAAATGGCAGGGATGAATTATTGGCGGTTCACTACCGGCCGGAAGACGGATGGCTGATCGATGTCGATGGCGAACTGCGTGGTCAGTGGCTGCCCTGGCATTCCGACCTCGTCTATCTCGACAAGATCAATCGTGGCGGAATTCTGCGCCCGGTCAGGATGCCGGACCGGCTGGGGGAAACCGGCTTCATCGATCAGATCGCCGCTTATGACCGGCTGCCTGATGCTCTGAAGACCCGGATCGAGGGGCAATTCGTGAAGTATAAATATGATCTGGACCCCGCCCGGCAGCGCTTCGGGCGAAACCACAACGCTGCGGTGGTGAGATACAGTCCGATCATCGAGGCGATCCAGCGCAGGGTCGATGAATTTCCCTTTTCCTATCATCCCATGGTCTACGAACAGGAACTCACCGGTCGGAAAGTCCTCAACGTCTCTCCTTGATTTGCCGTGGGCATCGAAGGCCTAGAGAATGACGAGGGCGATGCTCTCCTGCACAGCGTGATGGACTATCTCGTCGATGAGAGCTTCGCCTATTTCCATCAATGGCGGCAGGGCGACATGGTCCTGTGGGACAATTGGCGGATGCTGCACGCGGCGAACGGTTCGCCCCACGATCAGGAACGGTGGATGAAGCGCACCACCATATTGGGCGATTACGGGCTGGGCCGTACCGATGCCGCCAACGGGGTTTCGGAAAAAGATTGTATCAACATCTGACCGGGTTATTGACGCGGTGGCCGCTGCGCAATGACGTCAAACCGCAAATGCATTTCCCTGAAGGGCCGGAACAACAGGCTCGGCGAATGGGGCGGCTGGGGCAGGGGCCGGGCAATCCGGATATTGTCGAGCCGTAACAGCAGGGCGGTGAAGGCGGAATGCATTTCCTGCCGGGCCAGGGTGCGCCCGATGCAAAAATGGATGCCGTTCCCGAAGCCCACATGGGTCGCGACATTCCTGCGCTCGATATCGAAGCGATGCGGGCACGCAAATTGTTGCGGATCGCGGTTGGCCGCGCCATAGCGCACCATGACGATCGCATTTTCCGGGATCGTCGTCCCGGCGATTTCGGTAGCGCGGGTCGCCCGGCGCAGCAGGCCCTGCACGGGGGCGTCGAACCGCACCACCTCATCGATGAATTTGGACATCAGGGACATGTCCGACCGCAGCTTCTCCAACTGGTCGGTATGGCGCATGAGCAGCCACATGGCATGGCTGATTGCGTTCATCGTCGTTTCGAACCCGCCTGCAATCAATTGTCGCAGGACATATTGATATTCGATCATCGGCAGGACAGCGCCGTCATTGGCCGGTTGCGAGGCCAGAACGGAGATGATGTCCCCTGTAGGATTTTTGCGCCGTTCCTCTCGCATATCGGCCAGAAAATGCTGTAGCTCGACCTCCGCCCGCGCGGTTTCCGCTGTTTCCTCTACGGACATGACATGGGTGATCGGCGCAAGAAGCGCGTCCGCCCAGCGCTTGAACAGCGGCAGTTGATCGGCGCTCAGGCCGATCAGCTTGGCGATCAATATGCCCGGCAGGGGCATGGCGAACTGCGATACGAACTCACAGCACCCGTCCGCTGCAAACCCATCGATGAGATCGTGACAGACCTCATCGATCTCGTCCGCCATTGCCAGCACGTTCTTCCGGCTGAACGCGAACTCTATCAGCTTGCGGTGCTTCGTATGCAGCGGCGGGTCGGCATTCTGCAAGGAGAGCGAATGCGGCCAGCCCTCTTCGCGCAGGATTCTGGCGTATAGCTCTTGCTGTTCGGCCCCCTGCAACTCCAGAAAGCTCTCTCCGAAGCGGCTGGAAAATGTTTCATGGTCGAGCAGTACGGCTTTGACTTCATCAAATCGCGAGACGACGAACACGCCGGTTTCGGGAATTTGATAAATCGGGCGATGCTCGTGCAGCAGGGCATAGAAATCGAACGGGTCGTTCTGGACCGCGGGGTCGAGCAGGCTCATAGCTTGCAGTGCGTCCGAAGCTGTATCATTCATGATGAAATCCCCAAAATGGCCTTCGCGGGCGGTCAGGCCGCGTCCCCGACGACGGCGAGAAAGCCGCCATCGACGACATAAGCGGCCCCTGTGCAGAAAGAGGCTTCGTCAGAGGCGAGGAACATCACGATGTTCGTCACCTCATCGGGTTTGCCGATGCGCGGTATCGGTTGTCTCCGGGGCGCGATGGCATCCACGTCGCCAAGCATGGCGGTGTCGATAATGCCCGGGTTCACGCAGTTCACGCGTATGCCATATTTGGCGAGGTCCAGCGCGGCGACCTTGGTCAGGCCGACAAGGGCATGTTTCGATGCCGAATAGGCGGCCAGCGCCGGAACGGGCGCCAGACCCGTCACGCTGGAAACATTGATGATGGAACCGCCGCCGGCCTTTTTCATGGACGGGCAAACCGCCCTGATGCCAAGGAACGCGCCGGTGTGATTAATCTCCATAATGTCCCGGAAAAGGCTGGGTTCCATCTCGTCAATGGCCCCGCCACCAACGATGCCGGCATTGTTCACCAGAACGGCAATGGGGCCGAAGCTGTTCTCGGCATGGGCCACGGTATCGCTCCAGCTTTGTTCGCTGGTTACATCGAGATGGACGAATGTGGCGTTGGCCCCCAGATCGTCCGCCAGCGCGCAGCCAGCCCCCTCGTTGAGATCCGCGATAACGACCTGCGCGCCTTCTGCCGCGAAACGGCGGGCATGGGCTTGACCCATGCCTCCCGCCCCGCCGCTGATCAGCACGACCCGATCCTTGAACCGTAGAGACACCATATGTCGTCACTCCGCCATCTGGAACACGCCTTGTCAAACATGACGGGGACGCGCAGGCTCATTCCTTGCTGTCGCATCATTATGTGGGCCAAACCGGCCCCCGCCTTTGCGCGCGATGCGCTGACAGGCCAATATCCCGTGCGCTCAGTCCGCGACCGCTGGCGCGGCGGGAAGGCGGCACACAATATCGATGCCCAATATATGGGTCGCCCGCCCAAGGCCGATCCAGTTGGCGGCGCAATAGGTCAGGTCGACTATCTCGCTATCGTCGAAGGCGGCCTTCATCTCCGCCCAGAATGTCTCGTCTGCCGCCAGTTCCTGGGGGTTGGTCCCCATTTGCTGAACGAAGCGGACGGCCAGACGCTCCCGATCGCTCAGGCCGGAGAGATCCCCTTTGAGGACGGATTGATAGAAGGCTTCGTCCGGCGGCGTTCCTTCGCCGGCCATTCCCTCATCCATGTCGAAGAGGGATAGATGCCGGGAAAGCCGAAAGTCGCGGCAGACGGTGCAGCCGTTGATGACGGCTGTTGCAATCCGTGCCGCCTCGAAGATGCGAGGGGGGAGACGAGAATGTCGATAGGCGGCGACTGAAAATTCATTGGCGGCGTTGATCAGGCCGGGTGAATAGGTTTCAGCCAGATCGGGAATGGCCCGGTCAGAGCGGGGTTCATGTGCGACACGCATGATATCTCCAATTCAACAATATGACCGCATCGGTGGTGCCGATCATGGGTGAGAGGACTGGTTCGGTAGCCGCAGGGTCCGGGCGGACGACGGGAAGGCCGTCCGCCCATGATCCGCCGTGGCTCAGAACGCCGCTTCGAGGGAAACCCCCCATGTCCGGCCCGGCTCCGGTATGGCGAATTCAAAGAAGCCACCGGGCAAATTGCCGGAGAAATGCCCGTTATAGGGGTGCTTGTCGGTGACGTTCTTGACGAAGCCGATGATCTTGAGGTCCACGCCATCCAGTGCGAAGCCATATCGCGCACTCAGATCGATCTTCGTCGTGGCCGGGACGCGGCCCCTCGGATCGTTGAGAATATTCGTGTCGAACTTGTCCACGAAGCTCAGCGCGCCGTTCAGGCCGAAGGTGCCCTCGCCAAGAGCGAACTGGTAATCGGTGATATATCCTACCGTCCACTGCGGCGTCCGGCGCAGTTTGAGCCTCGTCAGATCCTGCGAGCCTTGCCCCAGATCGCCGGAGAAGTTGGTATATTTGGCGTCCAGATAGCCTACGGCCAGCGAATTGCTCCAGCCTTCGACCGGAAGGACGGACAGCTCCGCCTCGATACCCTGATAGCGCGCCTTGGCCGCGTTCACCGTGGTGGTGCCGCTGCCCCCGCCCAGCAGAAAGATCGTGAGATCTTCCTGCTTGTCCTTCATCTCGTTTCTGAATGCGGACACGTTCAATCGTACGCGGCGGTCGAACCAGTCGCTCTTGAAGCCCACTTCGTAGGCATTGAGGGTTTCTGGCCTGTACGGGCCGATAAAGGCCGAACTTGGCGCGCGTGCGTTGAAACCGCCGGTATTATACCCCACGCTAAAGGACGCGTACATCATGAGGTTGGGCATCGCCTGATACTGGACGGCGACCTTGGGCGTGAATTTCTTGAAGGTCACGCTCCCTCGCCCATGGTCGGCGGGCGCCCCCAGCACGGTGTCGGGCAGCGGCGCGTTGAGCGGCGCGGGGGTGCCCATTCCGAAGCCGTAATTGACCAGATCCAGCCGCTTCTTGTCCCAGGTGTAACGGCCACCCGCGATAAGCTTGAGTTTCTCGGTGAGATTATATTCGGCCTGCGCGAACACCGCCTTGGATGTGGTCCAGTAATCCGTGCTGTAGGAAAGCGGGTTCGTGATGATTCCCACGCCCGGCGCCAGCGTCGGATCGAGGAGTGCGGCATCCAGTTCGGTGATCTGGGTGATGTGCCATTTCGAATGAAAATAGAAGCCGCCGGCGATGATGCTGAAGGGGCCTTCGAAGTCGCTTTCAAAGCGCAGTTCCTGCGAAAATTGCTCGTAGCGCTCATTTTGCTGAATCGGGAAATATCCGAGCGCCGTTCCGTCCAGATAAGAGAAAGACCTCTGCTTGGTATCGCGATAGCCAGTAATCGCGACCACCGAAAAATCGTCGAACCTATGGGTTAGATGGAGCGTGGCCGCGCTCATGTTCAAACGGCCCGGCTGCTTCGTGGGGATTTCAGAAACATTGTCGCTCTTGCGGATGGATGAACGGCAAAGAAAACTCAGTTGAGGGTTCAAGCAGGGTGAATTGGCGCCTGTCGTGTACCCCGTGACCGGAAGATCTGTGATCAGATCGGGCGTAAGCAGGTTGATGGCTGGCGGCAGCTCGCTGCGATCCCGCTGTTTCTCAAGGATGAGCGTGGCGCTCAGCCGATCGGTTGGCGTCGCATGGAACGTCACATTATAGTTTTGGAGGTTCTTGTCGCCAAGATGGGTGTTCAACGTGGAATTGTAGATGGTGCCATCATCGGTCGAGGACAGAATGTCGACCTTGACGGCGAGCTTGTCCTTGATGAGGGGGAGCATCAGGCGCCCCTCGACATCGGTGCGCCCGAAGCTGCCGACCGTGAATTTGAGCTTGCCATGCGTATCGTCGCCCGGATCGGGAATGGCGCGCACGATGTTCAGCGCTCCGCCCGTCGTGTTGCGCCCGAACAGCGTCCCCTGCGGACCGCGCAGGACTTCGAGTCTTTCGACATCGAAGGAATCCAGCAGCAGGCCGACCGGCGTTCCGATCACCACACCATCCAGCACGAAGCCGATGCCGGGTTCGAAGGCCTTGGATGTGTCCTGAATCGAAATGCCGCGCAGGCTGACGTGAACCAGATTGGCGGACGACTGCCCCTTGTTGATCGTCATGCCGGGAACCATCCCCTGAATACCGGCGATCGTGCCGACATTCGCATTCTGCAATGTCTCCGTGGTGAATGCCGACACGGTGACGGGAATCTTCTGGATCGACTCCGATCTTTTCTGTGCCGTCACGACGATATCGGCCAGTCCCGTTTCCGCCGGTGCGGGCGCGGGGGCAGCGTCAGCGGTGACACCCTCTTGCGAGAGGGCGGGCTGTTCCACCGCGGCCCATGCGACATTCCCCGTGCTCATCGCAACTACCGATGCGCACGCCAATGTACTTGCCCTCATCATATTGACCTCCCCTAATAGCATTTCTCCGCATCGCCCCAGCGAGCGTTCGACACCAAGCAAAAGCCGTGCCAATGGCATTTTCAATCGATTGGGATTGAGAAGAAAGCAGTTCAATCCATAATGATCTACCGCCCTCTCCACGCAGAGCAGTCAGAAACTATGACAGTCTAGGCCACGAAAAGGACAGTCCATGCCGAGCAAGAAGTGCAAGAGGAGAAATTATAGGAAGTTGCGGGAAGTTGAAACTGTGCGTGTGCAGGAGAAGCAATAGGTATGGGGCTGAATCCGTAGGCGTTCATTTATTCAGTGCATAATTCCTCCTCATGGATGTTGACCGCTCTGTAAGTTGTCCAACCCTTCGCCGCAGCCTTTCATAATAAAGTTCGTGCCAGACGTGCCGCCAGCTCCTCGCGCTGGAGGCATTTCCGTGCGACCATCTGTTCTGACATGCCTGTAACGCACATTGATCAAGGGCGCTGTCCGTGAAAACGACAGTAGCTGTCGTCAGGTGAAGCATCCAACATTGAGCATGCCGGATATACGCTATCGATTGGCGCAGAGCGTTTTCGGGGGGCGACGGCCTTTCAGTTACACCAACGTTC
The DNA here is from genome assembly GCF_002355855.1 of Sphingobium cloacae. Classification (NCBI taxonomy): domain Bacteria; kingdom Pseudomonadati; phylum Pseudomonadota; class Alphaproteobacteria; order Sphingomonadales; family Sphingobiaceae; genus Sphingobium; species Sphingobium cloacae. The sequence continues at coordinate 3,705,824 of NZ_AP017655.1, forward strand.
TTAGCATGTTGGCGTCGTACGCCAGCAGCTCATCGAACGTGCCCTCGCGTACTTTTTGAGCCCAATTAGGATCGGCGATCATACCTCGCCCCACGGCGACGAGATCGAATTCCTCCCGCTCGACCCGCTTGGCCGCTTCCACAATCGAAGGTATGTCCGTTCCAGCGGCTTTGGTATTCAAGGCCTTGATTAGATCGTTGTCGAATCCGATGGAGCCCACGGTCAGCGTTGGTTGGCCTGTCAGCTTTTTCACCCACCCTGCAAGATTGAGGTCGCTGCCTGCGAATTCCGGTTCCGAGAAGCGGCGCTGGGAGCAATCAAATATGTCTACACCTGCATCTTTCAGCGGCCCCACCCACTCCTCCAGTTCGGAAGGGGTATCTACCACCCGGGCATCGTAAGCCGCCATTTTAAATTGCGAGAGCCGGAAAAAGATGGGGAACTCCTCTCCTATCTCGGCGCGGACGGCGCGGATGACTTCGGTGGCAAAAAGAGTGCGTTCCTTTATTGTGTTGCCGCCATAGCGGTCCGTCCTGTTGTTCGTCGCTTTCCAGAAAAATTGATCGAACAGATAGCCGTGCCTACCATGAAGTTCTATCGCGTCGAAGCCGAGGGTTTTAGCATCACGAGCCCCCCGCACGAATGAAGCGACAACATCCGCGATATCCTCTTGGGACATGGGTTTTCCGCCACTCTTACCCGGCGCATAAAGGCCTGAAGGGCTTTCGAGATCTTCACCTAATGGTGAATTAGGTGTTCAGTCCCGGCATCTGGTGGATTGGGTTGACGATGAACCGTTCTGGCTCTGACGTCCAGATCTTGGCGATGTATTCGTAGGGTGTGAGCCCGCTGAGCGTTTTGAGCCTTCGGGCGAAGTTGTAGGCGGCCATGAAGTCAGCGAGGTGCGTCCGGAGTTGCTGATGGCTGTCGTAGTGGAAGCGTTTGACGGTCGCCTCCTTGATGGTCCGGTTCAGGCGAGAGATGCCGTGTCGCTGCAGGCACCGATGCAGCGCCGATCGTGTCAGGTGCGGGATCGATGGTTGCAGGGCATAAAGACAGTCATCGAGCGGCAGCAACGTGTGTCGACGGAACGCCACAACCATTGCCTCCTCGGCCTCGGACAGGGTGGTGGAATGAGGGGCCTTCGGCCCGGTCTTCAAATCCTCGACCGTCGCCCGCTTGCGCCACTTCGCCACCGTCTTCGGGTTGATCCCCAAATCCCGGCTCAGCGTCGCGAGCGAAGCTTGCGATCGCTGTATTGCTGCTCGGACGGCGTGCGTGGTCGTGGCGCTCCCGTGACGTACCTGTCCCATAAGGCTTCCTTCCATTCCAACGAAAGGATCGCACCATCAAACCGTGGGATCAAACAACTAGGAAAATTGAAGTCGCGCACCCCGCCGACATGCCAAAGCTGCAACGCGATCGCGCCGCCACCGGCATGCACGGTTTCGACAATGCGTCGCCAGGGTTGCAAGCGTTCTCCGTGAAACCAAGGGATGCGCTCGTTGTTTCGCGCCAATTTTCGGTCAAGAAAGGTGCCTTCGGTAATAATGAGTCCGGCGCCGCCTCTGGAACGGCGTCCATAGTAAGCTGCAACCTCGGGTTTTGGGACGCCTTCGGGTGCGTAGTAGCGCGTCATCGGCGACATTGTCAGTCGATTGCGAAGGTACAACGATTTATACCTGAATGGCCTAAACAGAGATCTCAATATTTCCGCTTCCACCAGCCACCTCCGTCGCGAACCTTCCGCACTTACAAGCAAGAGGTGTGCCTGATCGCATGCGCCACGTTCACTGTCGGCCTTTGAATGAGCGCTTGGTGCAATCATCATCCCTACCATCCAACACTCGGCGCGGCTTGCAGTGCCGCGAGCCGAGCGCGACTAGGGAGGGCGCATCGGCTGTGTCGCAACAGCCGAGCCCTCTCATCCGTGTATTTATTGAAGACACTTCGCGGACCTCGTCGGCGCGCTCGTCGCGGAGTTTGTCGTGCAGCTCGTTGATCAACCTCAACCGGCTCTGAATCTCGTCGAGCGCCAGCTTGGCAGTGGCGACGCCCCAATCGGCGAGGATACCGTCCAACTGATCAAGCTCGCCCGGGCGGAGCCCATGCAATCTCGCCAGCAAACTATATTGCGAGGATGATGCCTCCAGATTGGCGGGAATGCCGGCGACCTGATCCACGAAGCTGTTCCACCGCTCGCGTCCGCTCGGCGTAATCCTAACGACGGTGGAGGCATAGCGGTCGCGGACAGCCTGCTTGGCGTCGGTGCGCCGCTCCGAATTGAATGCGGTGAGACGATGCAAAGGCGGACGTGTTCGATTACATCGAACGCTTCTACAATCCGAAGCGTCGGCATTCGACACTGGGCTACCTCAGCCCGATGGAATTTGAAAACGAGGTCGGACTCGCCTAACTCCGTGTCCACGAAACCGGCAGCAGGCCAATCGGAGTTCAACTGGTGGCGCGTGCGCTTGATGAGCAACTGCTATTCAGAGCTTGCCATGCCTTTCAGCGAATGACGGATTGGCACCTTCGCCTACCAGCAGAAGAGAACCGCTTCAGTTTCTTCGCATCCTCCTCCGCCATGCCTTCGGTCGCGACGGCTTCCAGCGATTCCACCTTTTCCCGCGTCAGCCGCAAACCGCGTGCCGTCACCAGATTGGGGCCGGGCGGGATCGGAATCTCGAAAGTCGGCTCCAGATGCTCATCATCGCTTTCGCGGCGAAAGGCGACGCTCATGACACTCTCCTCGCTTCATGGCCGCTGATGCCGGGAAGCGGGAGGTCCGGGCCTTTCTCAAGAGAAGGAGCCGGACCCCGCCCGGCTCATCGGCCGGTCAATCCTCGTCGAACAGCCCCGCGAGCTGCTCGACCATCGTGCCGCCCAATTGCTCGGCGTCCATGATCGTGACGGCGCGGCGGTAATAGCGGGTCACGTCATGGCCGATGCCGATGGCGACGAGTTGCACCGGGGACCGGTTCTCGATCCATTCGATCACTTGCCGCAGATGGCGTTCCAGATAGGTGCCGCTGTTGACCGACAGGGTGCTGTCGTCCACCGGCGCGCCGTCGGAGATGACCATCAATATGCGCCGCTCCTCGGACCGCGCGATCAGCCGGTTATGCGCCCAGAGCAGCGCTTCCCCGTCGATATTCTCCTTGAGCAGCCCTTCGCGCATCATCAGGCCCAGATTCTTGCGCGCCCGCCGCCACGGTTCGTCGGCCTTCTTGTAGACGATGTGGCGCAGGTCGTTCAGCCGCCCCGGCATCGGCGGACGCCCGGCGGCGAGCCAGTCCTCGCGGCTCTGCCCGCCCTTCCACGCGCGCGTGGTGAAGCCCAATATCTCGGTCTTGACGCCGCAGCGTTCCAGCGTGCGGGCCATGATGTCGGCGCTGATCGCGGCGATGCTGATCGGCCGCCCGCGCATGGAGCCGCTATTGTCGATCAGCAGCGTCACCACCGTGTCGCGAAATTCGGTATCGCGCTCGACCTTGTAGGAGAGGGAGTGGCTCGGGTCGATCACGATCCGCGCAAGCCGCGCCGCATCCAGCAGCCCTTCCTCCTGATCGAAGTCCCAGCTTCGGGATTGCTGCGCCATCAGGCGGCGTTGCAGCCGGTTGGCGAGCTTCGTCACCGCGCCCTGCAAGCTCACCAGTTGTTGATCGAGGAACCCGCGCAGGCGCAGCAGTTCATCCTCGTCGCACAGGTCTTCCGCCGTCACCACCTCGTCATGGAGCAGGGTATAGGCCTTGTAGTCGAAGCCCGGCGGCAGGTCGCCCATCGGCCGGTTCGGGCGCACGGGCATCATGCCCTCGTCGCCCATCTCGTCGCCGCCTTCCTCGCTGTCGGCGTCGAACTCGTCGCTATAGTCGGTGTCGCCGTCTTCGGTATCGCCGCCCTGGTCCTCGGCCCGCGCCTGCGCGTTCATGTCGCTGTCGCCGGGCTGGTCCTCGCCGGAATCGCCTTCTTCCTGCTGCTGCTCTTCCTCTTCGCCCTCCTGCTCCGTTTCCGATTCATCGGATTCGGGCGGAACGTCGGCGTCCACCAGTTGCAGATGTTCCAGCATCGCGGCGGTCAGCTTCTGGAAGGCCCGCTGGTCGTCGATGGCGAGCGAGAGCGCGTCGAGATCCGTCCCCGCCTTGTCCTCGATCCACCGGTCGACCATGGCGAGCCCGTCAGTCACGTCCCTGGGCGCGGCCTGGCCGGTCAGCCGCTCGCGCACCTTCAGCGCCAGCGCGGTGGACAAGGGCACCTCATCGGCCGATCGCGCCCGCCGGATCGGGTCGGATTTCAGCCGCATGTCGAGCGCATGGTTGAGATTGTCGCGCACGCCCGCCATCGTCCGCGAGCCGATCGCCTCGATCCGCGCCTGCTCCACCGCGTCATAGACCGCGCGCGCCACCGCGTCCGCAGGGGCCGACGCATTGTGCATCCGCGCATTATGATGGCGCAGCTTCAAGGCGTTGGCGTCGGCGAAACCGCGCGCCAGCGCGACCTGATCGGCGGGCAGCGTGCGTCCGGGTGTCGGCACCTTGATCGCCTTGCCCGCCATGTGCGGCGCATCGGCGGTGAAGCCCACCTCCACCTCCGCATCGCGCGCGATGGAACGCGCCGCGCCGGAGAGCACGTCCTTGAAAGCGTCGAGGGCGGAGCGCTCGGTCATCAGTCCAGCAACGCCGCGCGCATGGCTTCGCGTGCGGCGTCATCCACGCCCAGCACATCGGTCAGATAGCCCTCAAGCCCGCCATAATGCTGGTCCAGCGTCTCGAACAGCGTATCGAGATAGACGGTTTCGGCACGCAACAGAGGCGCCAGCATATCCGCCCTTTCAAAGCGCAGGCGTGCGACCAGCGTATCGCGCTGCGCCATCAACCAATCCCAGTCGGCATGGTCATTGGTCAGCATATAGTCATTGGTGATGGCCTCGCGCGGCACGCCCAGCGCGCCAAGGATGAGCGTGGCGGCCACGCCCGTCCGGTCCTTGCCGGCGGAACAGTTGATCAGCAGCGGTACCCGGCCGGCCAATATTCGCGTGAACATGGCGCGATAGGATTCGGCGTGGTCCGCAGGGATGACGCGATACAGCGCTATCATCCTCTCGCGCATCTCGTCGGCCGTCGCGTCTTCGCGCTTCAGCATCTCACTCAGCAGGCCGCTGCTTTCCCGATAATCGCGGGAGAAATAGTCGACATCCGCGCCATGCCACAGGGTCGGCTCGGTTTTGCGTTCATTGCCCCGGCGGAAATCGCAGATCGCCCGGATGCCCAGCGACCGCAAATACGCCGCGTCGGCGTTCGTCAACAGGGCCATGGTGCCTGACCGGAACAGCATGCCCCGTTTGACGCGGCGTCCGTCGATCGTGGGATAGCCGCCAAAGTCGCGCAGATTGAACGCGCCTTCCAGGGGAATGCGGCTTGCCTGTGTCATCGAATCCACCGCTCCGCTCATGGTCGTTCAGGCTCGCCCACGCGCGGCACCGCGATGGTTTCGATTTCCGTCCGCACTTCGTCCATCAGCTTGTGGACGGGGCATTTGGCCGCGACCGCGATCAGCTTGGCATGCTGCTCGTCGGTCAGCGGGCCGCTGACCGCGATGCGGGTCGTGAGGCGATAGACGCCCTGCCTTTCCCGGCTCGCATCGCGCGCGACGCCGACATGGATGCCTTCGACGGGGATGCCGTTGCGCTGCGCATACCAGAGCATCGTCATCGCCTTGCACGCGCCCAGCGCGGAATCGTAGAGATCGTGCGGATCGGGCCCTTCGTCATGCCCGTCCGGCGCGCTCATGTCCGCGACCAGTTCGTGCCCGCGGATGTGGATGCGGTGCGCGGTGCCGTCCGGCGCGATCCGTTCGACGACGATCATGGCGTCACGCCGCCCGGTGCGCGACGCTCTCCGGCAGGTCCTTGCCGAACACGCGCTGATAATATTCCGCCACCAGCGGCCGCTCCGCCTCGTCGCATTTGTTGAGGAAGGACAGGCGGAAGGCGAAGCCCACATCCTTGAAGATCAATGCGTTCTGCGCCCAGCTTATGACCGTGCGCGGCGACATGACGGTCGAGATGTCGCCGTTGACGAAGCCCTGGCGGGTGAGTTCCGCCACCTTGATCATATTCTCGACTTCCTTGCGGCCACCCTCATGGTCATATTCGCCCGACTTGGCGAGCACGATCTGCGCTTCGGTCGCGGCGGGCAGATAGTTGAGCGTCACCACCAGGTTCCAGCGGTCCATCTGTCCCTGGTTGATCTGCTGGGTGCCGTGATAGAGACCCGTCGTATCGCCCAGGCCGACGGTGTTGGAGGTGGCGAACAGCCGGAACCACGGGTTCGGACGGATGACCCGGTTCTGGTCGAGCAGCGTCATCTTGCCGTCCGTCTCCAGAACGCGCTGGATGACGAACATCACATCCGGGCGGCCCGCGTCATATTCGTCGAACACCAGCGCGACCGGACGCTGCAACGACCAGGGGAGCAGCCCTTCCCGGAACTCGGTCACCTGCTGCCCTTCCTTGAGCACGATGGCGTCGCGCCCGACCAGGTCGATGCGGCTGATATGCGCGTCGAGGTTGATGCGGATGCACGGCCAGTTGAGCCGCGCCGCGACCTGCTCGATATGGCTCGACTTGCCGGTGCCGTGATAGCCCTGCACCATCACGCGACGGTTGAAGGCAAAGCCCGCGAGGATCGCCAGCGTCGTGTCCGGGTCGAACACATAGGCGGGATCGAGGTCGGGCACGCGCTCGTCGGCTTCGGAAAAGGCCGGAATCTTCATGTCGACATCGATGCCGAACACGTCGCGCGCATCGACTTCCCGGTCGGGCGCTTCCATCAGCGTGTCGTTGCGCGTGTCGGGCTGGACGTTGGGGATGTCGGTCATCGATCAATTCTCTTGGCAAAAACGAGTCATATGAGCCCTAACGGCTGGGATGGAGCGTGTCGATAGAGTGGGGGGATTGTCCAGAGGGTTCAAGAAGCCTGTTCCAATGGATTGGCCTGTCCTGTTTCATCGCCTGTTTACGGATGGGCTCTATCGTCATGGCAATGCTGTTGTGGATGATTCCCCTTTTCTTTGTCGCGATCAATCTGATCACCATTTTCGCCTTCTGGGACGACAAGGCCCGCGCCATCGCGGGCGAATGGCGTATTTCTGAAGCCAGACTGCTAGGATTGGCATTGATGGGAGGCTCGCCGGGGGCGCTATTTGCCCGCAGGTTTTTCCGGCACAAGACGCGCAAGGAGCCTTTCGCCACCCTTCTGCTCCTCATTGCTGTCATTCAACTGGGTCTGGGTATCGGCTGCTTCCTGTTCTGAACCGTTTCAGGCGAAAGCGACCGCCTTCCTGAGCCGCCCATAGGCTTCGATCACCGATTGCAACGCGCTTTCATGGCTGCGGTCGCCGCCATTATGGTCGGGGTGATAGCGCCGCACCAGTTGCGTGTAGCGCGCCCGGAGCGCCTTGCGGTCCGCGTCGAGGGGCAGGCCCATCACCTCCAGCGCCTGCCGGTCCTCCCGCGAGAGGAACTTGCCGTCCGCTCGCGCGGCATTGTCCCGTTCCGCCCGCGCCTTGCGCTCGCGGAACCTGGCGCCGATGGCGTCCAGCGGGTCGGCAAAGTCCGCCCAGCGCGGCGGCGGGCTGGCGGCGTTGGAGGAAAAGGCCCGCGTCTCCCGCTCCCACCCCGCATAGGGGCGCTGGGCGGCGGCGATCTCGTCGGCGTTCATGCCGCTGAAGAAATTATAGCCCTGATTGAATTGCCGCACATGTTCCAGGCACAGCCAGCGCCAGCGCGGCCCTTCATGGCTGGAGGCGCGTTCCTCCAGCGGCGGCGCGCGAAACTCGCCCGGCTCCTCGCATCCCGCGACCGCGCAGGGGCGGTCGCTTTCCACGCGGCCGTGGAAGCGGTTGAAACGGCGGGTCGAGAAGGGATCGCTGGCCAAGACTGTCCTGATGCAAGTTCGCGCAAAGGACCTATATAGGAAAGATGACCGACCAAGCGAAAGGCCCCGTGGCCACCGAAATCGAATCCCGCCTGCGCGCCGCCCTGTCGCCCCTGAGCCTCGCCGTCATCGACGATAGCGAGATGCATCGCGGCCATGCCGGGCATGACGGATCGGGCGAAAGCCATTTCACGGTGGAGATCGTCGCGGACCGCTTCACAGGGCAAAACCGGGTGGCGCGCCAGCGGCTCGTCAACGCCGCGCTGGCGGACCTGCTGCAAGAGAAGGTGCACGCCCTCGCGATCAAGGCGAAGGCGCCGGGCGAATAAGGAAACTCAGGGAAGGACGGATCATGCGGGACGACTTCATCATTCAGACGATCACGCCGACCAGTCACGACCTGGGCGATTTCCGCGTCCACCGCGCGCTGCCGGCCAGGGAACGCACCATGGTCGGCCCCTTCATCTTCTTCGATCAGGCCGGCCCCGCGCAGATCGGCCCCGGACAGGGCGTGGACGTGCGGCCGCATCCGCACATCAACCTCGCCACCGTCACTTACATGTATGAAGGCGCGTTCCTGCATCGCGATTCCCTGGGCACCGAACAGCTTATCGAGCCGGGCGCGGTCAACCTGATGACGGCGGGCAGGGGCATCGTCCATTCCGAACGCTCGCCCGAGGCGGACCGCGCCCGCGCCTCCCGGCTCTCCGCGATCCAGACATGGCTCGCCCTGCCCGACCGGAACGAGGAGATGGACCCCGCCTTCGAGCATGTGGGGGAGGATCGCCTGCCCGTGATCGACAGCGGCGCGGCCCGCGCCCGCGTCATCATGGGAACGCTCTGGGGCCAGCGCGCGCCGGTCACCACCTATGCCGACACCATTTATGCCGACATCCAGCTTTCGCCCGGCGGCCGCGTGCCCATCGATCCCTCGGCGGACGAGCGGGCCATTTATGTGTCGGGCGGCGACGCGGCGCTCGACGGGATATTGCTCCGGTCCCAGACGCTCTATGTCCTGCGCCCCGGCGCCAGCGCCACATTGATGAGCGTCGATGGCGGCCGGGTGGTGCTGTGCGGCGGAGAAGCCTTCGCCTCGCCCCGCCATGTCTGGTGGAACTTCGTGTCCTCGACCACCGAGCGGCTGATGCAGGCGCGCGAGGATTGGGAAGCGATGCGCTTTCCCCTCATCCCCGGCGACGATCGGGAATATATCCCTATCCCGCAAGGCCGCCCCAAGACGGTCAGCTATCCCTGAGGGCCGATAGCACTGGACAGCGCGCCGCCAACGGGGCAAGAGCCGCGCGATCCCTTTTCCGCGCAGCATCGAAGGAATCCCATGTCCCGCAAGCTCATATCTTCCGGTTCGCCCTTCGAGGCGCGTGTCGGCTATTCCCGCGCTCTGGTCCAGGGCGACTGGTGCTTCGTATCGGGCACGACCGGCTACGATCCCGAAACCCGGGCCATGCCCGAACGCGTCGCCGATCAGGCGGCCAATGCGCTGAAGGTCATCGGCGCGGCGCTGGAGGAAGGGGGCTTCACCTTCGCAGACGTGGTGCGCGTGAACTATTACATCACCGACACCGCCTATTGGGATGAAATGGCCGCGCCCCTGCGCGCCGTGTTCGGCGACATCCGCCCCGCCGCCACCTGCACCGTCACCGGCCTTATCGAGCCGTTGATGAAAATCGAAATCGACGTCACCGCTTTCAAGGGATAATCCGCCATGATCACCATGTATGGCATCAAGAATTGCGACACCATCAAGAAAGCGCGCAATTTCCTCGACAACAGCCGCGTGTCCTACAGCTTCCACGACTATAAGGTGTCGGGCGTGGACGAAGCGGCGCTGCGCGGCTGGGTGGACGAACATGGCTGGGAAACCATCCTCAACCGTTCGGGCACGACCTTCCGCGCTTTGCCCGAAGGCGACCGCGCCCATATCGACGCGGACAAGGCCGTGCTGCTGATGATGGCGAATCCCTCCATGATCAAGCGCCCGATCCTGGACCTGGGCGGCCGCACCATCGTCGGCTTCAAGGCATCGACCTATGAAAATGCGCTGGAGGGCGTGTCGGCGTGAAGCGCGGGGCGCGGGCAGGGCATAATCCCTGAATTTCCGCGCCTTGATCCTTGTCAAATGCCGGGCATGAGCGAATAACGGGATCATGCTCTCGCAGAAGACCCGTTACGCCATCCGCGCGCTTCAGCATCTGGCCGATCGCTACCGTCAGGGTCCGGTGCCGCTCACCGAAATTTCCACGAAGCAGAATATCCCCGCCAAATTCCTGACGGTGATCCTGTCCGAACTGGCGCGCGAGGGGCTGGTGGAAACGCAGCGCGGGCGGGACGGCGGCTACTGGCTGGCCTTGGCGCCGGTCGACATCAGCTATGGCGATATCGTGCGGCTGACGCGGGGATCGCTCGCGCTCACGCCCTGCGCCAGCCGTTTCGCGCATGAAACCTGCAACAATTGCCTGCCCGAATCGGAATGCCGCCTGCATCGCGTGATGCTGCGCCTGCGGGACGAAACGGCCAAGGTGCTGGACGGCATCAGCCTGGCCGAGCAATTCGACATGGAGGAAACGGAGCGGTAGGGACGAAGCGAAGTCTTGCGCCGCGCCGTTCCCTTCGCCACATCGGGGTCATGACCATGCCTCCGCTCAAAGCCGCGATCATTCCCGTCACGCCGTTCCAGCAGAATTGCACATTGCTCTGGTGCACGGCCACCAACAAGGGCGCCTTCGTCGATCCGGGCGGCGACCTTCCCCGGCTGAAGGCCGCAGCGGCGCAGCAGGGCGTCACCATCGAAAAGCTGCTCGTCACCCACGGCCATATCGATCATTGCGGACAGGCGGGCATATTGGCGAAGGACCTCGGCGTCCCGATCGAAGGGCCGCACGAAGCGGACCGTTTCTGGATCGACCAGCTTGCCGACGACGGTACGCGCTACGGCATGGAAGGCGAGGTGTTCGAGCCGGACCGCTGGCTGACGGACAGCGATCAGGTGACGGTCGGCGATCTGGTGCTGGACGTGCTCCATTGTCCCGGCCACACGCCCGGCCATGTCGTCTTCCACCATGCCCCCAGCAAGCTCGCCATCGTGGGCGACGTGCTGTTCCAGGGTTCCATCGGCCGCACCGATTTCGCCAGGGGCAATCATCAGGACCTGATCGACGCGATCACCGGCAAGCTGTGGCCGCTGGGCGGCGACACCGCCTTCGTTCCCGGCCATGGTCCGATGAGCAATTTCGCGCATGAACGGCGCAGCAATCCCTTCGTCGCCGACGCGGTGCTGGCCTGAGCCTATAGCGCCGCCATCGCGGGCGGGACGGGCCATCCCCGCGTTCCCTGATAGGCGGCATACAGCGCGGCGCAGGCCAGCGCGGTCAGGATGAACCAGGTCAGCAGGGCCCCGATGGCGCGCAAGGGGCTCCCGCCTTCCGCGTCCATGCCAAGCCCATGGCAAAGGCGCGCCAGGACATAGGCCAGCGCGCCGATCCACAGCCACAACGACGCGCCCAGCGCCATTTCGATGAGGGCGGACAGGATCAGCACCATGGGCGTATATTCGATGAAATTGGCGTGGGCGCGCATCCGCCGGGCGAGCAGCGCATTGCCGCCATCGCCGTGCAGCGCCGCCTTGTCGGCCATCCGGATTCGCACGCAGCGGCTCGCCAGCCACAGGTTGATGAGCGCGCAGGCCGCGGCCAGCGTCAATGTGATCGGAAGCAGCATGAAGTCCTATCCCCAGCCATGATGGAGACGGCAGCATAGGATACGCGCCGTATGCGGCAAGGAAGGACTTGCACCCCGGCCAAAAACCGGTATAGGCGCAGGGCTTCGCGATCACCCGGGCCGCATGGGTCTGCGGCGCCTGTGGCGTCCGCATCCATCGGATGTCGGCCAGTCGCACAACCAGATTTTTATTTACGGAATAAGGTGCCGACATGGCTGTCCCCAAGAGGAAAACGTCTCCCTCCCGCCGCGGCATGCGCCGCAGCCACGATTCGCTGCGCGTCGAAGCGTTCCAGGAATGCTCGAACTGCGGCGAACTGAAGCGTCCGCACAATCTGTGCGACGCCTGCGGCCATTATAATGGCCGTGAAATCGTTGCCGTCGGAGCCTGACGACATCCTTTCCGCCCAAAAGGTGATCTGACTTGTCCAGCCAACCGCGAATCGCAATCGACGCGATGGGCGGGGATGAAGGCGTGCGCGTGATGATGGCGGGCGTGGCTCTGGCCCGCCGCCGTCATGACGGCCTGCGCTTCCTCCTGTTCGGCGATGAGACGCGGATCAAGGCGGCGCTCGACCATCATCCCAATCTGCGCGCGGCTTCCGAAGTCGTCCATAGCGATTCGGTGGTCGACGGCAGCGAAAAGCCCAGCACCGCGATTCGCAAGAAGGGCAGTTCGATGAGCATGGCGATCGCCGCCGTGAAGTCGGGCGACGCCGGGGCGGCGGTATCGGCGGGCAACACCGGCGCGCTGATGGCGATGGCGAAACTCGCGCTGCGCACCATGCCCGGCATCGACCGGCCCGCGCTCGCCGCCATGTTGCCGACGCTGGGCGATAACGACGTGGTCATGCTGGACCTTGGCGCGAACACGGAATGCGACGCGCGCAACCTCGTCCAGTTCGCGGTGATGGGCGCGGCCTATGCCCGCATCGCCTGCGACCTTGAACGGCCCCGCGTCCGCCTGCTCAATATCGGCACGGAAGAGCTCAAGGGCACGGATGAAATCCGCGACGCCGCCGCGATCCTGCGCGCCGCCGATGCGCTGCCCCTGTCCTTCGAGGGTTTTACCGAGGGCGACAAGATCGGCCGCGGCGACGTGGACGTGATCGCGTGCGACGGCTTTTCGGGCAATGTCGCGCTCAAGACGGCGGAGGGCACCGCCCGCTTCGTCACCGACCTGCTGCGCAAGGCGTTCACCAGTTCGCTGCGGTCCAAGATCGGCTTCCTGATCTCCAAGCCCGCCATGCATCTGCTGAAGCATCATCTCGACCCCAACAACCATAATGGCGCGGTCTTTCTGGGCCTCAACGGCGTCGTCGTGAAAAGCCATGGCAGCGCCAACGACAAGGGCGTGGCCAACGCCGTCCATGTCGCCGCGCGCCTGCTGGAGGAAGACATCACCCGGCGCATCGCCGCCGACATGGCGGGGGTCGCGGCCCTGTTCAACGTCGCATCCAAGCAGGAGTTGCCGGTCAAGTGATCCGCCGTTCGATATTATTGGGCACGGGCTCTGCCCTTCCGGCGCGCAAGGTCACCAACGCGGAACTGGCGCAGACCGTCGACACCAGCGACGAATGGATCGTGGAGCGCACCGGCATCCGCGCGCGCTATATCGCGGGGGAGGGGGAGACCACCGTATCCCTGGCGACCGACGCGGCCCGCGCCGCCCTGGACGCCGCCGGGCTGGCGCCGCGGGACATCGACCTCGTCATCCTCGCGACCGCCACCCCGGACCAGACCTTCCCGGCCAGCGCCACGCTGGTGCAGGCCGCGCTGGGCATCGACGATTGCGTCGCCTTCGACGTCGCGGCGGTCTGTTCGGGCTTCCTCTATGCCCTGACCGTGGCCGACAGCATGATCCGCTCCGGCGCGGCGCGGCGCGCCCTGGTGATCGGATCGGAAACCTTCAGCCGCATCCTCGACTGGGAGGACCGCACCACCTGCGTCCTGTTCGGCGACGGTGCCGGCGCGGTCGTGCTGGGCGCGGAGGAAAGCGAGAGCGGCGCGCGCGGCATCCTCGCCTCGAAACTCCATGCCGACGGACGCCACAACCAGCTTCTCTATGTGGACGGCGGGCCTTCCACCACGCAGACCGTCGGCAAGCTGCGGATGAGGGGGCAGGAAGTGTTCCGCCATGCCGTCGTCAACCTGGCATCCGTCCTGACCGAAGTGCTGGCGCTGGCGGATTTGACCCCCGCCGACATCGATTGGCTGGTCCCGCATCAGGCCAATGCCCGGATTCTCGACGCGACCGCGCGCAAGCTGAAACTGTCGCCGGACAAGGTCATCATGACGGTGGACCGGCATGCCAACACCTCCGCCGCGTCGGTGCCGCTGGCGCTTGACCTCGCGATGCGCGACGGGCGGATCGGGGCGGGCGATCTGCTGGTTCTCGAAGCCATGGGCGGCGGGTTTACCTGGGGCGCCTGCGCCTTGCGCCTGTAAAGCTTTTTTGCCGCTGTAAAGTGCAGTTTTGAAACATTTTCCTACCCCTATGCCACCTTGCGGAAACCATATTTTTCCGGCACATTCCCGATCGGGGCATTAATCGGGGACAGTATATGGCAGGCAATGGAACCTTGACGCGCGCGGACCTTGCGGAAAGCGTCAATCGTCACATTGGCCTTTCGCGCGCGGAAGCGGCGGCGCTCGTCGAATCCATCCTCGAACATATGGCAAGCGCCTTGGAACGCGGGGAGAATGTGAAGATCTCCAGTTTCGGTACCTTCGTCCTGCGCGACAAGAATCAGCGCATGGGCCGCAATCCCAAGACCGGCGTGGAAGTGCCGATCGAGCCGCGCCGGGTGCTGACCTTCCGCGCCAGCCAGGCGATGCGGGACCGGGTCGCGAACGCCGGAGCGGCCTGATCGTCCCTTTTTCGCGCATATCAGTGCTTTACCATGGTTGACCTTGGCTTAACTATGGGTGCAACATCCCGGCCATGGAAAAGGCAGAGGGCGCGTTTCTGACAATCAGCGAGTTGGCTGGCGAGCTGGGTCTTCCACAACATATCCTGCGCTATTGGGAAACGCGCTTTCCGCAGCTCCGTCCCCTGCAACGGGCGGGCAACCGGCGTTACTACCGCCCGGCCGATGTGGCGCTCGTCCGCCGGATCGACCAGCTTCTGAATGTCGAAGGCTTCACCGTGCGCGGCGCGCAGAAGGCGCTGGCGGACGGCAACGGGGTCATGCCGCCCCGGGCGGAGGAGCGCCGGCCCGAAACCGATCTCGTCAAGCGGCTGGAGTCGATCCGCGTCACGCTGGCGCGGGCGCTGGGCGAATAGCCTTACAGGATGCGGGCATGGATCAGGTCGCGGAACGGCCTGTTCCCGACCATGAAGACGGTTTCGCCGATTTCCGCAAATCCGTGCCGCGCATAGAAACGCCGGGCTTTCTCGTTCGCCGGATAAACCGCCAGCAGCAGGCGCCGCGCCCCCCGCGCCCGCGCTTCGCCCATTGCCCGTTCCATCAGCGCGTCGCCATTCCCCTTTCCCTGCCAGTCCCCCAGCAGGTAAAAGCGCTTGAGTTCGATGTCCCCGGGCCGCCGTTCGACGGGCAGGTCCGGCGGCGTCAGCATCGCATAACCCACCGGCGCGCCCAGCGGCGTCTCGCCGATCAGGATTCCTTGGGCCGGATCGGCCAGCGCCGCCCGGTAGAATGCTTCGCCATGCGCGCTCCGGATGTGGTCGATCAGCGCTTCGCCCGGATGGTCATGCGCAAAGCTCGCGAGGAAGGTCGCCCCGCCCAGTATCGACAGGGCAGGGGCATCGCCCGGTTCCGCCTTGCGCCAATGGACCGGCGTCATCCCACGGGTCCTAGCGCGCGCCCGGTCCCAAGGCGGGGTCGAGATCGCGCGGGCGGGTGAAGCTCACCAGCGTCGCGATACTCTCCCGCGCGTCGGCCCAGCGGTCGATCGGCAGGTCCAGCACCGCAAGGCTGGCGGTCGGGAATTTCACTTCCACATCGTCGCGAACGGGGCAGGCGCCGTCATCGGGAACGAGTTCCAGGATCAGTTCCTCGAATCCCGGATTATGTCCCGACATCAGCGCGGTGCCGGCATCGTCGGGCAGGTCGCGCACCACGTCCAGCAGGGTCGCCGCCGACGCCAGATAGATGCGCCGGTCCCAATGCGCATCCAGCGTCTCTCCATAGCCCGCAAAGAAGGTTTCCAGCGTCTGCACGACCCGCACGGCGGGGGAAGCCACCAGATGATCGAACCGCATCTTCTGCGCCTGCGCGAACCGGCCCATCAGCATGGCCGCCTTTTCCCCCCGTCGGTTGAGCGGCCGGTCGAAGTCGCGGGCGACCGGATCGTCCCAGTCGGACTTGGCGTGCCGCAGCAGGGTCAGGCGCTTCATTCTCTCTCCGGGGCGGGCGGATCATGGATGATTCCCTGCCCACCTAGCTGCATGCCGCCGCCAACGCCATCGCTATATTGCGCGCCGGCGCTGACCGCGATGATCGCTTCGTCCAGCGTCAGGCGGCGGATCGGCGTGCCGGGCGGAAAGGCGGAGAGCAGGCGGCTGGGCATCGCGGCGGACAGGATGACGAAGCTGCCCTTGTCTCCCGCCCGCCGGATCAGCCGCCCGAAGGCCTGCGCCATGCGCGCGCGAATCAGCCGGTCGTCATAGGCGCCGCCGCCCTCGGCCAGCTTGCGCGCCGCGTGCAGCACGGTGGGCTTGGACCATGGCACGCCCTCCATCACCACCAGCCGCAGCGAATGGCCGGGCACGTCCACGCCGTCCCTCAGCGCGTCGGTGCCCAGCAGCGAGGCGCGCGGATCGTCGCGGAAGATATCGACCAGCGTGCCCGTATCCATCGGATCGACATGCTGCGCGTAGAGCGGCAGCCCCGCCCGCGCCAGCCGGTCGGCGATCCGCGCATGGACCGCGCGCAGCCGCCGGATCGCGGTGAACAGCCCCAGCGTCCCGCCGCCCGCCGCTTCGATCAGCCGCGCATAGGCGCCCGACAATCCGGCAATGTCGCCCCGCTTGATGTCGGTGACGATCAGCACTTCGGACCGCGCCGCATAGTCGAAGGGGCTGGACGCCTCGAACCGCTCCGCCCCGCGCGGCAGATGCGCCGCGCCGCAGCGCCGCTCCGCATTGTCCCAGTCGCCGCCGCCCTTCAGCGTGGCGGAAGTGACGATCACGCCCTGCGCCGGTTTCAACACTGTCTCCGCCAACGGCCGGGTCGGATCGAGCCAATGGCGATGGATGCCGATGTCGAACTCGCGTCCCTCGATCCGGTCCACCGCCAGCCAGTCCACGAAGTCCGCGTCCGCCGGTCCTCCGATTCGCGCCAGCAGCGCCAGCCAGGCCGACACCAGATCGCACCGCCAGCCCAGCGAGGCGATGGCGCCTTCGACCCGCGCGCGCGCCGCGCCGTCCAGCCAGTCGGGCGCGTCCTCGATCACCGCCTCCAGCCGCTTGGCCAGCCGGGTCAAAGGCCGCAGCAGCGCGTCGAGCGCCCGTGCCGCCTCCTGCGCCGCTTCCACCAGCGCGCCGTCCGGTTCGGCCAGTTCCGTCTCCAGCCCGTATCCGGCGTCGGCCTCGCCATTCTCGCCCGCGCGGGTGTAGACCGTCGCCCTCACCGCCGCGAGCAGCGCCTCTACCGGCCCGAACGGCTCGCCCGCCACGATCCGTTTCAGCCACTCGTCGGCGGGCAGGGCGCGGGCCGCGTCCGCCGCCATGCGGATCGCCTCGCCGCCCGCCTCGTCATAGCTCGCCACGTCGGAAAGGCGCGCCGCCAGACCCCGCCGCCGCCCGCGCGAACCGCTTTCCGGTCCCATGATCCATCGGCGCAATTCGATGGCTTCCTGCCCCGACAACGCCACCGAAAAAGTGGAATCCGCCGCGTCGAACAGATGATGGCCTTCATCGAAGATGATGCGTTGCGGCTGCTGCCCGCTTTCCCGCCCGCGCGCGGCGTTGATCATCACCAGCGCATGATTGGCGATCACGATGTCCGCCTCCGCCGAGGCGCGCACCGCCCGCTCGATGAAGCACTTCCGGTAATGCGGACAGCCCGCATAGATGCACTCGCCCCGCCGGTCCGTGAGCGCCGTGGAGCCGTTGCGCCGGAACAGCGTCGGCAGCCATCCGGGCAGGTCGCCGCCGATCATGTCGCCATCCTTGGTGAAGGCCGCCCAGCGCGCCACCAACTGCGCCAATATCGCCGCCCGCCCGGAAAAGCCGCCCTGCAAGGCATCCTCAAGGTTCAGCAGGCAGAGATAATTTTCCCGTCCCTTGCGCACCACCACGCGCTTGGCCGCCGTCGCGGGATCGGGGAAGAGGCGTGGGCTTTCCCGGTCCAGTTGCCGTTGCAGCGCCTTGGTATAGGTCGACACCCACACGGTTCCCTGCGCCTGCGCGGCCCAGAGCGAGGCGGGCGCCAGATAGCCCAGCGTCTTGCCGATGCCCGTCCCCGCCTCGGCCAGCAGCATATGGGGCTGGTCGCGATGGGCGCGCGGGCCGAAGGCGGCGAGGGCGGCCGTGGCATAGGCGCGCTGGCCGGGGCGCGGTTCGGCGTCCGGGCCGGTCAGCCCCTCCAGCCGCTCCAGCACCTCATCCTCCGCCAGCGCGATCACGCGCGCGGGCGGACGGGGCGGCGTTTCCTCCCATTCGGGCAGTTTGGAAAAGAGCCAGCGCTCCGCTTCCCTGGGCCGCGCGATCCGGGGCGCGACCAGCGCCGCCCAGGGCCAGCGCAGCCGGTGCAGCGCCTGCGCCGCCGTCCACGCGCCTTCGCGTTCCTCCCATGCGGGCGATTCGATCCGGTCCAGCAATCGCGCCGCCGCCATCTGCAACAGCGCGGGGATATCCGCCTCGCCGGCGATGGGCGGCAGGTCCAGCGCCTCGGCCAGCCCCTTGGGCGTGGGCACCAGGAAATGCGCGGGATAGACGAAGGCCCACAGTTCCAGCAGGTCGAGGCCGTTGAGGTCGGGATAGCCCAGCCTCTGTCCGGTCAGCGGCGCGTTCAGGATCAGCGTCGGCGTCTCGGCGGCGCGGCTGATCGCCTGCCCCTTGGCGACGCCCTGGGTGCGGCCTCCCTCGCGATGCCAGATGCCGCCATGGCTGGCATGGAGTGCGGGCAGGGCGGACGGGTCGATCACCCGTCCGGCTTAGGCGAGCCGGAACAAAAGGGAAACCCGAAAACGGTGGCCGTTAACGGGTGCGCCGCCCGAAGCCGCTCTGCATCAAGGGCGCATAGGGCGTGGGGGAAGGGCGGTTGTAAGCGGGCTGATAGGCCGCCATCGGCGCCCGCCGCGCCGCGCGCGCCATTTCCAGCTTCTCCAGCAACGGCCCTTCGGTCAGTTCATAGGGGAAACGGATGCCCATCCGGTCCTCCTCGGACCAGCGCACCGTGCCGAACACGATATGGCCGTCCAGGTCGATCTGGCACTGGGTTTTCGCGGGAAGGGAACAGCCGATGACTTGCGCGCCGCCCTCGCTCAGATCGACGATCGTTCCTTCCAGGCTGTCGAGCACCGTGGTGACGACAATCGGGATTTCGACCGTGATGCGTTCGCGGGCGCGCTGGATCTGCATGGCTACTCCTTCATGCTGCTATGAACTTATGAGGTTAATGAAAGTTGAAGATCGCCCTGCGGCTTGATGCGGATTACTGCCGAAAGGGCGTTTTCTTTCGGCTTCTTCGCCGCTACTGGCTGGGCGCATGACCGTTTCCGATATTCTCCGCGCCGCCGCGACGGCATCGAAGGCCTGGCCCTATGAGGAAGCCCGCAAGCTGCTGAAACGCTATCCGCCCGATGGACCGCAGGCGCGCGCGCCCGAAAAGGGCTATGTGCTGTTCGAGACGGGCTATGGTCCCTCGGGCCTGCCGCATATCGGCACCTTCAACGAAGTGTTGCGCACGACCATGGTCCGCAACGCCTTCCACGCGCTGTCGGACATCCCCACGCGCCTCATCGCCTTCAGCGACGATATGGACGGCCTGCGCAAGGTGCCCGACAATGTGCCCAACCAGGCGATGCTGGGCGAGCATCTGGGCAAGCCGCTGACGCAGGTGCCCGATCCCTTCGGCCAGTATGAAAGCTTCGCGCATCACAACAATGCGATGCTGCGCGCGTTCCTCGACCGTTTCGGATTCGAGTATGAGTTCGTCTCCGCCACGGAGCGTTATCGGTCCGGCGCGTTCGACGAGACGTTGAAGCTGGTCCTGCGCCGCTATCAGGCGATCATGGACATCATGCTGCCGACGCTGCGCAAGGAGCGGCAGGCAACCTATTCCCCCGTCCTGCCGATCAGCCCGAAGAGCGGCATCGTCCTGCAGGTCCCCGTCGAGGTGGTCGATGCCGAAGCGGGCCTGATCCGCTTCGAGGACGAGGGCGAGGTGATCGAACAGTCGATCCTCTCGGGCGGCGCGAAGCTGCAATGGAAGGTCGACTGGGCGATGCGCTGGGTCGCGCTGGGCGTCGATTATGAGATGGCGGGCAAGGACCTGATCGACTCGGTCACGCAAAGCTCGAAGATCTGCCGCGCGCTGGGCGGCCGTCCGCCCGAAGGCTTCAATTACGAGATGTTCCTCGACGAAAAGGGCGAGAAGATCTCCAAGTCCAAGGGCAACGGCCTCAGCCTCGAACAATGGCTGACCTATGGGCCGGAAGAGAGCCTCGCCTTCTACGCCTATCGCGAGCCGAAGAAGGCGAAGCAGCTTCACATGGGCGTCATCCCCCGCGCGGTGGATGAATATTGGCAGTTCCGCGGCAATTACCCGAACCAGCCGGTCGAGCAGCAACTGGGCAATCCCGTCCACCATATCCATGACGGCAAGCTGCCCGAAGGGTCGCTGCCGGTGACTTTCGGCCTGCTGCTGAACCTTGTCGGCGTGATGGGCGATGCCAGCCGGGAACAGGTGTGGGGTTACCTCCGCAACTATGTTGCGGACGCCAGCCCGGAAACCTATCCCGATCTCGACCGGCTGATCGGCCATGCGCTGGCCTATCACCGCGATTTCGTCGCCCCGACGCTCAGGAAGCGCGCGCCGGAGGTGAACGAAGCGGCGGCGCTGCGGAAACTGGATCAGGAACTCGCGGCGCTCCCCGCCGATGCGTCGGCGGAGGACATCCAGAACATCGTCTACGCCATCGGCAAGGACGAGGCATTCGGCTTCGCGGAACTGCGCGACTGGTTCAAGGCGCTCTACCAGACGTTGCTGGGCGCGGACCAGGGGCCGCGCATGGGCAGTTTCATCGCGCTCTACGGCATTGGCAACAGCCGCAAACTCATCGCCGAGGCGCTCCGGGTCTGAGGCGAAGCCCGGAACCTTTTTGCGCGTCGATCGTTTAGCGCTCGGTCCACCCCCTTTCGGACTGGTGGCGTTCGCGCGCCATCGGCCGCGCTCGCCCGGGAACGGGCGGCGCGGCCAAGGGCGGTGGCAGATTGCTGTCGGGCAAAAACAAACGGCTCCGGGGAAAGGGAAACCCGGAGCCGTTCTTGCGTCAGCCTCTTGCGAAGCGGCGCTTACCAGAAGAAACCGCGATGCACCTGCATCACCCGGCCGGTGCGGACATTGACCAGCAGCACGTCGTTATAATGCCTCACCCAGCGCATATTGGCGCCCGGACGGGGCAGGCGGTAGCGGTAGGGATCGCTGATATAATAGCGCGAGCTGTAATAGGCCGGGCGCAACTGCGCCCCGGCATTCCACCGGGAGTAACCGAAAGGCGCGCGCCAGCTGCCCGCGCGATAGACGTCGCGGTGCGCCCGGCGATAGTCCCGCCAGTCCTCGCGATATTCGCGGCGGGAATCGCGGACATCACGGCGCGCATCCCGCACGTCGCGGCGGTCGCCATGGCGCTGGGCGTGGCGCAGGTCGCGCTGGTCCTGCCGGATTTCGCGGCGGTCGTGGCGCAATTCCGCCGCCGACTGGGCGGAAGCGATGCCCGGCGCGGCGGTCGCCGCGATCAGGCCCCATATGATCCATTTACGCATGATAATGTCTCCCATCGTCTGACGCGGAACGGCGGGATCGACCTTGCGGACGGTCGCCGGTTCCTTCGTCCCTGATGCGGATATGCGCCCTGCCGCCTGAACGAGCCGGGAATGGAGCCGTCAGGAATCAGTCATTTATGTCGCAAGATGTAACGCGCTCTTCACGGCGACCATTTGCGTTCCCGGAACCATTTGGTGACCACATATTTGGTGCCGCGCGCGACCGGCCGCGCGGCATGCAAACTATAGTCGTTGGGCGCGCCGTCCCGGTCCAGATTGTTCCAGATCAGGATCATGCCTTCGACCGGGGGCACCATGAATTCGCATTTGGGGAATTGCGTTTCCCCGCCTTCCTCCACGGCGGACAGATAGATCATCGCCGTCCAGCATCGCTGCCCCCCGCTTTGCAGCATGCGCGGCCAATAGCTGGCGGTGACGGGGAAGAAATCGCAATGGACTCTATATTCCTGCCCTTGCGTATAGCGTTGCCCCTGCAACGTCTCCCCCTTTTCCGGCGCGATGCCGGTGATCGCGCAGATGCGCTGCGTCACCGTCTCCACCAGCGGTTCCCACGGGCTGAGGTGGCAGCTATGGCTGGTGCGATATTCGGCATTGGCGCTGCCGGAAAAAAGGGTGGAAGGCTGCGCGCCCGCGTCGATGATCGCGCGCAGGCCGGCGCATTCCTCGGCGCTCAGGAAATCCTGCCGTCCATAGATTTCCAGATGCGGCGTGTCGATCCGGTGCACCATGGGATTGCGGTCCAGCCGCGCGCGGACGGCGTCCCCCATGGCGGCGCGGGCGGCGGAAGCGACGCCGCCATCGTCGATGATCTCGCTCATCGCCTCCTCCTGCCACCGGCCCGGCCGTTCGCGCAAATGAAAATGGCCCGGAGCACATGGCTCCGGGCCGAGTGGTTCCTGAAGGCCAGTCCAGGAAGCCGTTACCAGAAGAAATCGTGGATCACGTCGACCACATAGCCGTCGCGGACATCCACCAGCAGCGCATCGTCATAATAGCGGACCCAGCGCAACGATCCGTAAGCGGGCGGCAGACGGTAGGACAAGGGATCGTCCAGCCAGTAATTATTGGCGTAGAGCGGCGCGCCCAGGAAGATTCCGACGGAAAAGCGGCGATAGCCATAATCCCATCCGCGCGGCGCATAATAGCGCCCGGCCCGGTAGCGGTCGCCATAGCGCGCCCGATAGTCGCGCCAGTCGTAGCGCCGGTCGCTGCGCCAGCCATTGTCCCAGCGCCGCTGGTTGGCCCAGCGCGTCCGGTCGTCGAAGCGGCCATTATTGGCCCATCCGCGATTGTCGTTCCAGCGCCGATTATCCCAATTGGCGCGATCGCGGTCGTCCCAGCGGCGGTTGTCCCAATTGCGGCGGTCGCGGTCGTCCCAGCGCCGGTTATCCCAATTTCGGTTGTCCCGATCGTTCCACCGCCGGTCATTGTCCGCCCGTCGCCGGTCCTCCCAGCGGCGGTTGTCGTTGACGCGGCGGTCGTCGTTCCGGCCATCGCGCCATGGCTGCCGCGCATCGGGGCGGTTCCCCGGCTGGGCGTTGCGCCAGTCATTCCGTCCGCCGCTATTCTGCCAGCCGGGGCGGGGGTCCGGCCGGGGTCCGTCCCGGTCGCGGCCGTTCCCGTTCCAGCGCGATTCGGCGCGTGGCGGAGGGGCGGGGCG
The DNA here is from genome assembly GCF_002355855.1 of Sphingobium cloacae. Classification (NCBI taxonomy): domain Bacteria; kingdom Pseudomonadati; phylum Pseudomonadota; class Alphaproteobacteria; order Sphingomonadales; family Sphingobiaceae; genus Sphingobium; species Sphingobium cloacae. Next base: position 3,729,132 of record NZ_AP017655.1, read on the forward strand.
CGCGCCGGGCGCGGGGCGATCGGGCTGTTGTGCGCGCTGTTGCCAGTTCGGCGCGGGCCTTTCGCGCCGGGGCATATCGGGCTGGTTCGGCCGTTCGCGTCCCATGCCGCGCGGGGCCTCGCCGCCGGGGCGGGGCTGGCCCTGCGCATGACCGGACGGCTGCTCCATGCGGCCGCGCATCCTTTCGCCCCAGCTTTGGGCGGCGGCGGGGGCGATCCCGCCCAGCGCCGTTGCGGCCATCAGGCCCGCCAGCATGACTTTCCTCAACATCGCTTTGTTTCCTTGCACGGGGCAATGCACCCCTCATGGCACCCTTATGCGCACAAGGCGATGTCGCGGTGCTGAACCGGCCCGTCAGCGATTTGAAAGAATCGGCCCAGCCTATTGTTCGCAAGGAGAGGGGAACCGCCGCGTAGCGTTGAAAGGGTAGCGCGTTCCTGAAACAAAGCTGGTGTCGGATGGCGGCTTTGGGGTGGAAGGCGGACGGTCTGCCTTTCCGTCCCGTTCGTCCTGAGGTGCCACTGAGCTTGTCGAAGTGGCGTATCGAAGGATAGAGTACGCGCGAGAAACCCTTCGATGCGGGTCTTCAACTCCGCTCAGCCCCTACCCAGGGCGAGCGGAGGTGGGAGTGAGGGCAATGTCCGCTCTGGCCGAAACCCGCCATCGCAGATGACGGGTTTGCAAGATCAAGCCGCCTTGGCGCGCGACATGCGCTTGCGCTCGTTCGGGTCGAGGTAACGCTTGCGCAGGCGGATGGTCTTGGGCGTCACCTCGACCATTTCATCGTCGTCGATATAGGCGATGGCCTGTTCCAGCGTCATCTTCCACGGCGGGGTCAGGCGGATGCTGTCATCCTTGCCCGAAGCGCGAAAGTTGGTCAGCGCCTTCGACTTCATCGGGTTGACTTCCAGGTCTTCGGGCTTGGCGTTCTGGCCGATGATCATGCCTTCATAGAGCGTCTCGCCCACGCCGACCATCAGCACGCCGCGTTCCTCCAGCGGGCCAAGGGCATAGGCCACCGCCTCGCCCGCGCCGTTGGAGATGAGGACGCCATTCTTGCGCCCTTCGATATTGCCCTTGTGCGGGCCATATTTCTCGAACAGCCGGTTCATGATGCCGGTGCCGCGCGTGTCGGACAGGAATTCGCCATGATAGCCGATCAACCCACGCGACGGCGCGGAGAAGGTGATGCGGGTCTTGCCGCCGCCCGACGGACGCATGTCGGTCAGTTCAGCCTTGCGCTGGTTCATCTTGTCGACGACCGTGCTGGAGAACTCATCGTCCACGTCGATGACGACGGTTTCATAAGGCTCGGTCTTGTTGCCGTTCTCATCCTTGCCGAACAGCACGCGCGGGCGCGAGATGCCGAGCTCGAAGCCTTCGCGGCGCATGGTTTCGATCAGCACGCCCAGTTGCAATTCGCCGCGCCCCGCAACCTCGAAGCTGTCCTTGTCGGCCGCTTCCGTCACCTTGATGGCGACATTCGATTCGGCTTCGCGCATCAGGCGGTCGCGGATCATGCGGCTCGTCACCTTGCTGCCTTCGCGGCCCGCCATCGGCGAGTCGTTGACGGCAAAACGCATGGAGAGCGTCGGCGGGTCGATGGGCTGCGCCTTGATCGGGGTCGTCACCTGCGGATCGGCGATGGTGTTCGCCACGGTCGCGACGGTCAAGCCCGCCAGCGAAATAATGTCGCCCGCCCGCGCTTCCTCCACCGGCACCCGGTCGAGGCCGCGGAAAGACATGATCTTCGACGCGCGGCCGGTTTCGATCACATGGCCGTCGGCGTCGAGCGCATGGATCGGCTGGTTGACCTTCACCACGCCCGACTGGACGCGGCCGGTCAGGATACGGCCCAGGAAATTGTCGCGATCCAGCAGCGTCACGAGGAAGCTGAACGGCGCTTCCTGATCCAGCGCCGGGGGCGGCACATGGTCGACGATCTTCTGGAACAGCGGCTCCAGCGTGCCTTCGCGGCGGCTGGGGTCCTCGCTGGCGTAACCGTTGCGGCCCGAGGCGTAGAGCACGGGGAAGTCGAGCTGCTCGTCGGTCGCTTCCAACGTCACGAACAGGTCGAACACCTCGTCCAGCACTTCCTGGATGCGCTCATCGGGACGGTCCACCTTGTTGACGACGACGATGGGGCGCAGGCCCAGCGCCAGCGCCTTGCCGGTCACGAACTTGGTCTGCGGCATCGCACCTTCGGACGAATCGACCAGCAGGATCACGCCGTCGACCATGGACAGGATGCGCTCCACCTCGCCGCCGAAGTCGGCGTGGCCGGGCGTGTCGACGATGTTGATGCGCGTGCCGTTCCAGTCGATCGAGGTCGGCTTCGCCAGGATGGTGATGCCGCGTTCCTTTTCGAGGTCGTTGCTGTCCATCGCGCGTTCCTCGACGCGCTGATTGTCGCGGAACGTGCCGGATTGACGGAAAAGCTGATCGACCAGTGTGGTTTTGCCGTGGTCGACGTGCGCGATGATCGCGATATTACGCAGGGACATGAATAAGAGTGCCTTATGGGATGCGTTCCCGGCCGGCACCAGTGCCGCGCAGGGGCTTTGGGGCGCGCCCTTACAGGAAATGATGCGGTGCGGCAAGACGTTGCGCGGTTGTCGCGGCGAAGGGAAGACCCTATCCTGCATTTTGTCGACCTTGCAGCATCGGTGTTCTATGCTCATATGACACCGACAGGAGATGATATGGCCAGCACCGCGACCACCACGACGACCGCCGACCCGCTGAACCTGACGCCGCCCGATCCGGTGCCGCCCGTCTCGCCCGAAAAGGCGGCGGGCCTCGTGCCGCTGGACGAGGGACAGAAATCGAAGCTGGACGAAAAGGTGGACGCCTTCATCGACGATCTGGTGGCGCAGGACGCGGCTTCGCCGGAATTCGGCAAGCGGGTCGACCAACTCACCAATATGGGCCGCAAGGAAATCGCGGAGGCCGCCGGGCACAGCAACCGCTTCCTCGACCGGCCCGTCCGCGCGATGGACAGCGACAACAAGGTGGGCGCGGACCTCGCGGAATTGCGGCGGACGGTCGAAGACCTCGATCCGGGCAAGCGGGGCAATCTGCTCACGCCCAGGAAGCTGTTCGGCATCATCCCCTTCGGCAACAAGATGCGCGACTATTTCGACGGCTACAAGAGCGCGCAGGGCCACATCAATTCGATCCTCGGCAGCCTCGCCAGCGGCAAGGACGTGCTCATCAAGGACAATGCCGCCATCGACGTGGAGAGGCAGAATATGTGGCAGACCATGGGCCGTCTGGAACAGATGATCCATATCAGCAAGACGCTGGATTCGCGGCTGGAGGCCAAGGCGCTGGAACTGGATTCGACCGACCCGGCCAAGGCCAAGGCGGTGCGGGAAAGCGCGCTCTTCTACATCCGCCAGCGGACGCAGGACCTCCTCACGCAAATGGCGGTGACGGTGCAGGGCTATCTGGCGCTCGATCTGGTCAAGAAGAACAATGTCGAGTTGGTGAAGGGCGTGGACCGCGCCAGCACCACCACCGTCGCGGCGCTGCGGACGGCGGTGACGGTGGCGCAGGCTCTGGCGGGCCAGAAACTGGTGCTGGAACAGATCAGCGCGCTCAACACGACCACCGCGAACATGATCGATTCGACCGGCGAGATGCTGAAGAACCAGACCGCGCAGATCCACGAACAGGCCGCGTCCAGCACCATCCCCATCGAAACGCTGCAACGCGCCTTCCAGAATATCTACGACACGATGGACAGCATCGACAGCTTCAAGCTCAAGGCGCTGGAGAATATGAAGACGACGGTGAACACGCTGTCGAACGAGGTGGAGAAGTCCAGGGGCTATATCGCCCGCGCCGAGGGACAGGCGCAGGCGGCGCAGGAAGCGCGGAGCGAAAATCCGCTGCTGAGCGCGATCGAGGGGTGAAGTTGATGCCATCGCCCCTTCCGTTCGCCCTGAGCTTGTCGAAGGGCTCGACCGAGCCGCAGGCGAAGGCCCTTCGCTCCGCTCAGCCCGAACGGGGAATGTGAATAATGAGCCAGTCCGACCGCGTTCTGGCCGATGCCGAAGCCTTGCTGCGCCGCTACCGGGATCGCGGGCGGAGCCTGCCTGTCCGGGCCCGGCGGCGGCGTTGGGCAGCGTTGATGCGCAAGGTCAAATATGCCTTCTGGACCATCGTAACGGTGCTGATGGCGGGCGCGGTGGCGGGTTTCCTGACGCCGCTGGGCACGACCGGCGTGATGGTCGCGCTGGGCGTCATGATCGCCGCGCTGCTGCTGATCGCGCTGATCCCTACGGAAAGGCAGGTGCGGCCGGAGGCATTGGCCGGGACGGAGCTTCCCGCCCTTCCCCTCAAGACCGAAATCTGGCTGGAGAACCAGCGCAAGGCCCTCCCCGCGCCGGCGGTGACGCTGGTGGACAGCATCGGCGTGAAGCTGGAGACGCTCGCCCCGCAACTGGAGCGGCTGAACCCGCAGGAACCGGCGGCGCAGGAAGTCCGCAAGCTCCTGGCCGACCATCTCCCCGAACTGGTGACGGGCTATCAGTCCATCCCCGAATCCCTGCGCCGGCAGGAGCGCAACGGCCGCGTGCCGGAAAAGCAGTTGATCGAAGGGCTCTCCGTCATCGACGCCGAAATCGCGCGGATGAGCGAGACATTGGCGAGCGGCGACCTCGACAAGCTGGCGACGCAGAACCGCTTCCTCGAACTCAAATATCAGGAAGCGAAGGAACTGGGGGAGTAGTCCCCGCTTTCCTTACCGGATGATCCACCTCACCCTCATCATCGTCGATTTCCTGACCGGCCTGCTGGCGGCGGGCGCATGGGCGCTGGCATCGGCGGGCGGCGCCATCGCGGCGCTGGTGGGGGAGGATTTGTCGGCCTGTCGCTTTTCCGCAGATGGCGGCAACGGCGTTAGGGCGGGCTACCCCTTCACCTCATAGGTGCAGGGCACGATGCTCGCCGGGTCGGGCCGCGCGGCGATGCGCCTGAAGCGGGCGAGATAGCCGCCTGCCGTGGGCTTGGGGATCAGTTCCTCCAGCCGGAAACCCATGGCCGCGAACTCGCAGGAGAGCAGGCGCGGCGGCGTGCCGTGCTGCTCGGTCGGGCGGTTGGCGTCGACCACGATCACCTCGCCATCGGGCTTGAGCGAAGGGCTGAGATGCCAGAGGAAGGCATAAGGCTCCGCGATCTCATGATACATATGGACCATGAACACGCGGTCGAAGCTGTTTTCCGGCAAGCGCGGGTCTTCCGGCGCGCCCAGCTTCACGCTGACATTCCTCCAGTCCTCCCGCGTGATGCGGCGGGACAGCGCCTCGATCACCTCGGGCATGATGTCCTCGGCCAGCACCCGGCCCTTGGGACCGACGCGCTTGGCGAGGCGGACGGTGTAATAGCCCTCGCCCGCGCCGATGTCGGCGATAGTCATGCCCGGCCTGATCCCCGCCCGGTCCATGATGTCCTCCGCCTCGCGCACGCGGTCGCGGGCTTCCTCGCTGGACCAGCGGGTCGAAACGATGGGCGCGACGGGCCGGTCGGCGCGTGGGAAAGGGCGGGCGGCGGCAGACCGGCCATCCTTGCCCGGCGTAAACAGGTCGCAGGCGGCCAGCAGGAACAGCAAGGCCCCTCCCAACGCCGCCCGTTTCATCAATCGACATCCTCCACTTCGACCTTCTCGCCCGTCACCTTCTGCGAGAGGGCGGCGGCCATGAAGGGATCGAGCGCGCCGTCCAGCACGTCGTCGGGCGCGGTGGAGGTGACGCCGGTGCGCAGGTCCTTCACCAGCTGGTAGGGCTGGAGGACGTAGGATCGGATCTGGTGGCCCCAGCCGATCTCCGTCTTCGCCTGATATTCGCCCGATGCGACGGCTTCGCGCTTCTGCAATTCGGCCTCATACAGGCGCGCCTTCAGCATGTTCATCGCCGTGGCGCGGTTCTTGTGCTGGGACCGGTCGTTCTGCGACGCGACGATGATCCCGGTCGGCACGTGGGTGATGCGGACGGCGGAGTCGGTCGTGTTGACGTGCTGCCCGCCCGCGCCCGACGCGCGATAGGTGTCGATCTTGAGGTCGCTTTCCTTGATCTCGATATCGATATCGTCGTCGATCACCGGATAGACCCAGACGGACGAGAAACTGGTGTGCCGCCGCGCCGAGCTGTCATAGGGGCTGATCCGCACCAGACGGTGCACGCCGCTCTCGGTCTTGGCATAGCCATAGGCGTTCTCGCCCTTGATGAGGAAGGTCGCGGACTTGATGCCCGCCTGATCGCCCGCCTGATAGTCGACCAGTTCCACCTTGTAGCCGCGCCGCTCGGCCCAGCGGCGGTACATGCGGCTGAGCATTTCCGCCCAATCCTGGCTTTCCGTGCCGCCAGCGCCGGCATGGATTTCCAGATAGGTGTCGCTGGCGTCCGCCTCGCCCGCGAGCAGCGCCTTGATCTTGTCCTCGTCCGCCCGGTCGGCCAGCGCCTTCAGCGAGGCGATGGCTTCGTTCACCATATCCTCGTCGCCCTCGGCATCGGCCATTTCGATGAGTTCGGCGGTGTCGGTCTTGTCCTGCTCGATCGCCCGGGTCGCGCCGATGGCGGCGTCGAGGCGGGTGCGCTCGCGCATCACCTCCTGCGCCATCTTCTGATTGTCCCACAGCGTCGGGTCCTCGACGCGCGCGTTCAACTCGTCCAGCCGGCGCAACGCGCGATCCCAGTCGAGGAAGCGGCGCAGCAGGTCCAGCGCGGCGTCGATACGGTCGATATATTGCTGCGCTTCGGCGCGCATGGTCTGTTCTCCAAGCTTCACGCCCAGGGCGCGAACGGTCTACCGGCCGTCGGCCCGGTCAAAGGCCGTCCTTTCTTGCGGCACGGCGCGCGCGTCAAGAAAAACCCGTTTCAGGCGACATAGGCGGCAATCATGCCGCTTGCAAACGGCCTTGGTCAAAGATTGCTTTCGGGCAGGTTGCGGACATTCCTTCATCCGTTCGGGCTGGGGCCCTTCGACTGCCTGCCAAGGCAGGCTCTGGGCGAACGAGGGTGGGTTTTCTGGAATCACTCCGGATTGAATTGCGTCGGGTCCAAGCGGACAGAGTGCAAACCTCTCAAGCCGTTCTCCGACCACGGATTTGCAAGTTGCTGATCTCGCCATCCTCACCGGACGGGCAGTCGTTTTGCTCCGGTAACGAGGACTCTATCGCCTCTCTCCCAAATGGGTTATGGTTAATCCATGGGGGCAAGAAATTTTCTGCTGGCTGTAATCGCCTGCTCGGCTTCGGCGTCTGCGGGGGCGCAGACGCCGAAGCCCGGATCGCTGGAAACCTATAAGGACTGGACGATCGGCTGCGACAATCGCGGGCGATGCGAGGCCGTGTCCTTGCTGGCGGAAGGCGGGAACTGGCCTGACAATCCGTTGATGGTCGGCATCCGCCGGGACGCCGGGCCGGATGCGGCGCCGGAAGTCTGGGCCAGCCGCGACGCCAGGGGGCCAGCGGAATATTCCTTCATCGTCGACGGGCGCAAGGTCGCCAGCACGACCGGCATGGATGGCGAAGCGAAGATCAGCGGGCCGCAGGCGTCGGCGCTGGCGGTCGCCATGGCGCGCGGATTTTCGCTGGAGATCCGATCGGGCGCGAAGATGCTCGGCCGTCCCTCGCTGGCCGGATCGGGCGCTGCGCTGCGCTATATGGACGCGCAACAGGGGCGGGCGGGCACCGTCACCGCCCTGATCGCCACGGGGCCGTTGGGGGTCAATGTCGTGCGACGGGCGCCTCCTTCGCCCACGATCAAGCGCTTTCCCGTTTTCCCGGAACCCGCGCCCGTCGCTTTCTGGCGCGAGGAGTTGACCGCGCTGGGCAGCTTCACCGGCTGCGCGGAGGAGATGCGGAGCGCCCAGCCGCTCGAGCAGCACCGGCTTGCGAAGGGCGAGGAGCTGGTGCTCGTCCCCTGCGGGTCGGGCGCCTATAATTTCACCGCCGTCCCGGTGATCGCCACGGGCGTGGCGGGCCGCCGCACTTTCCGTTTCGCGGCGTTCGATTATCTGCCCGGCTGGAGCGAGGGCGCGCGGCACCCGATGCTGGTCAATGCCAGCTGGTCGCCGGAGCGGTCCCGCCTCGAAAGCCGCGCCAAGGGGCGCGGCATCGGCGATTGCGGCGGGAGCGAGTCCTATGTCTGGGACGGCGTTCGCTTCCGGCTGGCCGAAGCGACGGCGATGGGCGAATGTCGCGGCGCTTGGCGCTGGATCACCACATGGTCGGCGCGGGTGGTGGAAAGAGACCGTTAGGTCCCGCGACGCACCGTCCCGTTTCGATCAGCGCGATGCGCCCGGCACCCATTTCACATCGCTCGCGCCATTGCCGTTCAGGCGGCGCGCCATCACGAAGAGCAGGTCCGACAGGCGGTTGAGATAGGCAAGCGCCTGCGGGTTGAGCGCGACCTCACCGGCGGCGGCGGTCGCGCTGCGTTCCGCCCGGCGCGTCACCGCGCGGGCCAGATGCACGGCGGCCGCGGCGGCCGATCCGCCCGGCAGGATGAAGCTGTCCAGCGGCTTCAGTTCCGCGTTCATGAGGTCGATTTCCGCTTCCAGGCGCTGCACCTGGCTTTCGACGATCCGCAGCGCCCAGGGGGCGTCCTCGCCGTCCTCCGGCATCGGCGTGGCGAGGTCCGCGCCCAGGTCGAACAGGTCGTTCTGGATCACCGTCAGCCAGCGCGCCTCCTGCGCGTCGCCGATGGCGAGGATCGCGAGGCCGATGGCGCTGTTCGCCTCATCAACGTCGCCCACGGCCTGCATGCGCGGCGCATGTTTGGGCAGGCGCGATCCGTCGACAAGGCCGGTGGTTCCCGCATCGCCGGTACGGGTGTAGATCCTGTTCAGCTTGACCATGGCGTCAGCCGCTGCCCTTCATCAGCAGCAGCAGGGCGACGATGATGACCGCCGCCGCCTGGAACAGGATGCGGTTCATCATCATCCTGTTCTGCTTGAGGCTCGACTGGCTGGGGTGGCCGTCGGGGGAATTGAGTTCCTCCTTCGTGGCCTGAAGGAAGGCGACGATGCCCCGGATCAGCGCGAACAGGGTCGCGGCCATGGCAAGGATCAGGGCGATGACGAGCAGGGTGTTCATGCTCCGAGTCTAGGCTTCCCCCAGCGAAATGCCAACCGGAAAGCGCCCCGCGCGCAGATCGGCGGCCAGCCGCGCGGGATCGGCGCCCTGCGCGCGCAGGTCCGCCAGCGCGATCGACCCGCTCCGCTTGGCAAGCCGCCTGCCGTCCGCCCCCAGCAGCAGCGGATGGTGCAGATAGACAGGCGCCGGCAGGTCCAGCAGCGCCTGCAACAGCCGGTGGACATGCGTCGCCGCGAACAGGTCATGACCGCGCAGCACATGGGTCACGCCCATCGCCGCATCGTCCAGCGTGCAGGACAGATGATAGCTCGCCGGGGCATCCTTGCGCGCCAGCACGACATCGCCCGCCGCCAGCGGATCGGCGGCGATGGCGGCGCCCGGCCCCGCGCCCGGCGGAAAGGGCAGGGCGGTCCAATGGAGCGACCCGGTGCGCGACACGGCGCCCGCCATGTCGATCCGCCATGCATGAGGATCGCCCGCCGCCATCCGGCGCGCCCTTTCCGCGTCGGAGAGGGCGCGGCACGTCCCCGGATAGATCGTCCCTTCCGGCTCATGCGGCGCGCCGGCGCTCGCGAGGATGTCGGCGCGGCTGCAGAAGCAGGGATAGAGCAGCCGCATCTCCCGCAATCGCCTCAGCGCCGCTTCATACCGGTCCAGCCGCTCCGACTGGAAGATGACCTCGCCGTCCCACGCCACGCCCAGCCATCGCAGGTCCTCGACTATGCCCGCGACATGCTCCGGGCGGCTGCGCGTGCAGTCGATATCCTCGATCCGCAGCCGGAACGCGCCGCCCGCCGCGCGCGCCATGTCCATCGCCATCAGCGCCGACCAGCCATGCCCGACATGCAGCCGCCCGGTGGGGCTGGGAGCGAAACGAGTCACCATATGCTGTGGTGCGGAAGATTGAGTCATACAGGCTCTTGACGCGGGCAAGTGGTTAATGCTGTCATGCGCCCGTCACCTTTCTGGTCGATCAGCGGGGGCGGAAAGCGGGACGAAAAGGGGGTAGAAGGTTCTTATGTACCATCCCGACCTGATACGGCATCCGGAAAATTGTCCGGCGCTGGTCCTCAATGCGGACTATACGCCGCTCAGCTATTATCCTTTAAGCCTCTGGCCCTGGCAGACCGCCATCAAGGCGGTCTTTCTGGAACGGGTGGACATCATCGCCAGCTATGAGCGGGAAGTCCACAGCCCGAGCCTTGACATGAAAATCCCCTCGGTCATCGCGCTCAAGCAATATGTGCGGCCGTCCGAACATCCCGCCTTCACCCGCTTCAACCTGTTCCTGCGCGATCGTTTCGCGTGCCAATATTGCGGATCGACCAGCGACCTGACGTTCGACCATGTGGTCCCGCGCCGCGCGGGCGGCCGCACGACATGGGAGAATGTCGCGACCGCCTGCTCGCCCTGCAACCTCAGGAAAGGCGGGCGCACGCCGAAGGAAGCCGGAATGCGGCTGCACGTCCAGCCGATCCGCCCGACAAGCTGGCAGTTGCAGGAGCATGGCCGCGCCTTTCCGCCGGGCTATCTGCACGAAAGCTGGCGCGACTGGCTTTACTGGGACGTCGAACTGCTTGCCTGACATGTTCAGGACATGGCGGGCAGCCAGTCCAGATCCATATGCTTGTGCCGGTTGGTATAATGGCCGATCTCTTCCAGCCGCGCCATGTCGAGCAGCCGGATGCGGCCATTGGAGCGGCTGATGAGCCCTTCCTGTTCCATCTGCCGGATCATCCGGTTCACATGGACGGAGGTGAGGCCGATTGCGTCGCCGATTTCCTCCTGCGTCAGCTTGAGATCGAAGCTGTCGGTGATGTCGTCGTCGGTCAGCCGCAGCCGGTCGAGCATGTCGAGCATGAAGGAGGCGACCCGCGCCTTCGCCGACGTCCGCCCCAGCGACGCGAGCCGGTCCGTCATCGCCACCCGTTCATTGTTGGACAGCAGGAACAGCAGCGCCGCGACCCGCGGATATTCCTCCAGCAGGCGGCGCAGCGCATGTTTGTCGAACGGGCAGATGACCGAGTCCGAAATGGCGACCAGCGATTCGGGCGCCTTGTTGTAGATCGTGCTCGCCGATCCGATGAAATCGCCCGGGAAATAGACGCGCAGGATCTGGCGGCTGCCGTCGGGCAGGATCACGAAGCTCATCACCCGGCCTTCGCGCAGCACGAACAATTCCGTCACCGGCTCGTTGACGCGCTGGATCATCGCGCCGCGCTTCACCTTGCGCGGATTTTCCTCCAGCCGGGAGAGTGCCGTCTTTTCCGCGTCCGATAACGGCAAATGCTTGCTCAGCCGATCCGCGAAACAGCTCGTTGCCACCAATCAATACCTTCTTCTTCAATTGTCGTTACGATGGCAAAACGCCGCACGGCTCCTTTTGGCTGCATTTTCAGTCCGTGCACTAAACTCGATTAAGGTTCCTTCCGTCGCCGCGCGATTATCGGGCGGCGTGGTTTTGTCGCCGCCCGTCGCGACCGGCCGTCTTCCATGCGCCTTGCGCGTGGCGCATTTGGCGTTATGAACCGAGGGCAATGGACCGCATTCACATCCGCGGCGGCAAGACGCTCAATGGCCGCCTTCCCATCTCTGGCGCGAAGAATGCGGCGTTGACGCTGCTGCCCTGCGCGCTGCTGACCGACGAGCCGGTGACGCTGCGCAACCTGCCGCGCCTGGCCGATGTCGACAGTTTCGGCCATCTGCTGAACCAGCTGGGCGTGTCGACCATGATCGAAGGCGCGCGGCCGGAGGATTTCGGCCGCGTCATGACGATGCGCGCGGGCCGCGTCACATCGACCGAGGCGCCCTATGACATCGTGCGCAAGATGCGCGCGTCGATCCTGGTGCTGGGGCCGCTGCTGGCGCGGGCGGGCGAGGCGCGGGTGTCGCTGCCGGGCGGCTGCGCCATCGGCAACCGGCCGATCGACCTGCATCTGAAGGCGCTGGAAGCTTTCGGCGCGCGGATCGAGGTGACGGCGGGCTATGTCCGCGCCAGCGCGCCGGACGGCGGATTGCCGGGCGGCGTCTACACCTTCCCGGTGGTGTCGGTCGGGGCGACGGAAAACGCCCTGATGGCGGCGGTGCTGGCCAGGGGAAGCTGCACGCTGGAGAACGCCGCGCGCGAGCCGGAGATCGTGGACCTGTGCAACCTCCTCATCGCCATGGGCGCGGAGATCGAAGGCGTGGGCGGCGACAAGCTCACCGTGCATGGCCGCGACCGGCTGCATGGCGCGACCTACCGCGTGATGCCGGACCGGATCGAGGCGGGCAGCTATGCCTGCGCGGTCGCGATCACCGGCGGCACGCTGGACCTGATGGGGGCCAATGCGGACGATATGCACGCCATCCTCGCCGCCCTGCGCGACGCGGGCGTTCAGGTGGACGAGACGAAGGAGGGCATCCGCGTCGCCTCGGACGGGAAACTGAAGCCGCTCAACATTTCCACCGCGCCCTTCCCGGCCTTCCCCACCGACATGCAGGCACAGTTCATGGCGATGCTGACGCTGGCGGACGGCGCGTCGGTGCTGACCGAGACGATCTTCGAAAACCGCTACATGCACGTGCCCGAACTGGCGCGCATGGGGGCGGACATCGCCGTCAACGGCCGCACCGCCGTGGTGCGCGGGGTCGATCGGCTGGTCGGCGCGCCGGTGATGGCGACCGACCTGCGCGCGTCGATGAGCCTGATCCTCGCGGGGCTGGCGGCGGAAGGGGAGACGCAGGTCAACCGCGTCTATCATCTCGACCGCGGCTATGAACGGCTGGAGGAAAAGCTCTCCGCCGTGGGCGCGGACATAGAGCGGGTCAGCGATGGCTGACCGGCGCGGCCTTGAGACGGACCGCGCGGCACTTCTCGCGCAGTACGATCTTGATGCCGGCGGTTTTGCCACGCTCGACCGGATTACCGATTTCGCCGCCGCCCTGTGCGGCGCGCCGATCGCGATGGTCAGCATCGTGGAGGAGGCGCGTCAGCGTTTCCTCGCGCGCACGGGGCTGGATGTCGACGAAACCCCGTGCGAACTGTCCTTCTGCGCCCATGCCATGCGGGACGACGCCATCTTCCTTGTGCCGGACGCGCGGCTCGATCCGCGTTTCGCGGACAATGCGCTGGTGACGGGCGCACCGCATATCCGCTTTTACGCGGGCGCGCCCTTGACGGATGGGGACGGCGTGCCGCTGGGCGCTCTGTGCGTCATCGACGGGAGGCCGCGCCCCGACCTCACCGCTTTCCAGCGTCAGGGGCTGTCCCTTCTCGCCAGCCAGGTGATGGCCGAACTGCAAGGCCGCCGCCGGGATCGGGAAATGAGCGCCCGCCAGTTGCGCGATGCCGAGGCGTTGGCCGAAAGCAACCGCATGTTCCGCACTCTGGCGGACACCATGCCGCAGCTTGTCTGGGCGGCGCGGGCCGACGGCTATAATGATTATTTCAACGCGGGCTGGTATGACTATATCGGCGCGCCGGTCGGTTCGAGCGAGGGGGAAGGGTGGGCCGACATCCTTCATCCCGACGACAGGGAACTGGCCTTTGCCCGCTGGCGCCGTTCGCTCAAGACCGGCGAGCCCTATGAGATCGAATATCGCCTGCGCCATAGCGGGGGCGGCTATCGCTGGACCCTGGGCCGCGCCCGGCCGATCCGCGACGATGAAGGACAGGTCGTCCGCTGGATCGGCACCTGCACCGACATCCACGAACAAAAGACCCTGATGGAAGAGCGCGAGATGATCGCGCATGAACTGTCGCATCGCATCAAGAATATATTCTCGGTCATCGGCGGCCTCGTCGGCCTGTCCGCGCGCGAGCATCCCGAAATGCGGGCCGCCGCGGACGACCTGCGCGATCGGATCCTGTCATTGGGCCGCGCCCATGATTTCGTGCGGCCCCATGGCGGGGAGGTTGCGGAACATACGACGCTATGGGGCGTGCTGGATCAGCTTTTCGCGCCCTATCGCGACGAGGGACGTTCGCGCTTCCTCTTTTCCGGCGAAGACCCCGATGTGGACGACCGCTCCGCCACGCCGCTTGCCCTGTTGTTCCACGAGCTTGCGACCAACGCCGCCAAATATGGCGCGCTGTCGGTGGCGGGCGGCACGGTGCGCGTGCATGTGGAGGGGGAGGGCGACGACATCCGCATGGATTGGCGGGAAGAAGGCGGGCCGCCTGTTGCCCCGTCGGAGGCGGACGGGTTCGGCACAAGGCTGATGTCGCTCAGCGTCGAGCGGCAATTGAGCGGGCGCATGATCCGGAAATGGCTGCCCGGGGGGCTGGAGGTCAGCGTCTGGATTCCGCGCCGCGCCATGCACCGGGCGCCGCGGGGAAAGGCGTGAAGCCGCTGACCGCGATGTCTTCCGGGTGGAAGTCCTTCGCGACCGCCAGTTTCAATGCCGCCGAGATGCATTGCGCGTCGAAAGGCTTGGTGACGCAGCCGATCGCGACGTTGGAGGCAGGGCCGATCTGGGCGGGATTGGCGGTGACGTAGATCACGCGCACATGGTGGCGCCGGGCCAGTTCCATGCCGATGCCAGGTCCGGTCGGTCCATCCCGCAGGTTGAGGTCGACCAGCGCGATGTCGCAACGCGAGGCCGCTGCCAGCGCTTCTGTCCGGTCGGCGGCGATAGCGATCACGTCCAGACCGGCATCCTGCACGATCTGCTCGATTTCCAAAGCCACCAAAATCTCGTCTTCGACGATCAGAACCCGTTCCGCCATTCTCTCAACCATAGCAATCCGAAAGCTAGAATGCCGTAACGTTCAAAGGGTTCCGCGCTATGCTATCCTATCCGTCTTCGTTCGCCTCGCTGGTCCATAATGTATCGAACGTCGCGTCGTTCATCAGCAGGACGGAAGCGGGATAGCCTGCGGAGCCTGCCTTTTTCGCGGTGTCGGTCGCCATATCGACGGCGGCCTGCTGCGTCGAAAAGGGGCCGTAATAGCGATTGTCGAGATTGATCTTCCACTCGCCGTCATGGTGAAGGACGATATAGCGGGCATGGGGCAGGGACATGGGTCTAGAGAACCTCCGTATTATAATGGTGCCAGGCCATGATCGCCGCCGCGCCGCGATGCGGACGCCAGCGTTCGGCCAGGTGCCGCATCATCTTCTCGCCCGGCCGTTCGGGCAGGTCCAATATCCGGCCGATCGCGATCTGCACCGCCAGATCGCCCGCGGGCCAGATGTCGGGGCGGCCTTCGGCGAAGAGCAGGTAGATTTCCGCCGACCAGCGCCCGATACCCTTGATCCGCACCAGTTCCGCTATGGCTTCCTCGTCATCGGCGGGCAGGGCATGGAGGTCGAGCGCGCCGCTGGTCACCCGTTCGGCCAGGCTGCGCGCATAACCCTGCTTCTGCCGCGAAAGCCCGCAGGCGCGCAGCGCATCATAGTCGCTCGCCAGCAGGGCGGCCGGGTCGCAGCCTTCGCCCAGTTCCGCTTCCAGCCTGCGCCAGACAGCCGCCGCCGACGCGACGCTCACCTGCTGGCCCACGATGGTGCGCAACAGCGTTTCGTAGCCGGCCGGGCGCATCCGCGTCCCCGGATAGCCTATGGCGCGGAGGACCTGCGCGAAGCCGGGTTCCAGCGTGGCCAACGCATCGATGCTTCGGCGCAGCTGTTCGGTGGTCGCCACCATCCTTTTGTCATCCGGCCCTTGATTTCCTGCCGGTCCTTCGTCAGAGCGGCGATAAATGAACTCGTGAGGGATTGGGTATATGCCGAAGCTGATTGTGGTCAACCGCCAGGGTGAGGAAAAGGCCATCGATGGCGACGCTGGCCTGTCGGTGATGGAGATCATCCGCGACAATGGCTTCGATGAATTGCTGGCGCTGTGCGGCGGTTGCTGCTCCTGCGCGACCTGCCACGTCTATGTCGATCCCGCCTTCGCGGACCGGCTGTCCTCCATCAGCGAGGATGAGAGCGACCTGCTCGACAGCTCCGACTGGCGCAACGAACAGAGCCGCCTGTCCTGCCAGATCACACTTTCCGACGATCTCGACGGCCTGCGCGTCACCATCGCGCCGGAGGATTGATCCTGGACTTTGTCCGCTTTTCGGGGTGGGAAGCGGACGGTCCGTTTTCGATCATGCGCCGTAACGGCCAGGTCCGGCCGGAAACCGCCATTTGCTATGGCTTTACCCGCAGGGTCGCGCTCGGCGCGTCGGCGGTCATCGGCGTCACCTTCCAGACGATCCGCTTGCCCTGCGGCGTGTCCTGCGCGCCGTCTTCCTGATTCTGCGCCACGATCTCCGCATCGGTGGTCAGCGTGAAGGTGCCGTCCAGCGCCTTGGCCGAATCGTCGCCCGACCCGCCCATGGACGGCCCCTGGCTCTTGTCATAGCTGGAGGAAAAGCCCGGCGCCTTCATCCGCACCCGGTCCGTCCCGCGCAACTCCACCGCGACGAAGGGCAATATGATCTGCGCGTCCGTGTTGAACGGAAAGAGGAATGCGTGATCCAGCCTGCCGCTGATCGCATAGTCGATCTCGAACTTGTGGTTGCCCATATAGCGAGCGGCGCGGAACCCCTTTTCCTTCGCCAGAGCTTCGGCGATCGCCTGCATCTTGACATCATCGCCGGGGTCCTTGCGATTGGAGAAGGACTGCTCTCCCGTCTCGTCCTTGATCCGCACAAGCTGCGCCGCCGGATAGACGCTGCCCTGCGTCGTGGGTGCGGCATCGTCGCCCGGCTCGTCGCCCAGGGTATCGGGACCGGGGAAATCCTTGCCCATGTCCGACGCGATGATCTCGCCCTTGTAGGTGAAGGTGAAGCTGCGGTCGGCGCGGATGTCGAGCGTCGAAACGAACCGGCCCGGCGTCACCAGGCAGGCCGACAGCAGCAGCACGGCGGACAGCGCCGTGAGGGCGCGCGACAAGATGGACATCATCAAACCCCCGTTTCGCCCGGCGGCTACCGGCTGGCGGCAGCGTAGAGGGCAATCGCCGCGGCGTTGGAGACGTTGAGGCTCTCCATGCGCGGGCTGATCGGCAGTTTAGCCAAAATATCGCAATGCGCCATGCTGTTATGCCGCAGCCCTTCGCCTTCGGCCCCCAGCACCAGCGCCACCCGCGATTCGCCGATCGCTTCGCCCAGCGTGGTGTCCGCTTCTCCGTCGAGGCCGATGCGCCAGTAGCCGGCCTCCGCGATTTCATCCAGCGCGCGGGCGAGGTTCACGACGCGCACCCAGGGCACGATCTCCAGCGCGCCCGAAGCCGCCCGCGCCAGAACCCCCGATTCGGGCGGCGCATGCCGGTCCTGCGTCACGATGCAGAGCGCGTCGAACGCGGCGGCGGAGCGCAGGATCGCGCCCACATTATGCGGGTCCGTCACCTGATCCAGCACCAGCACGGGCCGCTTATCGTCCTGCCCGGCCTCCAGCGCGTCGCCCAGCCACACATCGTCCAGCGGCTCGACTTCGGCTACCACCCCCTGATGCGGCGCGTCGGACGGCACCATCCGCCCCAGATCGGCCACGTCGGCATAGACGATGGGCAGCACCGGCGGCAGGTCCAGCGCCCCCAGCGCCTCGCGCGTGCCCCAGATCTTGCGCACCACGCGGTCGGGATTGGCCAGCGCCGCGATGACGGCGTGACGCCCGTAGAAGCGTGGATAGTTGCCCTTGTGCCCTGTCGGGCGATGACCTCTTTTCTTCATGTCGCGCTCTTTTCACGGGAAGCATTGACAGGCAAGCCTCCTTTCGTCATTGAGCGCCCTCCAACCGGGCCGGGGCATCCTTCGGAACGGTCAGGCGACTGGACAGGTGGCCGAGTGGTTAAAGGCAGCAGACTGTAAATCTGCCCGGGTTTCCCGTACGCTGGTTCGAATCCAGCCCTGTCCACCAGCCTATCCCGGCGCGCTGCCTCTTTCGGGTTTCCGGCCCGCGCTTTTCCCCTTCGAGCCTGTAGACAAGCAGAAGGAACGCTTACCCATGGCGTGGCTGATCCTCGGCATCGCGGTCGTCACCGAAATCATCTGGGCCCTGAGCCTGAAATGGGCCGCCACGGTGGGCCATTGGCAGGCGTCGCTGGTGCCGATCACATTGAGCTTCGTGAATATGGGTCTGCTGGCGCTGGCGATGAGAGGGCTGCCGGCCGGAACCGCCTATGCGATCTGGACGGGCCTTGGCGCGGTGGGCGTCATCATCGGCGGAGTGATCCTTTTCGGGGACAAGGTGTCGCCGGTACAGGCCGCCTTCATGGCGCTGACCGTGATCGGCGTGGTAGGGACCAAGCTGTTCGCCCCGGTATGACGTGTCGCAACATATGGCGCGGCTTATGCGTTGGCCGGACAAGCTATGTTCATATGGATCCTGTTACGCCCCCGTTTCGATGAGCCTTGACCGCCGTTC
The DNA here is from genome assembly GCF_002355855.1 of Sphingobium cloacae. Taxonomy (NCBI): domain Bacteria; kingdom Pseudomonadati; phylum Pseudomonadota; class Alphaproteobacteria; order Sphingomonadales; family Sphingobiaceae; genus Sphingobium; species Sphingobium cloacae. The sequence continues at coordinate 3,747,570 of NZ_AP017655.1, forward strand.
CCTCCTCACCGCGTCCCTCGCGGCTTTCCTGACCTTGCCCCTGCCGCGCCGCGCCCTTGCGTTGGCGGCGAGCGATGTGGCGCGGGTCGACGAGCTCATCGCGCGCATGACGCTGGAGGAGAAGGCGGGGCAGATGACCTGCCTTGCCGACAGTTTCCGGCCCTTCAATCCGCCCAATCCGCAGGTCGGCATCCAGGACGAAAAGCGCCTCGCCGCCGAAATACGCAAGGGCCGCGTCGGCTGCCTCTTCAACGGCATCGGCGTGGAGGGCGCCCGCCGCGCGCAGGACATTGCGGTGAAGGGCAGCCGCCTTGGCATCCCGCTGCTCTTCGCGGGCGACGTGATCCACGGCCTCAAGACGATCTTCCCGGTGCCCTTGGGCGAAGCGGCGAGTTTCGACCCGCGCCTGGCCGAGCGCACCGCCCGGGCCATGGCGCAGGAAGCGACGGCGGCGGGGCTGCACCTGACCTTCGCGCCGATGGTGGACGTGGCGCGCGACCAGCGCTGGGGCCGCGTGGTGGAAGGAGCGGGGGAAGATGTGGTCCTCACCAGCCTGTTCGCCGCCGCCCGCGTGCGCGGCTTTCAGGGGCGCGACCTGCGCCGCGACGACAGCCTGCTCGCCTGCCCCAAGCATTTCGCCGCCTATGGCGCGGTGGCGGCGGGCCTCGAATATGGCAATGTCGATATTTCCGACGCTACGCTGCGGGAAACGCATATTCCGCCTTTCGGATCGGCCTTCGCGGCGGGCGCGCTCACGACCATGGCCGCCTTCAACGAAATCAACGGCGTTCCCGCTACCGCCGACCGGGAACTGCTGACCGACATTCTCCGGGGGGAGATGGGTTTCCGGGGCTTCGTCTTCTCCGATTATACGGCGGATGAGGAACTGGTCGCCCACGGCTTCGCGCAGGATGACAGGGATGCCGCGCGCCTTGCCGTGCTGGCGGGCGTCGACATGTCGATGCAGAGCGGCCTCTACATCAAATATCTCCCCGATCTGGTGAAGAGCGGCGCGGTGCCCGAAGGGACGGTCGATGTCGCCGTCCGACGCATCCTCTATGTGAAGACGGCCATCGGCTTGTTCGACAATCCCTACCGCTCGCTGGACGAAGCGGCGGAAAGGAACGGCATCGCGACCTCTGCCCATCGTGCCCTGGCCCGCGAATCCGCGACCCGCTCGGTCGTGCTGCTCCAGAATGACGGCATCCTGCCGCTCGACCCGGCGAAGCGGCAGAAGATCGCCCTGATCGGCCCCTTTGGCGAGGACAAGGCGAACCTCTACGGCCCATGGGCCTTCTATGGCGACCCGGACAAGGGGGTGGACATCGCCACCGGCCTGCGCGCCGCGATGCCGGACCCGTCGCTGCTGACGGTCGTCAAGGGCTGCGACATCCGCAAGCCGATGGAGGACGGCATCGCCAAGGCCGTCGAAGCCGCCCAAGCCGCCGACATCGTGCTCCTCGCCATCGGCGAATCGCAGGACATGTCGGGCGAGGCGCAGTCGCGCACCGTCATCGAAATCCCGTCGGCGCAGCAGGCATTGGCCGATGCGGTCTCCGCCGCGGGCAAGCCGATGGTCGTCCTCCTGCGCCACGGCCGGGCGCTGGCTTTGCACGATGGCGTGGCGAATGCGGGCGCGATCCTGGCGACATGGTTCCTGGGCTCCGAAACCGGCCATGCCCTTGCCGACCTGCTGTTCGGGCGCGCGGACCCTTCGGGCAAGCTGCCGGTCAGCTTCCCGTGGGAATCGGGACAGGAGCCGTTCTTCTACGACCGCAAGTCGACCGGCCGCCCCGTCACCGACAATGGCGGGACGGAATATAAGGCGCGCTATGCGAGCACGGACAACAGCGCCCGCTACCCCTTCGGCCACGGCCTGTCCTATACGAATTTCGTGCTGGAGGACCTCAAGCTCTCCGACACGGCGCTCCGCTGGGACCGCGCCATCGAAGTGACCGCCCGCCTCCGCAACAGCGGCGACCGCCCCGGCAGCGAAGTGGTGCAACTCTACATCCGCGACCGCGTGGCGAGCCGCACCCGCCCGATCCGGGAATTGAAGCGCATCGAGCGGGTGACGCTGAATCCCGGCGAAAGCAAGCTGGTCCGCTTCTCCCTGTCGCGCACCGATCTGGAATTCGTCGGCGCGGGCAACAGGCGCGTCGCGGAACCGGGCCTGTTCGACCTGTGGCTGGGCCAGTCGTCGCTGGGCGGGCTCCACGCGCAGTTCACGCTCTATGCGGAGCAACCGGCGAAGGGATAGTGCACCACGACCTTTCCCCCCGCCGCCAAAATAGGCTAGGGGGCCGCCATGCTTAACCTCAATGGCATCACCGTGCGCCTCGGCGGCCGCACCATCCTCGACCACGCCGGCGCCGCGCTGCCGCCGCGCAGCCGCGTGGGCCTGATCGGCCGCAACGGCGCGGGCAAGTCCACGCTGATGAAGGTGATGATCGGCCAGATCGACCCGGACGAAGGCAGTTGCGACATGCCCCGCGACACGCGCCTCGGCTATATCGCGCAGGAAGCGCCCGCGGGCGCGGCTTCTCCCTTCGAAACGGTCCTCGCCGCCGACAAGGAACGCGCGGCCCTGATGGCGGAGGCCGAACATACCGAAGACCCCGACCGCCTCGGCCATATCTATGAGCGCCTCAATGCCATCGACGCCTATACCGCGCCGGCCCGCGCGGCGCGCATCCTCGTCGGCCTGGGCTTCGACGAGGAGATGCAGGGCCGTCCGCTCGACAGCTATTCAGGCGGGTGGAAGATGCGCGTGGCGCTTGCCGCGCTGCTCTTTTCCGAGCCGGAACTGCTGCTGCTCGACGAGCCTTCCAACCATCTCGACCTCGAAGCGACGATGTGGCTGGAGAGCTTCCTCAAAAATTATCGCGGCACCGTGGTGGTCATCAGCCATGAGCGCGACCTGCTCAACAATGTGGTCGATCATATCCTCCATCTGGAGGGCGGCAAGGTCACGCTCTACCCCGGCGGCTATGACGCGTTCGAGCGGCAGCGCGCCGAACGCCTCGCCCAGCAGGAGGCCGCCCGCACCAAGCAGCAGGCCGAACGCGAAAAGCTGATGGACTATATCGCCCGCAATTCGGCCCGCGCCTCGACCGCCAAGCAGGCCCAGTCGCGCGCCAAGGCCCTGGCGAGGATGCAGCCCATCGCGGCGGCCATCGAAGACCCGACGCTCAGCTTTTCCTTCCCCAGCCCGCCGGAACTGCGCCCGCCGCTCATTACCATGGACATGGCGGCGGTCGGCTATGGCGAAACGCCGGTGCTGAAGCGCGTGAACCTGCGGATCGACCCGGACGACCGTGTGGCGCTGCTGGGCCGCAACGGCAATGGCAAGACCACGCTCGCCCGCCTGATGGCCGCGCAGCTTGCGCCGATGGAAGGGGCGATGAACGCCTCGGCGAAGATGAATGTCGGCTATTTCACCCAATATCAGGTGGAGGAACTGGACGTTGCCGACACGCCGCTCGACCATATGACCCGCGTCATGAAGGGCGCGACGCCCGGCGCGGTGCGCGCGCAGCTGGGCCGCTTCGGCTTTTCCGGCGAGCGCGCGACGCAGAAGGTCGGCTCCATGTCGGGCGGGGAGAAGGCGCGGCTCGCGCTCGCGCTCATCACGCGCGATGCGCCGCATCTCCTCATCCTCGACGAGCCGACGAACCATCTCGACGTGGACAGCCGCGAGGCGTTGGTGCAGGCGCTCAACGAATATTCCGGCGCGGTGGTGATCGTCAGCCATGACCGGCACATGATCGAACTGGCCGCCGACCGGCTGGTGCTGGTGGACGGCGGCACGGCGCAGGAATTTTCCGGCAGCCTCGACGACTATACCGACATCGTGCTGCGCAAGGCGGACGGCAACGGGTCCGGCAGCGACGCGCCGAAGCCTGACCGCAAGACCGAAAGGCGCAACGCCGCCGAATGGCGGGAAAAGCAGAAGAGCCTGAAGGCCGCCGTCAGCAAGGCGGAAAAGGAAATGGCGGCGCTGGGCGCGGAACGCACCCGCATCGACCAGGCGCTGTTCGATCCCAAGGCCGCAGCGGGGGCGGAGGCGAAGATGAGCATGACCGACCTCATGGTCCGCCGCGCCGCCGTGGAAAAGAAGCTGGAAGCCGCCGAGGAAATCTGGATGGAAGCGAGCGCCGGATTGGAGGCACTCTAGGCGTTCACTCCGTCCTGTCGGCCAGCGGTCCCTCCATCCCGCCGGGGCGGCGCATCCGCGTGACGATGTTCCAAGTCGCGATGAAGAGCGATGCGATCACCGGCCCGATGATGATGCCGTTGACGCCGAACAGCTCTATGCCGCCCAATGTGGTGATGAGCACGAGATAGTCGGGTATCCGTGTTTCCCGCCCGACCAGGATCGGGCGCAGCACATTGTCGACCATGCCGATGATGAAGAGGCCGCAGAAGACGAGGATCAGGCCCTTCGCGATGGCGCCCGTCGCCAGCAGGTAGATCGCCACCGGCACCCAGACCAGCCCCGTTCCCACCGCGGGCAGCAGCGAAGCGCATCCCATCAAGACGCCCCACAGCAAAGCGCCCGGTATCCCCAGCGCCCAGAAGGCGATGCCGCCGATCAGCCCCTGCACGATGGCGACGACCAGGCTGCCCTTGATGGTGGCGCGCACGACGATGACGAATTGCTGCATCAGCGCGTGGCGCGGCGTGGCGCGCAGCGGCGCGGCCCGGTCCAGCATCGCGACCAGTTCGCTGCCGTCGCGCAGCAGGAAGAAGGTGAGATAGAGCATCACGCCCAGCGCCAGCAGGAAACTCATGGCGCTCTGTCCGATGGAAAGCGCTTGCCCTGCAAGGGTCTGGAAACTCGACGCGATGCCATCGGTCAGCATGTCCCGCACCGTGGCGAAATTGGTGACGCCTACTCGCTCCAGCCATGCCGACGCCCAATCGGGCAGGCTGGCCTGGAAGCGGTTGAACATGTCCGGGATGTTGATCGCGCCGGACTGGATCAGGCCATAGAAATGGGTCGCCTCCTGCGCCAGCGCCATGGCCAGCACGATGGCGGGCACGATGACGATGAGCAGGATCAGCAGCAGCGTCAGCAGCGCCGCGCCGTTGCGCCGCCTGGGTATCGCCTCCAATATCTGCTGGTTCACCGGCGCAAACAGGATCGCCACGATCACGCCCCACAGGATCGCGGCGGCGAAAGGTTCGATCACCCAGGCGAAGGCGATGGTGACGAGCAGGACGAGGCCCAGGAAGACTCCGTCCTCGATCCGTGTGCTCTGCGGTTTTTCAGCGTTCATCGATCAACCCATGCCATGCTTTCGGGCGCGAATCCATGACCGGGGCGTTAGCGTCATGGCCCGATGGCGGAAAGCGGAAATCCACCGGGGCGCCGGGGGCCGGTCCCCGCTGCCGCCCGCCGCCCTCCGCAAGCCGAAGCTTGCCCTGCTGTGTCAAAAAGGCCGCAGTTTCCGCGATAATCTGTCCGCCGCGATTGCATCGCGGGCTTGCGGGAGTATGACGAAAAAGGATCACGCAGCGGAAAGCAGCAGATGGCAAAACCCGACAATTGGCGCTTCAGTCCTGACGCCTATAATTTCGTCACCAGCATCGACACCCGGTTTCAGGACATCGACACGATGGGCCACATCAACAATGTGGCGATATCGGGCATCTTCGAAACCGCGCGCATCCGGTTCCATCATCATCTGGGCCGCCATCCGCAGGAACAGGGCGTGCGCTGGCTGGTCGCGGCGGTTTCACTGAACTTCATCGAGGAAGCGCACTTCCCCTATCCCTTCGAGGTGCATTGCGCCATCGGCCATATCGGCCGGACGAGCTGGACGATCAGTTCCGCCGGTTTCCAGAAAGGCGTCTGCGTCGCCACCTGCGACACCACGGTCGTCACCCACGGCCCGGAGGGACGGCGCGTGATCGACGGCACGCTGCGCGAAGCGATGGAGCGGAATTTCCTGCACAGGCCCGAATGACCCGCTGATCGCCCGGGCCGTCAGGTAAAGCCGTGCATCCTGCGCGACCATTGGAACGCGATGACGGCGCCCTTGACGGGCTGGATCAGCAGGACGCACAGGATCAGGGCGAGGCCGGGCCAGATCACCGCCTGCCATCCCAGCGGAATCGCAAGGCTGGCGTTCACCTCGATCATCAGCGGCACCAATATGTGCCCCAGCAGCAGGATGACGATATAGGCGGGGAAGTCGTCCGCCTGATGCACGTCCCATCGCTGCCCGCAATGGTCGCAACTCTGTACCGGCTGCAAATAGCGCGCGAACATCCTTCCCTTGCCGCAGGCCGGGCAGCGCCCCCGGATCGCCAGCGCGAAGGCGGGACCGAAGGGGCGGGCGGCCGGCCCGGATGTCTCTTTGTCGGTCATGGCCGTCTCGCTAGGCTGATTTCTTGTGCGCTGCAACAATGATTGGTTCGCGCGCCGATGCCTTCCGCGCCGGCCAAAGCCTGTTAAGAGGGCGCTATGCGCTTGCCCGGCCCCCATGAAGTCTTTGCCTTGTTCGATGACGCCCGCGCGCATGACGCGGTTCCCGCGCGCCTTTATCGCGATCCGGTCGCCACCATCGTGGCGCGTCGGCAGGCCGAGGTGCAGCCCGCGCTCGATCGGCTGGCCGACGCGCGGGAACAGGGGCTCCATGCGGCCGGATTCCTGAGCTATGAAGCCGGTCTGGCCCTGGAGGAGCGCCTCCGTCCCATCGGCCGGCGGCGAGAGGAGGATGCGCCCCCCGGCACACCGCCCCTGCTTTGGTTCGGCCTGTTCGAGGGATGCCGCCTGATCGCGCCGGGCGACCTGCCGGGCCTGCTGCCCCCGCCTTCGCCCGCGAGGATTTCCGCGCCCCGGCCGTTGATCGACGAAGCCGCCTATCGCGCCGCTTTCGATCGCGTGCAGGACTATATCCGCGCCGGGGACATCTATCAGGCGAACCTCACTTTTCCCTGCGACGTGCCGATCCCCGGCGATCCCATGGCCTTCTACGCCGCCGTCCGGCCCCGCGCGGCGGCGGGCTATGGCGGGATCATGCGCACGGGCGAGCACAGCATCCTGTCCTTTTCGCCCGAACTGTTCTTCACCCAGATTCGCGGGCAGCTCACCGCGCGCCCCATGAAGGGCACCGCGCCGCGCGACGCCGATCCCGCGCGCGACGCCGCCCTTGTGCAATGGCTGGAGAACGACGCCAAGCAGCGGGCGGAAAATCTGATGATCGTCGACCTGCTCCGGAACGACCTGTCCCGCGTCTCGCTGGCGGGCAGCGTGACCGTGCCGGAACTGTTCCGCATCGAAAGCTTTCCCACCGTGCACCAGATGATCTCCACCGTGCGGGCGAAGATCCTGCCGGGCCTGTCGCCGGTCGACGTGCTGCGCATCCTCTTTCCCTGCGGCTCGATCACCGGCGCGCCCAAGGTCCGGGCGATGGAGGTCATCGATGCGGTCGAACCTTTTGCGCGGGGCGTCTATACCGGCGCGATGGGGTGGATCGATCCGGAAGGGGATGCCGCGTTCAATGTGGCCATACGCACCCTTTGCATGGCGGAGGGCAGCGCGGTGGGACGTCTGGGCCTGGGATCGGGCATCGTCGCGGATTCCGATGCGGCATCCGAATGGGCGGAATGTCTGGCGAAGGGGCGCTTCCTCGCGGGCACTTGACTTCCGCCATTTCTGAGGCATTGCAAGGATGCGATGGCATTGGCTGATGAACGCTTCGACCTGCTGGAAACCATGGCCTTCGATCCTGTCGAAGGCATCCGGCTGCTCGAACTGCATCTGGAAAGGATGAGGGCCAGCGCGCAGGCGCTCGGCTTCGCGTTCGACCGGCACGAGGTCCGCAACGAACTTCAGGCCGCGACATTCCGGTTGCGCGAAAAGAGCCGCCTGCGCCTGCTGGCGTCGCGCCGGGGCTCCATTGCCATCGAGGTGCGCGAATATCGCACCTGGCCGCAGCCGATCATGCATGTCGCCATCGTTCCACGCCACGCGCCCGCCGACGACCAGCGCTTGCGGCACAAGACGACGGACCGCTCCATCTATCGCGATGCCTTGCGGCGGGGCGGCACATTCGAGGTGTTGATGACCGACGCGCAGGGATTCCTCACCGAAGGCTGTTTCTCCACCATCTTCGTCGAGCGCGGCGACAAGCTGCTGACGCCCCCGCTGCGGCGCGGGCTGCTCCCCGGCATATTGCGCCAGAGCCTGATCGACATGGGCGAAGCGGTGGAGGCGGACCTGCGCCCCATCGATCTGGATGACGGCTTTTTCATCGGCAATGCGGCGCGCGGCATGGTGGCCGCGTCGCTGGAGCCATAGCTTTTCCATAGAGCGCAACTCATGGTTGCCCCTGCGTCCGTTGCGGATTAAGGGACCCCCCGTCCGCCTTTCTTGCGGGCCTAGGGGATTCTTCAGAAAGATTGTTGCCATGAGCCAGACTTCCGCCGCCCTCGGTCGTATCCAGCCTTCCGCCACGCTCGCCATGAGCGCGCGGGTCAACGCGCTGAAAGCCGAAGGCGTGGACGTGATCGGCCTGTCGGCGGGCGAGCCCGATTTCGACACGCCCGATTTCGTCAAGGAAGCGGGCATCGCGGCGATTCGCAACAATCTCACCCGCTATACCGACGTGGACGGCACCGCCGACCTCAAGGAAGCGGTCGCCTTCAAGTTCAAGCGCGACAATGGCCTCGTCTACAAGCGCAGCCAGATCAGCGTGAATTCGGGCGGCAAGCACACGCTGTTCAACGCGCTGGTCGCGACCGTGGACGCAGGGGATGAGGTCATCATCCCCGCGCCCTATTGGGTCAGTTACCCCGACATCGTGAACTTCGCGGGCGGCACGCCTGTCTTCATCGAAGCGCCCGCCAGCCAGGGCTACAAGATCACCGCCGCCCAGTTGGAAGCCGCGATCACGCCGCGCACCAAATGGGTGCTGCTGAACTCGCCCTCCAATCCCTCCGGCGCGGCCTATTCGGCCGAGGAGCTGAAGGCGCTGGGCGACGTGCTGCTGCGCCACCCGCATGTGCTGGTGATGACCGACGACATGTATGAACATGTCTGGTATGCGCCCACGCCCTTCGCCACCATCGCGCAGGTATGCCCCGACCTTTACGAGCGGACGCTGACCGTCAACGGCTGCTCCAAGGCTTTTTCCATGACCGGCTGGCGCATCGGTTTCGCGGGCGGTCCGGAATGGATCATCAAGGCGATGGGCAAGCTCCAGTCGCAGTCGACTTCCAATCCCTGCTCGATCAGCCAGGCCGCCGCCACCGCCGCGCTGACCGGCGATCAGGCTTTCCTGGAAGAGCGCAACGCCGCCTTCAGGAAGCGCCGCGACATGGTCGTCGCCATGTTGAACGACGCGCCGGGCCTCGATTGCCCGACGCCGGAAGGGGCTTTCTACGTCTATCCCGACGCCAGCGGCGTGATCGGCAAGACGACGCCCAAGGGGCAGGTGATCGATAGCGATGAAGCGCTGATCGGCTATTTCCTCGACGAAGCCCGAGTCGCGGCGGTGCATGGCGCGGCCTTCGGCCTCTCGCCCGCCTTCCGCATCAGCTATGCGACGTCGGAGGAAACGCTCAAGAAAGCCTGCACCCGGATTCAGGAAGCCTGCGCCGCGCTCAAATAAGCGCGAAAACGGAAACGGACTTTTTCCCGCCGCATCGTCTTGCGATTGATGCGGCGGTGATTATATCGAGTTTTGAAACGAAACTTGATTTTTCGCGCCGCCACTGCCGATCGCTTGTCCTGCGATTGTTCATCGAACATTCGTGGGGACGGGCTTATCGGCGGCGCGAAGCAACCCCATTGCAAGCCGCTGCGCCCATCGGGCGGAAGGCGGTTCGAGGACAAGACGCCATGAAGGTCTTTTTGAAATCCGACCTGTTTTTCCGTTTTCTGGGCGGATTCGTCCTCGGCGTGATCGGCATGTTCGCTTTCCATCAGGACGAACCGTCGGTTCTCGCTCCTTCCGCCATCGCCGCTCCCTCCGTGGATGTCGCCACCCGCTGACCCACCGTCAAGCGACGGGCGCCGGGCGGAAAAGCGCCTTCTGCTGCCATGATTGTCCATCCCACCGGGCCATGCGGCCCGCCAGCCACCAGCTTGCCAAAGAGTTTACGCCTTAAAGCAATCGGGCGGGGCCTGTCGCCAGACCCCGCCCGATTGGATTATCCGTCGGCAGCGCCCGCTATTTCGGCGCGAGCACCATCAGCATCTGGCGGCCTTCCATGCGGGGATAGGCTTCGACCTTGGCGATCTCGCCCACATTTTCCGCCACGCGCTGGAGCAATTGCATCCCGAGTTGCTGGTGCGACAATTCGCGGCCGCGGAAGCGCAGGGTGATCTTCACCTTGTCGCCATCGCCGATGAAGTCATGGACCTTCTTCATCTTCGTATCATAGTCATGATCGTCGATGTTCGGACGCATCTTGATCTCTTTGAGTTCCTGCGTCTTCTGGGTCTTGCGGGCGATATTCGCCTTTTTCTGGGCTTCGTATTTATATTTGCCGATGTCCAGGAACTTGCAGACCGGCGGATCGGCGGTCGGCGATACCTCGACCAGATCGAGGCCGATCTCATAGGCGCGCTCGATCGCTTCCTGCGTAAACATCACGCCCAGATTTTCGCCTTCGTCGTCGATCACCCGCACCTTGGGCACGGTGATGAACTCATTATAACGGGGACCGGACTTCGGCGGCGGCGCCATCGGACGGCGCATCATTGGGGGACGTATAGCAGTATCTCCTATGGTCGTTCGAAAATATCGATGGATGCGCCTTTAGCGCAAAGCCGAAAGGGGCGGCAAGTCCGCAATTGCCGAATCCCGGCCCTTTTGTGGCATGGCTGCCTTACCGCATATCGGGCGGCAGGGCCTCCTTTTCAAGACGGGCGATGATATCGCCCAGCGAAAGGACGCTCTGCCCCTCCTTGCCCAGTTCGCGCAGCGCGACCGTGCCTTCCTCCGCCTCGCGCCGTCCGACGACCAGCAGATTGGGCACTTTGGCAAGGCTATGCTCGCGCACCTTATAGTTGATCTTCTCGTTCCGCAGGTCCGCTTCGGCGCGGATTCCGGCGGCGCGCAGCTTCTCCACCACCTCCTGCGCATAGGCGTCCGCGTCCGACACGATGGTCGCCACCACCGCCTGCACCGGCGCGAGCCAGAGCGGGAAGCGGCCCGCATAATGTTCGATCAATATGCCGACGAAACGCTCATAGCTGCCGAAGATCGCCCGGTGGAGCATGACCGGCCGGTGCCGTTCGCCATCCTCGGCGATATAGGAGGCGTCGAGTCGCTCCGGCAGCACGCGGTCGGACTGGATGGTCCCCACCTGCCAGGTGCGCCCGATGGCGTCGGTCAGGTGCCATTCCAGCTTGGGCGCGTAGAAAGCGCCTTCGCCCGGCAGTTCCTCCCATCCATATTCCGCCGTGTCGAGGCCCGCCGCCGCCACCGCGTTGCGCAGCTCTTCCTCAGCCTTGTCCCACATCTCTTCGGTGCCGAAACGCTTTTCCGGCCGCAGCGCCAGCTTGATCGAGTAAGTGAAGCCGAAATCCTTGTAGATGCGATCCGCCAGCGCGCAGAAGGCGCGGACTTCCTCGACGATCTGGTCCTCGCGGCAGAAGATATGCGCGTCGTCCTGCGTGAACTGGCGCACGCGCATCAGGCCGTGCAGCGCGCCATGCGGCTCGTTGCGGTGGCAGCATCCATTCTCGTAAAGGCGCAGCGGCAGGTCGCGATAGCTCTTGATCCCCTGGCGGAAGATCAGGACATGCGCAGGGCAGTTCATGGGTTTCAGCGCCATCCAGTCGGCGCTGTCCGACACCAGCGGGCCTTCATCCTCGACATTGGGCACTTCGTCGGGGATGACGAACATATTCTCGCGATATTTGCCCCAATGGCCGGATTGCTCCCACTGGCGGGCGTCCATCACCTGCGGCGTCTTGACCTCGCGATAGCCGGCCTCGTCGATGGCGCGGCGCATATAGGCTTCCAGCTGGCGCCAGATGATATAACCCTTGGGGTGCCAGAAGACGGACCCATGCGCTTCCTGCTGGAGGTGGAACAGGTCCATCTCCGCGCCCAGCTTGCGATGGTCGCGCTTGGCCGCTTCCTCCAGCTTGTGGAGATGCGCGTCGAGCTGCTTCCTGTTGAGCCAGCCCGTGCCGTAGATGCGCGAGAGCATCGCATTCTTCTGGTCGCCGCGCCAATAAGCGCCCGACACGCGGGTCAGCTTGAACGCCTGGCTGTCGAGCTTCCCCGTCGAGGCCAGATGCGGCCCCCGGCACATGTCGAGCCAATCGTTCCCCGACCAATAGACCGTCAGTTCCTCGCCTTGCGGCAGTTCGGCCGCCCATTCGGCCTTGAACGTCTCGCCCTCCGCCTTCCAGCGCGCGATCAGATCCTCGCGGCTCCACACTTCGCGGCGGAGCGGTTTGTCGGCCCGGATCAGCTCCCGCATCTTCTCCTCGATGACGGGCAGGTCCTCCTCGGTGAAGGGCCGGTCCTTCGGTGCGAAGTCGTAATAGAAGCCGTCCTCCGTAGCCGGACCGAAGGTGATCTGCGTCCCCGGAAACAGCGCCTGCACCGCTTCGGCCAGCAGATGCGCATAGTCGTGCCGCGCCAGTTCCAGCGCGTCCGCCTCATCCCGCGCCGTCACCAGCGCGAGCGCCGCGTCGGCCTCCAGCGGGCGCGTGATGTCGCGCAATTCGCCGTCCACGCGCGCCGCGATGGCCGCCTTGGCGAGCCCCGGCCCGATCGCCGCCGCGATATCCGCCGGGGTAGTGCCGGGCGCGACTTCACGCACGGAACCGTCGGGCAGGGTGATCTTGAGCATGGCGGACACGGAATGACTTTCGTTGAGAGTGATGGGCGCAAGGCCGCGCTTTCCCCATAAATGGGCGGCCCGGCCTGTCAATAGAAGGGCCGCGATCTACAGGTCAGGCGAAGAGGAGGCGGGCGTCGTCCCCGGTCTGCTGAAGGAAGGCGACCGGCCCCCCTGCTTCCACGCCGGGGGGCAGGTCGGCGGCGGTCATGCCGGACAGGGCGAGGCCGCTCTGGCAGGCGAGGAGGACGACGCCCAGCGCCGCCGCATCCTCCAGCAACAGCGCCAGCGTCGGCAGGCCTGCCGCCTCATGCGCTTCATCCAGCCGCGCGGCAATCGGCGCGCGCAGCAGCGCCACGGCATCGAGTTGCAGGAAAACCGCCGCCCTGCCGCCCAGCGCCGCCTGCGCCGATGCCGTCACGAGCGCAGCGCGCAGGCGTTCCGAATCCTGCGACGCGACGATGATCCTCAGTTCGCGCACAATTCCACCGCGCAGCCGGGGCAGGCCGGGTCCTTGGGCACGGCGAGCGTGCGGAAGCGCATGGACAGCAGGTCGCAGAGCAGCAATTTGCCCGCGCTCTCCTCGCCGAAGGGGACGAGCGCGCGAATCACCTCCAGCGCGGCGAGGCTGCCCATGACGCCCGTCAATGCGCCGATCACGCCGGTTTCCGCGCAGTTGCGCTCCGGTGCGTCCTCGGGCGCGCCGACGAGGCAGCGATAGCAGGGCTTGTCCCTCTCCCATCCGCGATAGGTGGCAAGCTGCCCCTCGAACGGCCCGACCGCCGCCGACACCAGCGGAATGCGCAGCGCCTGCGCGGCGTCGGCCACGGCGAGCCGCGTCGCGAAGCTGTCGCAACCGTCCAGCACCGCGTCTGCCTCGCGCAGCATCAGCGTGGCATTGTCCGCGTCGATCCGCGCGTTGATGGGGATCAGCTTCACATCGGGATTGAGTCGCGCGACGGCGGCCATCGCGGCCTCCGCCTTGGACGCGCCGATGTCGGCGGTGCCGAACAGCACCTGCCGCTGGAGGTTGGAGAGGGCGACCGCATCGTCGTCGATCACGCGGATCGTGCCGACGCCCGCCGCCGCCAGATAGAGGATCGCCGGACTCCCGATCCCGCCCGCGCCGATCACCGCCACATCGGCAGACAGCAACCGCGCCTGCCCCGCGCCGCCAATCTCCTTGAGGACGATATGGCGCGCATAGCGGTCGAGCTGATCGTCGGTGAGGGTCATGAGGAAGAAACGCCCGTGGAGCCGAAACCCCCTGAACCCCGCGCGGTATCGTCCAGTTCCTTGACTTCGGCGAAGCGCGCCATCTGCACCGGCGCGGCGACGAGTTGCGCGATCCGGTCTCCGCGCGCGATGACGAAGGGCGCATCGCCCAGATTGATGAGGATCACCTTCAATTCCCCGCGATAGTCCGCGTCGATCGTGCCGGGCGTGTTGGGCAGGCTGATGCCATGCTTGAGAGCCAGGCCGGAGCGCGGACGCACCTGCACTTCATAGCCTTCCGGTATCGCCATGGCGAAACCGGTCGCGACGGCGTGGCGGCCTCCCGGCGCGATGGTCACATCCTCCGCCGACACCACATCCATGCCCGCTGCATGTGCGGTTGCATAGGCAGGCACTGGCAGCCCCTCCCCATGGGGCAGGCGCTTCAACCGGATTTCAATCGGGGCGAAAGGAGAGGGCATGGGCTACCTTTTCGATGAGGCGGGTGGCGACGACATCCTTGGGCAGATCGTCCCAGCTTTCGATGCCGTCGACGGTGACGATGTGGATGCTGTTGCGCTCGCCGCCCATCACGCTCGATCCGGGTGGGCCCGACACGTCATTGGCGACGATCCAGTCCGCGCCTTTCTTCGCCAGCTTGGCGCGGGCATGATCGGCGACATTCTCCGTCTCGGCGGCAAAGCCGATCAGGAGGGCGGGGCGCTTGGCATGGCGGCCCAACGTCGCCAGAATATCGGGGTTCTCCACCAGCGGAAGCGGCGCGGGCTGGCCCGATCCATCCTTCTTGAGCTTCTGGCCGGCGGCATCGGCGGTGCGCCAGTCCGCCACGGCGGCGACCATGATCGCCGCATCGGCGGGCAGCGCGGCCTCGACCGCCGCCATCATCTCCCGCGCGGTTTGCACGTCCACGCGCTCCACCCCCTGCGGCGTCGGCAGATGCACCGGCCCGGCCACCAGCGTCACCCGCGCTCCGGCCCGCGCGGCGGCGGCGGCGATGGCGAAACCCTGCTTGCCCGACGAACGATTGGCGATGTAGCGCACCGGGTCGATCGGCTCATGCGTCGGCCCGGCGGTGATGAGGACATGCCGGCCCGCCAACGGTAGAGCGGGCCCCTCGAAATCCGGCTGTTCGGCAAGCGGATCGGCGGACAGGGGCTGGGCGATCAGCCGCGCGATCTCCGCCGCGATCCGTTCGGGGTCAGGCAGGCGGCCTTTGCCATATTCGCCACAGGCCATCTCGCCGCTGTCCGGCTCCATGACGTGCACGCCGTCCTCGCGCAGCCGGGCGAGGTTCCGCTGCGTCGCGGCATGGTGCCACATGCGCACGTTCATCGCGGGCACGGCCAGCACCGGCTTGTCAGTGGCGAGCAGCAATGTGGTCGCAAGATCATCGGCGATGCCCGCCGCCATCTTCGCAAGAATGTCGGCAGTCGCAGGCGCGACCACGACCAGATCGGCCTGCCGGGAAAGTTGGATATGCCCGATCTCCCGTTCTTCCTTCAGGTTGAACATGTCGCCATAGACATGATCCTCCGTCAGCACGCCGAGGCTGAGCGGCGTCACGAATTTCTCCGCCGCCGCCGTCAGCACCGCGCGTACCGCGATCCCGCGCTTGCGCAGCAGCCGCACCAGTTCCAGCGACTTGTACGCCGCGATGCCGCCGGAAACGATGAGAAGGATGCGAGGCTGAGTCATATATGCAGATGTAGCAGCGCCGTAACGATCGCTCCACCCGCTGCTGCAAGGGCGGCAACCACGGCATAACGCCACCCGCCCCCGATGCGGATGACCCTCACCTCGCTGAGCGGTGGGGGAGGGGGGGCGCCGCCCTTTTCAGGGAAGGCATCCTCGATCCGGCGCACCAGCCCCGGCAGGCGTTGCAGGGTGCGCCAATTCTCGATCAGCGTGTCGGCCGCCTTGGCTTCGGGGCCGAGTTCGGTCCGCAGCCATTCCTTTACATAGGGGCCGCTCGTCTCCCACAGGTTGATGTCGGGGTCGAGCGCGGTGGCCACGCCCTCCACCATCACCATCGTCTTTTGCAGCAGCAGCAGATGCGGCTGCGTCTGCATGTCGAAATCGCGGGTGATGGCGAAGAGGCCGTCCAGCATCCCGCCGACCGACAGCTCCCGCACCGGCTTGCCGCGCATCGGCTCGCCCACGGCGCGCAAGGCCGTCGCGAACTCCGCCACGTCATGATGGGCGGGCACATATTGCGCCTCGAAATGGATTTCCGCCACGCGGCGATAGTTGCCGGTGATGAGGCCGTAGAGAATTTCCGCCAGCCACATGCGCGCCCGCCGGTCGATCCGGCCCATGATGCCGAAGTCGATGGCGACGATGTCGCCATTCCCTGTCACGAACAGGTTTCCCTGATGCATGTCGGCGTGGAAGAAACCCTCCGCGATGGCCTGCCGCAGGAAGGCGTTGACCAGCCGCGCCGCGATTGCCTTCACGTCATGCCCGGCGGCGATCAGGGCGTCGCGGTCGGAAATCTTGATGCCGTCGACCCACGCCATCGTCATGACCTTGCCGGTCGTGCGGTCCCAGTCGATGGCCGGGATGCGGTATCCGGGCATCGCCTCCATCGCCTCGGCCAGTTCGGAAGCTGAGGCCGCCTCGCGCCGCAAATCCAGTTCGCGCGCGGTCCACCGCTTCATATTGGCGATGACGAGGCGGGGGCGCAGGCGCGCGGCTTCCCCGCCCAGCATCTCCAGATGCGCGGCCGCCCATTCATAGGTCTGGATGTCGCGGTTGAAGCGGTCGATCACGCCGGGGCGGATCACCTTCACCGCCACGTCGCGGCCATCGGTGGTGACGGCGCGGTGTACCTGCGCGATGGAGGCGGCGCCCACCGGCACGTCATCGAACCGGCTGTAGACCGACTCCAATGGCCGCCCGAAGCTCTGCTCGATCTGCGCGCGGATGATGGCGACGGGCACGGGCGGCAGCGCATCCTGCAAGCGCAGCAGGTCGCTGGCCGCATCCTCCCCCACCAGATCGGGCCGTGTGGCGAGCGTCTGCCCCAGCTTGATCGCGGCGGGTCCGATGGCCTGAAAGGCGTCGGCATAGCGCGGCTGTTTGGGCACCCGCGCCCCGAAACGCGCCAGCCGCACCAGCCGCCGCACCGGCGCGGGCGTCAACGGATCGCGCTCGATCCCGCGCAGCGCGCCGTATCGCGCCAGCGTGCGGCCCCATCTCAGCAGCCGCCAGATATGCGTGACGTGGGAAGGCATGGGCCTTCAGATCTTCCAGCCGCTGTGGATCGCCACCAGCCCGCCCAGGATCGGCTCGACCCTGGTATTCACGAAATCGGCCTCGCGGATCATGCCCTCGAACTTCGGCATGGGCGGGAAGCGGCGGATCGATTCGATCAGATAGCGATAGCTCTCCTCATCCCCGGCGAAGAGCTTGCCGAGCTTGGGCACCAGGCGGTGCGAATAGACGTCATAGACATCAGCGAAACCCGGCCATGTCGTCGTCGAGAATTCCAGGCAGAAAAAGCGCCCGCCGAACTTCAGCACCCGATGCGCTTCCCGCAACGCCTTGTCGATATGCGTCACGTTGCGGATGCCGAAGGCGATCGTATAGGCGTCGAACGCCCGGTCGCCGAAACTCAGTTCCTCCGCATTCTGCTCCGACCAGATCAGGCCTTCATAGCCCTTCTTCTTCGCCCGCTCGACGCCGACCGCGAGCATTTCGGGGTTGATGTCGGAAACGGTCACCTGCGCGCCATGGCGGTGCATCCGAAAGGCGATGTCGCCCGTGCCGCCCGCCATGTCGAGAATCTGCTCGCCCTTGCGCGGCTTCACGCGGTTGACAAACTGGTCCTTCCACAGCCGGTGCGCGCCGCCCGACATGGCGTCGTTCATCAGGTCGTATTTCGACGCGACATTGGAAAAGACCGCGCGGACCATGCCCTGCTTTTCAGCAGCATCCACATCGCGATAGCCGAAAGATACGGTGTCGTTCATGGCAAAGCGCTCTAGACGCTGTTCGCCGCGCGCGCCAGCCATTAGACGGGACATCATGCCTGAACTTCCCGAAGTCGAAACCACCGTCGCCGGTCTGCGCTCAGTCCTCGAAGGCGCGACCCTCGCGCGAGTCGAGCCGCGCCGCGCCGACCTGCGCTTCCCCATTCCCGTAGACCTGCGCCAAAGGCTGACGGGCGCGATCGTTACCAGCCTGTCGCGCCGCGCCAAATATGGCCTGATCGGCACCGACCGGGGCGACACGCTCATCTTCCATCTCGGCATGTCGGGCCGCTGGCGGATCGACCCGGCGGCGATCGGCGCGCACGACCATCTGCTGATCGAAACGGGGGCGGGGCGGCTGCTTGCGCTCAACGATCCGCGCCGCTTCGGCTCGCTCGACCTGGTACGCAGCGAGGCGTGGGAAGCCCATGCCCCCTTCACCCGCATGGGGCCGGAGCCGCTGGGACCGGACTTCACGCCCGCCACTCTGGCGCGCGCGCTGGAGGGGAAGGCGACCTCGATCAAGGCCGCGCTGCTCGACCAGAGGATCGTCGCGGGCCTCGGCAACATCTATGTGTGCGAGGCGCTGAACATGGCGGGCATCGCGCCCACTCGCGCGGCGGGGAAGATCGCGCGGCCCCGCCTCGCCCTGCTGGTCGAATCGATTCGCGCGGTTCTCTCCGCCGCCATCGTCGCGGGCGGCTCCACGCTGCGCGACTATGCGCGGCCCGATGGCGAGCTGGGCTATTTCTCGAAGCAATGGCGCGTCTATGGCCGGGAAGGGCAGCCATGCCCCTGCGGCGGCACCGTCCGGCGGCGCGTGGACGGCGGGCGATCGACCTTCCACTGCCCGAAATGCCAGAAATAGCGTGACCGCATTGGTTGACGCTGCCTGCTTATCCCTGTAAGGGGCCAGCCTTCACGAGCCGCCTGGGGCGAATCCGGGCGGTTCTTTCACGAGATTTGCAAGCCGAGGACAAGAATGGCCAATACGCCGCAAGCCAAGAAGCGCATCCGCCGCAACGCGCGCCGCGCCGAAATCAATGGCGCCCGCATCAGCCGGATCCGCACCCTGGTGAAGAAGGTGGAAGCCGCCATCACCGCCGGTGACAAGACCGCCGCCGCGACCGCGCTCCAGAGCGTCCAGCCCGAGCTCGCCCGTGGCGTTGCCCGCGGCGTGCTGCACAAGAACACCGCCGCGCGCAAGTTCGGCCGCCTGACCAAGGCTGTCAGCGCGCTCGCCTGACCCCCGGCTTCGGCCTGAAATGGATAGCCTGCTCCGGCAAGACCGGGGCGGGCTTTTTTCATATGGCTTTTACCTGCCTGTCACATTCCGGGATTGGCGGATTTCCTCCGATTCGACGCGGTGCGTCAAAATAAGAGTTAATTAATCCACTGAAATATAGTCAGAAAATTGTAATTTGAGGTTTTCGGCGGCTTTGCTGAGTCAATGTCTTTATTTCATTTTTTTGACCCATCCCGCCCTTGATCCGGCGTCGAAGCCCTGTCTATTTTCCTTCCCTAGCCGCTGATCGAATCGCTTCGGCGGCTGTTGCTGGTTGTTGGTGATACAGAACGCCCGGGGAAATGGCATTTCCCCGGAAAGCCTCTCTGTGTCGCCGGTTCCGGCAAAACGGGGACGCTGGAAGGGCAGCATTTTGATAAAGGATAGCGCAGCGGTGGACGGGCAGGAGGGACAG